>NZ_JBIWKD010000020.1:0-134580 GCF_044765485.1 Streptomyces sp. NPDC102451 | reverse complement strand
CCGGGCCCCTCCGGGCGCTTCCCTTCGTTCTTGCGTTTCCGACTCTATCAGACTCTTTCGTGTCCGATTCCCGGCCGAAGCGGGTTCCTGCTTGGTGGTTAATTTACCACCGTGCTTTCCAGTTCTTCGCTTTCGCGTTTCCCTTTCCGGCGAGTCCGACTCTATCAGATCCTTTCGGGCCTGATTCCCAGTCAGCGGGGTTTGCCATCCCGGCCCTTGGGCCGTTCCGACGAGTGAGACTTTAGCGGAATCCCCGGCCCCGACGCTAATCGGGCCACCTTCGAACGCTGATTCCTCATTTCGCACGTGTGCACGTGAATACGCGCGACAGATGTCGCTCGTTTCGAGTGGTTACTGCGGAATGGCTGTCCGGGGACCGACCGGGGTCGGCGCTCACGTCGGACAACTCGGAGCACACTACGGATACGGGCAGGGCGTGTCAACCCTCGCCCGGCGCGCCCCTGTCGTGGAAGGCCAGCCTGTAGTCGCGCGGGCTGGTGGCCAGGTGCGTCGCGAAGTGCTGGCGCATCGTCACCTCACTGCCGAAGCCCGCCCGGCGGGCCACCTCCGGGACCTGCAGGTCGGTGCGTTCCAGGAGCTTCTGGGCTGCGGCTATGCGCTGGGTGATCAGCCAGCGCATCGGCGTCGTACCGGTGGTGGCCTGGAAGCGGCGGGCGAAGGTGCGGGCGGACATGCCGGCCCGGGCCGCGAGCCCGGCCACGGTGTGCGGTTCCGCCAGATGGGCCATCGCATGGGCGCGGGCCTCCGCGAGTGCGTCCGCTTCGCGGTCGGCGCGGGGCGTGGGGTGCTCGATGAACTGCGCCTGGGTCCCGGTGCGGAACGGAGCGGTGACCATCGAACGCGCGATCGTCGCCGCCGCCTCCGCTCCGTGTGTCGTGCGCACCAGATGCAGACAGAGGTCGATCCCGGCCGCGGTGCCGGCCGAGGTCCAGATGTTGTCCTCGTGCAGGAAGAGGGCGTCCCTCATCACGGTCACCCGGGGGTGGCGTTGCTTGAGCAGCTCGGTGAGGTTCCAGTGGGTGACGGCCCTGCGGCCGTCCAGGAGCCCGGCCTGGGCGAGCGTGAAGGCCCCGCCGCAGAGCGCCGCGAGTGGGGTGCCCCTGGTGTGGGCGCGGCGCAGGGCTTCGAGCACCGGTTCGGGTGCGGGCGTCAGGTGGTCGTCGAGCCCCGGGACCACGATCAGGTCCGCGCGGGCGAGCCACGCCAGGGTGCGGTCGGGCGTGAGGGACAGGCCGCCCCTGAGCTGGACGGGGGCCGGGTCGCTCGCCACGCGCCGTAGCTCGAAGGCGGGCACGCCGCGGTCGGTGCGGTCCACCCCCCAGACCTCCGTGATGACCGAGACGTCGAAGGCACGGACGCCGGGGAAGGCGACCAGGGCGATGCGGCCGGGACGGGTCGGTGGCGCGCTCATGGTGGCAGTAAAGCATCGGTCGATGGCTTTCCCGCTTCTGGGAGCGTGCCGTTCCCGGGGGGAGAGTGGTGCGTATGGAGATGGAGATCGCGGAGAACGCAGCGTTGGTGGTCGTCGATGTGCAGGAGGGGTTCGAGGAGGAGGCGTACTGGGGGCCTCGTGACAACCCGGAGGCCGATCGCAACATCGCGGAGCTGATCGACGCCTGGCAGGGGAGCGGCAGGCCCGTCGTCTTCGTACGGCACGACTCGCCCAAGCCTGATTCGCCCCTGCGGGAGGGGCACCCGGGGAACGCGTTCAAGGAGTACGTCGAGGAGCGGCGAGGAAAGGGCCGGGGGCCGGAGCTGTTCCTGACGAAGTCGGTGAACTCCGCCTTCTACGGGACGCCCGATCTGGATGCCTGGCTGCGGGAGGCCGGGGTCCGGCAGATCGTGGTGGCGGGGATCCAGACCAACATGTGCGCGGAGACGACGGCCCGTATGGGCGGCAATCTCGGCTACGAGGTGTTCTTCCCGCTCGACGCGACGTACACCTTCGACGGGGTGGGGCCGTGGGGCTGGGAGCTGAGCGCGCAGGAGCTGTCGCGTGCCACCGCCGTGACGCTGCACGACGGTGGGTTCGCGAGGGTGGTGCGCAGTGAGGAGTTGGTGGCCGCGGTGAAGTAGCCGCGGCCCGCCGGTCAGCCGTTGCCCGTCGCCAGCTCGCGGCTGCGGTCCCGGGCGGCTTCCAGTGCGGCAATGAGGGCCGCTCGTACGCCGTGGTTCTCGAGCTCGCGGATGGCGCTGATGGTGGTGCCGGCCGGGCTGGTGACGGCCTCGCGGAGCTTGACCGGGTGTTCGCCGCTGTCCCGGAGCATGACCGCCGCGCCGATGGCGGCCTGGACGATGAGGTCGTGGGCCTGGGCGCGGGGCAGGCCGAGCAGGATGCCGGCGTCGGTCATCGCCTCGACGAGGAAGTAGAAGTACGCGGGTCCCGAGCCGGAGAGCGCGGTGGCCGCGTCCTGCTGGGACTCGGGGACCCGGAGTGTCTTGCCGACGCCGCCGAAGATCGACTCGGCGTGTCCGAGGTGCTCGGCGGTGGCGTGGCTGCCCGCGGAGATGACGGACATGCCCTCGTCGACGAGGACGGGGGTGTTCGGCATGACGCGGACGACCGGGGTGCCGGCCGCGAGGCTGTCCTCGATGAAACCGGTGGTGATGCCGGCGGCGGCGCTGATGACGAGGCGGTCGGCGGTGACGTGCGGGGCCAGCTCCTCGAGGAGCCTGCCCATGTCCTGGGGCTTGACCGCCAGGATGAGGATGTCGGCGCTCTTGGCGGCCTCGGCGTTGGTGACGGCCTCGACGCCGTAGCGGGCGCGGAGCTTCTCGGCACGCTCGGGGCGGCGGGTGGTCACCAGCAGGTCACCGGCCCGCCAGCCGGCCCGGATCATGCCGCTGAGCAGGGCCTCGCCGATCTTTCCTGTACCGAGGACTGCGACTGTCTGGGTCATGCGGTTCATCCTCCGGGTGGCGGTGCGCGGTACGCGGCGCTGATCGTCGCCCCATCCTCGCACCGCGCCCTCAGGTGGTGCGGCGGCGGAGGGTGGCGGCGCCCAGGCAGAGGACGAGCAGGGCGCTGCCGGCGACGATCAGGATGTCGCGGTAGAAGTCGGCGGTGACGTCGGTGTGGTGGAGGACCTGGTTCATCCCGTCGACGGCGTACGACATCGGCAGGACGTTCGAGATGGCTTCGAGGACGGGGTGCATCCGGTCGCGCGGGGTGAACAGTCCGCAGAGCAGCAGCTGCGGGAAGATCACGGCGGGCATGAACTGGACGGCCTGGAACTCCGAGGCGGCGAAGGCCGAGACGAACAGGCCGAGCGCCGTGCCGAGGAGGGCGTCGAGCAGGGCGACCAGGAGCAGCAGCCAGGGGGAGCCGACGACGTCCAGTCCGAGGGCCCAGACGGACATCGCCGTGGCCAGGAGCGACTGGGCCACGGCGACGGCGCCGAAGGCCAGCGCGTACCCGGCGATCAGGTCGCCCTTGCCCAGCGGCATGGCGAGGAGGCGTTCGAGTGTGCCCGAGGTGCGTTCGCGGAGGGTGGCGATCGAGGTCACCAGGAACATCGTGATCAGCGGGAAGATGCCGAGCAGCGAGGCGCCGATGGCGTCGAAGGTCTCCGGGGAGGCGTCGAAGACGTAGCGCAGCAGCGTGATCATCAGGACCGGGACGATCAGCAGGAGCGCGATCGTGCGGGGGTCGTGGCGGAGCTGGCGCAGGACGCGTCCGGCGGTCGCGAGGGTCCTGGCCGGGGAGAGTGCGGGGGCGTCGGTGCTCATGGGGTCGTCTCCTGGCGGGCGGCGGCTTCGTCGGCGGCGGCCTCGTCCACGAGGTGGAGGAAGGCCTCCTCGACGGTGGCGGAGCCGGTACGGGTGCGGAGGGCGTCGGGGGTGTCGTCGGCGAGGATCCCGCCCTCGCGCATGAGCAGCAGCCGGTGGCAGCGTTCGGCCTCGTCCATGACGTGGGAGGAGACGAGGATCGTGGTGCCCCGGTCGGCGGCGAGGCTGTGGAAGAGGTCCCACAGGTCGCGGCGCAGGACGGGGTCGAGGCCGACGGTGGGCTCGTCGAGCACCAGGAGTTCCGGGGTGCCGAGCAGGGCGACGGCGAGGGAGACGCGGCTGAGCTGGCCGCCGGAGAGCCGGCCGGCGAGGGCGTCGGCGTGGCGGGTGAGGTCGACGTCGCCGATGGCGCGGGTGACGGCCTCCTCGCGGTCGGCCCGGCGGGCGCGGCCAGGCCGGAGCACGGCCGCGAAGTAGTCCAGGTTCTGCCGCACGGTCAGGTCCGAGTAGACCGACGGGGCCTGGGTGACGTAGCCGACGCGGGCCCGCAGGGACGGGTGGCCCGCGGGTCGGCCGAGGACGTCGAGCGTTCCCGTGACCTTGGCCTGGGTGCCGACGACGGCCCGCATGAGCGTGGACTTGCCGCAGCCGGAGGGGCCGAGAAGGCCGGTGATCCTGCCCGGCTCGACGGTGAAGCCGAGGCCGCACAGGACGGTGCGGTCCCCTCGTACGACGGTGAGGGCACGCGCCTGGACGGCCCCCGCGTTCGTAGTACGCAGAGAATTCATCATGTGATGAATATTGGTCCTGCCGAAGGTGCCACGTCAAGGGACGCGACACCCGCCGGTGGGGCCGTCAGCCGACCAGCATGGCGAGCTCGACCACGTAACGCTCCTCGACCATGCCGTCGGGGAACACGGTGGCCAGGTGCCCCCGCTCCTCCTCCAGGAACCGGCGGGTGGGCTCCGCGCCGGCCGCGCCGAGCATGAGGAAGGCCGAATGGGTCGCGAGGTTGGCGAGGTGCAGGTCGACCGGCACGGTCCGGGACCACGACAGCAGCCGGTGGGTGAACTCGCCGCCGGACAGCTGTGCGAGGTTCCGCGAGCCGGTCGGTGAGCCGTGGGCGCTGTCACCCGCGCCGAGGTGGCGGCGCAGCCGGGTGTCCTGCTCCTCGATCCAGCGGGCGGAGTGGTCGGAGACGTTCCACCAGAGCGCCAGCGCGCCGCCGGGGCGCAGGACGCGGCGCGCCTCGGGGAGGGCCAGGGCCGGGTCGGTCCAGTGCCAGGACTGGGCGTAGGTGATCAGATCGGCCGACGCCGTGGCCAGCGGGAGGCGGTTGCCGTCGCCCCGGACCACGGGGACGGACGGCAGCGACCTGTGCAGCTCCCCCGCCATACCGGGGCCCGGCTCGACGGCGGTGACCAGGGCGCCCCGGGCGTGCAGCAGCCGGGTGGCAATGCCTGTCCCCGCTCCGACGTCGACGGCACGGGCTCCCCTCAGGGGGCGGCCGGCCAGCTCCTCGACGGTGTCCAGGAGCGCGGGCGGGTATCCGGGGCGCGCGGCGGCGTACTGGGCGGCGGCACTGTCGAAAGAAAGGGCGCGGGGCGCGGATGCGGTCATGCGTTCATCGTGCATGCACCCCGGCGCACGCGGGCGTGGAATGTATGGGCTTTACCTGCGCCGGGAAGGCGTCGCCTACGCCCGGAGCGCTTCGCTGCGCCCCGAGCGGTTCACTTGCGCCCGGAGCGCTTTCCCTTGGCCTTGCGGGCCGCCGGGTTGCCCGTCCGCGAGGAGCGGCGCTTCGCGTACTGGGCGAGCGCCGTCTCGTACTCCGTGCGCCGCAGCTTCTCCCCCGGGGCCTCGGCGAACGAGCGGACGAAGTAGGCGAGCAGTGAGCCGATGAAGCCGATCGACTTGAGGCCGCGCAGCCTGTCCTCGTGGGCCGGGTCGGCGGGGCGGCGCGTGAAGCCCTCCCACGTCTTGCGGAAGGCGATGGCGCTGCAGACCGCGAACATCAGCACGACGAGCGTCCCGACGAGGCTGCCGACCTCGGCGATCTCCAGGCCCTGGTAGGCGAAGCGCAGGACGAAGCACGCGGCGACGGCCGCGGCGAGCGAGCCGGCGGTGGCGCCCACGCGCCGCAGCCCGTACCCACCGTCGTGGTCGACCCAGGTCGTACCGAAGAGACGGAGGGACTCGGGCCGCGGCCCTGGTGCGGTGGAGCCCGCAGGCACGGCCGGGGACGTTCCGGAGGCTTCGCTGTTCTCGCTCACGGAATCGATTATCCCCGGACGCCTGCCGCTTCCGTCAGTCGCAGCGCGGTGCGATGTACCCGTCACTGCCCGTGTGGACATAGGCGTCCGCCACGAACTGTCCGTTGGCGATGTTGTCCCAGATGTTCGACGTGCCGTACGGGCCGGTCACCCGCTCACCCGGCTTCTGGCAGTAGACCGGGACGCTCATCCCGTACGGCAGCGTCCGGACGATCCCGTACTGCGTGCCTGGACCCCTGCGGACGTTGACGCGGTAGCCCGGAGCGATCGGGTAGACGACGGTGCCCGCGGCGAGCGTCGTCACCTCCTCCGCGGCGTCCGCCGCGTCCGTGGTCACCGTGCCGACGGCGTTCTCTTCAACACCCATGCGGGCCTCCCCCGTTGAAAGCGATGCGTGTGACGCGCAGGCTAACAAGCCCCACGCTCCTCGCACGCACCATCGACTAGGCTCCGTGCGTCGCGCTTGCGCACGAACACACGGGGGTGGGCGATGCCGCCGCTGCGAGGGACCGGGTCATATCCGGAAGCGGAGCATCCTGAGTACGCCGGGCAGTACCGCCTGGAGGCATGTCTCGGCGCGGGCGGCATGGGTGTCGTACACCTGGCGCGGTCGGCCTCCGGGCTGCAGCTCGCGGTGAAGGTGGTGCACCGCCAGCACGCGGCAGACCCGGAGTTCAGGGCGCGTTTCCGGCAGGAGGTGGCGGCCGCCCGGCGGGTCAGCGGTGCGTTCACCGCACCGGTCGTGGACGCCGACCCGGAGGCCGCGCTGCCCTGGATGGCCACCCTGTACGTCCCCGGCCCGACGCTCGCCGCGCAGGTGAAGCGGAACGGGCCGATGAGCCCCGCCGAGCTGCGCAGGCTCACGGCCGGGCTCGCCGAGGCGCTGCGCGACATCCACCGCGCCGGTGTGATCCACCGGGATCTCAAGCCGAGCAACGTGCTGCTCCCCGACTCCGGGCCCAAGGTCATCGACTTCGGGATCTCCCGGCCGTACGACAGTGATCTCCGCACGGAGACGGGCAAGCTGATCGGCTCACCGCCCTACATGGCTCCCGAGCAGTTCCAGCGGCCCCGCGAGGTCGGTCCGGCGGCGGACGTGTTCGCGCTCGGGGCGGTGCTGGTGCACGCGGCGACGGGGCGGGGGCCCTTCGACTCGGACAGCCCGTACCTCGTGGCCTACCAGGTGGTGCACGACGAGGCGGACCTGGCCGGGGTGCCGCCGGATCTCGCGCCCCTGGTCGGGCGCTGCCTGGCCAAGGACCCCGAGGAGCGCCCCACCCCCGACGAGATCATGGCCGCGCTGCACCCTCCGTCGTACGAGGCGGCCGCCTTCATTCCGGTCCAGCGCAAGCCGGTCGCCGCCGAGCACGTGGTGGCGGACGAGGGGACCACGCATGTGCGGGCGGCGGACGGGCTTCCGTCCGGGCCCGGCGCGGTGAGGGGCCGCCGCACACGCCGCCGGCTCGCGGTCGTCGCCGCGGCAGTGGTGCTGCTGGCCGGAAGCGTCTGGGCGGCCGGGGAGTGGTACGGCTCCGGGGCGCCGGATCCGGAGCCCGCGCAGAGGAAGAGCGCGGCGGCGGCCTTCGTGCCGTGGCGGACGACGCTGTCGGCGCAGGGCGGCTCGACGCCGTCCTGCTCCCCGGGAGCCGCCGGTACGGGTCCCGCGCTCTACTGCGTCTCCGCCGGTTTCGGCACGGTCCGGCTGGATCCGTCGGACGGCCGTACGGTCTGGTCGCACCGGGACACCTCGTCGAAGGGTTCTGAGGGCCCGAGTCCCGCGGGCGCGGTGTCGGGGGACGTGGCCTACACCGTCGTGGCGGGCGAGCGGATCGGGGCGTACTCACCCGGCGACGGCGCGGAGCTCTGGCACGAGGATCTCTCCGCGTACCTCGACACCCCCTTCCCTGCGGGCGAGACCCTGCTGACGGTCCGCCGGGACGGGACGCTCCAGGCACTCGACGCGGCGACCGGCGCCTCCCGGTGGCGGCGTACCGTCCCGGGACACATGAGCCCGGGCTTCGCGCTGTACGAACCGGGGACCGGCCTCGCGTACGCGTTCGAGAGCTCGGCGCAGGGGACGACCACCCTGGTCACGGCCGTCGAGGCGAGCACCGGGAGGACGGCCTGGCAGCGCGGGCTGGACGGGATGCTCACCCCCGTCGGCACGTCGGACGGGGCGCTCCTGCTGACCTCGATGAACCAGAAGGCGCAGACCACCGGGCTCGTGCGCTACGACCCCGTGCTGCGGAGCGCGACCCGCGTCCCGCTGCCCTTCCGGATGAACGGGCCGGAGACCGTGGTGGCCGGGGACACCGTCCTGCTCCTGGAGCGCGGCGGCACGCTGCTGGCCGTCGACGTCCGTCCGGGTGCCGCGCGGGCCGAGCGGTGGCGGCTGGAGACGGCGGTCAGCACGACGTCGGCCCCGGTCGTCGGAGCGGGCGGCCGGCTGTACTTCTCGGCCGCCGACGGGCGGCTGCTCGCCGTCGACACGGAGCACGGAACGCTGCTCGGCCAGACGCGTCCCCGGCTGAAGGAGGGGAAGCTCAGCCTCGCGTCGTCGCTGCCCTCCCCCGTCGTCCTGGGCCGGAGCGTCATCGGCACCGCGCCCGACGGGTCGGTCTTCGCCGTGGACGCGGACGACCCCGCCCACTGGTGAGACCAGGGACGGGGCCGTACGGGAAAACGCCGGGTCAGCCGAGCTTGGAGACGTCGCGGACCGCGCCCTTGTCCGCGCTGGTCGCCATCGCCGCGTAGGCGCGCAGTGCCTGGGAGACCTTGCGCTCGCGGTTCTTGGGGGCGTACACGCCGTTCAGTGCCTCGCGCCGGGTGGCCAGCTCCTCGTCGGACACCAGGAGCTCGATCGTGCGGTTCGGGATGTCGATCGCGATCCTGTCGCCGTCCTCGACCAGGGCGATCGTGCCGCCGGACGCCGCCTCGGGGGAGGCGTGGCCGATGGACAGGCCCGAGGTGCCGCCGGAGAAGCGGCCGTCGGTGACGAGTGCGCAGCTCTTGCCGAGGCCGCGGCCCTTCAGGAACGACGTCGGGTAGAGCATCTCCTGCATGCCGGGACCGCCCTTGGGGCCCTCGTAACGGATGACGACGACGTCGCCCTCCTTGATCTCCTTGCGGAGGATCTTGTCGACGGCGTCCTCCTGCGACTCGCAGACGACGGCCGGACCCTCGAACGTCCAGATCGACTCGTCGACGCCGGCCGTCTTCACGACGCAGCCGTCGACGGCCAGGTTGCCCTTGAGGACCGCGAGTCCGCCGTCCTTGGAGTAGGCGTGCTCGACCGAGTGGATGCAGCCCTCGGCCGCGTCCGTGTCGAGGCTGTCCCAGCGCTCCGACTGCGAGAAGGCGGTCGCCGAGCGCTTGCACCCGGGAGCCGCGTACCAGAGGTCGAGCGACTCGGCGGAGGGCGAACCCCCGCGCACGTCCCACGTCTTGAGCCATTCGTCGAGGGAGGCCGCGTGCACGCTGTGGACGTTCTCGTTGAGCAGGCCTCCCCGGTGCAGCTCGCCGAGGATGGCGGGGATACCGCCCGCGCGGTGCACGTCCTCCATGTAGTACGTCCCGCCGGGCGCCACGTTGGGCGCGACCTTCGCGAGGCAGGGGACCCGCCGGGAGATCTCGTCCATCTCCGCGAGGCCGAAGTCCAGCTCCGCCTCCTGGGCTGCGGCCAGCAGGTGGAGGATCGTGTTGGTGGAGCCGCCCATGGCGATGTCGAGGGCCATGGCGTTCTCGAAGGCCTCGCGGGTGGCGATGTTGCGGGGCAGGACGGAGTCGTCGTCCTCCCCGTAGTAGCGCTCGGTGATCTCGACGACCGTGCGCGCGGCGTTCTCGTACAGCGCCTTGCGGGCGGTGTGGGTGGCGAGGACCGAGCCGTTGCCCGGGAGCGCCAGGCCGATGGCCTCGGCGAGGCAGTTCATCGAGTTGGCGGTGAACATGCCGGAACAGCTGCCGCAGGTCGGGCAGGCGTTCTCCTCGATACGGAGGATGTCCGCGTCGGAGATCTTGTCGTTGACGGCGTCCGAGATCGCGTCGACGAGGTCGAGGGTGCGGACCGTGCCGTCGACGAGGGTGGTCTTGCCGGCCTCCATCGGGCCGCCGGAGACGAAGACCGTGGGGATGTTGAGGCGCAGGGCGGCCATCAGCATCCCGGGGGTGATCTTGTCGCAGTTGGAGATGCAGATCAGGGCGTCGGCGCAGTGGGCCTCGACCATGTACTCGACGCTGTCCGCGATGAGGTCGCGGGAGGGCAGGCTGTAGAGCATGCCGCCGTGGCCCATGGCGATGCCGTCGTCCACCGCGATGGTGTTGAACTCGCGGGGTACAGCGCCCGCGGCCTTGATCGCCTCGGAGACGATCCGGCCGACGGGGGCGAGGTGCGTGTGGCCCGGGACGAACTCGGTGAAGGAGTTGGCGACCGCGATGATGGGCTTACCGATGTCCTCACTGGCTACGCCGGACGCCCGCATAAGGGCGCGGGCGCCCGCCATGTTGCGGCCGTGGGTGACAGTGCGGGACCTCAGCTGGGGCATCGTCTCTCGCTCCTTCGACAGAAAAGACTGTCTCCGAGCGTACGCCTCCGTGCCAGGATCTGGACACAGTGTCCGGAATGCGGGACCCGATGTTCAGCGGGTGGGCGCCTCACACCGCCGGTAGGGCCAGCAGACGTTCGTCGTGCAGCGCGGCCAGACGCTTGCCGGCCGAGACCACGTACCACTGCTCGACCTCACTGCCCTTGTGGTCGTTGAAGGTCCAGCGGAGCTTCCCGCTCTGCGCGTCGTACGCCTGGACGCCGCCCTTCTTGCTGAACTCCGTGCCGCCGTACAGGGTGTCCCCCACCTTGGCGAACTGGAGCGGGACCGAGACGCCGAGCTCGATGGAGCTGCGCCACCGCTGCTTGCCGGTGGCCGGGTCGACGGCCCACACCCCACGGGCGCTGTCGGAGGCGTACAGGACCCCGTCGAGGACGGTCGGCCCGTTGAACGTGTCGAACTCCTCGGTCTTCAGCGACCAGCGCTCGGCGCCGTCCTCCAGGGAGAAGCACCGCAGGTACCGGCCGTCGGCGATGGTCACCGTCCCGTTGTGCACGGCCATCCTGTCGAAGTTGGACCGGCTGATCTTCTTGGTCCACAGCTGCCGCCCCGTCGCGGCGTCACGGACGGTCAGGTTCTTCCGGTGATCCGTGTAGACGAGACGGCCGTCGAGCACCGCGGAGGTGAGGCCGGACTCGTCGGTCCCGGTGTCCCGCTTCTCGCTCCAGACCGCCTTGCCCGTACGGATGTCGATGGCGGCGATCACATTGGTCCGGGAGCTGAGGTCCTTCTCCAGGATGCCCGCGATGACGTACACGCGTTCGGTGTCGGCGCCGATGGGGCGCGGCTGGGCGTACGTCCCCTTCAGGCGGCTGCGCCAGGTCTCCTTGCCGGTGGCAGGGTCCAGACCGATCAGATCGCCGTCGTACGTCGCGCTGGCCAGGTACAGCGTGTCCCCGCCCATGATCAGCCGCGCGCCGGGCTGGGCGGCGTCCTTCAGCGACCAGATCTCCTTGCCGGTGGCGATGTCGCGGCCCACCAGCGGGTCACCGGCGACCAGCACCACGTCCCCCACGACGGCGAGCACCTCGTGGTTGCCGAGGGTGCCGACGGCGGTCCTCTGCTCCCAGAGCACGCCCGGAGCGGTGCCGGCCGGCGGCGTCGTGAACGCGTCGCCGCCGCCCTTGCCGCCCCCGCCGGGCGTCGGGGAGCCGTCCTGTCCGCCGGAGGCGTCCGCCTCCTCCGGGCCGCACGCCGTCGTCACCGCGCCGGTCAGGGCGATCGCGAGCCCGGCACCGGCCATCCGCAACAGCCGTCGGCGGGGCAGGACGGCGGGTCCGGTTCCCTCCGTCGTCCGGTCCGCTCTCTGTGTGTTCCGCATCGCCATGGTCGCGCGCCCCCCACTGTTGTTGTTCGCGATCCACATCCGTGGCTCACCGATGCCGCACAGCAAACCACCAGGATCCAGCCAGGTCAGCGCCTGATACCGATCCGCAACATCGTCGTGAAATCACCGGCACACCCGTCACACAAGCAAAACTCCGTGTTCGCTCAGCGGTCGGTGAGATACCGCTGGAGCGTGGGCGCCACCATCGCGACGATCTTCTCCGGGTCGGTGGAGGCGAGCGGCTCCGCCCGGATGACATAACGCAGCATCGCGATGCCGATCATGTGCGAGGCCGCCAGTTCGGCGCGGAAGGTCGGGTCGGGCACGTCCAGCTCCGCCGCGATCCGCTCCAGCAGACGGCGCAGCACGAAGCCGCGCAGCACCTTCGCCGCCGCCTCGTGCGTGAGCGCGGAGCGGAGGACCGCCAGCATCGGCGCCCGGGACACCGGGTTCTCCCACACTCCGATGAAGTACCGGGCCAGCCGCTCCCCGATGTCCTCCGCGGGACCGCCGAGGACCTGCGGGAGGACGAGGGCGGGCTCGAAGGAGAGCTCGATGGCGGCGGCGAAGACCTCGTCCTTCGTACCGAAGTAGTGGTGGACCAGGGCGGCGTCGACACCGGCGGCCCTGGCGATGCCCCGCACGGACGTCTTGTCGTAGCCGCGCTCGGCGAACTCGCTGCGGGCCGCCTCCAGGATCCGGGTCCTGGCGTCGGGGCCGGCGGCGCCCGCCGTGCGGGAGGGGCGGCCCCTGCGCCGCGGGGGCGGGCCGTCGGAGCCGGGGGTCACGTGCGGGGCGACTTCGCCGACGACGCCAGATGGAGCCGGGTGAAGGCGAGCGCCTCCGCGAGATCGGCCTCGCGTTCGGCCGACGACATGGCGCGGCGGGTGTTGACCTCGATGACCACATGGCCGTCGAAGCCCGTACGGGCCAGGCGCTCCAGCAGTTCCGCGCACGGCTGGTCGCCCCGGCCGGGCACCAGGTGCTCGTCCTTGCCCGAGCCCTTGCCGTCGGCGAGGTGGACATGGGCGAGCCGGTCGCCCATCCGGTCCACCATGGCCAGGCTGTCGGTGCGTGCGGTCGAGGTGTGCGAGAGGTCCACGGTGAAGTGCCGGTAGTCGTCGTTGCTGACGTCCCAGGCGGGGGCGTACGCGAGCATCTCGCGGTCCCGGTAGCGCCACGGGTACATGTTCTCCACGGCGAAGCGCACATCGGTCTCGTCCGCCATGCGCCAGATGCCGGAGACGAAGTCGCGGGCGTAGTTGCGCTGCCACCGGAACGGCGGGTGGACGACCACCGTCGACGCGCCGAGCTTCTCCGCCGCGGCTCTGGCCCGCTGGAGCTTCACCCACGGGTCGGTGGACCAGACCCGCTGGGTGATCAGCAGACAGGGCGCGTGCACGGCCAGGATCGGGACCTGGTGATAGTCCGACAGCCGCTGCAGCGCCTCGATGTCCTGGCTGACGGGGTCGGTCCAGACCATGACCTCGACACCGTCGTAGCCCAGGCGTGCCGCGATCTCGAAGGCCGTCGCCGTCGACTCCGGATAGACGGAAGCCGTCGACAGGGCGACCTTCGCATCCGGGATGCGCACCACTGGTTCTGCCACGTGGACAGGGTACGGGCAGTGGTACGCGAGTCCGAGGGAGCCCGGCTGAAAGTGAGAAGGCCCATGAGGGCGCCCACGGGGCCGGGCCGGGGCCGCTGCGGGGGTCAGGCCAGGGCCGCCTGCTCCGCGGGCAGGTGGTCGAGGCGGCGGAGAATGACTCCCTCGCGCAGCGCCCAGGGGCAGATCTCCAGCTCCTCGACCCCGAACAGGTCCATCGCGCCCTCCGCGACGAGCGCCCCCGCCAGCAGCTGCGCGGCACGGCCCTCGGTGACGCCGGGCAGGTTCCCCCGCTGCTCGACGGTCATCGACGACAGCTTCGGCACCCACTCCTCCAGGGCCTTGCGGGTGAGGACGCGCTGCACGTACAGCCCCTCGGCGGAGCGCGCGGCGCCCGTGATCCTGGCGAGCTGGCGGAACGTCTTGGAGGTGCCCACGACGTGGTCGGGCGGCCCCAGCCGGGTGAACTCGCCGACCGTACGGGCGATGCCGGCGCGGACATGGCGGCGCAGCGCGCGTACGTCCGTGGGGTCCGGCGGGTCGCCGGGGAGCCAGGCGGCGGTGAGCCGGCCGGCGCCGAACGGCAGCGAGACGGCGGCGTCGGGCTCCTCGTCCATCCCGTAGCCGACCTCCAGCGAACCGCCGCCGATGTCGAGGACCAGCAGCTTCCCCGCGGACCAGCCGAACCAGCGGCGGGCGGCCAGGAAGGTCAGCCGGGCCTCCTCCTCGCCGCTGAGGACGGCGAGGGCGACCCCGGTCTCGTCCCGCACCCGGGCCAGCACCTGGTCGGCGTTGCCCGCGTCACGCACCGCGGAGGTGGCGAACGCCAGCACGTCCTCGCAGCCCTTGTCCTCGGCGGCCTGGAGCGCGTCGGCGACCGTCGCCACGAGCCGGTCGACGCCCTCGGGGCCGATCGCGCCGTCCCGGTCGAGGAGTTCGGCGAGCCGCAGTTCCGCCTTGTGCGAGTGGGCCGGCAGCGGGCGGGCGCCGGGATGGGCGTCGACCACCAGCAGATGCACCGTGTTCGACCCCACGTCGAGGACTCCGAGTCTCATACGGGAACGCTACTGCGGCTTACTCTGGGCACGTGCCAAAGACGAAAAAGGCGAAGCCGGACAAAGCCACGAAGAAGCAGCAGAAGACGAAGCAGGAGATGCGGCAGCCGGAAGCGACCGGGCCGGACGGGCCCGACGAGAAGGGGCTCGACTTCGCGCGGGCCTGGGTCGAATTCCCCGACCCCGCCGACGACGAGCAGGTCTTCCGCTGCGACCTGACCTGGCTGACCTCCAGGTGGACCTGCATCTTCGGCAGCGGCTGCCAGGGCATCCAGGCGGGCCGCGCCGACGACGGCTGCTGCACGCTGGGCGCGCACTTCTCCGACGAGGACGACGAGAAGCGGGTGGCCGGACACGTGGCGCGGCTCACACCGGAGCTGTGGCAGTTCCACGACGTCGGCACCAAGACCGGCTGGGTCGGCGTCGACGAGGACGGCGAACGCCAGACGCGGCGCTGGGAGGGCTCCTGCATCTTCCAGAACCGCCCCGGGTTCGCCGGCGGCATGGGCTGCTCCCTGCACATCCTGGCCCTCAAGGAGGGCAAGGAGCCGCTGGAGACCAAGCCCGACGTGTGCTGGCAGCTGCCGGTCCGCCGTACGTACGACTGGATCGAACGGCCCGACGACACGCGCGTGCTCCAGATCTCCATCGGGGAGTACGACCGCCGGGGCTGGGGCCCGGGCGGTCACGATCTGCACTGGTGGTGCACCTCGGCGACATCCGCGCACGGGGCCGGTGACCCGGTCTACGTGTCGTACCGGCCCGAGCTCACCGAGCTGATGGGCAAGGAGGCCTACGACCGGCTGACCGAGCTGTGCGAGCAGCGGCTGGCGTCGCTGCTGCCGATGGCGCCGCACCCGGCCGACCCGGCCTGAGACACGCCCTTCGGGGCGGCCCCAGCGACTCCTCGACCTCCTGGACGGCATCCGGGCGCACGGCGCGCAAACGTTCCGCCGTACACCCGGACGCCGTCTCGCCATGTCAGCCCGCAGGTCCGGAGGGCTCGCCGGGCTCCGCGGTGGTGCCCGAGGTCGGGGCGGGTGCGGTGGTGCCGTCGGACGGTGACGGGGTGGGGTCGGTCGGGGGATCCGTCGGCGTGGGCGTCGGGTCCGGCGGGCCGGTCGGATCCGTGGGTTCCGCGGGGCCGGTGGGGTCCGGGGCCGGGTCCGTCGACGAGGGCGGCGACGTCGGTGTGGGGTCCGGGGTCCCGGACGACGGGTCCGGGGACGGCACCGGGCTTCCGGGGCGCGGGGCGCCGGCGCCGTGGCCGGTGATCGCGACCGCGGACCCCGACGGGGTGAGCAGGACGCGGGCGCTCCACGGGCCCCGGGGCTCGGCCGCGCGGTCCACGGACACATGGAGCGTGACGCTCCGGCCGGGGGCGACCGTGCCGGACGTACGGCTGAGGCGCAGCCACGGGGCGTCCGCCCGGGCCGACCACACGACCGCTTCGTCGCCGGTCGCGGTCAGCGTGATCGACGTACGGCCGCCGGACGAGCGGACCGAGACCGCGAGCGAGGCCGCTCCGTCGGGTCCGGCGCCGACACTGACGACCTCGGCTGAGACGTCCGGGCTCCGCTCGCCGTCGGCGAAGCCGTCGTTCCCGTCGGGACGGGCGTTGCCCGCGTTCTCGTAGTGGTCGTACGGGTCGTCCGCACCGGATTCCCCGTCGACGTCCGCCGCCGTGACCGAGGCACCGTGGCCCTCACCGGTCAGCGGCGCGCCGCGGTAGGCGGCCCACAGGGCGATCACCGGGGCCGCGACGACCGTCGCCACGACCGTCGTCGTCAGGACCCGGGCGCGCAGCCGGTCCCGGCGCGCGGCGTGGTCCTTGGGGTCCAGCGGGAAGCCGGTCCGGCCGAAGCGCGGGGCCCCGGACCTGGACCGCCGGGCGTGCGTCAGGGCGACGTGCACCGAGGGGCGGGGCGCCTCGACGACCGGCAGTGCGGCGGCGGCCGGGGTGACGGTCGCTCCGGGCCAGGGCCCGGCCGCCCCGGCCCGCTCGGCGGCGCGGCGGCAGCGGGGACAGTCGTCGACGTGCCGGACGAGCTCCCGGCGAAGGGCCGCCGAGAGCAGCACCTGATGGGCGCCGGTGAGCCGGGCGACGGCGGGACAGTTGCCCGTCTCCACGACGGCGAGGGCGGCGCGGGTGCGCTCCACCTCGCAGGCCGCGGCGGCCAGGAGCTCCCGGGCACTGCCGGGGTCGAGGCCAAGAACAGCAGCGACGGCGCGCGGGGTGAGCCCGTGGCGCACGGCGAGCTCCAGCGCCTCGCGCTGCTCGGGGGTGGTGCCCGCGGCCTCGGGCCAGGCCAGCTGCGCGAGTTCACGCCGGTGCGCTTCGGCCGCCGGGGACTCCGTGGGGCGGCCGGCTTCCTCCGGGGTGCCGTGGGCATGGGGCGCACGGACCGCCGCGCCCTGTGGGGTGGGCGTCCTCCGGTGCGCCTGGCGGCCCCGCCGCTGCTCGGTCAGGGCCCGCAGGCACGTCCATCTGGCCAGGGCGTACAGCCAGGATTTACGTTCCTCCTCGGCCCCGGGGCACCGGCCGTCCTGCCGCTCGGCGATCGCCAGGACGGAGCCGAGCGCCTCGGTGGCCGCCTCGTGGTCGCAGAGCACGGAGAGGCAGTAGGTGAACAGGCCGTCGAGATACGGCTCGTACCGTGCGGACGATCGCCGCGTCGGGGGGCGGGCCTCGCGGCGGTGCGCCCGGTGTGCGCCGGTGGTGTGTGTGGGGGTCTCCAGCCTGCTGCTCGTCACGTGGCGACCGTAGGCAGATACAGGCGGAACCCTGACAGCACTTTCCGACATTTAATCCTTACGGGTGACGGTCTCCCTCGAAAGGGGACAGGAATCCCGGATTCCACCGGAAATACCGCATCGGGCACATGTTCGACTCCCGTGCCCACGACCGGCACTGTCGGACCCCACCTATACGGTGACGCCATGGCTGCCCGTACGAAATCCGCGAAGGACCGCCCGTCCTACCGCTGCACCGAATGCGGCTGGACGACGGCCAAATGGCTCGGCCGCTGCCCGGAGTGCCAGGCCTGGGGCACGGTCGAGGAGTTCGGCGGCGCCCCCGCGGTCCGCACGACGGCGGCGGGCCGGGTCTCCACCGCCGCAGTGCCGATCGGCCAGGTCGACAGCCGGCAGGCCACCGCCCGCTCGACCGGGGTCGGTGAGCTGGACCGGGTGCTCGGCGGGGGGCTCGTGCCCGGTGCCGTCGTGCTGCTCGCCGGCGAGCCGGGCGTCGGCAAGTCGACGCTGCTGCTGGACGTGGCCGCCAAGGCGGCGAGCGACGACCACCGCACCCTCTACGTCACGGCCGAGGAGTCCGCGAGCCAGGTCAGGATGCGGGCCGACCGGATCCGGGCGATCAACGACCATCTGTATCTGGCCGCCGAGACCGACCTCTCGGCGGTCCTGGGGCATCTGGACGCGGTCAAGCCGTCCCTCCTCGTCCTGGACTCCGTGCAGACCGTCGCCTCGCCCGAGATCGACGGCGCGCCCGGCGGCATGGCGCAGGTCCGCGAGGTCGCCGGAGCGCTCATCAGGGCCTCCAAGGAGCGCGGCATGTCGACGCTCCTGGTGGGCCATGTGACCAAGGACGGCGCCATCGCGGGGCCTCGGCTCCTGGAGCACCTCGTCGACGTGGTGCTCTCCTTCGAGGGCGACCGGCACGCCCGCCTCCGGCTCGTCCGGGGCGTCAAGAACCGGTACGGAGCCACCGACGAGGTCGGCTGCTTCGAGCTGCACGACGAGGGCATCACGGGCCTCGCCGATCCCTCCGGACTCTTCCTCACCCGCCGTGACGAGCCCGTCCCGGGCACCTGCCTGACGGTCACCCTGGAGGGCAAGCGCCCGCTCGTCGCCGAGGTCCAGGCGCTGACGGTCGACTCGCAGATCCCCTCGCCGCGGCGCACCACCTCGGGCCTGGAGACCTCCCGGGTCTCGATGATGCTGGCCGTTCTCGAACAGCGCGGCCGGATCAGCGCCCTCGGCAAGCGGGACATCTACAGCGCGACGGTGGGCGGCGTGAAGCTCACCGAGCCGGCCGCGGACCTCGCGATCGCCCTCGCGCTGGCCAGTGCGGCCAGCGACACACCGCTCCCGAAGAACCTCGTCGCGATCGGTGAGGTGGGCCTCGCCGGGGAGGTCAGAAGGGTGACGGGGGTCCAGCGCAGGCTGGCGGAGGCGTACCGTCTCGGGTTCAAGCACGCCCTGGTTCCGAGGGACCCGGGACAGGTCCCGGCCGGTATGAAGGTCACGGAAGTGGCCGACATGGGCGACGCCCTGAGAGTCCTTCCCCGCCGCTCTCGGCCGGACGGACCACAGGAGGACGGCGCACGCCGGTAGACTTTGCCCTGGTCTCGCCCGCCCGTACGAACGGTACGAGGGACGCAAGGGCACCGCCGACCTGTGACCGGAGGAGTGCAGTGGCAGCCAACGACCGGGCAGCATCGCCCGGAAAGTCCGGCCAAGGCACGGGGAACGAGGCGCTGATGCGCGCCTCGTTGAGCGCGGTCGCGCCCGGAACGGCCCTCCGGGACGGCCTGGAGCGCATCCTCCGCGGCAACACCGGCGGGCTGATCGTCCTCGGCATGGACAAGACCGTCGAATCCATGTGCACCGGCGGTTTCGTGCTCGACGTGGATTTCGCCGCGACGCGCCTGCGCGAACTGTGCAAGCTGGACGGCGCGATGATCCTCGACAAGGACATGACGAAGATCCTCCGGGCCGGTGTGCAGCTGGTCCCGGACGCCTCCATCCCCACCGAGGAGACGGGCACCCGGCACCGCACCGCGGACCGGGTCTCCAAGGCGTGCGGCTTCCCGGTCGTCTCGGTCTCCCAGTCGATGCGCCTCATCGCGCTGTACGTGGACGGGGAGCGGCGGGTCCTGGAGGAGTCCTCCGCGATCCTGTCCCGCGCCAATCAGGCACTCGCCACCCTGGAGCGGTACAAGCTCAGGCTGGACGAGGTCGCCGGGACGCTCTCCGCGCTGGAGATCGAGGACCTGGTCACCGTCCGGGACGTGACGGCGGTCTCGCAGCGGCTGGAGATGGTGCGCCGCATCGCGACGGAGATCGCCGAGTACGTGGTGGAGCTGGGCACCGACGGCCGCCTCCTGGCGCTCCAGCTGGACGAGTTGATCGCGGGCGTGGAGCCGGAGCGGGAGCTGGTCGTACGCGACTACGTACCCGAGCCCACCGCGAAGCGGTCCCGTACGGTCGGTGAGGCGCTGGCCGAGCTGGACACGCTCACCCACACCGAACTGCTCGAACTCCCCGTGGTGGCACGGGCACTGGGCTACAGCGGTTCGCCGGAGACGCTGGACTCGGCGGTCTCCCCGCGCGGCTTCCGGCTGCTGGCGAAGGTGCCGAGGCTGCCCGGGGCGATCATCGAGCGGCTGGTGGAGCACTTCGGCGGTCTGCAGAAGCTGCTCGCCGCGAGCGTGGACGACCTCCAGGCCGTGGACGGGGTCGGCGAGGCGCGGGCCCGGAGCGTCCGGGAGGGACTCTCGCGGCTGGCGGAGTCCTCGATCCTGGAGCGGTACGTCTAGGACCTCTCGTCCGGATCGTGAAGGGCCCCGCCGGATGGTTCCCGGCGGGGCCCTTCGGCGTTCGTTCCCGGGGCGGTCCGCCCGCGCCGTCAGTCCTTCGCCAGGACGAACGACGCGCGCTGGACGGTCTCGCCCGGCACCTTCGCCTCCAGCAGGTACGTCCCCGGGCCCGCGGCCCTGACCGGCGGCGTCGCGCACGAGGGTGCGCTCCCCTTGCGGTCCCACTTCACGACGTGGACGACCGTCGCTCCCGCCGGGACCCTCAGGAAGAGCGCGCCGGTCTTCGGGCAGTCCTTGGAGGACCACACCTGTTCGTCGTCCTCACCGGCTTCGGTGATCGTGAGTACGGCGCTCTTCGGGCCGAAGTCGGCCTTGCAGTCGGCGGCCGAGGTGTTCCTGGCGGTCAGCCGGAACTCCGGCTTGTCGTCGGGCCCGTAACTGTTCTCGGTCTTCAGGCTCAACTGGAGCGCGGAGGGCGTGCAGTTGGGGAGCGACGAGCCGGCCGGCACCTGCTGGCCGCCCGTGGTGCCGCCGGTTCCCGCGCCCGTACCCGCGCCCGTGTCCGCCGATGCGGAGCCGCTCGCTCCGCCGGTGTCCGATCCCGCGGCGCCGCCCGTTCCGGTCCCGGTGCCGCCGCTGCCGCCCTCGGAGCCCGCGCTGCCGCCGGTGTCCTCCGACTCGTCGCGCCCGCCCGGGGGTTGGCCGGTGACCGGGCCCGAACTCGAAGGACCGGGGGTGATCGACGGGGCGGGGCCCGAGCCGCCTGGCTTCCCGTCGTCCTGTCCGCCACCGCCGCCGCCACCCGAGGTGACGGCCCACGCGACCAGCGCCGCGAGCAGCGCGATCACCAGCACCGCTACTGCTCTCCGACGCCAGTAGATGCTGGAGGGAAGCGGCCCGACCGGATTGCGCATAGAACCCACGGACCGAACTGTACGAGAGATCCAGGCCAACTCCGGCCCCCAACCGCCGCCTGATCCACAAGTTTTGCGGATCATCATCACGGGGCGACGGGCTCCCTGGGCGCTTCATCCGCTTTGCACCGGCTCGGGTCCGTCCGCCGCGCGCGAAGGGTCAGAACGGGTGGCGTTATCACCCCGTGAGCACACGGCCGGGCCGACACCCCCGCAGCCGCACCCGATGGCCCCGCCTTCCGTGCCAGGATCGTAGGTGCGATGACTGCCACGACTTCGACACAGACGCCCCCCGCCTCCCTCCATACCCCCGTCATCGGGTGGTTCGAGCAGCACGCCCGCGATCTGCCCTGGCGCCGCCCCGATGCGGGCGCCTGGGGTGTGATGGTGAGCGAGTTCATGCTGCAGCAGACCCCGGTGAACCGAGTCCTCCCGGTCTACGAGCAGTGGATGGCCCGCTGGCCCCGGCCCGCGAACCTGGCCGCCGACGCACCGGGCGAAGCCGTCCGTGCCTGGGGACGGCTCGGCTACCCGCGGCGTGCGCTGCGGCTGCACGGGGCCGCGCAGGCGATAACGGAACGCCACGGCGGCGACGTGCCGAGCGAGCACGGCCAGCTGCTCGCACTGCCCGGGATCGGGGAGTACACGGCCGCGGCCGTGGCCTCGTTCGCGTACGGGCAGCGTCACGCCGTGCTGGACACCAATGTCCGCAGGGTGTTCGCCCGGGCCGCCACCGGCATCCAGTACCCGCCGAACGCGACCACCGCGGCCGAGCGCAAGCTCGCCCGCGCCCTGCTCCCCGAGGAGGACGAGCGCGCCGCCCGCTGGGCGGCGGCCACGATGGAGCTCGGTGCCCTCGTGTGCACCGCGAAGAACGAGGACTGCACGCACTGCCCGATCGCCGGACAGTGCGCCTGGCGGCTGGCCGGGAAGCCCGCCCACCAGGGGCCGCCGCGCCGCGGCCAGACCTACGCCGGCACGGACCGCCAGGTGCGGGGCCGGCTGCTCGCGGTGCTGCGCGACGCCGTCACACCGGTGCCGCAGTCGGCGCTGGACGCGGTGTGGGAGGAGCCCGTGCAGCGGGCCCGGGCCCTGGACGGGCTGGTCGCCGACGGCCTCGTCGAGCCCCTGGCGAACGGCCGGTACCGGCTGCCCATGACCTGACCGTGCTCCGGCGGACCGGGGCTGTCCAGCGGCTGTTACACAACCGATGGGCAGCCGTGCGTCCGCCTACGGCTGCTCCGCACACCCTCGTGACAACGCCTCCGTAACGTCACCGGACGTCGGCGTCGGGACCACGCCGCCGACGGCGGTACACGGGGATCCACGGGGACGGAGGCGGTTGTAATGGCGCAGGGCGAGGTGCTCGGTTTCGAGGAGTACGTACGGACGCGGCAGGACGCGCTGCTGCGCAGTGCCCGCCGGCTCGTCCCCGATCCCGTGGACGCGCAGGACCTGCTGCAGACCGCCCTGGTCCGCACCTTCGGCCGCTGGGACGGCATCGCCGACAAGTCCCTCGCCGACGCCTACCTCCGCCGCGTCATGATCAACACGCGTACGGAGTGGTGGCGGGCCCGCAAGCTCGACGAGGTCCCCACCGAGCAGCTCCCCGACGCGAGCGTCGACGACGGCGCCGACCAGCGCGCCGACCGCGCCCTGCTGATGGACGTCCTCGGGGTGCTGGCTCCGAAGCAGCGCAGCGTCGTCGTGCTGCGACACTGGGAGCAGATGAGCACGGAGGAGACGGCCGCGGCGCTCGGTATGTCCGCCGGCACGGTGAAGAGCACGCTGCACCGCGCCCTGGCGCGCCTGCGCCAGGAGCTGGAGGACCGTGCCGCCCGGAGCCGTGAGGCCGAGGAGACACCGGTGCGGATACCCGCGCAGCGGAACAGGCGTCATGACGAGCGGGGGCGGGAGCGGTGCGCGGCCTGACGGGCAGCACGGGAAGCACGACGAGGGGGCCCGGCCGCGGGAGACTCGGGGCCGGTCTGGCGGCGGGGAGCACGGCGGTGGCCGGGCTCGCCGCCTTCGGGCTGTTCTGCTCCGGGTGTTCCGCGGGGGGCACGGGCACGCGTGACGAGGGCCCGGCGAGCGCCCAGCAGGTCGCCCGGGCCACTCCGACGAGCACGGTCCCCAGCGGGACGGCGAAGCCCGCCCCGCGGGTCGACGCGGTGACGCTCGTCAAGGGTGACCCGAAGGTGAGCCGGCAGCTCAGGAACGACCTGAAGCCCTGCACCGGGGACGAGTACCCGGTCGACACCTCGTACGGCACGCTCACCGGGGGCCCGGAGACCGATGTCGTGGTCAACGTGATGACCTGCGGCGATTCGGTGGGGGTCGGCACGTACGTCTACCAGCGGCAGGCCGACGGTTCGTACGGGAACGTCTTCGCCGCCGAGGTGCCCGCGGTCTACGGCACCATCGACCGGGGTGATCTGGTGGTGACGACGCAGGTGTACGGGTCGAAGGACTCGGTCACGTACCCCTCCGGCGAGGACGTCGTCACGTACCGCTGGACAGCCGGGCGCTTCACCGAGACCGACCGGGTGCACAACGACTTCAACCGGGCCGTCGGAAGCGGGGAGGGCGACCTCCCCGCACCGCAGACGACGCAGAACTGAGAGCCGCTCGCATGGCCGAGACCCATGTCCTCTTCGTCGAGGACGACGACGTCATCCGTGAGGCCACCCAGCTCGCGCTGGAGCGGGTCGGCTTCACGGTCACCGCGGTGCCCGACGGCCTGCTGGGCCTGGAGGCCTTCCGCGCCGACCGTCCGGACATCGCGCTGCTCGATGTGATGGTGCCGGGCCTGGACGGGGTCAGCCTGTGCCGGCGCATCCGCGACGAGTCGACCGTGCCCGTGATCATGCTGTCGGCGCGGGCCGACGCGATCGACGTGGTGCTCGGCCTGGAGGCGGGCGCCGACGACTACGTCACCAAGCCGTTCGACGGGGCGGTCCTCGTCGCCCGGATCCGCGCCGTGCTGCGGCGCTTCGGCCACGCCGCAGGTGCGGGCGGGACGCCCGACGGGCCCGGCGGCGCCGACGACGAGGCGAGCGGTGTGCTGGTCTTCGGCGACGTGGAGATCGACACGGAGGGCATGGAGGTACGCCGAGGGGGCTCGCACGTGGGTCTGACCCCGACGGAGATGCGGCTGCTGCTGGAGTTCTCCTCGGCGCCCGGCACCGTCCTCTCCCGGGACAGGCTCCTGGAGCGGGTCTGGGACTACGGCTGGGGCGGGGACACCCGTGTCGTCGACGTCCATGTGCAGCGGCTGCGCATCAAGATCGGGCAGGACCGGATCGAGACGGTCCGCGGCTTCGGCTACAAGCTGCGCGCATGAGGCGGCTGGCGCTGCGGACCGGTGTCCGCTGGAAGATCAGCATCGCGATCGCCGCGGTCGGCGCGCTCGTCGCGCTGGCCCTGAGCCTCGTCGTCCACAACGCGGCACGCGTCTCGATGCTGGAGAACGCGCGCGAGGTGCAGCTGGAGCGGCTGCTGTTCGCCCAGCGGCTGTACGAGGCGGGGAACACGAAGAAGCCGTCGCCGAAGTTCGGCGCCAAGATCAACGACCCGGCGCTGCCGTCGAGCCTGCGCAGCCGGATACGGGACGACCGGCGCGCCACCCATGTCGACGAGTACGGGGACGGGGTGCCGGACGTCTGGGCGGCCGTGCCGCTGGCCAACGGCGACGTCCTGTCCCTGCACACCCGCTTCGCCGACCGCAGCGCCACGGTCATGGGCGACCTGGACAGGGCCCTGATCATCGGCTCGGTCTCGGTCGTCTTCGGCGGCTGCGCACTGGGCGTGCTGATCGGCGGCCAGCTGTCCCGGAGGCTGCGCAAGGCGGCAGCGGCGGCCGGCAAGGTCGCGCAGGGCAACACGGAGGTGCGCGTACGGGAGGCCGTCGGCGGCGTCGTACGGGACGAGACCGACGAGCTGGCCCGGGCCGTGGACGCGCTCACGGACGCGCTGAACGAGCGGATCGAGGCGGAGCGCAGGGTCACCGCCGACATCGCCCATGAGCTGCGCACCCCGGTCACCGGGCTGCTCACCGCGGCCGAGCTGCTTCCCCCCGGGCGCCCCACGGAGCTCGTACGGGACCGGGCCCAGGCGATGCGGACGCTGGTCGAGGACGTCCTGGAGGTGGCCCGGCTGGACAGCGCATCGGAGCGGGCCGAACTGCAGGAGCTCCAGCTCGGCGAGTTCGTCGGCCGGCGGGTCCGGCTGCTGGATCCGGAGATCCCGGTGCGGGTGGTGCACGAGTCCTGGGTGTCCACGGATCCGCGGCGGCTGGAGCGCATCCTGGGCAATCTGCTGGGGAACGCCGCCAAGCACGGGGCCGGCCCGGTCGAGGTCACGGTCGAGGGCCGGGTCGTACGGGTCCGCGACCACGGGCCCGGTTTCCCCGAGGCGCTGCTGCGGGAGGGGCCGAGCCGGTTCCGTACCGGGAGCAGCGACAGGTCGGTGCGCGGCCACGGTCTGGGGCTGACCATCGCGGCGGGACAGGCACGGGTGCTGGGGGCCAGGCTGACGTTCCGCAACGCCGGGCCCCTCGGGGCGACGGACCCGGGCGGGGCGGTCGCCGTGCTGTGGCTGCCCGAGCACGCGCCGACGAACACCGGAAGCTTCCCCGTCCTGCGGCAGCCGGGAACGGGCTGAGCAAAAGAGCGGGCCCCGGAGATCGGACGTCTCCGGGGCCCGCCCTCGTCGGGGGGTGCTCAGGCGTTCTGCGACTGCTTGGCGGCCTCGTGCCCGGCGGACGCCGTTCCGTCGTCGTCCGAGGCGGACGCCTCCGGCTTCGCCGAGCCGCGGAGCGGGACCTCCTTGACGAACAGGGCCGCCACCAGGGCCACGATCGCGACCGAGCCGCCCACCAGGAAGGCGATGTGGGTGCCGGAGGCCACCGCGTACTCGTACGCCTCACGGACCGGGACCGGCAGCTTCGCCAGGCTCGCCGCGTCCAGCTGGGCGGACCTCTCGGTGGCCCCGCCACCGCCGCGTGCCATCATCTCGTCCTGCACCCGGCCGGTGAACAGCGCGCCCATGATCGCGACGCCGAAGGAGCTGCCGAGCGTGCGGAAGAGGGTGGTCGTGGACGAGGCGACGCCCATGTCCTTCAGCTCGACGCTGTTCTGGGCGACGAGCATCGTGATCTGCATCAGGAAGCCCATGCCCGCACCGAGCACCGCCATGTAGATGCCGGACGTCAGGCGCGTGGTGCCGGTGTCCATGGCGGCGAGCAGGAACAGGCCGGCGACCATCAGGACGCTGCCCACGATCGGGAAGACCTTGTACTTGCCGGTGCTGGTGGTGATCCGGCCGGCGACCAGCGAGACGATCATCATCGCGAGGAGCATGGGCAGGAGCAGCAGACCGGAGTTGGTCGCGGAGGCCCCCTGGACCGACTGCTGGAACAGCGGCAGGAAGAGCACCGCGCCGAACATCACGAAGCCCGCCATGAAGCCGACCACGGACATGAGGGTGAAGTTGCGGTTGCGGAAGATGTGCAGCGGCACGATCGGTTCGGCGGCCTTCGTCTCGACGAAGAGGAAGCCGACCAGGGAGGCGACGCCGAGGGCGATGAGCTCCATGATCACGGCCGAGCCCCAGGCGTACTCCGTACCGCCCCAGGTGGTGACCAGCACGATCGCGGTGATGCCGACGGTGAGGAGTGCGGCGCCGAGGTAGTCGACCTTCGCCTTCGTACGCTCCTTGCGGGGCAGGTGGAGCACGGCGGTGACCATGGCCAGCGCGACGGCACCGAGCGGCAGGTTGATGTAGAAGCTCCAGCGCCAGCCCAGGTGGTCGGTGATGGTGCCGCCGACCAGCGGTCCGCCGATCATGGCGATGGCCATCACACCGGCCATCATGCCCTGGTACTTACCGCGCTCCCGGGGCGGGACCAGGTCGCCGATGATGGCCATGACGCCGACCATCAGACCACCCGCGCCGAGACCCTGGATCGCCCGGAATCCGATGAGCTGCCCCATGTCCTGGGACATTCCGCTCAGCACCGAGCCGATCAGGAAGATCACGATGGACGTGAGGAAGATGCTCTTGCGGCCGTACATGTCGCCGAGCTTGCCCCAGATGGGGGTGGAGGCCGCGGTGGCGAGGGTGTAGGCCGTGACCACCCAGGACAGGTGCTCCAGGCCGCCCAGGTCGCCGACGATGGTGGGCATCGCGGTGCCGACGATCAGGTTGTCGAGCATGGCGAGCAGCATCGCGATCATCAGCGCGAGCACCACCACCCGGACGCTGCGTGCCGGTGGTTCCGCTTTCCCGTCCGCCGTCGCTTTCTTGAGTTCTGTCATGCCGTCCGCTCCCCTGATCCCCTGATGCCCGGTCTGCCGCCGATCCGGCACTTACTTGCCGCCCGGCTAGTTGGCTACACTGAGGAAAGTAGACCCGTAACTAGCCGGGCGTCAAGTAAGTTCTTGGGAGAGTCGCATGGGCAGCACGCCGCAGCCGCGCCGGGGCAACACCCGCCAGCGCATTCAGGACGTCGCCCTGGAGCTCTTCGCCGAACAGGGGTACGAGAAGACCTCGCTCCGCGAGATCGCCGAGCAGCTGCAGGTCACCAAGGCGGCGCTGTACTACCACTTCAAGACCAAGGAAGACATCCTCGTCAGCATCTTCGAGGACCTGAACAGGCCCGTCGAGGAGATCGTCGCCTGGGGCCAGGGACAGCCGCGCACCCTGGAGACGAAGAAGGAGATCCTGGTCCGCTACAGCGAGGCGCTCAAGGCGGCGGCTCCGCTCTTCGTCTTCATGCAGGAGAACCAGGCGACGGTGCGCGAGCTGAGCATCGGCCACACCATGAAGCACCGGGTCGTCGCCCTGGTGGACCTGATCAAGGAACCCGACGCCCCGCTCACCGACCAGGTGCGCTGCTTCACCGCCCTCTTCGCGATGCACGCCGGGATGATGGCCCTCAGAGACGCCGAAGGCGACCCCGACGAGAAGCGCAAGGCTGCTCTCGAGGTCGCCATCGAACTGGTGACCAAGGCCCATGACCCGGGGCCCGCCGCTTAGCGGCTACGGGGTGGTGCGCGTCAGACCTTGACGTGCACGGACTTCAGGTACGAGACCGGGTCGAGCGCGGAACCGTAGTCGGGCGAGTTCCGGATCTCGAAGTGCAGGTGCGGACCGCTGGAGTTACCGGTGTTGCCGGACTTGGCGATCTCGTCGCCCGTCTTCACACGGTCGCCGACGTTGACCTCGATCTTCGACAGGTGCGCGTACTGCGAGTACTTGCCGTTGGCGTGCTTGATCACGATGGCGTTGCCGTACGCGGGACCGTCGCCGCCACCGTTGGGGCCGGCCTTGACGACGCGACCGGTGTGCGCGGCCTCGACCTTGGTGCCGATCGGCACGGCGAAGTCCTGACCGGAGTGCTTGTGGGCCCAGCGGTCACCGCCGGTGCCGTAGGTGGCGCTCAGCTCGTAGTGGCTGACCGGGGCCTCCCACGAGGCGGCCTTCTTCTTGGCCGCGGCCTTCTTCTTCGCGGCCGCCTTCTTCTTGGCGTCGGCCTTCTCGGTCTTGTCGGCCTTCGCCTTGGCGGCGGCCTTGCTCTGGGCGGTCGCCTGCTGGGCGACGGAGTCAGCGGTGGCCGCGCCGGCGAGGGCCGCGGTGTCCGCGGTGCCCGTCGTGCCGGACGCGAACGCCGCGCCCGCACCGAACACCATCGACGCACCCAGGCCGGCGGCCACGACGGCGCCACTGACGCGGGACATGGACGGGCGGCGGGAGTGCTGGAACGTAACGCGCTTCGACATGCGGGGAGAACCTCCGGGGTAACTGGACCCGGCGTCGACCGGGCTTGCTCCACCTTGGTAACCCGGGCCCCCCGGAACACTCAAACACCCCATCTACGATCAAAAGCCGTAGCCGAGGGGGTGGGAATTCATCGCGGCCACCCGCGCGGCGACAGCGGACGATCTTCCGGATATTTTTCGCGCACCTGGTTTAACCCCAGTTCCCAAGGCGCCCTTCCAGGACATGGGGCAGCAATCCGGTCATATTCACCCAAACACCAAAAGGCTCCCCAGGGGCAGGCCGAAGGTCCCTCGGCCTCCCACCCCCACTTCTCCTAAAGCGGTTAGTAGGCCTCCAAGGGCCTGTGCGCCTTGTCACCGCCGGTGGGCCGGAAGCCTGCCCGTTTCGGGACCTTCGGCCCCCCGGGTTCACGGCGCTGTCCGGCACACGCTCAGCGCCCCGGTGAACAGATGGCCGACGGCACCGCACGGTCCAGCGGCCGCACGCACAAGGCCGGCTTCACGGCTCCGCCACGAGAAGGCCCGTGGGGCGCCTCCCCCGCGGCCTCCGGTACGAGGCCGTCCGGGCGTCCTGGCGGGCGGGCAAGCGGCCGCTGCTGCCGGCAGACGGACTCGACGAGGTGCCGCAGGAGGACCGCGAGCAGACGCAAGCCTGAAAAAGGGGCTGCCCCGGACCGAAACCGGTCCGGGGCAGCCCCTGTAGACGCTCAGGCGCTACGCGCCCTACGCCTCCTTCGTCAGGTTCGGGCCGCCGCCCGCCGCCTGCTCGATCGGCGGGACGTCGGGCAGCGCCGACTTCTCCTCGCCACGGAACGAGAACTTCTTCTCGTCCCCTTCGCCCTCGGTGCCCACGACCACGATGTGACCGGGACGCAGCTCGCCGAAGAGGATCTTCTCGGAGAGGATGTCCTCGATCTCGCGCTGGATCGTCCGGCGCAGCGGCCGGGCGCCCATCACGGGGTCGTAGCCCTTCTTCGCGAGGAGCGACTTGGCCTCGGCACTGAGCTCGATGCCCATGTCGCGGTCCTTCAGACGCTCATCCACCTTGGCGACCATCAGGTCGACGATCTGGATGATGTCTTCCTCGGTGAGCTGGTGGAAGACCACCGTGTCATCGACACGGTTGAGGAACTCAGGCCGGAAGTGCTGCTTGAGCTCGTCGTTGACCTTGACCTTCATCCGCTCGTAGTTCGTCTTGACGTCACCCTGGGCGGCGAAGCCCAGGTTGAAGCCCTTCGAGATGTCCCTGGTCCCGAGGTTGGTCGTCATGATGATGACCGTGTTCTTGAAGTCCACGACCCGGCCCTGGGAGTCGGTCAGACGACCGTCCTCCAGAATCTGGAGCAGGGAATTGAAGATATCGGGGTGGGCCTTCTCGACCTCGTCGAAGAGGACGACGGAGAACGGCTTGCGGCGCACCTTCTCGGTGAGCTGGCCGCCCTCTTCGTAGCCCACGTAACCGGGGGGCGAACCGAAGAGACGGGAAACCGTGTGCTTCTCGCTGAACTCCGACATGTCGAGGGAGATCAGCGCGTCCTCGTCGCCGAAGAGGAATTCGGCGAGCGTCTTGGAGAGCTCCGTCTTACCGACACCGGACGGGCCGGCGAAGATGAACGAGCCACCGGGGCGCTTCGGGTCCTTCAGACCCGCTCGCGTACGGCGGATCGCCTGCGAGAGGGCCTTGATGGCGTCCTTCTGGCCGATGACGCGCTTGTGGAGCTCGTCCTCCATGCGCAGCAGACGCGAGGACTCCTCCTCGGTCAGCTTGAAGACCGGGATGCCGGTGGCGGTCGCCAGGACCTCGGCGATGAGCTCGCCGTCGACCTCGGCGACGACGTCCATGTCGCCGGCCTTCCACTCCTTCTCCCGCTTGGTCTTCGCCGCCAGCAGCTGCTTCTCCTTGTCGCGGAGCGAAGCTGCCTTCTCGAAGTCCTGGGAGTCGATCGCCGACTCCTTGTCGCGGCGGACGCCCGCGATCTTCTCGTCGAACTCGCGGAGGTCCGGCGGCGCGGTCATCCGGCGGATGCGCATCCGGGAACCGGCCTCGTCGATCAGGTCGATCGCCTTGTCCGGCAGGAAGCGGTCCGAGATGTAGCGGTCGGCCAGGGTGGCGGCCTGGACCAGCGCCTCGTCCGTGATGGAGACCCGGTGGTGGGCCTCGTAACGGTCGCGCAGACCCTTGAGGATCTCGATGGTGTGCGGCAGCGACGGCTCCGCGACCTGGATGGGCTGGAAGCGGCGCTCGAGCGCGGCGTCCTTCTCCAGGTGCTTGCGGTACTCGTCGAGCGTCGTGGCGCCGATGGTCTGGAGCTCGCCTCGCGCCAGCATGGGCTTGAGGATGCTCGCGGCGTCGATCGCGCCCTCGGCGGCACCCGCACCCACCAGGGTGTGGAGCTCGTCGATGAACAGGATGATGTCGCCGCGGGTGCGGATCTCCTTGAGGACCTTCTTCAGGCGCTCCTCGAAGTCACCTCGGTAGCGGGAGCCCGCCACCAGGGCGCCGAGGTCCAGGGTGTAAAGGTGCTTGTCCTTGAGGGTCTCGGGCACCTCGCCCTTGACGATGGCCTGGGCCAGGCCCTCGACGACCGCCGTCTTGCCGACGCCGGGCTCGCCGATGAGAACCGGGTTGTTCTTGGTACGGCGAGACAGCACCTGCATGACCCGCTCGATCTCCTTCTCGCGCCCGATGACCGGGTCGAGCTTGGACTCACGAGCGGCCTGGGTGAGATTCCGGCCGAACTGGTCGAGCACCAGGGACGTGGAGGGCGTGCCCTCGGCGGGGCCGCCCGCTGTGGCAGCCTCCTTGCCTCCCGAGTACCCGGAGAGCAGCTGGATGACCTGCTGCCGCACCCGGTTCAGGTCGGCGCCCAGCTTCACGAGGACCTGGGCCGCGACGCCCTCGCCCTCGCGGATCAGGCCGAGCAGGATGTGCTCCGTGCCGATGTAGTTGTGGCCGAGCTGAAGTGCCTCACGGAGCGACAGCTCCAGGACCTTCTTGGCCCGGGGAGTGAAGGGGATGTGCCCGGACGGGGCCTGCTGGCCCTGACCGATGATCTCCTCCACCTGCTGGCGGACCGCCTCGAGCGAAATCCCGAGGCTCTCCAGGGCCTTAGCGGCGACACCCTCACCCTCGTGGATCAGGCCCAGGAGGATGTGCTCGGTGCCGATGTAGTTGTGGTTGAGCATCCGGGCTTCTTCCTGAGCCAGGACGACAACCCGCCGCGCGCGGTCGGTGAACCTCTCGAACATCGTTAATCGCTCCTCAGAGCGGTCAGGCAGTAAGGGGTCGGTCCCCTCCCTGTCCTTCCGCAGCTTAGTCCCGCAAGCGGGGACCGCTCATTTCAACTGCCGACACCCGGCCTGCTTCCCGGGGGGATCTCCTGCCCCGAACGCCGACAACTGCTCCAACCCGATGGTGCGAGACGATGTTCCCGCAGGCCAGGCAGATAGCCCTTTCGCCAGTACGCCGATGGCGAACGTGAGACGTTTTTGCCCGCGTGTCGCCCCTTCCCACTAGGGATGTCTTACCCGCACTCACTGACAGTCCATGCGGCGCACCCCCGTTTACTCCGCTACGGGCGAACAACGACGCGCTGCCGAAGGCTTCCGCACACCCCCGGAACGAGCACGCAGGGCAATCGATCATGAGCAGTGCGTAACTCCGGGGCCGGTTCGGCGGTTCATCGGACATGGCTTCCCTCGTCCCGCCTCCCCGCTCGTCGCCGGAGCCCGACCGCGCGCAGTGGTACGCGCGCGAACTCGACTGGGCCACGACGGGCACCGCGCCGGTACGGCTGCTGACAGGGCTGCGCTTCGACGTCCTGGAGCTGCCCGCCGCGGCAGGTCACGCGGCGCTGCGCCGGGTCGGGCGCACCGGCCCGGTGGCGCTGGCCGGGCAGCGGATGCGGCTCCTGGTGGCGGCCGGCAGCGCGGACGAGCTGCCCGGTCTGCTCGACTGGCTGGAGTGGGGCGGCATCACTCTCGACCTGTCCGCCCTCGGTGCCGGCGGGCACATCACGGCCCCGGCACCGCCGGGCGGGGCGGCGGGCCCGCCGGGGGCCGCGGTCTGGCTGCGGCCCCCCGGATCGCGCCAGGAGGTGGAACCTTCACTCCCGGCCCTCGGCGGCCTCGGGAGCAGGGGTGGGGATGCTCCCGATCTCGTACGACTCGTGGACGCGGCGGCGACTGAATGCCACCGGGCCAGGCTCGCTCACGCCCGGACACACCTGTGGGCCCATCGGCCGACAGGTCAGCCGTTCGCCTTCTCGTAGGCCTCACGGATCTCGGCGGGAACGCGGCCGCGGTCATTCACGTTGTGGCCGTTCTCGCGCGCCCACCGACGGATCTCGGCGGTGTCCTTGTTGCCACCGGTGACGGCGCGGCCCTTGCCACGGCCGGTCGCGGCGCGGCCGCCGGTGCGGCGCCCACTCTTGGTGTACGGCTCGAGAAGACCACGGAGCTTGTCCGCGTTGCTCGTGGTGAGGTCGATCTCGTACGTCTTGCCATCCAGAGCGAACGTGACGGTCTCGTCCGCCTCGCCACCGTCGAGGTCATCAACAAGAAGGACCTGAACCTTCTGTGCCACCGGATTTCCTTTCATCGAAAATGCAGTACGCGGAAAGGAAACCGCTTTTCCCCGGAAAACACAAACCCCTGGGAGAGGTTCAGGAGCGCAAGAGCACGGGAAACATGCGCGATTCGGACATAGGGTTCCGGCGTCTTCCGCCGTTCACAGGTGCAGAAGCATCCGGCTGTTGCCCAAGGTGTTCGGCTTCACTCGTTCGAGACCCAGGAACTCGGCGACACCCTCGTCATAGGAACGCAGCAGCTCGCTGTAGACATCTCCGTCGACCGGCGTCTCTCCGATCTCGGTGAAGCCGTGCGAGGCGAAGAAGTCGACTTCGAACGTGAGACAGAAAACCCGGCGGACACCGAGCCAGCGCGCGGTCTGCAGGAGCTTGTCCAGGACCTGGTGTCCGACTCCGGCGCCCTTGATGGCGTGGTCGACGGCGAGAGTACGGACTTCGGCGAGGTCTTCCCACATCACATGGAGTGCGCCGCAGCCGATGACACGGGCGTCCTCGTCGCGTTCGGCGACCCAGAACTCCTGGATGTCCTCGTAAAGCGTGACCGTCGCTTTGTCGAGCAGGATGCCTTCGGAGACGTAGCCGTCGAGGAGGCCGCGGACGGACGCCACGTCGCTCGTCCTGGCGCGGCGGACCGTGATGGCCGGTCTATTTACCGACGGGCCGGTATGAAGATCTGAGGGAGATCCGGTTTCCGGCCCGGTATGAGCTCCGGTTTGCGACGCGTCGCGGTGCTCGGTTTGCGGCTGCTCTGAGGACATCCCCCGACGCTATCTCCCGCTCTCCGGCGGCGCTTCATCGGCCGCGTCCCCGTCATCGGGACGGCTCCCGGCCGGTTCGGGGAAGGTGGGCGAGACGACGCGCATCGCATCACGGAGAGCTTCGCGCTGCTCCGCGGACATCATGCCGAAGAACGCGACCAGTGCGGCCGCCGGGTTGTCGCTCTGCGACCAGGCTTCGTTCATCAGTGCGGCCGAGTATGCGGCGCGGGTGGAGACGGCCGTATATCGATATGCCCGGCCATCCACTTCCCGGCGTACCCAGCCCTTCTGATGGAGATTGTCCATTACCGTCATGACGGTCGTGTACGCGATGGACCGTTCCTGTTGAAGGTCCTCGAGAACTTCCCGCACGGTGACCGGGCGGTTCCATTGCCAGACCCGTGTCATCACGGTGTCTTCCAGCTCTCCCAATTGGCGAGGCACACCGTCACCTTAGTGCTAGATGTCTGGAATGGGATAATTCCGGAACGAAAAAAGGGCGCACGGCTCGGGGGAGCCGTGCGCCCTTCGTGCTCGGGTCCGGGTCAGACGCCCTCGGGCCTCGGGGCCTGCCGGGCCGACTCGGCCCGGGCGAGCGCCGCGTCCACGGCGGCGTCCTCCTTGGCCTTGTTCGGGCCGCCCTGGCTCTTGATGATCGTCCTGACGAGGCCGATGAAGAAGACGGCCATCACCACGGGGGGAACGAGCGCGGATACGTAGTCCATGCCGTCCAGGGTAGCGAGCCCGGCATTCCGGCCTCTCCCGGGCACCCCCGGGGCGCGCCGGTCACCCTCAGGACACGGCCCGCTCCTCCGGCGGCGGCGGGGCCGGCGCCGGGCGGCGACGGGGCGGGAAGACCTCGGACGGCTTGGGCATCGGGCGCTCGCCCGGGGCCGCGGGCCGCCCCGGCGCGGCGGGCCCCGACGGGGTCCGCGCCGGCGTACGGGGCCGCTCGGGCTCCTTGGCCGCCGACAGACCGCCGGGCAGGGCCAGGAGCCGGCTGCGCGGCGCGGGGGCCGTCATGGGCGCCGCCCGGCCGGCGAGACGCGCCCGCACCGAACGCTCGGCCAGCACCTGGCAGCGCTCCAGCAGGGCCGCGGCGACCGGTCCGGCGCGCAGGGCGCGCAGGGCGGCGAGGTCGTCCGGGCGGGGGTCGTAGCCGGCCGCGAGGGCGTCCTGGAGGAGCTCCAGGTAGCCACTGAGGGAGCCGGGGAGCGCGTCGCGGTAGCGGGCGAGATCGGCGAGGAGGAAGGCGCGCAACCGGCCCGCCTCGCTCACCACCTCGTCCACGGCGCCCGCGAGGCGCAGGCAGTCCTGGACATCCTCTTCCGGCAGGGGCGTGGGGTGGAGGGCGTTGGCGAGAGCACGTCGGAGCACCCGGAGCTCGTCCGCGCTGAACGCCATGCCGCCGCGTGATCCGTAGGGCGTGGGCATGACGCGACAATACGTGCTAAATGGACAAAATCGGCTTAACCAACTGCTCGGCGGCGCGGCGCCGGACGCCGCGCCGCCGGGTCGTTCCCGCAGGTGGTCGCGGGCGCGCCCTACATCCGGGCGATGTTGCGCTCGTACACGAGGCGCAGCCCGATGAGCGTCAGCCAGGGCTCGTGCTCGTCGATCACGGAGGACTCACCCAACACCATCGGAGCAAGGCCGCCGGTCGCGATGACGGTCACCTCGTCGGGGTCGGTGGCGAGCTCCTTCTTCATGCGCTCGACCACCCCGTCGATCTGCCCCGCGAAGCCGTACACGATGCCGGACTGCATGGCCTCGACGGTGTTCTTGCCGATGACGCTCCGGGGACGGGCCAGCTCGATCTTGCGGAGCTGGGCGCCCTTCACCCCGAGCGCCTCCACGGAGATCTCGATGCCCGGCGCGATCACCCCGCCCGTGTACTCACCGCGCGCGGAGACGGCGTCGAAGGTGGTGGCCGTGCCCAGGTCGACGACGATGGCCGGGCCGCCGTAGAGCTCGACGGCGGCGACCGCGTTGATGATGCGGTCCGCGCCGACCTCCTTCGGGTTGTCCGTGAGGACCGGGACGCCGGTCTTCACACCCGGCTCCACGAGGACCGCCGGGACATCGCCGTAATACCGGCGGGTGACCTCGCGGAGCTCGTGCAGGACGGCCGGGACGGTCGAGCAGATCGCGATGCCCTCGATGCCGTCGCCGAGCTCGACCCCGAGCAGCGGGTGCATCCCCATCAGCCCCTGGAGCAGGACGGCGAGCTCGTCGGCGGTGCGGCGGGCGTCGGTGGAGATCCGCCAGTGCTCGACGATCTCCTCGCCGTCGAACAGGCCGAGGACGGTGTGGGAGTTGCCCACGTCGATGGTGAGCAGCATCAGGCGTCGGCCCCGTCGGTCGCCGCGTCACGGAAGTCCAGGCCGATGTCGAGGATCGGCGAGGAGTGCGTGAGTGCGCCGACGGCCAGGTAGTCGACCCCTGCCTCGGCGTAGGCGCGGGCCGAGTCGAGGGTGAGGCGGCCGGAGGACTCCAGCACCGCGCGGCCACCGACGAGGGCGACCGCCTCGGCGGTCCCGGCCGGGGTGAAGTTGTCCAGCAGGATCAGGTCGGCGCCGGCGTCGAGGACCTCGCCGACCTGCTCCAGGGTGTCGACCTCGACCTCGATCGCGAGCTCCGGGAACGCCTTCCTGACCCGCTGGAACGCCTCGGCGACGCCGCCTGCCGCGATCACGTGGTTGTCCTTGACCAGCGCCGCGTCCACGAGCGACATGCGGTGGTTGACCCCGCCGCCGCAGCGCACCGCGTACTTCTCCAGCGCGCGCAGCCCCGGGGTGGTCTTGCGGGTGTCGCGGACCTTCGCCTTCGTGCCTTCGAGCACATCGGCCCAGGCGCGGGTCGCGGTGGCGATGCCGGAGAGCCTGCACAGCAGGTTGAGCGCGCTGCGCTCGCCGGTGAGCAGGTCACGGGTGCGGGTGGTCACCGTGAGCAGCTTCTGGCCGGGCGCGACGCGGTCGCCGTCCTCGACGTGGCGCTCGACCTCGAACTCGTCGGTACAGACGATGGAGAGGACGGCCTCGGCGACGCGCAGGCCCGCGACGACGCCGGCCTCACGCGCGGTGAAGTCACCGGTGGCGACGGCGTCCTCCGGGACGGTCGCCACGGTGGTGACGTCCTCGCCACCGTCGAGGTCCTCCTCGATCGCGACGTGGGCGATGTCCTCGACCTGCACCGGGTCGAGTCCGGCGTCCGCCAGGAGCTGGGCCAGGGCGGGGTCGAGGCCGCACTCCAGGCCGTCGGGGTCGTAGCCGTCACCGCAGCCGCAGCCGTCGCCGCAGCCACCACCGGACTCGGCGGGTGCGCCGATGTGGATCAGCGGTACGTCCACAGGTGTGGGGCGCGGATTCTCTTCGGGCGTGCTCACGGTTACGGCTCCTCGGGGGCGTCGGCGGGCTGGGTGCGGGGGCTGTCGGACAGGGGGGAGTCTGCCGGGTCGCCGGGGCGTACGGGCGGGAACGCGGCACTGTCCGTCGTGCGGACGACGGGCTGCCGGTCCGGGGTGACGCGGACGACGAGGTGGCGGCGCCAGGCGGCGTCGTCACGGTCGGGGCGGTCCTCGCGCCAGTGGCAGCCGCGGGTCTCCTCGCGCTCCCGGGCCGCGGCGACCAGGACCCGCGAGACGAGGAGCAGGTTCGTCGCCTCCCACGCCTCCACCCCGGGTACGGCGTCCTTGGGGCCGTCCTCTTCGGTGACGGCCGCGGCCCGCCGGAGCGCCTCCAGCTCCTCGGCCGCGGTGGCCAGGCTGTCCGCGGAGCGGATCACCCCGGCGCCCCTGGTCATGATCCGCTGGATCGCGGTCCGCGACTCCGCGGTGAGCAGCGGGACGGTGTGGGCCGGGGCGGGGCCCGCCACGGGGGCGGGCCGTGCGGCGGCACCGGAACCGGCCCCCCGCCCGTCCGCCGCACCGGCGATCTCGGCGGCGATGCGCTCGGCGAAGACCAGCCCCTCCAGGAGGGAGTTGGACGCCAGCCGGTTCGCGCCGTGCACACCCGTGCAGGCGACCTCACCGCAGGCGTACAGGCCGGGCACCGTCGTACGGCCGCGGAGGTCGGTGCGCACGCCGCCCGAGGCGTAGTGCGCGGCGGGTGCCACCGGGATCGGCTGCGTGACGGGGTCGATGCCGTGCGCACGGCAGGCGGCGAGGATCGTCGGGAAGCGCTGCTCCCACATCGCGGCGCCGAAGTGCCGGGCGTCGAGGTACATGTGCTCGGTGCCCTGGAGCTGCATCTGGCGGGTGATGGCCTTGGCGACGATGTCGCGCGGCGCGAGCTCCGCCAGCTCGTGCTGCCCGAGCATGAAGCGGGTGCCGGAGGCGTCGACGAGGTGGGCGCCCTCGCCCCGTACCGCCTCGGACACCAGCGGCTGCTGGCCCTCGGAGTCGGCACCGAGAAACAGGACGGTCGGATGGAATTGGACGAATTCGAGGTCCGACACCTCGGCGCCGGCCCGCAGCGCGAGCGCCACCCCGTCGCCCGTGGAGACCGGCGGGTTGGTGGTGGCGGAGAAGACCTGGCCCATGCCGCCGGTGGCGAGCACCACGGCCGGGGCGCGGACGGCTCCCACGCCGTCGTGCTGGCCCTCGCCCATGACGTGCAGGGTGACGCCCTCGGTACGGCCTTCGGCGTCCGTGAGCAGGTCCAGCACCAGGGCGTTCTCGATGGTGTGCAGGGCGGCCGAGCGGACCGCCCCGACCAGGGCGCGGGAGATCTCGGCGCCCGTGGCGTCGCCCCCCGCGTGCGCGATGCGGCGGCGGTGGTGGCCGCCCTCGCGGGTCAGGGCGATCGCGCCGGTGTCGGTGGTGTCGAAGTGGGCACCGGTGTCGATCAGCCTGCGCACGGCGTCGGGGCCCTCGGTGACCAGGGCGCGCACCGCCGCCTCGTCGCAGAGGCCGGCCCCGGCGACCAGAGTGTCGTCGAGGTGCTGCTCGGGGGTGTCGCCCTCGCCGAGCGCGGCGGCGATGCCGCCCTGCGCCCAGCGGGTGGAGCCGTCGTCGAGGCGGGCCTTGGTGACGACCACGGTCGCCAGGCCCGCCGCGGCGCAGCGCAGTGCGGTGGTGAGACCGGCCACGCCGGAGCCGACCACGACGACGTCCGCGTCGATGGCCCAGCCGGGGGCGGGGGCGGTCAGCCGTATTCCGGTCACGTGAGCGCTCCGAGGGTCAGCGGGATGTTGTCGATCAGGCGGGTGGCCCCCACCCGCGCCGCGACGGCGAGGACCGCCTCGCCGCTGACGCGGTCGTCGGGGAGCTCGGTGAAGTCCGCCGGGTCCACGAGTGCGACGTAGTCCAGGGCGAGGGGCACCTCTTCCTCGGCCGCCTCGTCCAGGACCGCCCGGGCAGCGGCCAGCACCGCGGAGGGTGCGACGGTCGGCCTGGCCAGCGCCACGGCCTGGGTGTCGGCGGCCGCGCGGGCCTCTCCGAGCCGGTTGAGGGCGGCGGCGCGGCCCTCGCGCTCCGGAACCGTCCGGGCGCGGGCGTGCAGCGTCTGCTGGGCGACCAGCCGGTCGCGGGCGGCGAACAGGGCCCTGGGCAGGGCCAGCGCGGTCCTGCGCTCCTCGGCGGAGAGGAAGCGGTTGCGGCTGGAGAGCGCGAGGCCGTCGGGGTCGCGGACAGTCGGCACCGCGACGATGTCGATGCCGAAGTTGAGGTCGCGCACCATGCGGCGGACCAGCGCCAGCTGCTGGGCGTCCTTCTGCCCGAAGAACGCGGCGTCCGGCCGGGTCAGGTGCAGGAGCTTGGCCACGACGGTGAGCATCCCGTCGAAGTGTCCGGGGCGGGCGGAGCCCTCGAGCCGCTCGCCCATGGGGCCCGCGGTGATCCTGACCTGTGGATCGCCGCCGGGATAGACCTCGTCCACGGAGGGCGCGAAGACCGCGTCGGCGCCGGCCCCGGAGGCGACGGCGAGGTCGGCGTCCAGGGTGCGGGGGTAGCGGTCCAGGTCGGCCGCCTCGCCGAACTGGAGCGGATTGACGAAGACGGTGACCACGACCTGGCCGTCGGGGCCGGTGGCGGCCCGTGCGGCACGGATCAGGGTGGCGTGGCCGTCGTGGAGCGCGCCCATCGTCATCACGACGGCGCGGCGTGCCCCCGGGGGCCGGCCGAGGGCGTCCAGCTCCGCGGCGGAGCGCAGCAGGGTGGCGGGTGCGGTGTTCATCGCTTCTTCCCCGGTGTTCATCGCTTGTCCCCCGGTCCGGATCCGGCTGGTCCGTCCGGTCCGTTCGTGCCGTTCGTGCCGTTCGTGCCGTTCGTGCCGTTCGCGGCGCTGCTGTCGGCCAGCACGCCGAGGAGGTCCTCCGCGAACTCCGGCTTGAGCAGGCCGTGGTCCAGGGCGCGGTCGGCCGTGGCGCGTGCCATGGCGAGATATCCGGCGACGGTCTGCGGCGCGTGCGCGCGGAGCTCCCGGATGTGCGCGGACACCGTCCCCGCGTCGCCCCGGGCGACGGGGCCGGTCAGCGCCGCGTCACCGGAGCGCAGGGCGTTGTCGAGCGCGGCCCCGAGCAGCGGGCCGAGCATCCGGTCGGGCGCGCCCACCCCGGCCTCGCGGAGCAGTTCCATGGACTGCGCGACGAGGGTGACCAGGTGGTTCGCTCCGAGGGCGAGTGCCGCGTGGTAGAGCGGCCTGGACTCCTCGGCGATCCATTCGGGCTCGCCGCCCATCTCGATGACGAGCGCCTCGGCGGCGAGTCTGAGCTCCTCCGGGGCGGTCACCCCGAAGGAGCAGCCCGCCAGCCGCTGGACGTCCACGGAGCTGCCGGTGAAGGTCATCGCCGGATGCAGGGCGAGCGGGAGGGCGCCGGCCCGCAGGGCGGGGTCGAGCACCTTCGTCCCGTACCGCCCGGAGGTGTGGACGAGCAGCTGGCCCGGGCGTACGGCGCCGGTCACGGCGAGGCCCTCGACCAGGCCCGGCAGTGCGTCGTCGGGGACCGTCAGCAGCACGAGCTCGGCCCGTGCGAGGACCTCGGCGGGGGTCACCAGTGGGACGTCGGGGAGCAGCGCGGCGGCTCGGCGCACGGATGCGTCGGAGACGCCCGACACGGCGACCGGGCGGTGCCCGGCGAGCTGCAGCGAGGCGGCCAGGGCGGGTCCGACCCGTCCCGCGCCGACGACGCCGACGGTGAGACGGGCGGGGCGGTCCCTCGCGTCGAGGGATTCCTTGGAAACTGATGCGTTCACGCGGCGATGGCCTTCCGTTCCAGTCCGCGGGGGGTACCGGACGATTCCTCTGCATGCTACGCCAGCGCTCCGCCCGCACCCCCCGGCCGTCCACAGCCTGTGGATAACTTTCGGCGACGGGGAACCCGGGCTGGGCGGCACCGGCGGCCCGGGTGATGATCGTCCCATGGGAGACACCGACGAGCAGAAGCAACGGCACCGCAGGCTGACCGCGTGGCAGCGGTCCGGAAAGGTGCTGGCCCGCATGTCGGCGGACCACACGATCGCCGGGCGGCTGGCAGCGCTGGCCGCCGACGCCGGTACGGTCCACGACCTCGGCGAGTGGACGGATGTGTACGGCGACGGGGTCGTCGCCGAGGTCGAGCGGCGCACCGCCGACCTGCTGGGCATGGAGGCCGCCGCGTTCTTCCCGACCGGGACGATGGCCCAGCAGGTCGCGCTGCGGTGCTGGGCGGGGCGTACGGGCGATCCAACCGTGGCACTCCACCCCCTCGCCCACCCGGAGGTGCACGAACGCGGCGCGCTCCTCTCCGTCAGCGGGCTGCGCACGGTGCACCCGACGACCGCGCCCCGGCCGGCCACGGCGGACGAGATCCGGGACTTCCCCGAGCCGTTCGGCACGCTGATGCTGGAGCTGCCGCTGCGCGACGCCGGCTTCGTCCTGCCCTCCTGGGAGGAGCTGCGGGCCGTCGTGGCCGCCGCCCGGGAGCGGGACGCGGTGGTGCATCTGGACGGGGCGCGCCTCTGGGAGTGCACGTCGCACTTCGGGCGCGGGCTGCCGGAGATCGCGGCGCTCGCCGACAGTGTGTACGTGTCCTTCTACAAGTCCCTGGACGGGCTGTCCGGAGCCGTGCTCGCCGGCCCCGAGTCCCTGGTCGAGGAGGCGAGGACCTGGCGCCACCGGTACGGCGGCCAGGTCTTCCAGCAGTACCCGGCCGCCCTCTCCGCCCTGCTGGGCCTGGAGCGCGAGCTGCCGAGGCTGCCGTCGTACGTGGCGCACGCGAAGCTGGTCGCCGGCGCGCTGGCGGAGGGCCTCACCGGATCGGCGGTGCCGTGGTTCCGGGTGCACCCCGAGCCGCCGCACACGCACCAGTTCCAGGTCTGGCTGCCGTACGCCTCGGACGTGCTGGACGAGGCCTCGGTGCGGCAGGCCGAGGAGACGGGCGTGACGCTCTTCCGCCGCTGGTTCGCGGCTCCGGCGGGGCCGCCCGGACTCTCGTTCACCGAGGTCACGGTGGCGGCGCCGGGGCTGGAGTGGACGGCCGGCGACGTACGGCAGGCGGTGACGGATTTCGTGGCGCGGCTCCAGGAAGAGGCGGCGCGGCCTCACGAAGGGGCGGCGCGGCTCCAGGAAGAGGCATCACCTCAGGAGTAGGGCGGCCGGTGCGCTGCCGCCCAGGCACGGATGCGCCTGCGGAGGGTGCGCAGGACGTCCCGGTCGTGCGAGCCGGGCAGCGGGGGCGGCACCTCGCCGTGCTGCGCGGCGCGATAGCTGTCGAGCATGTGCTGCTGAACGATGTCCATGAATCCAGCGTGGCTCCGGCACGACGGGCCCGCCCGTGGATTGACGACCGCCGTCAAGTGACGACGGCCTCCGTCCCCGCACCCCGCACCATGGAGGGGTGAGCGTGCACATCGACATCGCCGGACTGCCTCCCGAGCGCATCGTTTTCGAGACCTCCCCCCTCGCCGAGCTGGGGCTCGCCCTCCATGCGCTCTCCGAGCCCGGGCACCACCCCGGCCTGCACGGCTGGGCGACCGCGACCTCGGCGGCACTGGAGCCGGACCTCGCGGACCGGCTGCACGAGGCGGAGTTCCTGTGGCGGAACACCTTCTCCGACGTCTTCATGCCGTTCGCCGGTGTCCGCGGCGGCGACGGCAGGACCGGCTCGGACCTCGCCGATGACCTGGACATCCTGGACAGGCTCGACGACGAGCGGTTCGTCTCGGCCGCCCTGGAGTTCACCTGCGCGAGCCTGTACGGGACGGGGGCGCCCTCGCCGCTCTCCGACCCCGGGATGCGGACCCGCGCGCTCGACATGGCGGCGGCGCGGGGGCCGAAGCAGCTGGCCTTCACCCGGCAGCTGCTGGCCGACCCCGCCTCCGTACGCGGCTGGGTCAGGCGGCTCTTCGAGGACTGCGACCGCGCCTTCTTCGCCGACACGTGGCAGCGGGTCCAGGTCCAGCTGGTCGCCGACGCCCGGCACAAGACCGAGGTGCTGCGGCGCAAGGGCGTCGGCGCGGCCCTGAGCGCGGTCTCCGCGGCCCTGTCGCTGGACGAGGAGACCGGCAGGATCAGTGCCGACAAGCTGACCACGGGCCGGACCGAGGCCACGGGATCGGCGGTGGGCACCGGTCTCACCCTCATCCCGACCAGCTTCGGCTGGCCGCATCTGATGGTGCTGCACGCCCCCGGCTGGCGCCCGGTGATCCACTACCCGGTGCACCGCCCCGAACTGCCCTCCCCCGCCTCCGTCGAGCTGCTCCAGCTCCGGATGGAGGCGCTGGCCCACCCCCTGCGGATGCGGCTCTGCCGCAACCTGGCCCGGTCCCCGTACACCACCGGCGAACTCGCCGACTCGAACGGCATCACGCCCCCCGAGGTCTCCCGCCACCTGGCGGTGCTCAAGAAGGCCGGCCTGGTCACCACCCGCCGACGCGGCCGGTACGTCCTGCACTCGCTGGACCTCACGGTCGTGGCCCGCCTGGGCAGCGACTTCCTGGAGGGCGTCCTGCGCTGAGCGGCGGGCCGCAGAGGGCTCGCGGTCAGCCCGGCTGGCCGCCGGCCCTGACCAGCCCCGTCTCGTACGCGAGGACGACGACCTGGACACGGTCGCGCAGGGCCAGTTTGGTGAGGATGCGGCCCACATGGGTCTTCACGGTCGCTTCGGACAGCACCAGACGGCCCGCGATCTCGCCGTTCGACAGCCCCTGCGCGACCAGCAGCATCACTTCGCGCTCGCGCTCGGTCAGCTTCTCGACGTGCTTGTGCTGCGGCTCCTTCTTCCCGCTCGGCAGCATCGGCGAGAACCGGTCGAGCAGCCTGCGGGTCGTGGACGGGGCCACGACGGCGTCGCCGCTGTGCACCGCACGGATGGCGGAGAGCAGCTCGCCGGGCGGCACGTCCTTGAGCATGAACCCGCTGGCGCCCGCCTTCAGACCGGAGAAGGCGTACTCGTCCAGGTCGAACGTGGTCAGGATCAGCACCTTGGGCGGATCGGTCCGCGCACAGATCTGCCGGGTCGCCTCGACGCCGTCCAGCCGGGGCATGCGCACGTCCATCAGCACCACGTCGACGGCCGTGGACCGCAGGACCTCGATCGCCTCGGCACCGTCGCCCGCCTCCGCGACCACCTCCATGTCCGGCTGGGCGGCGAGCACCATCCGGAAGCCGGTGCGCAGCAGCACCTGGTCGTCGACGAGCATCACGCGGATCGCCATCAGGGGTCCTGTCCTCACTGTCACTGGTTGGCCGGCTTGAGCGGGAGCAGGGCGCTGATCCGGAAACCGCCGCCCTGGCGCGGGCCCGCGTCCAGCGTGCCGCCGACCATGCCGACCCGCTCCCGCATGCCGATCATTCCCTGTCCCGCGCCGTCGGCTCCGCCGTCCTCGTAGAGCTCGTGCGGGGCGCCGCGGCCGTCGTCCTCGACCAGCAGGCCCAGCCCGTCGTCGAAGTAGACCAGCCGCACGCTCGCCCCGGCGTCGGGGCCGCCGTGCTTGCGGGTGTTGGTGAGCGCCTCCTGCACGATGCGGTACGCGGTCAGCTCGACCCCGCTCGGCAACGGGCGCGGTGTGCCCTCGATCCTGAAGTCCACCGCGAGGCCGGTCTCCCTGACCTTCCCGACGAGCTCCTCGATCTGCTCGACGTCGGGCTGGGGGACGTACTCCCCGCTCTCCTCCGAGTCGCCGGTCCTGAGCACTCCGAGGAGCCGCCGCATCTCGGCGAGCGCCTGCCGGCCGGTCCCGGAGATGGTCTCCAGCGCCTGCCGGGCCTGATCGGGGGACGAGTCCATGACATACGCGGCGCCGTCCGCCTGGACCACCATCACCGAGACGTTGTGTGCGACGACATCGTGCAGCTCGCGGGCGATGCGGGCCCGTTCGGCGGCCACCGCGACCTTCGACTGCGCCTCGCGCTCCCGCTCCAGCCGGGCGGCCCGCTCCTCCAGCTGACTGAAGTAGGCCCGCCGGGTGCGTATGGAATCTCCCAGCACCCAGGCCAGGACGAAGGGCACGGTCATCGTGACGGCGTAGCCCAGCGACTGCGCCCAGCCGCCGTACGGCGCGTCGTCGGGCCAGCGCAGCCGCGAGATCCCCGCAGCGGCCAGGCTGCACCCGAGGGCCAGCCGGGACGCCCAGCGCTCCCCCACCGTGGCCACCGTGTACGTGATCACCAGCATGGCGAAGTCCGCCACGTCCGGCCGCACTCCGAACACCAGCTGCGCGAGCCCCATCAGGATCGCGAGCAGCAGCATCTTCTCCGGCATCCGGCGGCGCAGGGCGACCACGACGGACAGCCCGACGGCGATCGGCACGGCGGCGACGCGCTCCGGGCCACCACCGACCTGGCCGGCCACGATGGACACGCCGGAGAACCCGAGGAGGAGGACAGCCCAGAGGATGTCGACGCCCGTCGGGTGTCTGCGGATGAAATCGTAGAAGCGCTGCACGTTACCCAGCGTAGGGACAGCTGATCGGTGCCCGGGTCAGCCGAAGGGCCGATCCGGGTCCTGGGACCGTACTCCCCAAGGTGGAGACTTGCCTACGTGACGTATGACTGGTGCCGCTGGCGGGAAGCCGCCGAGACCGCTTTGTACGGGGAAGAGGGTTTCTACCGGCGCCCGGAGGGCCCCGCCGGCCATTTCCGCACCTCGGTGCACGCCTCCCCGCTGTTCGCCACCGCCGTCGCCCGGCTGCTGGCCGCCACGGCACGGGAGCTGGGGACGGACGCGGTGGACCTGGTGGACGTGGGCGCGGGCCGCGGCGAGCTGCTGACCGGGGTGCTGGCGGCCCTGCGGGACGGCGGCACGGCCCCCTGCCTCACCGTACGGGCGTACGCCGTGGAGCTCGCCCCGCGCCCGCCGGGCCTCGACCCGGACATCGAGTGGCGCGCGGACCTTCCGCGCGGGGTGCGCGGGCTGCTGTTCGCCAACGAATGGCTGGACAACGTCCCCACGGACATCGCCGAGGCCGACGCGGACGGGGTGCCCCGGTACGTCCTCGTACGCGGGGCCGACGGCACCGAGCGGCTCGGCGACCCGGTGACCGGGGAGGACGCCCGGTGGCTGAGCCGCTGGTGGCCGCTGTCCCGGCCCGGTGACCGCGCGGAGATCGGCGCGCCCCGCGACGAGGCCTGGGCCCGGGCCGTCGCGTCGCTGGCCGGCGGGACCGCGGTGGCGGTCGACTACGCCCATGTACGGGCGTCGAGGCCCCCGTTCGGGACGCTGACAGGCTTCCGGGGAGGCCGCGAGGTGGAGCCCGTGCCCGACGGGAGCTGCGACCTGACCTCGCACGTGGCGCTGGACGCCTGCGCGGCGGCGGCGGGAGGAGTGGCCGAACTCCTGGACCAGCGGGCGGCGCTGCGGGAGCTGGGGATCAGCGGCGAACGCCCGCCTCTGTCACAGGCGTCGGCCGACCCCGCCGGCTATGTACGGGCGCTCGCATCGGCCGGCGAGGCTGCGGAGCTGACGGCGCGGGGCGGGCTGGGCGACTTCGGCTGGCTGCGGCACCGGGTCCCGGACCGTGGGGAGGAGGGGGCCTGACCGTGCCGAGGGCCCCGTAGCGCGAGGAGGGATACTGTCCCGCATGACGGAGACGACGATCGGCATCGGCGGCGCGGCGGAGAGCACCGACATGGTGCTGAACATCGGTCCGCAGCACCCCTCCACCCACGGGGTGCTCCGGCTGCGGCTCGTCCTGGACGGCGAGCGGATCCAGCAGGCCGAGCCCGTCATCGGCTATATGCACCGGGGGGCCGAGAAGCTCTTCGAGGCCAGGGACTACCGGCAGATCATCATGCTCGCCAACCGCCACGACTGGCTGTCGGCGTTCTCCAACGAGCTCGGCGTCGTCATGGCCGTCGAGCGGATGCTCGGCATGGAGGTCCCGGAGCGCGCCGTCTGGACGAGGACGCTGCTGGCGGAGCTGAACCGGGTCCTCAACCACCTGATGTTCCTCGGCTCCTACCCCCTCGAACTCGGTGGGATCACCCCGATGTTCCACGCGTTCCGGGAGCGGGAGGAGCTCCAGGCCGTGATGGAGGAGGTCTCCGGCGGCCGGATGCACTACATGTTCAACCGGGTCGGCGGCCTCAAGGAGGACCTGCCCGCGGGCTGGCTCGGCCGCGCCAGGGACGCGGTGGCGTCCGTGCGTTCACGGATGGACGTGTACGACCGGCTGGTGCTCGGCAACGAGATCTTCCGGGGCCGCACCCGCGGGGTGGGCGTGCTCTCCGCCGAGGCCGTGCACGCCTACGGGGTGTCCGGGCCGATCGCCAGGGCCTCGGGCGTCGACTTCGACCTGCGGCGCGACGAGCCGTATCTCGCGTACGGGGAGCTGGCCGGCACCCTGAAGGTCGTCACCCGGACCGAGGGCGACTGCCTGGCCCGCTTCGAGTGCCTGCTGGAGCAGACGCACAACGCGCTGGACCTCGCCGACGCGTGCCTGGACCGGATGGACGACCTGCCGCCCGGGCCCATCAACCAGCGGCTGCCGAAGGTGCTGAAGGCCCCGGAGGGCCACACCTACGCGTGGACCGAGAACCCGCTGGGCATCAACGGCTACTACCTGGTCTCCACGGGCGAGAAAACCCCGTACCGGCTGAAGCTGCGCTCCGCCTCGTTCAACAACATCCAGGCACTCACCGAGCTGCTGCCGGGCACGCTGGTCGCCGACATGGTGGCGATCCTGGGCTCGCTCTTCTTCGTCGTCGGGGACATCGACAAGTAGCCGCGGGCGCGCGGACCTCGCTACGAGGAGATCGCGCTGCGCAGCTCGACGACGTCCAGCTGCTCGGTCTCGTCGTGCGCCGTCAGGTCGATGACCTTGCCGACGGCACGGTTCTCGGCCGTGCCGGTACGGTGCGCCGCCAGCGCCTCCTCGCCCACCACGTCCGCGAGGTCCTCGTTCTGCACGGACTCGATCGCGGCGTCCGCCTTCTGCGTGCCGAAGAAGTCGAAGCTCCCCTGCGGGACGAGATGGCGGCGCGCGGCGGAGTACGGGACGACGGCGGACGCGGCGGCCACGGCCCGGGGCGGGCGCACGGGGGCGGGCGACAGCTTCGGTGCGGGGAGGGCGGCCTGGGCGCGGCGGTGCTGGGGGTCACCCGCTCCGGAGACCGCCGCGTGCTTCCCCTTCGGGCCGTCGCCCTCCGTGTCCCGCTCCGCGGAGCGCTCGGCGAGGTCACGCTGCCGGGCCAGCTCGGCCGTCCGGCGCGCCTCCTGGAGCGCGGCGTTGCGGGACAGGTCCTGCAGGGCCTGGGCGGCGCGCAGATAGGCGCCCGGTGTCGGCGTGGAGCGGGCGGGCAGGAGCTCGCGCGGCGACGACGCCTCGATGGCGAGCTGCCTGCGGCCCTCCAGCGCGCTGGCCCGCTCCGTCTCGGCGTTGGCGTACCGGCGCAGCAGCGCGGCGTGTTCGCCACGCAGCCCGGCGAGCTCCACGCGCTTGCGGCGCAGCCTGGTCTCCAGCCGGGTGCGCAGTTCCCTTGACTCCTCGAGGTCCGCCTCGAGTTCGGCTATGCGCTCCTCGGTCTTCCACTCGTCGCTGGCCCGGGCACGGGTCAGCTCCGCGACCCGCAGCCCCGCGGCCCGGTCCCAGCTGCGCATCATGCAGGCACCGGTGACGGCGGCGGCCGCCGTCACGGCCACCAGGACGCGCAGGGGCAGGGGTTCCGCGAGGAGCCAGGCACCGGCGGCACAGACGACCGGCACTCCGGCCACCACGGCGGGGGGCAGGATTCTGTGGAGGGGCGGTGAATGGCGGTGGCGTCCTCGTGGCATGGCCCGAAATTTACCGTGCGTACGAGTCACTTGGGAGACCGCCCGGCAATCTGTTCCCCGCCGGTTACCTACGATCTCCCAAGTGGCCCTCCCCGTACGCCTTTTTACTTCTTGATCAGCCCCTTCGACCGGAGATAGTCCCCGGCCGCATCGGCGGGCTTGGCGCGCTCCGCGTCGACCTTGCGGTTCAGTTCCGCGAGGTCCTCCGTGGTGAGTACGTCGGTGAGCTTCCCGAGCGCCTCCGCGATCTCCGGGTCGCCCGCGTCCTTGGCATTGAGAACCGGAAGGACGTTGTCCGCGTTCTGCAGCTTCTTGTCGTCCTCCAGGAAGACCAGCCCGTACGCGTCGAGCACCGCGTCCGTGGTGGTCGTGAGGACCAGCTGGTCCTTGCCGTCCTTGACGGCCTGCTTGGACTGCGGCGTGCCGACACCCTTGGGGTCGATCCCGGCGACGTCGATGCCGTACGTCTTCTTGAGTCCGGGTGCGCAGAACGGGCGCACCTCGCACTCGTCGCCCGCGGCGATCTTGACCTTGATCTTCGAGCTGCCGAGATCGGAAAGGGTCGTGAGGCTGTTCTTCTCGGCGAATTCCTTCGACACCGCGAAGGCGTTCTGGTCGACCGCCTTGCCCGCAGGAAGGACCTTCAGTCCGAGCGGGGTGGCCAGCTTCTCCAGAGCGGCGACGGTCGCCGTCACGTCACCCGAGGCGACCGGCTTCTTCTCCGCCTCCTTCGCCCCGTTGACCTTGGCGTTGAGGAATTCCGCGAGGGTCGCCGCGTATTCCGGGACGATGTCGATCTCGCCCTTCTCCAGCGAGGGCTCGTACAGTTCGCGGTTCTTCACCGTGGTGACCGACGCGTCGTACCCGGCGTCGCCCAGGACCTGGGCGTACAGCTCGGCGAGCACCTTGGCCTCGGTGAAACCGGCGGCGCCCACGACGAGCGAGCCCTTCTTGGAGTCGGCGCCGGCACCCGTGTCCGAACCGCTCTTCTCCTTCTCCAGGCTGTCGCCGCCGCACGCGGCGAGCGACCCTGCCAGCGCGACCGCTCCGATGACCGCACCCGCTATGCGCGAGGTCCTGCTCATGTTGTTCTCCGTCCGCGAAAAATGGTGTGCACAGTCCGAAAAGTCAGCGCGCTCATGCGGTCCGCCGGCGACGCAGGGGCGACAGCAGCCGGTCCAGCGCCACGAGTACGCCCTCCACCACCAGGGCCAGGAGGGCGACCAGGACGGCGCCCGCGAAGACCTGCGCGGTGTCGTAGGTGTTGAAGCCGGCGGTGATGATCCGGCCCAGGCCACCGAGACCGACCATGGCCGCGATCGAGGCCGTGGCGATCACCTGGACGGCGGCCGACCGGAGGCCGGTCATGATCATCGGGTAGGCGAGCGGGAGCTCGACCCGGACGAAGAGTTGCGCGCCGGACATCCCCATGCCCCGGGCGGCCTCCACCACCGACCGGTCCACCTCCGTCATCCCGACGTAGGCGTTGGTCAGCAGCGGGGGCACGGCGAACAGCACCAGGGCGACGACCGTGGGCAGATAGCCGGAGTTGCGCAGGGGCGTCATCATGAACAGGGCCAGCACCGCGAACACGGGGACCGCGCGCCCCACGTTGGAGATGTTGACCGCGAGCGAGCCGCCCTTGCCCACGTGCCCGAGATACAGCGCGACCGGCAGGGCGATGACGCAGGCCACCGCGAGGGCGATCCCGCTGACGTACAGGTGCTCGGCCAGCCGGTGCGCCGCCCCGCCCTCCCCCGACCAGTTGGAGCCGGTGGTCAGCCAGGTCCACGCCTCCCCGATGACTCCCATGGGTCAGACCGCCTCCGTCTTCGCTATGCCCGCCCCGGCAGATGCCCCGGCGGGCGTCCGTATCCGGGTCCAGGGCGTGAGCAGGCGTTGCACGCCGAGCAGCAGGAGGTCCGCGGCCACCGCCAGGAGCACGCAGAGCACGGACGCGGTCAGCACCTGCGCCTTGAAGAAGCTGGGCAGCGCGTCCTCGATGAGATTGCCGAGGCCGCCCTTGCCGACGAGGGAGCCGACCGTGGTCAGCGCGACCGTCGACACCGTGGCGATCCGCAGCCCGGCCATCAGCGCGGGCAGCGCGAGGGGGAGTTCGACCTCCCAGAGGAGCCGGACGGGGCCGTATCCCATGCCCTCGGCGGCTTCCCTGGCCTCCTGCGGGACCGCTTCGAGGCCCGCCAGGATGTTCCGTACGAGAATGGTCAGCGAATAGAGCACCAGGCCGGTGACGACGAGAGCCGCCGACAGTCCGAAGAGCGGAAGCAGCAGCGAGAACATCGCCAGCGACGGCACGGTGTAGAGCACGGTCGTCAGCCCCAGCACGGGTGCCGCGAAATGCCGGCCCCGGCGCGCGAGCAGCGCGAGCGGGAATGCCACCGCGAGCCCTATCAGCACGGAAGCCGTCGTGATCCAGATGTGCTGGACGGTCGCTTCGGTCAACTCATGGCTGCGGGAGCGCAGATACTCTCCGCAGATCCAGTCGTTCGCCACCAGGCAGTTCTGCTCGGCCATCCGCCCCCACCTCCTGTTTGCCCTCGCGATGCCGTCCCGGGTCCGGTCCTGGGTGACCCTATCCCCGACCACCGACAATCGCCGAGGCTGTCGTATTCCGGCAACATGGCCTTCACAGAACCCGCGTCACAATGGGGAATCATGATCCGATTCGAGCACGTCACCAAGCGGTACGCGGACGGCACCACCGCCGTCGACGACCTTTCCTTCGAGGTCGCCGAGGGTGAACTGGTCACGCTCGTCGGGCCTTCCGGCTGCGGCAAGACGACCACCATGAAAATGGTGAACCGACTGACCGAACCGACCGACGGCCGGATATTCCTCGACGGGGACGACATATCCACCATCGACCCCGTCCGGCTCCGCCGCCGCATCGGCTATGTGATCCAGCAGGTCGGGCTCTTCCCGCACAAGACGGTCCTGGAGAACACCGCGACCGTTCCCCATCTCCTCGGCTGGGGGCGGGAAAAGGGCAGGCGGCGCGCCGCCGAACTGCTCGACCTCGTCGGACTCGATCCTTCCGTTTATGGCGGCCGCTATCCCGAGCAGCTTTCCGGCGGTCAGCGCCAACGGGTGGGCGTGGCACGCGCCCTGGCGGCCGACCCGCCTGTTCTGCTGATGGACGAGCCTTTCGGGGCGGTCGACCCGGTCGTACGGGAAAGGCTGCAGAACGAATTCCTGAAGTTGCAGGCACAGGTCCGCAAGACCGTGCTGTTCGTCACCCATGACATCGAGGAAGCCGTCCGTCTCGGCGACCGGATCGCCGTGTACGGGCACGGCCGCATCGAGCAGTTCGACACCCCGGCCACGGTACTCGGGGCTCCGGCGACTCCGTACGTCGCCGACTTCGTCGGGGCGGACCGTGGGCTGAAGCGGCTCTCGGTCACGCCCATCGAGGAGAGCGACCTGGACCAGCCGCCGGTCGTCCACCTCGACGATCCGCTGGCGGAGGCGACCGAGCGGCTACGGGCCGACGGTGCGCGCTGGGCGGTCGTCCTCGACGGCCAGGACAATCTGCACGGCTGGATCCCGGTGGGCGGCGGGGCGGTGGCCAAGGGCACGGTCCGTGAACACGCCCGGCGCATGGAGGCGTGGCTTCCGCTCGGCGCACCGCTCAAGCAGGCCTTCGCCACGATGCTGCAGCACGACGCGGGGTGGATCGCCGTCATCGACGAGGAGGCCACCGGCCGCTTCCTGGGCGTGCTCACCCCGGCCCGGCTCCATGAGGCCCTGCGCCGCTCGATCGACGCGGACGCGCAGGACGTGCCGCGTGCCGAGGTCGCCGTGGAGACCGTGGCGGGCGTCGCCTCCCGGTGAGGGGCGGACGGCGGGCCCGAGCGGCCGGCGGCGGGTCCGAGCGCCCGGCGGCACCGTGCCGGGCGTCGCGGCCCGGGCGGGACCCCGCGGACACGGCCTAGGCTGGGCCCATGAGTACGTTGCGAGGGCGGGGCACGGTACGGGGTCTCCCGGAGTGGGACCGCTGTGCGGTCATGGGGGTCGTCAATGTGACGCCCGACTCCTTCTCCGACGGGGGCCACTGGTTCGACACCACGGCGGCGATCAAGCACGGCCTCGAACTGGTGGCCGAAGGTGCGGATCTGATCGACGTCGGCGGGGAGTCGACCCGCCCCGGCGCGAGCAGGGTGGACGAGGCCGAGGAACTGCGCCGGGTGATCCCCGTCGTGCGGGGGCTGGCCTCCGAGGGGGTCACCATCTCCGTGGACACCATGCGGGCCGGTGTCGCCGAACAGTCCGTCGCCGCCGGTGCGGTCCTGGTCAACGACGTGAGCGGGGGCCTCGCCGACCCGGACATGATCCCGGTCGTCGCCGACGCCGGAGTGCCGTTCGTCGTCATGCACTGGCGTGGCTTCAGCGAGTCGATGAACAGCCGTGCGGTGTACGAGGACGTCGTCGGCGAGGTCGTCGCGGAGCTCCGGGAGCGCATGGAGGCCGTGGTCGAGGGCGGGGTGGACCCCGAGAAGCTGGTGATCGACCCGGGGCTGGGCTTCGCCAAGAACGCCGCCCAGGACCTCGCGCTGGTCGCCCACCTCGACCGGCTGCGCGATCTGGGCAGGCCCCTGCTCGTCGCCGCCTCCCGCAAGCGGTTCCTCGGCCATGTGCTGGCCGGCGAGGACGCCACCCCGCCGCCCGCCCGTGAACGGGACGCCGCGACGGCCGCCGTCTCCGCGCTCTCCGCCGCCGCGGGCGCCTGGGCGGTCCGGGTGCACGCGGTGCGGCCGACGGCGGACGCGGTACGGGTGGCCCGTGCCGTCGAGGGAGCCGCGTGAGCACCCCGCGCGAGGAGCACGAGGAGGCCGCCGCCGACATCGCGGCGGTCGAGCAGGCCAACACCGCCTTCTACGAGGCGATGGAGCACGGCGACCTCGACGAACTCTCCGGTCTGTGGCTGCCCGGCGAGGACCTCACCGTGTCCTGCGTCCACCCGGGCTGGCCCGTGCTCACCGGCCGCGGCGAGGTGCTGCGGAGCTATGCGCTGATCATGGCGAACACCGAGTACATCCAGTTCTTCCTCACCGATGTCGGGGTCGCGATGACCGGTGACACCGCCCTGGTGACCTGCACCGAGAACATCCTCAGCGGTGGCCCCGCGGAGGAGGGCAACGCGCTCGGCCCGCTCGTCGGCCAGCTCGTCGTCGCCACCAATGTGTTCCGGCGCACACCGGAGGGCTGGAAGCTCTGGTCCCACCACGGCTCGCCCGTACTGGCCGAAACCGGTGAGGAAGAGGACGAAGAACCGACGGCCTGAGCGGACGGCGCGGGCTGCGGGGATTGAGCCCCCGGATCACGGGGTATACGCGGACACCAACCCCCTGCCGGGCCGGTCCGCGCCCCCGCGGGCGGGCGCTGTCGGTGCTCGCGGGTAGATTCGGAAGACGGCACCGCACCGCCCGCACGCGGTTAGGTGCCTCCAGAGACGACGAACAGCAGGAGTGATTCGCGTGGATCGTGTCGCGCTGCGCGGCCTCAAGGCCCGTGGGCACCACGGTGTCTTCCCCCGGGAACGGGAGGAGGGCCAGACCTTCATCGTGGACCTGGTGCTCGGCCTCGACACCCGCCCCGCGGCAGCCGCCGACGACCTGTCGAAGACCGTTCACTACGGCGTGGTCGCGGAAGAGGTCGTCGACGTCGTCAAGGGTGAGCCCGTCGATCTGATCGAGACCCTCGCGGAGCGCATCGCGCAGCAGTGCCTCAAGCACGAGGGGGTCGAGGAGGTCGAGGTCGTCGTCCACAAGCCGGACGCCCCGATCACCGTCCCCTTCGACGACGTGACCATCACCATCACCCGGAGCCGAGCATGACTGCATTTTCCACCGAGGGGCAGAGCGACCCGACCGTACAGCCGGTCCCCGCCGCAGTGGTCGAGCAGGTCGACGCGGCCGACGTCACCCTCTCCAACCCCAAACGGGCCGTGATCTCCCTCGGCTCCAACCTCGGCAACCGGCTGGAGACGCTCCAGGGCGCCATCGACGCCCTGGAGGACACCCCCGGCCTCCGGGTCAAAGCGGTCTCCCCGGTCTACGAGACGGAGCCCTGGGGCGTCGAGCCGGGCTCCCAGCCCTCGTACTTCAACGCGGTGATCGTCGTGAAGACGACCCTGCCCCCCTCCTCGCTGCTGGAGCGCGGTCAGGCCATCGAGGAGGCCTTCGACCGGGTCCGCGAGGAGCGCTGGGGACCGCGCACCATCGACGTCGACATCGTGTCGTACGCCGAGGTGGTCTCCGACGACCCCCTGCTGACCCTTCCGCACCCGCGCGCCCGTGAGCGTGCCTTCGTCCTCGCCCCGTGGCACGACGTGGATCCGGAGGCCCAGCTCCCCGGCGCGGGCCCGGTCGCCGACCTGCTGGCCGGTGTCGGCCGTGACGGAGTGCTTCCCCGGCCCGACCTGGAACTCCGTCTCCCCGAGTAGTCGTTAGGCTCAAGGACGACCGGTCACGGTCATCACGGGTCACCACGGGTGACCGGCACGGGCAACGGCGACGAAGGGCGGCACTCTCGGTGAAGCAACTACGGCTCGGGCCGCTGGCCGGACTCTTCGCCGGAGCCGGCGTGCTGTCCTGGGGTGCGGCCCGCCTCTGGGACGCCCTGGGGACCCTGCCGAGCGTGCCGCTCGCCGCGCCCATCGTGCTGGCCGTGATCGCCGTCGTCCTGCTGGCCACGGCGCTGTCGATCCGGGCGCGGCTGCGGGCGCAGCGGGAGCGCCGCCCCGGGGCGAAGGGCGTCGAGCCGATGATGGCGGCCCGCGCCGTGGTCTTCGGCCAGGCGAGCGCGCTCGTCGCCTCGCTCGTCGCCGGGTTGTACGGCGGCACGGGCGTCTTCCTGCTCGGCTCCCTCGACGTCCCGCCCAGACGCGATCAGGCCATCTACGCGGGCTTCGCCGTCCTGGCCGGCATCGCAGTCATCGCCGCCGCCTTCTTCCTGGAACGGGTCTGCAAGCTCCCCGAGGACGGCGACGACGACACGAACACGGCCCAGGCCGCCTGAGCCCCAGGGCCCCGCGCCCTATTCGGTGGCCGGGTTCTCGATCAGGGTGACCCGGTTGCCGCCGGCGGGCTCAGGAGACTCGAAGACCTGGAGCCAGGCGTACGGGGAGATGTGCCAGTCGGCCGTCTCCTCCGGCTAGCGCGCCATGATCAGGCTCATCGCCTCGGCGCGCGTGGCCGGGTCGCGCAGCTGGCCGCGGACCGCGGACGTGATCGTCTTGGCTCCGGGCTTACGGATGCCCCGCATCGACATGCACATGTGCTCGCACTCGATGACCACGATGACCCCGCGCGGCTCCAGGATCGCCATCAGGGAGTCGGCGATCTGCGTGGTGAGGCGCTCCTGCACCTGCGGACGCCGGGCGTAGACGTCGACCAGCCGGGCCAGCTTGGACAGCCCCGTGATCTTGCCGCTCGTCGCCGGGATGTAGCCGACGTGCGCGACGCCGTGGAACGGGACGAGGTGGTGCTCGCAGGTGCTGAACACCTCGATGTCCTTGACCAGCACCATCTCGTCGTGCCCGAGGTCGAACGTCGTCGTCAGGACGTCCTCGGGCTCCTGGTGGAGACCCGCGAATATCTCCTTGTACGAACGTGCCACCCGGCCCGGGGTCTCGCGCAGCCCCTCGCGGTCAGGGTCCTCACCCACAGCGATGAGGAGCTCCCGTACGGCCGACTCGGCCCGCTTCTCGTCGAATACGCCGATCGATCCCTGCCCGTCGAGCGTCACCGGGTCGGTCATCTGTGCCTCGTTCCTCTGTGCAGTCACATGCGCGGGCCCGCCCGGCCTCACGGAAATTCGGCAGGCACTACGCAGGCATACGGAAAAGCCGCGCCCCCACAGGCTAGAACCTGGGGGGCGCGGCATCCATTCCGGGCCTGGTGGAGCCCCCGTGACAGGGGCCACACCAGGTCGGGCAGGGGCTAGCTCTCGGGGCGATCCTCGGGAATCGCCTCCGTGGAGGTGCCGGTGTTCTTCGTGATGTCCGTCGGAGCGATCTCCGGAGTGCCCGAACCATTGGCGGTGCCGTTGGTGAGGGCCAGCTCCTTCGGAGAGAGCACCGGCGGACGCGTCGACGGGGTACGCCGGGCGGAACCGGTCCACGCCGGGCGGGCCGGGCGCTTCACGATCGGGGCGAAGATCTCGGCGATCTGCTCCTTGCCGAGCGTCTCCTTCTCGAGGAGCTCGAGGACCAGGGCGTCGAGGATGTCGCGGTTCTCCACGAGGATTTCCCACGCGTCGTTGTGCGCGGCCTCGATGAGCTTCTTGACCTCTTCGTCGACGAGCGCCGCGACCTCTTCCGAGTAGTCGCGCTGATGGCCCATCTCCCGGCCCACGAACGGCTCGGTGTTGTCTCCACCGAACTTGATCGCGCCCAGGCGCTCGGTCATGCCGTATTGCGTGACCATCGCACGGGCCGTGGCGGTGGCCTTCTCGATGTCGTTCGCAGCACCGGTCGTCGGGTCGTGGAAGACCAGCTCCTCGGCCGCGCGCCCGCCCAGCATGTACGCCAGCTGGTCGAGCATCTCGTTGCGCGTCGTGGAGTACTTGTCTTCTTCCGGGAGCACCATCGTGTAACCGAGGGCACGTCCGCGGGAGAGGATCGTGATCTTGTGGACCGGGTCCGACTGGGGTGAGGCCGCCGCGACCAGGGCGTGTCCGCCCTCGTGGTACGCGGTGATCTTCTTCTCCTTCTCGGACATGATCCGGGTCCGCTTCTGCGGACCCGCCACGACGCGGTCGATGGCCTCGTCGAGCATGTGATTGTCGATCAGCTTCTTGTTGCTGCGCGCCGTCAGGAGCGCCGCTTCGTTCAGCACGTTCGACAGGTCGGCACCGGTGAAGCCGGGCGTACGACGGGCGACCGCGTTGAGGTCGACGTCCTCCGCGACGGGCTTGCCCTTCTGGTGCACCTTGAGGATCTCGAGGCGGCCCTGCATGTCCGGCCGGTCGACGGCGATCTGCCGGTCGAAGCGTCCGGGACGCAGCAGCGCCGGGTCCAGGATGTCCGGCCGGTTCGTGGCGGCGATCAGGATGACGCCGCCCTTCACGTCGAAGCCGTCCATCTCGACGAGCAGCTGGTTGAGCGTCTGCTCGCGCTCGTCGTGACCGCCGCCCATGCCGGCACCGCGGTGCCGTCCGACGGCGTCGATCTCGTCGACGAAGACGATCGCCGGGGCGTTCGCCTTGGCCTGCTCGAAGAGGTCACGCACCCGGGAGGCACCGACACCGACGAACATCTCGACGAAGTCGGAACCGGAGATCGAGTAGAACGGGACGCCCGCCTCGCCGGCGACGGCGCGAGCGAGCAGCGTCTTACCCGTACCGGGCGGCCCGTAGAGCAGGACGCCCTTGGGGATCTTGGCGCCGACGGCCTGGAACTTCGCCGGCTCCTGGAGGAATTCCTTGATCTCGTACAGTTCCTCGACGGCCTCGTCCGACCCCGCCACATCGGCGAACGTCGTCTTCGGCGTGTCCTTGGTGATCAGCTTGGCCTTGGACTTGCCGAACTGCATGACCTTGGAGCCGCCGCCCTGCATCTGATTCATCAGAAACAGGAACACGACCACGATCAGGACGAAGGGCAGCAGCGAGAGAAGGATCGAGACGAACGGGGACTGCTTCGACGGCGAGACGGTGTAACCCTTCTCGATGTCACCGCTCTCGAACTTCTTCTGCAGCGTGTCGGCGAGCTCGACACCCTGGTTGCCGATGTAGCTCGCCTGGAACTTGCTGCCGGACTCGCCCTTGAGCTTCTGTCCGTCCTTCAGTTCGATCTTCAGGATCTGTTCGTCACCGGTGGTCAGCTTGGCCTGCTCCACCTGGTTCTTGCTGATCGCCTGGATCACCTTGCCGGTGTCCACCGTCTTGTAGCCGCCGGACGAGCCGACGACCTGCATCAACACGACCACGGCGAGGACGGCCAGCACGATCCACATGACCGGCCCACGGAAGTATCGCTTCACGTCCATCCATACGGAGCGAAGTCGCCCCGTCCCTCCTGCCCGTAGGTAAATGCTGCTGTGAGAAAAGACTGTTCTTCGGACGGTACCCCAGCATTGTCACCCGTGACCGCAGGGGAGGTCCGGCAAACCCGTCTTCGAAGGCTCCAACGGCCCGATCGCCACAAGGGTTCCCGGGAGCCCGGCCGGGTTCGGCCGTGTTCCGCCGGTCCCCGTCGGGCGACCGGGTCAGCCTCCGTAGACGTGAGGCGCGAGCGTACCGACGAAGGGGAGGTTGCGGTACTTCTCCGCGTAGTCCAGCCCGTAGCCCACGACGAACTCGTTGGGGATGTCGAAGCCGACCCACTTCACGTCGATCGCGACCTTCGCGGCATCCGGCTTGCGGAGCAGCGTGCAGACCTCCAGGCTCGCGGGTTCACGCGAGCCGAGGTTGGTCAGCAGCCAGGACAGCGTCAGGCCGGAGTCGATGATGTCCTCGACGATCAGGACGTGCTTGCCCTTGATGTCGGTGTCGAGGTCCTTGAGGATCCGGACGACGCCCGAGGACTGCGTTCCCGCGCCGTACGACGAGACGGCCATCCAGTCCATGGTGACGGGGGTGGACAGCGCACGGGCCAGGTCCGCCATGACCATCACCGCGCCCTTGAGCACGCCGACGATGAGCAGGTCCTTGCCCGCGTACTCCGCGTCGATCTTCGCTGCCAGCTCGACGAGCTTCGCGTCGATCTCTTCCTTGGTGAGGAGCACCGACTGAAGGTCGGTGCCCATGTCCTTCTCGTTCACCCGCGTCTCTTTCTCTGCCCTGCCGGACCCCGGACTGTTCCCCGGGCCGGACCGGCGTTTCGCCTGCACTTCAGCCGCTTGCGCTTCAGCTCTGCCGAATCACCAGTCTGCCACCCTGCCGCCGCACCTCGACGCGGCCGGGCAGGTTGATGGCGCCCTGGCCCCGCCAGCCGGTGATGAGCCGGTCGACTTCCTCGATGTGGCGGGCGAAGAGCGAACCGGCGGGGGAACCGGCGTCGATCACGGCCCGGCGCAGCACCCGGCGGCGCACCGCGGGCGGCAGGACGGAGAGCTTGGCGCACTCCAGTCGTCCGTCGTCGTCGCGGACGGAGCGGGCGGCCTCCGCGGCCCAGGTGTCGAGGGCGTCCGCATCGTCGCGGGAGAGCTGCGCCGTACGGGCGAGGGCTTCCACGACTCCTTTGCCCAGCGCCTTCTCCAGGGCGGGCAGGCCCTCGTGGCGCAGCCGGGAGCGGGTGTAGGCGGGGTCGATGTTGTGGGGGTCGTCCCAGACGGGGATCGACTGGACCAGACAGGCCTTGCGGGCGGTCTGCCGGTCGAGCTGGAGGAACGGGCGGCGGTAGCGGCCGGCGGGACCGGAGGCGGCGGCCATCCCGGAGAGCGAGCGGATGCCCGAACCGCGGGCGAGGCCCAGCAGGACCGTCTCGGCCTGGTCGTCGCGGGTGTGGCCGAGGAGCACGGCGGCGGCGCCGTGGCGCTCCGCCGCGGCGTCCAGGGCGGCGTAGCGGGCGTCCCGGGCGGCGGCCTCGGGCCCGCCGCCGCGGCCGACCCGCACGGCGACGGCCTCGACCGGGTCGAGCCGCATCTCGGCGAGGCGGGCGACGACCTCGTCGGCGCGGAGCCCCGAGCCGGGCTGGAGGTTGTGGTCGACGGTGATGCCGCCCGCGCGGACGGGGAGCTTGCGCGACTCGAAGGCGAGGGCGGAGGCGAGCGCCATGGAGTCGGCGCCCCCGGAGCACGCGACGAGCACCAGCGGGGTGTCCGGCCGTTCGGGAAGCGCGGAACGCCTCCCGCCCATGCCCGCTTCGGCGAACTCGGCGTGTCCGGCCTGTTCGGTGTGTCGGTTGTGTTCGGTGACGACGTCGTGGAGTACGCGGCGGACCGCCAGGCGTATCGCCGCGACCGCAGGATGGGGACCCATGTCCGGTGCCCTTCGGGTGAAGTTTTTTTGGGGGGTGCCCCCCGAGTGCGCGGGACGGAGTCCCGTCACTCAGAGTGCGTCGATGGTGACAGAGCCAAGCTGTTCATCGAGCATTGCACGCCTTCCCATGCCCCTACGGTCCCTCGGATGGGTGATTGGAGGGGCAATCTTCTGCCGCCGGACCCGTCAAGATCACGACTCTGCTTTACGGTGCACCCTCGCCACCCAGTCCGCCGGTGCGGCGATCTCGGCCTTCGTGGGCAGGGTGTTGGGGGAGGTCCACACCCGGTTGAAGCCGTCCATACCGACCTCGTCCACCACGGCCCGGACGAACTTCTCGCCGTCGCGGTACTGCCGCAGCTTGGCGTCGAGCCCCAGGAGCTTGCGCAGCGCCAGGTCCAGCCGGCTCGCGCCGCGCGCCCTGCGCTGCTGGAACTTCTCCCTGATCTCGGCGACGGAGGACACCACATCGGGGCCCACGCCGTCCATCACGAAGTCCGCATGGCCTTCGAGCAGGGACATCACCGCGGTGAGACGGCCCAGGATCTCGCGCTGGGCGGGCGTCTGGACGATCTCGACGAGGCTGTGCCCGCCGTCGCCGTCCTCCCCGCGTTCGCCCTCGGGGCGGCTGCCTCCCGAGAAGGCCTGCGCGGCCTCGCGGAGGCGTTCGAGCACGGTCATGGGGTCGACGTCGGTCTCGTCGAGGAACGACTGGATTTCGCCCTGCAGATGGTCGCGGAGCCAGGGGACCCCGGTGAACTGGGTGCGGTGCGTCTCCTCGTGGAGGGCGACCCAGAGCCTGAAGTCGTGCGGGTCGACGTCGAGTTCGCGTTCGACGTGGACGATGTTCGGTGCGACCAGCAGCAGCCTGCCGCCCCCCTTGGAGGACGCGGGCAGCTCCCGGGTGGCGGGGGCGAAGGTCTCGTACTGTCCGAGGACCCGGGAGGCCAGGAACGACAGCAGCATGCCCAGTTCGACGCCGGTCACCTTGCCGCCGACCGCACCGAGCACGGCGTTGCCGGGGCCGCTGCCGCGGCGGTCCTGCATCTTCCCGAGCAGCGGACGCAGCAGCTCGCGGAAGCCCGCCACGTTGGCCCTGATCCAGCCGGCCCGGTCGACGACCAGGACCGGCGTGTCCTCGGGTTCGTGGCCCTCCGGGATCATCCGGGTGAACGAACGGACGTGCTCCTCCGAGGCCTTGGCATGCCGCCGGAGCTCAGCGACGACGGCACGGGCCTCCTCACGGCTGATCTCGGGACCCGGCCGCACGAACCGGGTCGCGGTCGCGACCGCGAGATTCCAGTCGACCAACTCGGCACCACCGATGCTCGTCATGCGTCAACCGTACGTGAGGTGGTCGCTCCATGGAGGGGTGTCAGCCGCTCACCGGGTGCCCCGGGTGAGCGTGGTGGCCAGGGTGTCGAGCGATGCCTCCGCATCGGCCGCGGACGTGGTGCCCGAGGCCAGGAAGGCGAAGGCGAGCAGCCTGCCCTGTGCGTCGACCGCGGTGCCGGCGAGGCTGTTCACCCCGGTGAGGGTGCCCGTCTTGGCCCTGATCAGGCCGGTTGCCGGAGACGTCGCGGGGTAGCGGTCGCCGAGCGTGCCGCTGAATCCGGCGACCGGGAGGCCGGTGAGCACGGGGCGCAGCTCCGGGTGGTCGGCTCCCGCGGCGAGCGCGAGCAGCCGCGCCAGGAGCCCCGCCGTCACCTTGTCCGCCCGGTCGAGACCGCTGCCGTCGGCGAACCGGGCCCCGGCCAGAGGAAGGCCGAGCGCCTTCAGCCGGGCGGTGACGGCGCGGCGGCTCCCGGCGAAGGAGGCGGGCTCCCCGGCCTTCAGCGCGGTCTGCCGTGCCAGGGCCTCGGCGATGTCGTTGTCGCTGTTGGTCAAGGCCCGCTCGACCAGGGCGGAGAGCGGCTTCGACAGGTGCGTCGCCACCGTCCGGGACCCGGTCGGCGTCCTTCCGGACGTGGGGGCGGACCGGGTGGCGACACCGGCGTCGTCGAGGAGGTCCGCGAAGGTACGCGCCGCGTCACCCGCCGGGTCGTCGGTACGGGGGGCCGGGCCACGGTCGCTCGTGTCGAGGCGGCCCTCGTCGGCCATGAGCGCGCTGACGGGCGCGATGTTCTCGTTGGGGCCGATGGGGTGGAGCGCGGGACCCGAATAGCGCGAGGTGTCGTACACCAGCCGTACGGACCCGGCGCCGGCGTCGTGCAGGGAGCGCGCCGTGTCGGCGGCCAGGGCGCGCAGGGCCGCCCCGTCCAGGGTGGGGTCACCGCCGCCCACGAGGGTGAGCGTCCGGGAGTCCGGGGACAGGGTGACGGTCGTCGGGATGCGGTGGGCAGGGCCGAGCGCGGAGAGCGCGGCGGCGGCCGTGGCGATCTTGACGGTCGACGCGGGGGTCATGGGTGTCGTCGCGCCCCGCGCGTACAACTGCTTGCCGGTGGCCGCGTCCACGACCACGGCGGTGCGTACGGAGCCGAGTGCGGGCGCGTCCAGCAGGGGCGCCAGCGCGGCGTCCAGGCCGCTCGCGCCCGCCGGGGCCGTGCGGCCGGACGCGGTGCCGAGGGCGCTCAGGACGGCGGGCGCGCTGGCGGCGGGCTCCGGCCCGTCGGGCTCGGTCCCTTCGTGATGTGCGCCACCTGCGCGCTGCTGGACGACCGCCCGGTCCCGCTCGGCCTTACGCTGACCGGAGTCCCAGGGACCGGCGGCGAGGACGGCACCGGTGGCGACGACCAGGCCGAGCACCGCGGAGCCTGCGACGAGCCCGAGGCCGATCGGTCCGCTCCCGCGCTTCAGGTACTCCGGGACTTTCCACTTGCCCCACCTGTTCAACGGTCCGTCCGTCGGTCTCTCCACCGGCTCGGCCACCGTTGACCAGCCCCTTTCGCGAGCACTCATCTGCGTGAGGGACACTTAACCATCAGTCGTATGTGTTGATCATGGAGGAGCCACCCGTGGAGTTCGACGTCGTTATCGAGATCCCGAAGGGTTCGCGGAACAAGTACGAGGTGGACCACGAGACCGGTCGGATCCGTCTGGACCGTCGACTCTTCACCTCGACCAGCTACCCGGCGGACTACGGTTTCGTCGAGAACACCCTCGGCGAGGACGGCGACCCGCTGGACGCGCTCGTCATCCTGGAGGAGCCGACGTTCCCCGGCTGCCTCATCAAGTGCCGCGCCATCGGCATGTTCCGGATGACCGACGAGGCCGGCGGCGACGACAAGCTGCTGTGCGTCCCGGCGTCCGACCCCCGGGTGGAGCACCTGCGCGACATCCACCACGTCTCGGAGTTCGACCGCCTGGAGATCCAGCACTTCTTCGAGGTCTACAAGGACCTGGAGCCCGGCAAGTCCGTCGAGGGCGCCGACTGGGTCGGCCGCACCGAGGCCGAGGCCGAGATCGAGGCCTCCCGCAAGCGCCTCGAGGCGCAGGGCGGGAAGCACTGACGTAGTCCCGGGGCCCCGCTCACGAGCGAGGGCCGCGCGGATCACGGCGCATGGGGCCTGACCGGCCCGGCACGGCGTACAGACAACGGGCGGCGCACCTTCACCGGTGCGCCGCCCGTTGCGTGTGGTCGCCCATGTCCGTGCACATACTGGGCAGAAGCGCTCCCGGAACGGGTGGTCGAGGAGGAACGAGGTCGAGTGGTGGCGGAACAGGGCGGTCCCGAGGACCAGAAGCCCCAGTCCGACGAGGCACGCAGCGCCTTCGTCCCGCCGGCCGGCGTGGAGCAGCCGGCGGCTCCGTCCGAGGACGACCACCCGACATCGGAATTCGCCCTTCCGGCCGGTCTGCACACCGATCCGTCGGCGTCGTCCGGCTCCGGCCCGGGTTCCGGTTCCGGTCCGGGAGGCGGTGCGGGGGCCGACACGCTCTCGTCCGCCTTCGTCCCGCCGAGCGGGTACAGCGCGCAGCACCAGCCGCCCGCGTTCACTCCCGCGCACGGCATTCCGATGGTCAGGCTGACCAAGGAAGCCCCTTGGCAGGACCGGATGCGCACGATGCTGCGCATGCCGGTGACGGAGCGTCCGGCGCCCGAGAGCGTGCAGCAGACCGACGACTCGGGTCCCGCCGTACCGCGCGTGCTCGACCTGACGCTGCGTATCGGGGAGCTGCTCCTCGCGGGCGGTGAGGGCGCCGAGGACGTCGAGGCCGCCATGTTCGCGGTGACGCGCTCGTACGGGCTCGACCGCTCCGAGCCGACGGTCACCTTCACGCTGCTGTCCATCTCGTACCAGCCGTCGCTGGTCGACGACCCCATCACGGCGAGCCGTACCGTACGCCGTCGGGGCACCGACTACACCCGGCTGGCGGCCGTGTTCGGGCTGATCGACGACATCACCTCGGCGGAACACGTCGAGGTGTCGCTGGAGGAGGCCTACCGGCGCCTCGCCGAGATCCGCCGTAACCGGCACCCGTACCCCGGCTGGGTGCTGACGGCCGCCGCCGGTCTGCTCGCGGGCTCGGCATCGGTGCTGGTCGGTGGTGGTGTGCTGGTCTTCGTCGTGGCGGCGGCGGGCGCGATGCTCGGCGACCGGCTGGCCTGGCTCTGCGCCGGGCGCGGGCTGCCCGAGTTCTACCAGTTCGCGGCGGCGGCGATGCCCCCCGCCGCGATGGGCATCGCCCTGACCCTCACCCATTCGACCGATGTGCGGCCCTCCGCGGTGATCACCGGTGGGCTGTTCGCGCTGCTGCCCGGGCGAGCTCTCGTCGCCGGGGTGCAGGACGGCCTGACCGGCTACTACCTCACCGCGGGGGCCCGGCTCCTGGAGGTCATGTACTTCTTCATCGGCATCGTGGCGGGCGTGCTGCTGATGCTCTATCTGGGGGTCCAGCTCGGCGCCGAACTCAATCCGGAAGCCCGCTTCGAACCCAACGACCGGCCGGTGCTCCAGATCCTGGTCTCGATGACCCTGACGCTGGCCTTCGCCATCCTGCTCCAGCAGGAGCGCTCCACAGTGCTCGCGGTGACCCTCAACGGGGGCGTGGCCTGGATCATCTACGGGGCGATGGCGCGTACGGGCGGGATCTCTCCGGTCGCGGCGACGGCGGTCGCGGCCGGTCTGGTGGGTCTCTTCGGCCAGTTGTTCTCGCGCTACCGCTACACCTCGTCGCTGCCGTACATCACGGCCGCGATCGGCCCGCTGCTGCCGGGTTCGGCGACCTACTTCGGTCTGCTGGGTGTCGCGCAGAACGAGGTGGACACCGGGCTCACCTCGCTCTTCACGGCTGTCGCCACGGCGCTGGCGATCGCCATCGGGGTGAATCTGGGAAGCGAGATCTCGCGGCTGTTCATGCGGGTGCCGGGCGCGGTCGAGGGCGCGTCCCGCCGGGCGGCGAAGCGGACCCGCGGCTTCTGACACACGTACGGCGCCCCGGTCCCTCCGGGGGACCGGGGCGCCGTCGATGCGTGCGCGGGGAGCGTCAGCGCCTGTTCTGCCACCCGTACTGCCCCGGGTCGTCCTCCTGGCCGTCGCCCGGGCGGGCCGCGGGGCGGTCACCGTAGGCGTCGCCGCGGTCCGTGTACGGGCCGGGCTGCCCTCCGCCGTACCGGCCGTCGTGTCCGCCGTCGTACGGAGCCGCCTGGCCGTTGTTGTACGGGGCGCCGCCCTGGTTGCCGCCGTACTGGGCGCCCTGCTGAGCGCCGCCGTACTGGCCGCTGTCCTGCTGAGCGCCGTACTGGCCCTGCTGAGCGCCGTACTGGCCGCTCTGCTGGGCAGCGCCGTACTGGCCGCCCTGATCGGTGCCGTACTGGCCCTGGGCGCCGTACTGGCCGCCGTACTGGCCGGGCTGCCCGCCGCCGTACTGGCCGCCGGCCTGCTGGGCGCCGTACTGGGCCTGCTGCGCGCCGTACTGGGCCTCCTGGCCGCCGCCGTACTGGCCGCCGTACTGGGCGCCGTACTGCTGGTCGTCCTGCGCGCCGCCGTACTGACCGGGCTGCCCGCCGCCGTACTGGCCGCCCTGGCCGCCGTACTGACCCGGCCGGCCGGTGCCGTACGCGCTGTCGTGACCGCCGCCGTCGTACGGGGACGCCGCCTGGTCCGCGGTGTACCGGTAGGCCGCGGGGCCCTGGCCCTCGTCGTCCGCTCCGCCGTGGGGGCCCGCCGCGGGGCCGCCGTCCGAGGGGTCCCGGTCGTCACCCTGCTGGGCGGCGGCCTCCTTCTTCGACCTGCTGCGGGCCCGCAGGAACTCGATCGCGATCGGCACCACCGAGATCAGCACGATCAGGATGAGGATCAGCTCGATGTGCTCGTGCACGAAGTCGATCTTACCGAGGGCCGCGCCGAGCAGCGTCACCCCGACGCCCCAGAGCACACCACCGATGATGTTGAACGTGATGAACGAGCGGTAGTTCATCCGGCTCACACCGGCGATGATCGGCGTGAAGGTCCGGACGATGGGCACGAAGCGGGCCAGCACCAGCGACTTCGGACCGTACTTCTCGAAGAACTCGTGGGCCTTCTCGACGTTCTCCTGCTTGAAGAGACGGGAGTCCGGGCGCTTGAAGAGCGCGGGCCCCACCTTGCGGCCGAAGAGATAGCCGACCTGGTCACCGATGATCGCCGCCAGGGCGACCAGGACGCAGACCGGCCACAGCGGGTACTTCAGGTCACCCGTCGTCACCAGCAGACCCGTGGTGAACAGCAGGGAGTCACCGGGCAGGAAGAAGCCGATCAGCAGCCCGGACTCGGCGAACACGATGAGCAGGAGGCCGGGCAGCCCGAAGGTGTTGAGCAGATAATCCGGGTCCAGCCAGCTCGGGCCGAGCGCAAGCGTATTCAAGGGTCCGGGCTCCAGGGTTGGTCGGTGTGCGCGGCTGCGTGGCCGCCCCAAGCTATCAACGCTGCGGCGGACGCCTGGGTTCCACTGGCGTAAGCAAGGATGCGCGCGGTACGAACCGGAGCAAAGCTTTCCGCAGGAGGTGCCACATCATGGGCATTGAGGACTACGGCGGCGGACAGACCTCACAGGCGGACGTCCTGGTCGTCACCACGAACGACGTACCCGGCCATCAGGTGACGCAGGTCATCGGCGAGGTGTTCGGACTCACGGTCCGCTCCCGCCACCTCGGCAGCCAGATCGGCGCCGGCCTGAAGTCGATGATCGGCGGCGAGCTGAAGGGGCTGACCAAGACGCTCGTCGAGACCCGCAACCAGGCGATGGAGCGGCTCGTCGACCAGGCCCGGGCGCGCGGTGCGAACGCGGTGCTGATGATGCGGTTCGACGTGAGCGAGGCGGCCGACGTGGGCACCGAGGTCTGCGCCTACGGCACGGCGGCCGTGATCAGCCCGTCCTGACCGGCTCCCGGCCCCTGTCTTTCCGTCTCCCCCGGAGGTTCCCGCATGCCCACGCCCGTCAACGTCGCCGTCACCTACTACTCCTCCACCGGCACCGTCTCCACGATCGCGAAGGCCATCGCGAAGGACGCCGAGGCCGCGGGCGCACAGGTGCGCCTGCGCAAGGTCGCCGAGCTCGCCCCGCAGGCGGCCGTCAACTCCAATCCGGCCTGGGCCGAACACGCCAAGGCGACCGCGGACATCCCCGAGGCCTCGCCCGACGACATGGTCTGGGCCGACGCGGTGATCCTCGGTACGCCCACCCGGTACGGCAACGTCACCGCGCAGCTCAAACAGTTCCTCGACACCCTGGGCGGTCTCTGGCAGGCGGGACAGCTCGCCGACAAGGTCTACAGCGGCTTCACCGCCAGCAGCACCGCCCACGGCGGCCAGGAGTCCACCCTGCTGGCGCTCTACAACACCATCCATCACTTCGGCGGCATCCTGGTCCCTCCCGGCTACACGGACGCCACGAAGTTCATCGACGGCAATCCGTACGGCACCTCCCACGTCTCGGGGCAGGGCGACATCCCGGTCGCCGAGCAGACCCTGACCGCGGCCCGGGTCCAGACCGAGCGCGTCGTGAAATTCACCCGGGCCCTCAAGGCCGGACTCGCGGCCGAGAACGCCGAGAGCTGAGGAGCCACTCCATGCCGCTCCACAAGGGTTCGCACGGCAAGGCCGCGCCGTCCGACGAGCACCGCAGGCTCGCCCTCAACCCGTTCTTCGGGGAGGCCGACCCGACCGCGCCGATGGTCGCGGCACCGCCCACGCACCGCCTCCCGGACGGCCCGCTGCCACCGTCCACCGCCTACCGGCTCGTCCACGACGAGCTGATGCTCGACGGGAACTCCCGGCTCAACCTCGCGACCTTCGTCACCACCTGGATGGAACCCCAGGCCGGCGTGCTGATGGGCGAGTGCCGGGACAAGAACATGATCGACAAGGACGAGTACCCGCGCACCGCCGAGCTGGAGCGACGGTGCGTGGCGATGCTCGCCGAGCTCTGGAACGCCCCCGACCCGGGGTCCACGGTCGGCTGCTCGACCACGGGGTCGAGCGAGGCCTGCATGCTGGCGGGGATGGCGCTGAAGCGCCGCTGGTCCACCAGGAACGCCGACCGCTATCCGGCGTCCGCCAAGCCCAACCTGGTGATGGGCGTCAATGTGCAGGTCTGCTGGGAGAAGTTCTGCACGTTCTGGGAGGTGGAGCCCCGGCAGGTCCCGATGGAGGGCGAGCGCTTCCATCTGGACCCGCAGGCCGCCGCGGAGCTGTGCGACGAGAACACCATCGGCGTGGTCGGGATCCTCGGCTCCACGTTCGACGGTTCCTACGAGCCGATCGCGGAGCTGTGCGCGGCGCTGGACGACCTCCAGGAGCGCACCGGACTCGACATCCCCGTCCACGTGGACGGGGCGTCCGGGGGGATGGTGGCCCCGTTCCTCGACCCGGACCTGGTGTGGGACTTCCGGCTCCCGAGGGTCTCCTCGATCAACACCTCCGGGCACAAGTACGGCCTGGTCTACCCGGGTGTGGGCTGGGCGCTGTGGCGTTCACCGTCCGAGCTGCCGGAGGAGCTGGTCTTCCGGGTCAACTACCTGGGCGGTGACATGCCGACCTTCGCGCTGAACTTCTCCCGGCCCGGCGCGCAGGTGGTCGCGCAGTACTACACGTTCCTGCGGCTGGGTCGGGAGGGTTACCGGGCCGTCCAGCAGGCGTCCCGGGACATCGCGCGGCGGCTGGCCACGGGGTTCGAGTCCCTGGAGGACTTCCGGCTGCTGACCCGGGGTGACGAACTCCCGGTGTTCGCGCTGACGACGAAGCCCGAGGTGACGGCGTACGACGTCTTCGACGTGTCGAGGCGGCTGCGGGAGCGCGGCTGGCTGGTGCCCGCCTACACCTTCCCCGCCAACCGCCAGGACCTCTCGGTGCTGCGCGTCGTCTGCCGCAACGGCTTCTCCTCGGACCTCGCGGAGCTGCTGCTGGACGACCTGCGCGGGCTGCTTCCCGAACTACGCGCTCAGGCGCACCCGCTGCACCGGGACCGGGCGGTCCAGACGGCCTTCCACCACTGAGGCCCACTGAGGCCGCCGGGGTCCTGCGGTCAGCGGCTGAGGCGCGCGAACCTCCGTACCGCCAGGGGGAGGAACACCGCGGTCAGCGCCACCGGCCAGAGCACGGAGAGCAGTTCGGCGTGTTCGGCGGCCCAGGTGCCGGTGCTCCCGCCCGGGTTGCCGAACAGGCCGCGCACGGCCGTCGCCGTGGCCGACATCGGGTTCCACTCGACGACCGTGCCCAGCCAGCCGGGCATCGACTCCGGGGAGGCGAAGACGTTGGAGAGGAAGCCCACCGGCCAGACCAGGATCTGCACGGCCTGCACCATCTCCGGCCTGCCCGCCACCAGGGCGAGCTGGATGCCGATCCACAGCATCGCGAAGCGCAGCAGGAGCAGCAGTCCCAGCGCGGCCAGTGCGGCGGCCGTGCCGTTGTGCCAGCGCCAGCCGAGGGCGAGTCCCACGCCGGTCATCACGGCGAGCGCGGCCACCGACTGGAGCATGTCAGCGGTGTTCCGCCCGACCAGGACCGCGCCCGAGACCATCGGCATGGAACGGAACCGGTCGATGACGCCCTTGTTCAGGTCCTGGGTGACGGCCAGCATCGTCCCCTCCAGGCCGAAGGCCATGGTGAGGGCGAGCATGCCGGGCACCAGGAATTCGGTGTTGTCGCCTTCGATCCCGCTGCCGCCGCCGACCAGGTAGTTGAACATCAGGAGCAGCATTACCGGGAAGACCAGGCCGACGACCACCTGGACCGGCTGCCGTGCCCAGTGCGCCAGTTCGCGCCGGGTCATCGTCCAGGAGTCGGTCAGTGCCCAGCCGATGCGTCCCGTCCCCGTCCCCACCCCAGCCGTACTCATGCCGCCACCTCCGTGGCCACGGGCGTGCGGGAGCCCTCACCGGATCCGGTGAGAGCCAGGAAAACCTCGTCCAGCGTGGGGCGGCGCACCGCGATGTCCTCCGCCTCGATGCCCGCCTCCTCCAGCGCCCGTACGGTCCTGGTGAGGGCCCGCATGCGGTCCGGGGCGGGAGCGCCGAGCAGCCGCCGGTCCACGTCCACGGTCACCCCTTCGCCGAGCAGCGCGGCCGCTTCGCCGAGCCGGTCCGCGTCGCGGACGACCACGTCGACGCGGTCACCGCCGACCATCGCCTTGAGCCGGTCGGCCGTCCCCTCCGCGATGACCCGGCCGCCGTCGATCACCGAGATCCGGTCGGCCAGCTGGTCCGCCTCCTCCAGGTACTGCGTGGTCAGCAGGATGGTGGTGCCGCCCGCGGCCAGGGACCGTACGGCGCTCCAGACCTCGGCCCGGCCCCGCGGGTCGAGACCGGTCGTGGGCTCGTCCAGGAAGAGCACCTCCGGGTCGGTGATCAGCGACGCGGCCAGGTCGAGGCGGCGCCGCATGCCGCCGCTGTACCGCCCGACCGCCTTGCGCCCGGTGTCGGCGAGCCCGAACCGCTCCAGCAGTTCGCCGGCCCGCAGACCGGCCCGGCGCGCGCCCAGGTGGTGGAGCCGGCCGAACATCTCCAGGTTCTGCCGGCCGCCGAGCTCCTCGTCGACCGCGGCGTGCTGTCCGAGCAGCCCGATCCGGCGCCTGACCTCGGCCGCCTCGGACCGTACGTCGAACCCCGCCACCTCCGCCCGTCCCTCGTCATGCCGGAGCAGGGTCGTCAGCACGCGTACGGCCGTGGTCTTGCCCGCTCCGTTGGGGCCGAGCAGCCCGTGGACCGTTCCGCCGCGGACGGTCAGATCGAGGCCGCCCAGGGCACTCTTCTCCCCGTACCGCTTGTGCACTCCTTCGACGACGATCGCGTCGCTCACGGTGCCCACCGCCCTTCCCTTTGCGTAGTCAAACTTGACTAGAAGGTGAAGGTAAGCCCGTCGATGCGATTCGTCAAACTTGATTAGCGTGAATCCCCGGGGTCGACGGAGCCGGTGGCGTAGGGATTCTCCTGACCCTCGGCGAGCACCCCGACGAAGGGCTCGCCCTCACCGGCGAAGGTGTACGCACCCGCCTCGATCCGCGCGATCAGGCCACGGGTCCACTCGGCCCCCGCATCGGCGGAGTGCACCCACATGTTCATGATCTCGCCGATGTGCCCGAGCGACTCCGGACCGTCCGCCGGTGTGTAGTGCTCGGTGACCGAGGCCCGCCAGCCCTCGATGGCGGCGACGCGTTCCCGCAGGAGCGCCACCGCCTCGGCCCGCTCCAGGTCCACGACGAAGCCGAGGGCGGCCGAGAGCACGTCCACGCTCTGGTCGTACGACGTGAGCGAGGACCGCAGCAGGGTGAAGTACTCCTCGGTGCCGCGGCCGGTGATCTCGTACTCGGTGCGGGGCGGGCCGCCGGCCGTGGACGGGGCGACCTCATGGGCGAGGAGCAGTCCCTGCTTCGCCATCTGCTTGAGCGCGTGGTAGATCGATCCCGGCTTGGCGTTGGACCACTCGTGGGCGCCCCAGTACTCCAGGTCGTTGCGCACCTGATAGCCGTGCGCACGTCCGTGCTGGCGCACGGCGCCCAGGACCAGGAGACGGATCGCCGACATGCCACTCACCCTTTGTAGTCAACTTTGACCAGGGTAGCCCGCGCCGGAACCCGCGTATCAGAAGGGGAAGACCGTCCGCCCGTGCTGCACCGAGATCCACTTGCGGGTGGTGAACGCCTCCACGGCGGCCTCGCCGTTCAGCCGCCCCATGCCGGAGCTCTTCTCGCCGCCGAACGCGACCGCGGGATCGTCCTGGACCGTCGCACCGTTGACATGGAACATCCCGCCCCTGATGCGCCGGGCGAACCGCACCCCGCGCTCGGCGTCCGCCGTGTGGACGGCGCCGCTCAGCCCGTAGGGGCTGTCGTTGACGATGCGCACGGCGTCGGCCTCACCGTCGAAGGGCACCAGCAGCGCCACCGGCCCGAAGATCTCCTGCTCCAGCAGCGGTGACCCCTCAGGCAGCCCGGTCAGCACGGTCGGCTCGACGAGGTTGCCGCGCGTACGACCGCGCACGAGCGCGGTGGCCCCCGCCTCGACCGCCCCGTCGACCAGGGCGGTGAGAGCCTCGGCCTGGAACGCGCTGACGACCGGCCCTATGCGGGTGTCCGCGTCCCGCGGATCCCCCGAGGTCAGGGCGGAGACCGCGGCGGTGAACCGCTCGGTGAACTCCTTCTCCACGGACCGGTCCACCAGGATCCGGTTGGCGGCCATGCTGACCTGCCCCTGGAACAGGAAGCGGCTGTAGACGGCCGCCCGGACCGCGTGGTCCAGGTCGGCGTCCTCCAGCACCACCAGGGCGCTGTTGCCGCTCAGTTCGAGGATGGTCCTCTTGAAGAGTCCCGCGGCGACGGCGGCGACATGGCGGCCGACCCGGTCCGAACCGGTGAACGAGATGACCTTGGGCACAGGGTGCTCGATGAAGGAGTCACCGATCTCGGCGCTGTCGGTGATCAGGACGTTGAGGAGGCCTGCGGGCAGCCCCGCGTCCTCGAAGATCCTGGCGACCAGACCTCCGCCCGCGATCGGGGCGTTCTGATGGGGCTTCACCACGGCCGCGTTGCCGAGCGCCAGCGCGGGGGCGACGGTCTTCATCGTCACCAGGAAAGGGAAATTGAAGGCGCTGATCACACCGATGACCCCGACGGGCAGCCGGTAGACCCGGTTCTCCTTGCCGTCGGCGACCGAGGGCAGCAACTGGGCCGACAGGCGTATCGTCCGGCCCGCGGCCTCACGGAGGAACTCCTGAGCCGCCCGCACCTCGAATTCGGCCCTCGCCCGGGTGCCGCCGAGCTCATCGATGATCAGCTCGATGATTTCGCCGGAGCGCTCACCGACGAGCCGCACGGCGTTCTCCAGAACGGCCCGCCGCTCATAAGCGCCGACGGCCGCCCATTCCCGCTGTGCGCGTTCGGCGGCCCGGTAGGCCAGGTCGACTTCCGCCGCGGTGGCCACGGTGATGGCACAGAGTTTTTCGCCGTTGTAGGGATTGAAATCAATGATGTCCCACGCACCGTTGCCGGTCAGCCACTCGCCGTCGATGTACTGGTAGGCCAGTTCACTGGGGAAGGACATGCAATCCCTTACTGCAGGCGCAGACTCCTGTCGGTCTGTCATCGTACTGGCGAATCACGTCAGTTGAAGGAGACCCCGGAGAAGATCCCGGCTCTCCTCGGGCCCCGGGCTGTCCTCGTGGAGCCGGACCATGGCCTTTTCGTACTGGGCGACTTCTTCTGCCTTGTCCAGATAGAGCGCACTTGTCAGCTGCTCCAGATAGACGATGTCCGACAGATCGGATTCCGGAAAGCGCAGCATCGTGAATGCCCCGCTCTCACCGGCATGACCGCCGAAACTGAAGGGCATCACCTGGAGGGTGATGTTCGGCTGCTCCGACATGTCGATCAGGTGGCGCAGCTGCGCACGCATCACCTCGCGCCCGCCGTACGGACGGCGCAGCGCCGCCTCGTCCAGCACGGCGTGGAAGCGGGGGGCGCGCTCGGAGACGAGCGCCTTCTGCCGCGCCAGGCGGAGTGCGACCCTGCGGTCGATCTCGGCCGCCGGCGCGCCGGGCATGCCGCGCGCGACGACCGCATGGGCGTACGCCTCGGTCTGCAACAGCCCGTGGACGAACTGGACTTCGTAGATCCGGATGAGCGAGGCCGCTCCCTCCAGACCGATATACGTCTGGAACCAGCCGGGCAGCACATCGCCGTAACTGTGCCACCAGCCCGCCACATTGGCCTCACGGGCCAGGCCGAGGAGCGAGTCCCGCTCCGCCTCGTCCGTGACTCCGTACAGCGTGAGCAGGTCCTCGACGTCCCTGGCCTTGAAGCTCACCCGTCCCAACTCCATGCGGCTGATCTTCGATTCGGAGGCGCGGATGGAGTAGCCGGCCGCCTCACGGGTGATGCCGCGCGACTCGCGCAGGCGCCTGAGCTGTGAACCCAGCAGGATGCGCCGCACCACAGAACCACTCGACTCGCCTGCCGACACCGGCTTCCCCAACCCTCCCCATCGCTTCCCGTGCTTCGGAGTCCCCCCGAACCCCGGAGGCGGATTCTGCCACCAAAACGCTTCAGCCCGTACTCATTCGATTACAGAGATGGCAAGACTTTCCGAAAGCTTCAAAACTGTGAAGCGGAAGAAATCGCTCGAACCATCACGCTACCGGGCAGACCTCGCGCGTGCACGTGCATCTGCCCTTGCATCTGCCCTGCGCATTCGGAACCATGGTCCTCGCGCACCTGCGTGCTCGTTCGTGTTGTGCCGCTGTACCCCGCAGTGCCCGCTAGAAGCAGTGCCGCTACAGCCGCGAATCCCGGGAGTGCCTCGTATGGGGACGAATGGATCGACGATGCTCGAGCCGTTACGGCAGGGGCTTCCGCCCATCGACCCCTCGGCGGTCGCCGGCTCGGCCTCCTGCACGCTGCCGGCCCGGTACGAGGCGGTGGGCGGGGCGCGGAGATTCACCCGTACGACGCTGAGCTCCTGGGATCTCGACGGCCGCTTCGACGATGTCGCCCTGGTCGTGTCCGAGCTGGTCACCAACGCGCTGCGGCACGCCCTCCCGGCCGAAACCGCACGGGAGCGCCAGGACTGCTCCGTACGGCTGCACCTGATGCGCTGGTCCTCGCGCCTGGTGTGCGCGGTGCGCGACCCCAGCCAGAAGGGACCGGTCGCGGGCGAGGCGCCGGATTCGGCCGAGTCCGGCCGGGGCCTGTTCCTCGTGGAGTCGTTCAGTGACGGCTGGGGCTGGCACCCGTCGCCCGTACCGGCCGGTGACACGCCCCCCGAAGGAGGGCTGGGCAAGGTGGTCTGGGCCCTGTTCCGGCTGACGGAGCACTCCGCGCCGGAGCGCCCCGTACCGGTCGACGCGTTCCCCGACAGCCGGTAGGTACGGCGCCCCCGGCGCATACCGGCGTGCGGCCCGGGCGGCGCACGGCCGTGCGGCCTGCCGTGCGCGCGTGGGCGCGCGACCGCCCGTGGCCCTCCGCGCGCTCAGGCGCCCGTGGCCAGGTGGTCGAACTCCCCGTCCTTGACGCCCAGCAGCAGCGCCTCGATCTCGGCCGGTGTATAGACCAGCGCGGGCCCGTCGGGGTGACGCGAGTTCCGCATCGCCACATTTCCGCCGGGCAGTTTCGCGAACTCCACGCACGATCCTTGTGAGTTGCTGTGTCTGCTCTTCTGCCAGACGACCCCGCGAAGCTCTGTGGCCGCCATGCCGTTGTACACGTGGTGCACAGGACGCTCCCCGAGTTGCAAGGTGCAAGTGTCAACTAGCTCGGATCATAGCTGTGTTCATATGCCAATGCATGAGCAGATGCACGTGCACGCCGGGTGCGCACGCGATTACAGTTTTACCCCTGATCCGCCCGCCCGTCTGTTCACCCGTCCCCCACCTCTATGAGGAAGAGACGAACGGCGCGTCAATATGGCTCCCACTTCCCCGAGTTGTTCTGTTCACGCCTGGTAGCTTGGCGCGGTCTTTAGGCAGTGAATCCACAAGGGGGAACTCCATATGGACAGGCTTGCGCGCTCCGGCGCCCTTGCCTCCGCCGGTCTCGTCGCCGCCCTCGCCCTGACCGCCTGCGGCAGCGACGAACCCGCCGCGGACAAGGCCCCGGGCACCGGAACCGCCTCGGCGCGGACCACTCCACCGGTGTCCGGCGGCGCGGACGGCGAATCCGGGGGCGCGGACGCCGCGGCGCTGGAGGGCACCTGGACGGGTACGTCCGACGGCCGGCCCGTCGCCCTGTCCGTCACCTCGGGCAAGGTGGCGCTCTCGGCCGGGCAGCACATCTGCCAGGGCGACGTGAAGGACATGGGCGAGGTGATGCTCGCGCTGAAGTGCCTCGACGGGGACACCGGCCGCACCATGGGGACCATCGAGTCCAACGACGGCGAGGAGCTCGTCATCTCCTGGGGCGCCGGGACCGAGGACACCCTGAAGAAGGCCGACGCCTCCGCGCTCCCTACGGGCCTGCCGGAGATCCCCGCCCCCTGACACGGCCCCTCACGCCCGCCCGCTGCTGATCTCCAGCGCCCGTGAGAAGTCCTCCAGGGCGCGGAGCAGCAGGGTGGCCCCGTTGCGTACGAAGGAGTCGGGCGGCGGCCCCGCGGTCGCGGCCCCGCGTGCCAGCGCCTTCCTGACCGGCTCCCAGTCCGGGATCCGGCGCTCGCGTACCGCCTTCGCCCCCTCCTCGGTGGCCCGGCGCAGCGCGTCGGCCAGCCCGACGGCCTCGGGTACGGGCGTGGCGGAGGCCGCGGGCAGATGGGCCTCCATGAGCATCGCGACCCGGCCGAACTGGGCGAGCGCGTCCTCGGCGTCCGCGGCGGAGGTCCGGGAGATGCCCCGGTGGCGTACGGGCTCGTGCCGGGCCGTCTCCAGGGCCTCCTGCCAGACGACGCGGGCCTCCCGGGTGGTGAGCAGCGCGGTGCGCACGTCGTCCAGGCTCCTGGAGGCGGGATCGGCGTACCGGTCGAGGACCGTGGCGGCGTAGCGCCCGTCCGTGACCAGCCAGGCGGCCAGCCGGTCGCGCAGCCGCGGGGTCTCCCAGGCCGGGTAGACGGCGTACGCCACCATCGCGAGCAGCCCGCCCATGAGGGTCAGCACGACTCGCTCGGGCACGGTCTGCGACCAGTCGTCGCCCGCCATCCCGAGCAGGAAGACGACATAGGCGGAGACGCAGACCTGGCTGACCGCGTATCCGGTGCGCATCAGCAGGTACATCAGCGCGGCGCTGATGACGGCGAGCACGGCGGAGAGCTCCGCGTTCGGGTGCGCGGCCTGCACGATGCCGGTGGCGACGGCGACACCGAGCACGGTGCCCAGGAAGCGGGCCACGGACCGCGAGTACGTCTGGGTGAACTCGGGGCGCATCACCATCACTGCGGTCATGGGCGCCCAGTAGCCGTGGCCGAGCGGCAGCGCCGCCCCCATGAGATAGCCCGCGGCGGCCACCACGGAGACCCGTTCCGCGTGCCGCAGGATCGTCGATCCACGGCGCATCTCCCGGCGCATGGAGCGGTAGATGACGGGGACCAGGCGCAGCAGGGTGGGCCGGCGGCGGTGCGGGACGAGCGGCTCGCCGGGCGTCCGGTCGTCCGTGCCGGTCCCCTCGGCGATCTCGATGACATCAGCGAGCAGCGAGGTGAGCCGGTCGGCGGCCCGGCGGGGCGGGCCGGTGAGGATCACCTCGGTGTCGGGGGACTTCAGCACGGAGAGCGCCGTCTCGTCCAGCTGCACCGGGTCGCCCTGGCGCACCGCCCGGGCCGCGGAGTCGAGCAGCGATCCGGCGGCGCCGAGGATCTCCCACGTCCAGTAGCGTTCGGGGCCCTCGGCCGGGACCCCCAGGGCGGGATCCGCCAGCGAGGCGAGGACCGGCCGCAGCCGTTCGGCGACCCCGCGCGCGCCGTGCAGGTCGGCGGGGCGGCGCCGGGCCTGGCGGGGGGTGACGGCGGCGGCGTTGCGCGCGGTCATCAGCGGTACGGGGTCGAAGGGCGCCACCGGGTCGTCGCGGAGCCTGCGGGCGTAGTCGGCCATTCCGGCCAGGGCGTCGGCGAGCGCGTCGCGCTGGGCGCCCCATCTCCGGACCGGGAAGAGCACGATCAGCGCCGCCTGGACGAGCCCCCCGAACGCCATCATCGCGGCGTGGGCGGCGGCGTCGGCGACGGAGGTGGGCAGGGTGATCGTGACCAGCATGATCGCGACGTTGGAGCCCGCGATGATGCCGCCCGTCGGGCCCGTCGCCCAGGCCATCCCGGCCGCGAACGTCCAGAGGATCAGCAGGGCCAGGAACAGCAGGGTGTGGGAGACGGTGACGTAGCCGACGAACGTCGACACGGCGAGACTGGCCCCGGAGACCAGCGCGAGCACGGGCCGGGGGCGCCAGCTGCGCTGGAAGGTGGCGATTGCCGCCTGGTAAGCGCCGAACGCGGAGCCCGCGGCGATCACCGGGCCGAAGAGCACCAGGCTCGTCCCGACGACGAGCGCGAGACCCGCCGCGCCGCGCAGCGCGATGAGCGGTTCGAGACGCCGTCGCTCGATCGACAGCCCCGAGCGGGCCGTCTCCTTCAGCGCCCGGAGCCAGCTCATGGAGGTGAGCCTAGCCGGATTCAGGGACAACTCCGGCTTATGCCGCTCACCCGACCTAACGGCGGATTTCCGGCCCTCTTCGGCCCACCCTGGCCCGGTCGGCCGCGGCCGTGCCGTGGGTCCAGCCCTCGGCGTCCGTCGCCCCGCGCAGCCGGGTCGTGGTCGTCCTCGGGAACATCTGTTCCGCGGTGTCGGTGACGGCAACGTCCCGGGCGGCCAGGACCGGCAGCAGGACCCCGGTGTCACCGCCGCCGCCCTCGGCACCGGCCTCCGCGCCGGCCGCGGCGGTGACCCGCTCGGTGTCCGCGGCGAGACGGCTGCCCAGGCGCTGGGCGTACGCCATGAGGAACGACTGCCGGAAGGTCTTGGTCCGCTTGCGCCCGCCGGCCCGCTGTCCGGCCTCCGCCTTCGTCATCGCGGCGGTGCCCTGCACCAGCAGGGAGGTGAAGAGCAGCTCCACGGCCTCCAGGTCCGGCTCGAAGCCCACGACCGTGGTGAAGCCGAGATCGCTGTTCCACACAGCACGGCAGCGGTTCGCGGAGGCGACGGAGTCGAGCAGGACGGCTTTCGCGCTCTCGTACGGGGCGTCGACCCCGATCCGTACGGCCCCCGGGGTGTCGGCGCTGTGCGTACGGGCGGCGAGGAGCGCCTCGTCGATGCTGTGCCGGGCCATCAGCTCCTGCGCCTTGGTGGTGAGCGCCTCGGCCTCCTCCGGGAAACCGGTCGCCTCCGCCTTGGCCAGCAGCGCGCGGATCCTGGTGAGCATCCGGGGCTCGCCGTGGACCGGCGGCCCGTGCGGAGCCTCGGCCGCCGTGCCGGGCACCGGACCGACCGGCTCGATGACGGGGAGCCGCAGCAGCAGTCGGTACAGCTCCAGGAGCGCGGAGGCGTACGTGAAGCGGTCGGGGCGGTTGCGCGGTGCCGGGGCGGGCAGGGCGGCGAGCTGGTCGGCCCAGCGCGGGGGCAGCCGGCCGTATCCCGCCGTCTCCCCCGTGATCAGGGCGGAGACGAGCGCGGAGGGGAGCGCGGCGCCGGTCTCGTCCAGCTCGCGCCGGACGGTCCGTACGACGTCGGCGGGCTGCCAGCCGCGCGCCCAGGCCCGCCGGACGAACTCCTGGCCCCGGCGGTGCAGCTCCTCGTCGGCGGAGGGGTCAGCGGCGAGGAGGGAGGCGCCGGTGTCCAGGCCCGCGTCGCCGTCCGAGTACAGGGCCGCGGCACACGCCCGGTCGGTCACCGATTCCATCCGTCCAGCGTAGGCGGCGGCCGGGCGCTCGGTGCTCCCCGCGCGCTGCCCGGTGCTCCGGGGGCATCGCTCAGTGCTCCCCGGGGAGCAGGACGAGCTTGCCGCGCACGTGTCCGGCCTCGCTCAGCTCCTGGGCCCGCGCCGCCTCACCGAGTGCGAATGTCTGTTCGACGGGAATCCGCAGGCCGCCGACCGCCGCCGCCTCCGCGTACTCCGCGAGCCGCCTGCCCTCGGCCGTGCCGCCCCCACCGCCCGCCGAGAAGGCCACCCCGTGGCGCGCCGCGTCCGGGTCGGCGATGGTGACGATCCGCTCGGCCGTGCCGCCGCGCAGCTCCACCGAGTCCGCCAGCGCGCCCTTGCCCGCCACGTCGAACACCGCGTCCACCCCCTGCGGCGCGGCCTCCCGCACCCGGTCCACCAGGCCTTCCCCGTACGCCACCGGGACGGCGCCGAGCACCCGCAGATAGTCGTGGTTGGCCGGTGAGGCGGTCCCGATGACGGTGGCGCCCCGGGCGGCGGCCAGCTGGACGGCGGCGGAGCCGACCGCGCCGGACGCCCCGTGCACCAGCAGCGTCTCGCCCGCGGAGACCGCCAGCTCGTCGAGCACCCGGGCGGCGGTCGCGGTCGCCATGGGCAGCGCGGCCGCCTCCGCCCAGCCGAGGCCCTCCGGCTTCGGCGCGACGGCTCCCACGTCGGCGAGGACGTACTCCGCGTACGCACCGGTCGTGCTCCGACCGAGGACCTCGTCGCCGGCCGCGAACTCCGTGACGCCCTCGCCGGTCTCGTCGACGACTCCGGCGAACTCGCTGCCGGGTGTGGCGGGCAGCGGGGTGGGGAACGCCGCCTCCATCCACCCGTTGCGGATCTTGTGGTCGACCGGGTTGACCCCGGCCGCCCTGACCTCCACCCGGATCTGCCCGGGGCCGGCGTGGACGTCCTCGACCCGGGCCAGGCGCAGGACCTCGGGGCCGCCGAACTCCTCGTACACGATCGCTTCCATCACCGTCTCCTCCGCCGCCTGCCGTGTCCCGGTGCGCGCGGCGCGCACCGCACCTCCGATCCTCGCGGCAGTCGGGCACGGCCGCCCGGCGAGCCGGGGCTCGCTGTCAGTGCCGGGTGCAAGACTCGGCCCATGACCGAACGTTGGGCTCTGGCCACCGCCGAGGGAGGCGGCGCACTCCTCGTGCCGCTGACGCGCGACGGCCTGCCCGCCGGTCCCGTGGTGACCGAGCCCGACCTCGCCGAGTCCGTCCGCTCCCGCCCCGAGGTGGCCCGCTGGGTCTGGCGCTCGACCGCCGGGATCTACCCCCGGCTGCTCTCGGCGGGCGTGCGGGTCGACCGGTGCTACGACATCGAGTGCGCCGAGCTGCTGCTGCTCGGCCACGAGGGCCGGCTCGGCGAGCCCCGCTCGGCCGCGGCGGCCTGGGCCCGGCTGCGCAACGCCCCGGTGCCGCCCGACCCGCCGCCCCGCTCGGCGGAGCCCGGCTCCCAGTCCTCCCTCTTCGAAGCCCACTCCGGCACCGACCTGCCGTTCGAGGCGCTGCTCCAGGTCTACGCCGAGCAGCTGCGCCGCCATGACGCGGCGGAGCACCCCGGCAGGATGCGGCTACTCACGGCCGCCGAGTCCGCGGGCATGCTGGTCGCCGCCGAGATGAACAGATCCGGCCTCCCCTGGCGCGCCGATGTGCACCGCGAGGTGCTGGACGACCTGCTCGGCGAGCGGTACGCGGGCGGCGGCGAGCCCCGCAGACTGGCCGAGGCCGCGGACGAGGTGTCGGCGGCCTTCGGCAGACGGGTGCGGCCCGACCTGCCGGCCGACGTGGTGAAGGCGTTCGCGCAGGCCGGAATCAAGGTGAAGTCGACCCGGCGATGGGAGCTGGAGGGGCTCGGCCACCCGGCGGTCGAGCCCCTCATCCGCTACAAGAAGCTGTACCGCGTCTGGACGGCCCATGGCTGGAGCTGGCTCCAGGACTGGGTGCGCGAGGGCCGCTTCCGCCCCGAGTACCAGCCGGGAGGCACGGTCAGCGGGCGCTGGACGACCAACGGCGGCGGGGCGCTGCAGATCCCCAAGGTGATACGCCAGGCGGTCGTCGCCGACGAGGGCTGGCGGCTGGTCGTGGCGGACGCCGACCAGATGGAGCCGCGCGTGCTGGCCGCGATCTCCCGCGACCGGGGACTGATGGAGGTCGCCGGACACGAGGGCGACCTCTACAAGGCCCTCTCCGACCGGGCGTTCCACGGCGACCGCGACCACGCCAAGATCGCGCTGCTGGGCGCGATCTACGGACAGACCTCGGGCGACGGCCTGAAGAACCTGGCGGCCCTGCGCCGCCGCTTCCCGCACGCCGTGGCCTACGTCGACGACGCGGCGAAGGCCGGCGAGGAGGGCCGCCTCGTCCGCACCTGGCTGGGCCGCACGAGCCCGCCCGCCGCCGGGGCGGGCGAGGACGAGGAGGCGGGCATCCCGCAGGAGAGCGAGGAGCCGCCGGCCGGGGAGAGCACCGGCACGTACGGCTTCACCCCGGGCTACGCCTCGTCGAACGCCCGGGCGCGGGGCCGCTTCACCCGCAACTTCGTGGTCCAGGGCAGCGCGGCCGACTGGGCGCTGCTGCTCCTGGCGGCGCTGCGGCAGGCGCTCGCCTCCGGGGGGATGCGCGCGGAGCTGGTGTTCTTCCAGCACGACGAGGTGATCGTGCACTGCCCCGCCGGGGAGGCGCCCGCGGTGGTGGAGGCGATCCGCGAGGCCGGGGACCTCGCGGGACGGATCGCGTTCGGGGAGACGCCGGTGCGGTTCCCGTTCAGCACGGCGGTCGTGGAGCGCTATTCGGACGCGAAGTAGCGGCATCGGCCGCTGCGAGAAGCCCGTTGAGAAGGCCCGCTGCGAGGGGCCCGTTGAGAGGTCCCGCTGCGAGGGGCCGCCCCGGGAACGACGGCCGGAAGCCCGGACCGGGGACGGAGTCCCGGCCCGGGCCGCCGCCGCATATCTACCCGCGCTCCCACAGCGCGGGGACCAGCGGCGGTTCCCACCCGGCGATGGCGGAGTGTGCCTGAAGACAGCGGAAGGAGACGCCGTCGTAGGTCACCCGGTCACCGGCCCGGTAGGAGGTCCCCGCCGCCCAGGTGCCGCCCGGCGGATCGGTCGGCGGATCGGTCGGGTCCGGCTGCTGGGCGACATCGAGCACGAAGTCGAAGGTGCCCTGCCGTCCGGACCCCGCGCTGCGCACGTTCATCAGCAGCGCCGGATCGTAGAGGGCGTCGGTGGCGTTTCGCGGCTCACCCGGGAAGTAGAGCTGGGTGGTGAGCACGGGGCGCCCCGGCGCCTGGGCCTTCACATGGATGTGCCGGGTGCGCCCGGGATACAGGCCCGCGACCACCGTGGTGAGCGTGAAGGCCCCGTTCGCGTCGGTGAACTGGTGTCCGCGGAAGGCGAACCCGCTCATGTCGTACGCCCCGCCGGCGTCCGCCTGCCAGAAGTCGAGGAGCACTCCCGACAGGGGCTTGCAGGCCCTGCCGAACACATAACCGCTGACGGTGAGCGGGGTGCCGGGGGTGCCGGACGTCACCAGGCCGGTCCGGAGCGGGGAGTTGGGCTTGAAGTAGGGCCCCTCCATCTGTGCGGGGGTCGGATCGTCCCCGTCGTCGCAGGCGGGCGTGAGCGCCAGGGGCGCGCCGCCGGCCCCGGTGTCGCGGGCCAGGGCGATGCCCCCGCCCGCGATCAGGGGGACGGCGCTCGCCGCGACGGCGGCCCGCAGGAGGTTCTTGCGGCTGATCGGGCGGCCGGGAGGTCCGGCCTCGGAGGATGAACTCTCGGTCATGGCTGCTTCCTCGGTGTACGGGGGGTTTCCTCGGACGCGGGTTTCTTGTGGGCCTCAGCCACGTGCTCGTGCGCGGAGCGGCCGTCAGACCCGCTGCCAGAGCGCGGGCACGTTCGGCGGCTGCCAGCCCGGCTGGGCCTGGTGCCCCTGGAGGCAGCGGTAGCTCGCCCCGCCGTACGTCACCACCGCGCCGGCGGCGTACGTCGTCCCCGCGGCCCAGGTCCCGCCCGGCTCGGTCGGCGGGTCCGTCGGGTCGGTGGGCGGGTCGGTCGGCGTACCGCTGGTGACGAGGGTCAGTCCGTAGGCGGCCAGCGCGGGGTTGACCGGCTGGTAGTACGTCGTACCGCCCTGGGAGCAGTTCCCGGAGCCGCCGGAGGTGACGCCCTGCGCCTGGCTGCCCGAGATGAACGACCCTCCGGAGTCACCGGGTTCGGCGCAGACGCTGGTGCGGGTCACCCCGGAGATGGTGCCCTCCGGGTAGGTGACGCTGCTGTTGTGCTGCTGGATCGTGCCGCAGTGCCAGCCCGTCGTGGAACCGGAGCGGCAGACCGAGGAGCCCACCACCGCCTGGGTGGACCCGGTGACGGTCACATCGCCGTTCCCGTATCCGTTGACCAGGGCGCGGGGCGTCCAGTTGGCGTTGGCCGCGACCCAGGCGTAGTCACGGCCGGGGAAGGTGGAGCCCTGGAAGGAGCCCTGCGCCTGCTGGTTGGCCCCGGTGGTGGTGGTGCCCGGCGTCCCGCAGTGCCCGGCGGTGACGAAGCCGCTCTGGGTGCCGCGCTTCACGGGGAAGCCGATGGAACACCGGCCCGTACCGTTCATGTAGTACGCGTCGCCGCCGCGCAGATCCGCGTAGGCGCGGGGCTGTTCGGCGGAGCGGTCGACCCGCACCAGGTCGCGGGAGACCCCCGCCTCGGTGAGGAAGCCGTCCGCCGCCGCCGTACGGGCGGCGTTGACCACCAGCCGGTTGGTGCGGACGTCGACGTACCAGGAGGGCACGTCCTTCGGTGCCTTGCGCAGCGCCACCGCGTCCAGCGCCGCCTTGGCCGCTTCGAGGCGGTCCAGACTGTGGCGGACGACCTCGGCGCGGGCTCCCGCGGCCTCGATCCGGGCGACGTCGGCCCTGTCGGTGGTGGCGACGGTGAGCACGGCAGGACCGTCGCTCAGCCGGGCCCCGGCGAAGTCCGCGCCGAGGGACCTCTCCAGCGCCGCCGCGACGGCCGTCGCGCGGTACTCGTCCGCTATTCGGGTCCTGGCCTCGTCGGCGTCGAGGCCGAGGTCGCGGCTCATGGCGTCGATCAGTCCCGGCGAGAGCCGGTCGGCGGCGGGCACGGAGCCGCCCGCCTGGTCGGCCGAGGCGACACCGGTCAGACCGGCGAGGGCGAGCGCGCCCACCGCCACGGCGGCGGTTCCCGCGGCGAAGGCGCGTCTGCGGAGCACGGTTGTCTCCACGTCACTCTCCTTGGATTCGGGGGGGGCGTCGGGCTCCGGGGGAGCGGAGCCCGGGGGCGAACTGCCGAAAACGTAGCCGCGCGCGGGCCCGCCGCAGGAGATCCCGTCCGCCCCCTGTCGCCGCGTTATGGGGCACGCCCCGAGCCGTGCCCGAGCGGGGCACCGTGCCGCTATAGGCTCCGGTCATGGCGACGCACGAGCACGAGATCACCGAGCCCGTCGACCTCTGCCTGCCCGACGGGGGCCTGGATCCGGCGGCGGTCGGCTGGTCCAGGAAGCCACTGCACCGGGCCAATCTGCGGGGCTGGGGCCGGACGAAGCGGTGGGAGTACTGGTGCGTGACCACGCCCACCCATCTGGTGGCCCTCACCGTGAGCGACCTCGACTTCCTGGCCCTGAACGCGGTCTACGTGCTGGAATTCGGGCCCGGCGGGCGCGAGTTCGAGTGCTCCGCGATCGTCCCCGCCGGCCGGGGCGTCCACCTGCCCGACACCATCGCCGGGGCGCCGGGCTCCGAGGACGTGGTCGTCGGCCCCGCCCGCCCGACCGGGGGCAAGGTGCGCATCGAGATCCGCGACGAGAACGCCGGCACGAGGCTCCGGGCCCGCTGCCTGACCCCGGAGCGCCTGCCCCTGGAGGTCGACATCCTGGTGCAGCGGCCCGAAGGCCACGAGTCGCTCTCGGTGGTCGTCCCGTGGAGCGAGCAGCGCTTCCAGTACACCTCGAAGCACACCGCGCTCCCCGCCACCGGCCGGGTGCGCATCGGGCGGGAGATCCTCACCTTCGGCAAGGAGCCCGACGAGACCTGGGCCGTCCTGGACCACGGCCGCGGGCGCTGGCCGCGTACGGTCGACTGGAACTGGGGCGCAGCCTCCGGGCGTACGGACGGGCACACGGTCGGCCTCCAGTTCGGCGGACGCTGGACGGAGGGCACCGGCTCCACCGAGAACGGCCTCTGTGTGGACGGCCGGATCACCAAGATCGGCGAGGAGCTGGACTGGCAGTGGTCCGTCTCCGACCCGCTGTCCCCCTGGACCCTCCGTACGCCCTCGACCGACCAGGTGGACCTGACCTTCACCCCGTTCCACAACCGGTCCGTCCACACGGACGTCGGCCTGATCGCCAACCGCACCGACCAGTGCTTCGGGCACTACGACGGCCGGATCCGCACCGACGACGGCGAGGAGATCGCCGTGGAACACCTGCTGGGCTGGGCCGAGGACGTCCACATGCGCTGGTGACTCCCCCGGGTGGGGCGGCGCGGGTAGGTTTCCCTCATGCATATAGGCCCACTCATGGGCTCGGGACGCACCGCCGACGTGTACGCACTCGACGGCCCCTGGGTCCTGCGCCGCTACCGCGACGGCGTCGACGCCACCGGTGAGCTGGCCGTGATGTCGTACCTCTCGGCCTCGGGCTTCCCCGTCCCGCGCATCGGCCCGCCCGCCGAGGACGCGCTGCCCACGGACCTGGTGATGCAGCGGCTGACCGGACCGACGCTCGCCGAGGCGCTGCTGGCGGGCACGGTCACCGAGGAGGAGGGCGCGGAGCTGCTGGCGCGGCTCCTGCGGGAGCTGCACGCGATCCCTCCCCGGCTCTCCCAGGACCCCGGGGACCGGATCCTCCACCTGGACCTGCACCCGGAGAACGTGATCCTGGCCCCCGAGGGTGCCATGGTGATCGACTGGCTGACGGCCGGCGAGGGGCCGCCCGCGCTGGACCGGGCCATGGCCTCACTGATCCTGGCCCAGGTGGCCCTCGACCCGTCCTTCCCCGCCGCTGACCGGGTCAGGGGCCTGCTGGCGGCACTGCTCTCCGCGTTCGCGCACGACGGCGGTGTGCCGGCCGACGCCCTCGCCCGCGCCACCGCCCTGCGCGCGACGGACCCGCAGCTCACCGCGCACGAGAGGGCGGTGCTGGAGGATGCGGCGGAGCTGGTCGGCTCGCTGACGGGCTGACAGATCGCTCCCGGCGTGCGGGGCTCACTTCCGCAGGTAGGCCAGCACCGCGAGGACCCGGCGGTTCGTCGCGTCGGTCAGCGAGAGGTCGAGCTTGGTGAGGATCGAGCCGAAGTGCTTGCTGACCGTGCCCTCACTGACCGTCAGCGCCTCGGCGACCGACGCGTTCGAGCGGCCCTCGGCCATCAGGGCCAGCACCTCCCGCTCCCGCGCGGTCAGCCGCGACAGCGGGTCGCGGCGGTGCCTCAGGAGCTGGCGCACCACTTCCGGGTCGACGACCGTGCCGCCCTCGGCGACCCGCCGGAGCGCGTCGACGAACTCCTCGACCTTCCCGACCCGTTCCTTGAGGAGGTACCCCACTCCCTCGCCGTCGCCGGAGTCGAGCAACTCCTCGGCGTAGGACCGCTGGACGTACTGGCTGAGGACCAGCACGGGCAGCCGGGGCCGGGTCTCGCGCAGGGCCACGGCGGCCCGGAGTCCCTCGTCGGAGAAGCCGGGCGGCATCCGTACGTCCGTCACCACGATGTCCGGGGCGTGTTCGGCGACGGCGGCGGTCAGTTCGCCGGCGGTGCCGACGGCGGCCACCACCCGGTGGCCGAACCTCTCCAGCAGGCCGACGAGGCCCTCCCTCAGGAGCACACTGTCCTCGGCCAGCACGACGCGCAGCATCCAACCCTCATTCGACCAGGTGAGCGGGGACCCGGGGGACGTCCAGCCGGAGCACGGTCGGCCCCCCGGCCGGGCTGGACAGTAGCAGCCGTCCGTCCAGCACGGAGAGCCGGTCGGCGACCCCCTGGAGCCCGGTCCCGCCGGCGGTACCGGCACCGCCCGCCCCGTCGTCCCGCACCTCGACGGTCAGCCGCTCCCCGTCGTCCCCGCCCGTCACCCACGCCCTGCTCGCCCCGCTGTGCCTGGCCACATTGGCCAGCGCCTCGCAGAGCGCGAAGTACACGGCGGTCTCCACCGGCTGCGGCAGCCGCTCGGGTATGTCGAGGTCCACCTCGACGGGTACGGCGGAGCGGTCGGCGATGTCCTCGACCGCCGCGGCCAGGCCCCGGTCCGTGAGGACCCGGGGATGGATGCCCCGGATGAGCTCCCTGATCTCCACCAGCGCCTCGCCCGCCTCCTCGTGCGCCTTGGCCAGCAGTCCGCCCAGTGGCTCGGCCGGGCTCTCCAGCCTGGCCAGGCCGAGCGTCATCGAGAGGGCGACGAGCCGCTGCTGCGCCCCGTCGTGCAGATCTCGCTCGATCCGGCGGCGCTCCGCCTCGAAGGCGTCCACCAGCCGCATCCGGGAGCGGCCCAGCTCCTCGATGCGGGCGTCGAGTCCGTCGGGCCCGGCGGACAGCAGCGCGCGGGTGAGGGCCGCGCGCGCCACCGCCGCCCACCCCAGCGGATAGGCGAGCAGCGGCAGCAGCACCAGCCCGAGCAAGGCCGCGGCGAAGGCCTGCGGATACGAGTCGGCGAGGTAGAGCTTCAGCACCCGCACCTCCTCGCCTCCGGTGACGGCCGCCATGACGACCGGGGTCGCCAACAGGCCGCAGCAGACGGCCAGTACGCCTCCGACGAGCAGGGCCTCCAAGGGCCAGAGCACCCCGGCGCACAGCAGCGCGTAGCCGAACTCCCGCCAGGTCGCCTGCTCCTGGAGCCGCGTACGCAGCCACGCCGCGAGCCCGGCGCGCGCCGGGGCGCGGTGCGGATCGCCGAGGGGCGCCGGGTCGACCATCCGCAGCCTGCGCCGCTCGACCGCCGCCACCGGGATGCCCACGAGGGCGAGCATCAGCAGGAGCGGCAGGCCGACGAGCACCAGGGCCAGTACGCCGCCCACCACGGCCAGCAGCAGGACGCACACGAGGAGGGCCGCCCCCGCCAGGGCGCCGCTCAGCAGATACAGCGCCGCGCGCCACGGCCAGGCGCCGAGGAGATAGCGGCGCCGCAGGAGGGCCTGCCGGAGGATGAGTGAGCTCATGGGCCGCACGCTATGCAGCCCCGGCCGGTTGCCACCACCCGGCGGGCGGGGGTACGGGGGTGGAGCTGGCTCCACCCCCAGGACTCCCCCTCGCTGCGATGTGGGCGGCGGGCGCCGCCGGTTGGGTGGAGTCCATGAATCAACGACCCGCAGCCGTACGGCTCGACACCGTCACCCGGTCCTTCGGCAAGGCCTCCGACTCGGTCACCGCGCTGGACGGAGTGAGCCTCACCATCCCCCGGGGCTCGTTCACCGCGATCATGGGACCGTCCGGTTCGGGGAAGTCGACACTCCTCCAGTGCACGGCCGGCCTCGACCGGCCCACGTCCGGCCGGGTGTTCCTCGGGGACACGGAGATGACCGGGCTGAGCGAGCGGAGGCTCACGCTGCTGCGCCGCGAGCGGATCGGCTTCGTCTTCCAGGCCTTCAACCTGCTGCCGGCCCTCACCGCCGAGCAGAACGTGGCGCTCCCCCTGCGCCTCGCGGGCCGCAGGCCCCGGCGTACGGAGGTGCGCGAGGTGCTGGAGCGGGTCGGCCTCGGCTCCCGGGCCCGCCACCGGCCCACCGAGCTCTCCGGCGGCCAGCAGCAACGCGTGGCCCTGGCAAAGGCGTTGGTCACCCGTCCCGAGGTGCTGTTCGGCGACGAGCCGACCGGGGCGCTCGACTCCCGCACGGGCCGGGAGGTCCTGGAGCTGCTGCGGTCGATGGCCGACGCCGGCCAGACGGTGATCATGGTGACGCACGACCCGGTGGCCGCCTCCTACGCGGACCGGGTGGTGTTCCTGGCCGACGGATCGGTACGGGACGAACTGTGCGACCCGGCCGCCGGAGAGATCGCCGCGCGCATGACCGCCCTGGCGGTGGTCCCGTGCTGAGCTCGGCACTGCGCTCGATGCGGACCCGCTGGGTCACCTTCGTCGGCTCGTTCGTCGCGCTCGCCCTGGGCGCCGGGCTGCTCGCCATGACGGGCCTGGCGCTCGCGGCCACCTTCGACGCGCCGGAGCGCGCCCCGGAGCGCTTCGCCGCGGCGCCGGTCGTGGTGGCGCCGTCGGACACCCTCCGGGTCGCCACGTCCGTCGGGGAGCGTACGGCCCGGCTCACCGACCCCCGCCCGGTGCCGCGGGGGCTGGCCGACGGGCTCTCCGCGCTGGGGCCGGCGGCCGAGGACCGTTCGTTCCCCGTCCGTACGGCCGGGGCGGACGCCGTGGGACATCCGTGGTCCATCGCCGCCGCCACCCCGTACCGCCTCCTCTCCGGCCGCGCCCCGGCCGAAGCGGGCGAGATCGTCGTGACGGCGGACGCGGGCCCGGGGCGTGGCCCGCGGGCCGGCGACCGGATCCGGGTCACCGTCCCCGGCGCCTCGGCCACAACGGGCCCGCGGACGGTCGTCGGCACCGTGGCGGCCACGGATTTCGAGACGGCGGTGTTCTTCGGCGACGCCGAGGCCGCCCGTATCCACCCGGCCGTCGACGCGGTGGCCGTGCGCGCCGACGCGGACGCGGTACGGCGGCTGACCCGGACGTTCCCCGGCATGAGCGTCCTGACCGGGGACGACCGGCGCCGGGCCGACCCCGACCCCGACCGGGACAGCGAGGCCCTGACCGCGGTCAACGCGCTGCTGGGCACCGCGGCCGGCATCACCGGGTTCGTCTCCGTCTTCGTCGTCGCGTCGACGTTCTCCTTCGCGGTCGCCCAGCGCAGAAGGGAGTTCGGGCTGCTGCGCACGGCGGGGGCCACGCCCGGGCAGGTGCGGCGCACGGTCGTCGTGGAGGCTCTCGTGATCGGCACCCTGGCCTCGGCCGCCGGCTGTCTGCTGGGCGAGGCGGCCGCACCCCTGCTGGCCGGGCGGCTGGTCGACGAGGGTCTCGCCCCGGCCTGGTTCGCCGTCGGCGACGCGACCTGGCCGCTGCACACCGCCTTCTGGACGGGCCTGGCCGTGTCGCTCGCCGGGGCCGCCGTCTCCGCCCACCGCGCGGGCCGGATCCGCCCCGTGGAGGCGCTGCGTGACGCGGCTGTGGACGACGGGCGGATGCCGCCGAGCCGAGTGCTGCTGGGCGCGGCCGTCCTGCTGACCGGTCTCGGGCTGCTGGGCTGGTCCCTGCTGACCGACCCCGGGGACGTACTCAAGCGGAAGGCGTACATCCTGCAGCCGATGTGGATCATCGTCGGCTGCGCGCTGCTCGCGCCGCTCCTCGTACGCCCGTTGACGCGCCTGCTCACCTGGCTCCCCGCCCGGCTGCCGGGCGCCACCGGTCTGCTGGCCCGGCAGAACGCGTCCACCTCCGTCCGCCGCACCGTCGCGGTCGCCGCACCCGTCCTGATCACCGTGGCCCTGGCGGGCTCGCTGCTGGGCACCGTGGCGACGATCGACGAGGCCAGGGCCACCGAGGCGGCGGCGGTCTCCGGCGCCGACTTCGTGGCCAGCGGGGACGGTCCGCTGGACCCCGCCTTCGTGCAGCGCGTACGGAGCGTTCCCGGAACCGTGGTCGCTGCCTCGCGCTCCACCGGGGTCACCGTCCTCGAGGAGGGCACCGCGCTCATCCCGTCGGAGGCGCGGGCAGCCGACCCGGCGGCCCTGGCCGCGACGGCACGGCTGCCCCTGGTCGCCGGCCGGCTCACGGACCTGGACGACGGCTCCATCGTCGTCAACGAGGAGTGGGAGACACGGAAGGTCGGAGAACACGTGCGCGTCTGGCTGGGCGACGGCCGCAAGGCTTCGCTCCGCGTCGCGGCGGTGATGCGGACCGGCACCGGGAGCAACGGGGTGTACGTGACCCCGGCGAACGCGGCCGGAGCCGCCGTCGACCGTATCGACGTCAAGGTCCTTGAGGGGGCGGACCGTTCGGCCGTACGCGCCCTCCTGGAGCAGGCCGGGCGCGACACGGACACCCCGGTCATGACGCGCGGCGCCTGGGTGGCCGCGCACCACCCGCGCACCGGCGGCAGCACCCGGACGGGCCTGCTGCTCGTCCTGGGAATCGCCCTGCTGTACACGGGGATCGCCCTGGCGAACACCCTGGTCATGGCCACCTCGGACCGGGTGCGCGACCTGGCGGTGCTCCGCCTCACCGGGGCCACGAAACCGCAGGTGCTCCGGCTGGTGGCGGTCGAGGCGCTGATGGTGGTGGCCGTGGGCGCGGTCCTGGGAGGGGCGGTGGCGGGGCTGAATCTGCTGGGGGTGCGGAGCGCCCTGGCACTCCTCTCGGTGAGCTCCCCGGTGGTCGTCCCGTGGGCGGCCGTCGGCGCCGTACTGGCCGCGTGCGCCGCCGCGGCCACGCTCTCCGCCGTACTGCCCGCGCTCGCGGCCCTGCGTACGCGGCCGGTGGAGGTGGCGGGCGCCCGCGAGTGACGGTGCCGGTCAGCTGTTGAGCACGTACGCCAGGGCCATCACCGGGAAGGGCCACACCAGGACGCCGAGCAGGGCCAGCCGGTTCATCGGGGCCATGCGGCGCAGCGGAGGGGAGTGGTAGAGCCCGGCCAGTGCGGCGGCGCCCACGGCGAGCACACCGGCCGCGCCCAGCAGGAACGACACGGGGGACTCCCCGGAGGCCGCGCTCCACACCGCCACCATCAGCGCCATGAAGCCGAGGAAGCTCAGCGCGGCGAGGGGCACGGACCAGATCAGGGCGACCAGGGTGACCTGGCCCGTCGTGGCGGGGCGGGGGCGGGGCACGGGCGCCGTGGAGGCGGGGGCGGGGAGTGCGGGAAACATGCGCGGCTGCCTTTCAGCACTGCGGAGTACGTGCTTCCACCCTGCCGGGGCGACTCCTCCGCACCATGGGCGCACATACTCAGGCCGCGGGGTCCCCGGCACTCATTTTGCGCCCGCAGCTCCACCTGCCCCGCGGCCGCGACCATCGGGTGTCCAAACGGCAGTTGAGGGGTTGCGGACGTTGCGCGCCGAGTTGGTGAACGTCATCCGCGGCAGGCTAACGGGCCTCCGGGCTTAAGCCCGCACTAAAGGCGCCTTAAGTGATCCGGGCCTCACCGGCGTTCACCCAAGTCCTCGCAGGTCAGGGCGATTTGAGTGCGGGAACGGCGGTTGGCCCGGGCGTTGTGTCTGCGTAGCATCGGGCTCCGTCGGCGGCGGACACCGCAGGACGAGAGCGCTCTCAGGACGCGCTCCCGCATGCTCTCCCGCGCGTCCCCCCGGCGCCGTGTCCGGCTCCTCCCCCGGCGTGTCCTGCCCCCTCCCCCGCGTCCCGCTCTTCCCCACAGACAAGGTACGTAGCCCATGACCTCCCACCGCGCACGCAGATGGTCACCAGGCGGGCTGGTTCTCCTGCTCTCCGTCGCGCTCACCGCCACATTCCTGTTCACCACGACCGGCCCCGCCACCTCCCGGGCCGACGCCGCCTCCGCCGCCGCGCAGACATGGGCCGACGAGTTCGACGGCGCCGCGGGCAGCGCCCCGGACTCCTCGAAGTGGACGCTGGAGAAGGGTGGTTCGGGCAACGGCAACAACGAACTGCAGTACTACACCGACAGCACCGAGAACGCGTCCCTGGACGGCAACGGGAACCTCGTCATCACCGCGCGCAAGAACGGCGACTCCGGCCTCCAGTGCTGGTACGGGACCTGCCAGTACACCTCAGCCCGGCTGAACACCGCGAAGACCTTCACGCAGGCGTACGGCCGCTACGAGGCCCGGATCAAGATCCCGCGCGGCCAGGGCATCTGGCCGGCCTTCTGGATGCTCGGCGACGACCTCGGCAGCGCGGGATGGCCGAACAGCGGCGAGATCGACATCATGGAGAACGTCGGCAAGGAGCCCGGCGCCGTCCACGGCACCATCCACGGCCCCGGCTACTCCGGCGGTGGCGGCATCGGCGCCTCGTACAGCCTGCCCGACGGCAAGGCCTTCGCCGACGACTTCCACACCTTCGCGGTCGACTGGAGCCCGAACTCCCTGGTCTGGTCGGTGGACGGCCAGACCTACCAGACGCGCACCCCCGCCGATCTGAACGGCAGCAAGTGGGTCTTCGACCACCCCTTCTTCATCATCCTGAATCTGGCCGTCGGCGGTGACTGGCCGGGCAGCCCGGACGGTTCCACGTCCCTCCCGCAGACGATGACCGTCGACTACGTACGGGTCCACGCCTCCTCCGACGGAGCCGGCGGTTCCGGCGGGGAAGGCGGCACCGGCACCACAGGTCCGTCCGGCCCCATCAAGGGCATCGGCGGCATGTGCGTCGACGTAGCCGGCGCTGCGAACGCCGACGGCACCCCGATCCAGCTGCACGACTGCAACGGCGTCGACGCCCAGAAGTGGACCGTGGCCGGCGACGGGACCGTGCGCGCGCTGGGCAAGTGCCTGGATGTGCAGGGCGGTTCCACCGCCGACGGCGCCCTCGTCCAGCTCTACACCTGCAACGGCACCGCGGCCCAGAAATGGGTCCACACCCAGGCCGATGACCTGACCAACACCGGGGCGGACAAGTGCCTCGACGCCACCGGCGGTTCCTCGGCCGACGGCACCCGGCTCCGGATCTGGACGTGCACCGGCCGGGCCAACCAGAAGTGGACCGTCGCCTGACCCCCAGGCCCCTGCCCCTTCCCACCCACGCGTACGAAGGAAGCCCCCATATGACCCCCCGCCACCAGCGCAACGTCTCCCGCCGCAAGCTGCTCACCGCTCTCGCCGGAGCCGCCGTCGCCGCCCCCGCCATCGCGGTGATCGCCCCGCACGCCCTCGCCACGGTCGACCAGGACGACGGCGGCACGAAGGCCGCTGCCGCCGGCGCGCTGCCGCTGACGATCGTCAACGACTCCGGCTCGTTCGCCAACTCCTCGGTGTACGTCTACATCGTGGGCAACCAGGACGGTAAGCAGGTCCGTGTCACGCCCGAAGGGACCCTGGCCCCCATCGCCCTCTCCGACAACGGCGCCGACGGCTACACCGACTACGCCATCGCCCTCTCCGGCAGCGGCGAGACCGAGCTGACGCTGCCGTACATGTCCGGCCGGATCTACGTCGCCCTGGGCGACAAGCTGAAGTTCAAGGCGGTGGCGGACGGCGACGGCAACGCCGCCCTCCAGTACCCCGCGGGCTGGGTGACCTCCGACCCCAACTACGACGTGCTGCACGACTGCGCGGAGTTCACGTACAACTCCTCGGGGATGTTCTGCAACACCACCATGGTCGACATGTTCAGCGTCCCCCTGAGCATCGGCCTGACCGGCTCGAAGGACCAGACCGTCGGCACGCTGCGCGAGGGCGGACGCGCGCAGGCCTTCGCGGCGCTGGCGGAGATCCCCGAGTTCGCGCCCCTGGTGGTGAGGGACCGGCGCATCATCGCCCCGGGCCACGGACTGGACGCGGGGATCTTCGACAGGGACTACTTCGCCCCGTACATCGACGAGGTGTGGAGCACCTACACGGGCAAGGACCTCACCGTGACCACCAACGCGGGCGCGTTCACCGGGCGGGTCCGCGGCGAGAAGTTCGTCTTCGACGGCCCCGCACCGGTCTCGTTCAGCAGGCCGACCACCCGCGACGTGCTCTTCTGCGACGGCAACCTGGCCGCCCCCAACGACGGCACGACCGGTCCCGTCGCCGCGGTCCTGGGCGCGGGCTTCAACCGCTCCACGCTGATCAGCGCCCCGGCCCAGCCCACCACGGACCCGGCCGCCTTCTACCGGTCCTCGCCGCTGACCAACCACTACGCGGCGGCCGTCCACGCGGCGACGGAGGACGGCAAGGCGTACGGCTTCGCCTTCGACGACGTGGCCGACTTCGCCTCGTACATCCAGGACACCGCGCCCACCGGGGCCCGGCTGACGCTGACGCCCTTCTAGACGGCGGCGGTTGTGCGCACCTGACCGGTGCGCGGAGAGCCCCGGGTCACAGGGGGACCCGGGGCTCTCCGCGCGCCCGCCGTCCCCGTCGGACGCCCCCGTCGGACGCCCCCGCCGGGCGGTCGCGGACGGCCTACCGCCGCGACTCGCCCGACGACCGGTCGGCGTCGCGTGCGACGTCGAGGAGCACCCGGCTGGTGTACCGGAACTCCTCCAGGAGCCGCGTCGCCTCCGTGACGAGGATCCCGTACGGCACCGAGGGGTCGGCCAGCGACAGGGACCGCCGCCGGGTCTCCTCGACCACGTCGTCCCGGCGCGCCTCGGCCTCGTCGGTGAGCCGGTCCAGCCGTTTCGCCTGCGGGAGCAGGGTGGTCTCGTCCAGCGTCGTCAGCACCTCGGCGACCGCTCCGGACGCCTCCAGGAAGGCCGCGTAGTGCTGGAGGAAAGGCCCGCGGGCCTCGTCCTCCTCCTCGCGGGACCAGTCGAGGCCGCGGGTGAGGGCGGCCACCTGGTAGAGGGTGCGTTCCAGGGCGCCGAGGACCGACTCGTACCCCTGGAAGCCCGGGTGCCCCCGGTAACGGCGCGGCACGCGCCGGGGGTTGAGGTGGAGGCTCTCCTTGGCGGTCTCCAGGCCCCACCTCGCCTGCCCGATCATTTCTCCGGTGCGTGCCGCCCGGGCCCGCCATCCCGCGGTGGTGTCCTCGTCGGGCACGCCCTCGCGGAGCGTGGGGTACATGTCGGCGAGCAGGTCGTTGAGGGTGTGGGCGAGGCTGCGGATGCCGTACTCGGCGCCGCGGTAGCGCAGCGGCGGGGCCACGAGGACGTTGACGGCGATACCGATCGCGCAGCCGATGAGGACCAGCAGCACGATCTCCCCCAGGGCGCGCAGCCGCTGGGAGTCCCCGGAGGCCGAGGTGTACGTCGAGAAGGCGAAGAAGGCGGCGGTGGCGACCTGCGGCCCCTGGACGCCCAGGACGTGCCAGCGCCCGATCGCGAGGGCGATGCCGGCGACGAGCACGAACGTCAGCAGGTCGGGGCCCGCGAGGAACCCGAGGGCGGCCTGCACCGCGACCCCCGCGACGACGGCTCCGACGTAACGCAGCGACTGCACGACCGAGCGGTAGACCGTCACCTGCATGATCAGCACCGCAGAGAACGGGGCGAACGCGGGCGAGCGGGCGTCGAGGGCGCCGTAGGAGACCAGCCAGGCCAGGGTGGCGGCGAGGGTGCACTTCCCGATGACCCGGAAGGTGTCGCGCTCGTCCCCGTCGTAGGCGAGGGCGCGCCGCCACCACCGGGCGATGAGGGCGAGCCGCCCCTTGTCCGTCTGCTCGGTCGTCGTCCTGCCGCCGGTCATGGATCCCTACGCCCTCCCGCTCCGGTCACGCTGTCCTGGCACGAGCCGCCCCCTCAGCTCCGCCCGCATCCCGGCCGAACTGCCGCACGGGATCGGCGAGCCGGCCCAGATGGTCGCCGTACCCGCCCCGCGCACGTGCCGTCAGGCGCGCCGAGGTGAGGACCGGGAGGCGTCTGGTGCACAGGACGCGGTGGCCGCCCGTCCTCAGGGCGGCGACGAGCGCGTGGTCCTCACCGGTCGCCAGCGCGGGGTATCCCCCGCAGCGCAGGTAGGCGTCCGCCCGTACGCCCAGGTTGGCGCCGTGGACGTGCGGGTGGATGTCCGGCAGGCCGGGGTGGCGGCCGGCCGCCTCGTACTCCCGTATGTGACTGCGGATCACGTCCCCGAGCGCCGGCGGCCATCCGTGGGGGCGGACGGTGCCCACCACCGCGTCCCAGCCCTGCCCGGCGCGGGCCAGCTGGTGTGCGAGCCAGAGGGGCGGGACCTCGCTGTCGGCGTCGGTGGACGCGATCCACACCGCGCCCGGGTCCAGGCCGAGGGTGCGCAGGGCGAGCGCCGCGCCGGCCGCTCTCGCCCGCCCGGGGCTACGGGCGTCGAGCGGGGCGACCAGCGCGCCCGCCCCGCGCGCGACCGACTGCGTCCCGTCCGTACAGGCGTCCGCGGCAACCACCACGACCAGCCGGGTGGACGTGAGGGCGGGGTGCAGAGCGGCCCGGTCCACGGCGGCGAGGGCGGCGGGCAGCAGCTCCTGCTCGTTGTGCGCCGGTATCACCACGGCCATGGCCGCGAGCCCCGTCACACGAGCCCCTCGAAGGCGGCGGGCGAGACGGGCGCGGCCTCACCCGGCAGGACCCGGCTGAAGGTCTGGAGGACGAAGTCCTCCTCCCGGTGATCGGCCCGCAGCAGCAGCCCGGGCTCACGGGCGACCCGGCCGGCCAGCTGCCCGCCGGTGTACAGGTGCTCGGGCACCGGGTGGTTCCAGTGCACGGTGACCAGGGTCCCGCCCGGTTCGAGCGAGCCGGTGGCCCTTGCCAGCAGCGCGTCCAGGCGCGACGCGTCGAAGTAGTAGAGGAGTTCGGACAGCACGACGAGGTCGAAGCGCCCCTCGGGCCACTCCTCGGGCACCGTGAGCCGGGCCACCTCCACGTTCCCGAGGTCCGCGGTGCGCCGCCGGGTGGTGTCCACGGCGGAGGCGACCCGGTCGGCGGCGAGCAGCCGCTCGCACCGCGGGGCCAGGAGCCGCGTCAACTGCCCCACGGAACAGGCGGGTTCGAAGGCGTTACGGAAACGGGGCCTGGGCAGCGCCGCGAGCGTCAGCGCGTATTTGCGCTGCTCGTACCAGCGCTCCTGCAGGTGCCAGGGGTCGTCCTCACCCCGGTACATGTCCTCGAAGTACCCGGCCGGGGTGCTCACAGGAAGACCACCTCGTGGGGGCGCAGATGGTGGGCGAGCTCCTCGGGAGGGAGCACCGCGGCCTCCGCCGGCCCCGGTCCCAGCGGCCGGATCTGTGAGGCGAAGGCGTCGACTGCGTGCCGCTTGCGGTCCTGGATCCCGGCGGAAAGGGTGAGCCGCGCCGCCCGGTCCCAGGGCACCCGGGGGTCGTCGGGGCGCGCCCAGTGCCACAGCCAGACGGGGTACTCGGCGAACGGCACACCGGCCTCCCGCGCCGCGGCCCGCCCGGCCCGGCCCGCCGCCTCGTGATCACTGTGCACGTCGGCGGTCCAGGGCGCCGCGACCAGCACCGCCCCCGCACACAGCGGCACGAGGGCCCGTCGCACCTCCTCCTCGTGGCGGTCCACGCCGGAGTCCGGAACGTGCAGCCGTACGATCTCGGCGTCCCCCGCGCCGAGCCGTTCGAGGGCGGTACGGGTCTCCTCGGCGCGGACGCGGACGAGTTCGTGCGGGCGCAGGACCCTGCTGTGCGGGTGCGACCCCTCTCCGTCGGTCACGGACACCACGGTGAGACGGTGCCCGGCGTCGGCGAGCCGGGCCAGCGTTCCGCCGAGGCCCAGCACCTCGTCGTCGGGATGGGCGGCGACCACGACGACCTGGCCCGGCCGGGGAAGCGGGAACTCACGCAGCCCGTCCCAGCCGGGCCACGCCTCCCAAGCGCTCTCATCGGTGCCCGGCGCCTGAATCGCGTCGGCGTACGGCGCCGTGTCGTCGGTGTGCGTGGTCACGCCTCCTCCCGGCCGCTGACCAGGGCGCCGAGTTCGGCGAGGCTGCGCTCGGCGTGGTGCTGACGGATGTAGACGGTCAGATCGGCGGCATCGCGTGCGTGGCGCCGGTCGTGGCACAGCGGCCCCGCCCCGGTGGCCCGGCCCACGTGCCCGAGCGTGCGGTCGCAGACGGCCTCGACGAAGCCCCGCACCCGCAGGCTGCGCAGCCTCGCCTCGCCCTTGGCGTCCAGCGGGTCGGCGTCGATGTCGGCCGCCGCGGCCTCCAGAAGCAGACCTGCGGCCCGCAGGTCGATGTCTACGGCGCCGAGGTGGGCGTCGGTGTGCTGACCGCCACCGCGGTGGGCCGCGGCACGCAGGGCGCGCGCCACGGCGTGCGCCCCGCCGAGCCAGCAGGCCGCCACCCCGATGCCCCCGTGCTGGAAGCCGGGCCGCTCCACGTACCCCTCCACGCCCCCGACCGGTTCGGCCGCCGCCGCGTGGAAGCGCACGTCCGGTGTGTCGGAGCCGGCCATGCCGAGCGCCTGCCAGCTGCCCTCCACCGGCGCGTACGCGCCCTTCGTCAACGGCACGGCGAAGAGCCGCCGGCCGTCCTCGGCGCGAGCGGTGACCAGGGCGTGCGTACAGCTGTGCGCTCCGGAGCAGTACTGCTTGAGCCCGCTCACACTCCACCGCCCGTCATCGCCCCGGACCGCGGAAAGCCCCTCGCCGGGCGGCTCGGCCGCCCACACACCCCAGCGCTGACCGGGTGCCGGGGCGGGGCCGCCCAGTTCGGCGAGGATCGCCGTCGCGTCGACATGGCCCTCCACCAGCCGGACGAGGCACAGATCGTCCTCGGCCACGGCCCGCAGGGAGGCGAAACGCTCGGCGGTGGCGCCACCGCCGGGCAGGGGGAAGCTCAGCTCCCCCGCGTCGATCGCGGCGACCACTGCCCCGAACCGCGCGGCGGTCTCCTCGCGGAGGGCCCGGGCATCGAAATCACCCGCTCCGCCGGAACGGGACGGGACCTCGGGCACCGCGGGTCGTCGTACTGCCTTCTCTGCCATGCGCGCGTCCTTCATCCGTACGGCCGGCCGCAACGTCTGCCGTTCGGCTGCTCCCGCACCAGTGCCCGGTGACACGCGGTTGAAGCCGGACCCATGAGAAACGCGGACTCCCAGGGCGTTGATCACATCGATGCGCCGCATGCCGCGCCGACCATGGCTCCACGATCGCCCCTCCGTACCCCGGCGGCATGCGGAGACGTCCAGACGGAGACCTCGAAGGGCCGCCCGGGAAGATGCCGAAGGACGGCCGGGGAACGCGCTGAAGGGGCCACCGAGCCGTCCGGCAAAAGCAAAAGCCCCAGGTCACGGCGAGTGAGTCCTGAGGCTTCTACAGAGCCGCCTTCGGGATTCGAACCCGAGACCTACGCATTACGAGTGCGTTGCTCTGGCCAACTGAGCTAAGGCGGCACGCTCTGTCGCACCATGGTGCGGTCAGCAGCGACGCCAAGTCTACACAGTTTCCAGGGGTGCTCCGTACCGCCCGCCCCCGCCGCCGTATCCGCAGGTCAGGTGCACTTCTTGCCCTCCTCGGGAGGCGTGCCGCCCAGCAGGTAGGTGTTGATCGCCGTGTCGATGCAGTCGCTGCCCCGGCCGTACGCCGTGTGCCCGTCGCCCTCGTAGGTGAGCAGAGTGCCGGAGGAGAGCTGGTCCGCGAGGGACTCGGCCCACTTGTAGGGGGTGGCCGGGTCGCGGGTGGTGCCGACCACGACGATCGGGGCCGCGCCCTCGGCCTCGGTGCGGTGCGGGGTGCCGGTGGGGTCCACGGGCCAGGCGGAGCAGTTCAGCGCGGCCCAGGCGAAGCCCCTGCCGAAGACCGGGGAGGCCTTCTCGAACTCCGGGACCGCCTTCTCCACCTCGGCGGGCCCGGTGAAGGGGGGATCCAGGTCGAGGCAGTTCACCGCGGCGTTGGCGAACATCAGATTGGCGTACTCGCCGCTCGGCTCGCGCTCGTAATAGCTGTCGGCCAGGGAGAGCAGGCCTGAGCCGTCCTTGCGCTGCGCGCCCGCGATGGCCTCACGGAGCTGGGGCCAGGCGGCCTCGTCATACATCGCGGCGATCACACCCGTGGTCGCCAGGGATTCGGTCAGCCGCCGGGTGTCTCCGGTCGGCACGGGCTCGGAGTCCAGATCGGTGAAGAGCTTCTTCAGGGCGGTCGCGGCACCGGCGGTGGACGTGGTGCCGAGCGGGCAGTCGGCCTGCTTCACACAGTCACCGGCGAACGACTGGAACGCCGCCTCGAAGCCGGCGGTCTGATCGCGGTTGATCTCGATCGCGGGGAGCGAGGGATCCATCGCCCCGTCCAGGACGAGACGCCCCACCCGGGCGGGGAACAGATCGGCGTAGGTCGCGCCGAGGAACGTCCCGTACGAGGCGCCGACGTAATGCAGCTTCTCGTCGCCGAGCAGCGCGCGCAGGATGTCCATGTCACGCGCCGTCTCGACCGTGGACACATGCGGGAGGATCGCGCCGGAGCGCTTCTCGCAGCCGTCGGCGAACTTCTTGAAGGACTTGTTCAGTTCGGCGACCTCGCCCTGGTCGTCCGGGGTCTGGTCCACCTGCGTGTAGGCGTCCATCTCCTTCCCGGTGAGGCACTCGACCGGTTCGCTCCGGGCCACCCCCCGTGGGTCGATGGCCACCATGTCGTACCGCGCGCGGACCGGGGCCGGGTAGCCGATGGCCGCGAACCCCTGGAGATAGCCGACGGCCGAGCCGCCGGGGCCGCCGGGGTTCACCAGGAGCGAGCCGATCCGCTTGCCCGGCCCGGTGGCCTTGTTACGGGAGACGGCGAGATCGACGTCCCCGCCTCCCGGCTTCGCGTAATCCCGCGGTGCCTTCATCGTGGTGCACTGGAAGCCCTCCACACCGCAGTCCCGCCAGCGCAGCTTCTGCCCGTAGTACGGCTCGAGTTCCTCGGTGGTGGCCGAACCCGTCGCCGAAGCACTCGGCGCCGAACCTCCGCCGCTGCATCCGGAGACGAGAAGGCCGGCAGTGCCGAGCGCGGTGGCGAAGGTGCGGAGCAGGCGCCTGGTGTCCATCCCCGGAGCGTAGCCGTCGTGCGACGACTCAACCGATTCCCTACTCATACGGGTGAATTCGCCCGGACCACGGCACATTCGGGACCGCGCCCCACCTTGGGGCGCCGGGCGTCAGCCCGCCCGGAGCGCCACCGCCATCGCCTCCACGGCGAGCAGGGGCGCGACGTTACGGTCGAGGGCGCGGCGGCAGGCGATCACGGCCTCTATCCGGCGCAGGGTGCGCTCGGCGGTGGACGACTCAGCGATCCGGTCGAGGGCGTCCCGGACATCGGTGTTGGCGAGGGCGATCCGGGAGCCGAGCTGAAGTGCCAGCACATCGCGGTAGAAGCCGGTGAGTTCGCTGAGCGCGAGGTCGAGGCTGTCGCGCTGCGTACGCGTCCTGCGGCGCTTCTGCCGGTCCTCCAGCTCCTTCATCGCACCCGCGGTCCCGCGCGGCATCCGGCCGCCCGCCACACCGCCGAGCGCCGCCTTCAGGTCGTCCGTCTCCTTGACGTCGACCTCCTCGGCGACCTGCTTGGCGTCGTCCGTCGCGGTGTCGATGAGCTCCTGGGCCGCCTTGAGGCAGCCGCCGACGTCATGGACGCGCAGCGGGAGCTTGAGCACCGCGGCACGGCGGGTACGCGCCCGCTCGTCCGTGGCCAGGCGTCGCGCCCGGCCGATGTGCCCCTGGGTGGCACGGGCGGCCGACGCGGCCCGCTCGGGGTCGATGCCGTCGCGCCGGATCAGCACATCGGCCACGGCGTCCACCGGAGGCGTACGCAGCGTGAGATGACGGCAGCGGGAGCGGATCGTGGGCAGCACGTCCTCGAGGGAGGGTGCGCAGAGCAGCCACACCGTGCGGGGCGCCGGCTCCTCCACCGCCTTCAGCAGGACGTTGCCCGCGCCCTCGGTGAGGCGGTCGGCGTCCTCCATGACGATGACCTGCCAGCGGCCCACGGCGGGGGACAGCTGGGCACGGCGGACGAGCTCACGGGTCTCCTTCACACCGATCGAGAGCAGATCCGTGCGGATCACCTCGACATCGGCGTGGGTCCCGATCAGCGCCGTGTGGCAGCCGTCGCAGAAGCCGCAGCCGGGAGCCCCGCCCAGGGCACGGTCGGGGCTGGTGCACTGGAGCGCCGCGGCGAAGGCACGGGCGGCGGTGGACCGGCCGGAGCCGGGCGGGCCCGTGAAGAGCCAGGCATGGGTCATCTTCGAGCCGGGGGGCACCGGCTCACCCGCGGAGTTGGCCGTGACCAGCACATCGGCGTCCCGGGCGGCGGCGCCGAGCTGCTCCTGCACCCGGTCCTGTCCGACCAGGTCGTCCCATACGGTCATGGTCACCGCCCTTCCGGTGGCGTGGTGCTGGAACGCCGGAATCCCAGCGCCTCCCTATTGTGCGGGAAGGGTCTGACAATCCCGGCGTTCCGTGCCCGCGGCGACCGGCCGTACGTCAGCGGCGCGGCCGGCGCCCGCCCCGGCCGGAGCCGCCCTGGTCGTCGTCCTGGCTGCCGAGCAGCTCGTCCGCCAGGGACGGCAGATCGTCGAGCGGCGTCTCCTCGGCCCAGTCGGAACGCGGCCGCTTCTGGCGGGGAGCGTCCTGAGGCGCCCGACCGGCCTGCGGGTCCTCACTGACCTGCGGCAGTTCCCGCGTGCGCTCGTTCTCGGTCTCAGGAGCGGCGGGCCGGCGTGCGGCGCGGCCGGCACCCGGCGCCCGGTCGGACGGGTTCCCGTCACGCACCGGCGGCAGGACAGCCGTCTCGTCAGCGTCACGCACCGGCGGCAGGACGGTCGTCTCGTCCGCGTCGGGCGCCGGGCGGTCCGGCCGGGCGACCGGCACGGGCTGCGTGATCTCGTTCGGGTTCACGACCGGGGTCGGGACGGTGAGCTCGTTGTCCGGTACGGACGGCCCGGAGGCCCCGGACGACCCGGAGCCGGACCGGCCGGACTCCTGGGACCGCTGGGCGGCAGCAGCCTCCTCGGCCTGGGCGGCCGCCTCGGCCTCGGCACGCCGGCGGGCCTCCTCGGCCCTCACCAGCGCCTCCTCCGCCTTGCGCTGCTTCTCCAGGCGAAGCTCCTCGGCCTCCTTGCGGAGCCGTGCCTCCTCCTGGGCCTGCAGGCGCAGCCGCGCCTGCTCGGCCTCGCGCACCCGCTCCTCGGCCTCGAGACGGGCCCGCTCCTCCTCGGCACGGCGGCGGGCGTCCTCGGCACGCTGCCGGGCCTCCTCCGCCTGACGTTCGGCCTCACGCTGCCGCGCCTCTTCCTCCTCGCGGCGCCTGCGCTCCTCCTCCTCGGCGCGGAGCTTGGCGAGCTGGGCCTGCCGCTCACGCTCCAGCCGCTCCTCCTCGGCCTTGCGGGCGGCCTCCTCCTCGGCCTTGCGCCTGGCCTCCTCCTCGGCGGCCTTGCGTGCCTCCTCCTGGGCCTTGATCTCGGCCTCGGAGAGCGGCAGCAGCCGGTCGAGCCGGTGACGTACGACCGTGGTGATCGCTTCCGGCTCCTGCCCGGCGTCCACCACCAGGTAGCGGGCCGGGTCGGCCGCCGCGAGGGTGAGGAAGCCGGACCGCACCCGGTTGTGGAATTCGGCCGGCTCGGACTCCAGCCGGTCGGGCGCCTCGGTGAAGCGTTCCCGCGCGGTCTCCGGGTCGACGTCCAGCAGCACCGTCAGATGCGGGACGAGCCCGCTCGTCGCCCAGCGCGAGATCCGGGCGATCTCGGTCGGGGCGAGGTCACGGCCCGCGCCCTGGTAGGCGACGGACGAGTCGATGTAGCGGTCGGAGATGACGATCGCGCCGCGCTCCAGTGCCGGACGGACGACCGAGTCGACGTGCTCGGCCCGGTCGGCGGCGTACAGCAGTGCCTCGGCCCGGTTCGACAGACCGGCCGACGAGACGTCCAGCAGGATCGAACGCAGCCGCTTGCCGACCGGGGTGGCCCCCGGCTCGCGGGTCACGACGACCTCGTGGCCCTTGGCGCGGATCCAATCGGCGAGCGCCTCGACCTGGGTGGACTTGCCGGCTCCGTCGCCGCCCTCCAGGGCGAGGAAGAAACCGTTCGCCGCAGGTGCGACGGCGGGGTCGCCGCCGCGCAGCGCCTCCCGCAGGTCGCGGCGGAGCGGCACACCGGCGCGGTCGTCGGTCCTGGCGAGGACGATCACCGCGACGGGCAGCAGCAGGGCGCCGATGAGCATCAGCGCGAAGGCCGCGCCACCGTGCGCGAAGACGAAGTCACCGGACCCCAGGCGGTGCCGGCCGATGGCGGCGGCCAGCAGCGGCCCGCCCACCGCGCCGAGCGCGACCAGCACCCGGACGACGGCCTGGAGGTGCTCGGTGGCCCTGGCCTGCCGGAAGGCCTCCGTCTCCTGGTCGATGACCGCGTGCCCGATGTGTGCGGCGACCCCCGCCGCGTAACCGGCGAGCAGGGCGATCAGCAGCCCGGTGGCGGTGTCGGGCACCAGGCCGAGCGCGAGGAGCGCCACGCCCGTGACGGCGACCGCGAGGGCCAGCAGCCGGCGGCGCGACAGGGCGGGCAGCACCTTCGGCGCGGTACGGATACCGAGAGCGGTGCCCCCGGTCAGGGCCAGGATCAGCAGGGCGAAGGTGGCGGGCCCGCCGCCGAGGTCGGCGGCGTGCAGCACGGAGACGCCCGCCGCGGCGGCGATGGCCCCGGCGACCGCGGAGCACGCGGCGACGACCAGCGGGACGCTGCCGGTGCGGCCCTTGTCGGACCCCGTTCCGGTGGCCGGCCGGCGCAGGCCCTCCAGGGGCGAGCGCGGGCGGGGCGTCTGCGTGGCCGGGAGTTCGAGGAAGTACAGGGTCGAGACGGAGGCGGAGAAGAGCCCCGCCGCGACATAGGACCCGAGGGCGGCCGGATGGAAGGAGAACCAGTCGAAGCCGGTGCCCAGCAGTTCACCGATCAGCGCGGCGACCACCAGCACGGCCGCGGCCACCGGTACGGACAGGAAGTTCGTCCGCAGGGAGAGCCTGCGGAGGGCGTCGAGGTGGTCCGGCAGCGGGCGCACGGCGGCGCCCTCCGGCGGCGGTGGGGGAAGCAGCGCGGGGGCCGCGCTCTCCTTGGCGACCGCCCACAGGCGTTCGCCGACACCCGCCAGGAACACGGTGATCAGGATCATCATGAGTGCCTTGTCCGGCATCCAGTCGATCCACAGCGGCGCGACGACCAGCAGGGCGAGCCGCAGCGCGTCCGCCCCGATCATCAGCCAGCGCCGGTCGACGGGGCCGCCGGGCGCGGTGAGCGCCGTCAGAGGCCCCAGGAGTACGGCTCCGAAGAGCACGGTGGAAAGAATCCGGGCACCGAACACGGCGGCGACGGCGAAGGCCGCCCCGCGGTATCCGGCCCCGAAGGAGCCCTCGAGGACCGCCGCTTGCAGCGACAGCAGCACAAGCACGAGAAGGGCGAGTGAATCGCCGATACTGCCGACGAGCTGGGCGCTCCACAACCGTCTGAGCGGGGGAACACGCAACAGGGCTCGTACGGCGCGCTCGCGTGAGTCTGCGGCAAGTGTGTCGGAGGTGGGGCTCACGACCGGTGGCTGCTCGGCTCGCGTCATCCGCCCAGCCTATCGGGAGCGGCGCGGTGTCCGGGGGCCGCGTCCGAACATATGCCCAACGGGAACGCGGGACGGGCTCCACGCGAATGCCGGAAGGGCCGGGTCGCCCCGGCCCTTCCGACGCTCACGCACGTCGACCACGTGTCCTGCGCTGCGGTCAGCTCTCGTCGGACGAATCGGACGAAGCCGAAGCCGTCTTCTTCGCCGCGGTGGCCGCCTTCTTCGCCGGCGCCTTCTTGGCGGTCGTCTTCTTCGCGGCCGTCGTCTTGGTGGCGGTGGCCTTCTTGGCGGTCGTCGTCTTCTTCGCCGCCGTGGCCTTCTTGGCTGCCGGCTTCTTGGCCGGAGCCTTCTTCGCCGTCTTCTTCTTCGCCGGCCCCTTGGCCCGCTTCTCGGCGAGCAGCTCGTAGCCGCGCTCCGGCGTGATGTCCTCGACGCTGTCGTCGGTCCGCAGCGTCGCGTTGGTCTCGCCGTCGGTGACGTACGCACCGAAGCGCCCGTCCTTCACGACCACCGGGGCACCGCTCACCGGGTCCGTGCCCAGTTCCTTCAGCGGCGGCTTGGCGGCTGCCCGCCCGCGCTGCTTCGGCTGCGCGTAGATCGCGAGGGCCTCTTCGAGCGTGATGTCGAAGAGCTGGTCCTCGGACGTCAGGGAGCGCGAGTCCGTGCCCTTCTTCAGGTACGGGCCGTAGCGGCCGTTCTGCGCGGTGATCTCGACGCCCTCGGCGTCCTCACCGACGACGCGCGGCAGCGACATCAGCTTGAGCGCGTCCGCCAGCGTCACCGTATCGAGTGACATGGACTTGAAGAGCGACGCCGTCCGCGGCTTCACCGCGTTCTTGCCCGTCTTCGGTGTGCCCTCGGGCAGCACCTCGGTGACGTACGGGCCGTAGCGGCCGTCCTTCGCGATGATCTGGTGACCGCTGACCGGGTCGGCGCCGAGCTCGAAGTCACCGCTCGGCTTGGCCAGCAGCTCCTCCGCCAACTCCACGGACAGCTCGTCGGGCGCCAGGTCCTCCGGCACGTCCGCGCGCTGGTGGCCCTCGGAGTCCTTCTCGCCCCGCTCGATGTACGGGCCGTAGCGGCCGACGCGGAGCTTGATGTCGTTGCCGACGGGGAACGAGGAGATCTCGCGGGCGTCGATCGCGCCCAGGTCGGTGACGAGCTCCTTCAGACCGCCGAGGTGGTCCCCGTCGCCGTTGCCCGCGGCGGAGGCCGCGCCCGCGCCGGTCGTGTCGTCACCGGTGCCGAAGTAGAAGTGGCGCAGCCATGGCACGGACTGGGCCTCGCCCCGCGCGATGCGGTCGAGGTCGTCCTCCATGCGGGCGGTGAAGTCGTAGTCGACGAGCCGGCCGAAGTGCTTCTCCAGCAGGTTGACCACGGCGAACGAGAGGAACGACGGCACCAGGGCCGTGCCCTTCTTGAACACGTAGCCGCGGTCGAGGATGGTCCCGATGATCGAGGCGTACGTCGACGGGCGGCCGATCTCGCGCTCTTCGAGCTCCTTGACCAGCGAGGCCTCGGTGTAGCGGGCCGGCGGCTTGGTGGCGTGGCCGTCGACCGTGACCTCGTCGGCGGTCAGCGCGTCGCCCTCGGCGACCTGCGGCAGCCGGCGCTCACGGTCGTCCAGCTCGGCGTTCGGGTCGTCGGCGCCTTCGACGTACGCCTTCATGAAGCCGTGGAAGGTGATCGTCTTGCCGGACGCGGAGAACTCGGCGTCCCGGCCGTCGCTCGCCCGGCCACCGATCTTGACGGTGACGGAGTTACCGACGGCGTCCTTCATCTGGGAGGCGACGGTCCGCTTCCAGATCAGCTCGTAGAGCCGGAACTGGTCGCCGGTGAGACCCGTCTCCGCCGGGGTGCGGAAGCGGTCGCCGGAGGGGCGGATCGCCTCGTGCGCCTCCTGCGCGTTCTTGACCTTGCCGGCGTACGTCCGCGGCTTGTCGGGCAGGTAGTTCGCCCCGTACAGCTGTGTGACCTGCGCCCGGGCCGCGGAGACCGCGGTGTCCGAGAGGGTCGTGGAGTCCGTACGCATATAGGTGATGAAGCCGTTCTCGTACAGCTTCTGCGCCACCTGCATCGTGGCCTTGGCCCCGAAGCCCAGCTTGCGGCTCGCCTCCTGCTGGAGGGTCGTCGTGCGGAAGGGGGCGTACGGCGAGCGGCGGTACGGCTTCGACTCGACCGAGCGGACCGCGAACGCGGAGTCGGCGAGCGCCGCCGCCAGGGCGCGGGCGTTCGTCTCGTCCAGGTGCAGCGTCTGGGCGGATCCCTGCTTGAGCTGCCCGTCGGGGCCGAAGTCGCGGCCCTGGGCGATGCGGCGCCCGTCGACCGCGCTGAGGCGGGCGGTGAGCGTCGAGGGGTCGGACGCGTCTCCACTCCGGCCGGTGGCGAAGGTGCCGGTCAGGTCCCAGTACTCGGCGGACCGGAAGGCGATGCGCTCGCGCTCCCGCTCGACGACGAGGCGGGTGGCGACGGACTGGACACGGCCCGCGGAGAGCCGCGGCATGACCTTCTTCCACAGGACCGGCGAGACCTCGTAGCCGTAGAGGCGGTCGAGGATACGGCGGGTCTCCTGGGCGTCGACCATGCGCTGGTTGAGCTCGCGCGGATTGGCGACGGCGGCCCGGATCGCGTCCTTGGTGATCTCGTGGAAGACCATCCGGTGGACCGGGACCTTGGGCCTGAGGACTTCCTGCAGGTGCCACGCGATGGCTTCGCCCTCGCGGTCCTCATCGGTGGCGAGGAAGAGTTCGTCGGATTCGGCGAGGAGCTGCTTGAGCTTCCTGACCTGGGCTTTCTTGTCTGCGTTGACGACGTAGATCGGCTGGAAGTCGTTCTCGACGTCCACGCCGAGGCGGCGTACCTCACCGGTGTACTCGTCCGGCACCTCGGCGGCGCCGTTCGGCAGGTCGCGGATGTGCCCGACGCTCGCCTCGACGACGTATCCGGGGCCGAGATAGCCCTTGATCGTCTTCGCCTTGGCAGGCGACTCGACAATGACGAGTCGGCGGCCTGCGGTCTCGCTGGTCGGGGACAACTTCGCTCTTCTCTCCGGTCGGCACTCGTGGGCATCCGGGCAGCGCTCTGACGCTGCCCGCAGTGCTGTCGCTGCGGAGTGTGACGGTACAACCCGCCCCCGTGTCAAACGGCAAAAGCCCGCAACGGCCACTCGAACGGTAACCCGACTTCCGCCATTCCTGCCGCCCGGACTGCCCGGTCCGCTCCCCGCACCGCTGTCGCCTGCGGGTTTCGCGGTGCCGCCGGGGTTCCTGCGGGACAGCTGCCGGACGGCCGCCGCCCCGCCGGAGAAGTGGATCAGAAGCGGGTTCAGATGCGGGTGAAGCACCACACGCCGAGGACGAGGAAGAGTACGCCGAAGAGCGTGGCGAGAGCGGTGGAGGCGACGGGGCTCACACCGAGCGCGACCGGCGCGCGCCGGATGGTGCGCGCCCCCGTCCAGACGAGGAGGGCGGCACCGAACAGCGCGAAGGCCGCACCGGCGAAGACCGCGGCGACACTCTCCATGTCCGTACCCCTCACGCTCGTCCCCCGGCTGCCGCCGCGGGCGCTCGTACGCCGCCACGCCTCCCGTGGCTCCCGTGCCGCCACGCTGTGCGGACGGCTCGGCAGAGGGGAGGCTGCCACGCCGGGGCCGCGTCGGCACGAACCCCGGATGAACACCGTGCGACCGCCCGGGAAACGGCCGGGAGCGGAACCCGCGCGCCGCCCCGGGGACCGAGCGCGGCCAGACATGGAGGCGCTGGTCAGAAGGGTGTTGAACGCCGTCGGGGGCGGCGCGGACTCCCGGGAACGGAGCGTGGCGGAGCACTGCGGGAGCCGGTGCTCCGGCGCCGCGTCACCGCACCGGGTCCAGGAAGCCCTCCTCCACCAGCAGCCGGATCGCCTGCGGGGTGCGGTCGCGCAGCAGCACCGGGTCCTCGGCCATCAACTGGGCGATGGCGTCCAGGATCCGGCCCGCGGGCAGCGAACCGTCGCACACGCCCGCGAACCCCGCCCCGACGGCGTCGACCTTGGTCGCCCGTCGCATGCCGCGGTGCTGACGCAGCACCACGTGCTCGGGATCCTCCGCGCCCGGCAGCCCCACCTGCTCCTGCACGACCTCCTCGGCGAGGGTGAAGTGCGCGGAGAGCAGCGCCGCGTCGTCGTGTTCCCGCAGGTAGTCCTGCCGTGCGAAGTGGGCCTCGACGGCGGAGCCGAGGGGCTGCTCCACTGCGTGCGGCCACTCCTCGGCCACGATCGAGGGGTTCCCGGCGGCGGCCTCGGCGGACTTCCGGAGCGTGATCCAGCCGAAGCCGACGGCCTTGGTGCTCCGGGCCTCGAACTCGTCCAGCCAGGCCTCGTAGCGCTGGGTGTACACGGCGGGGTCGGTGCGGTGGTCGCCGCTGTCACGCAGCCACAGCTCGGCGTACTGCGTGATGTCCTGCACCTCGCGCTGCACGATCCAGGCGTCACAGCCGGCGGGCACCCAGGAGCGCACCCGGTCCTGCCACTCCTCACCCTCCACGTGCTGCCAGTTGGCGAGGAACTGCGCGTAACCGCCCTCGTTGAGCCGGTCCCCGGCCTGCTGCACGAGGGTCCGGCACAGATCGTCGCCGCCCATGCCGCCGTCGCGGTACGTCAGCCGGGCTCCAGGCGAGATGACGAAGGGCGGGTTGGACACGATCAGGTCGTACGTCTCCGTACCGACGGGCTCGAAGAGGGAGCCCTCCCGCAGATCGGCGGGGGCGGCACCGGACAGCGCAAGGGTGAGGCGGGTGAATTCCAGAGCGCGCAGGTTGACGTCCGTGGCCGTGACCCGGGTGGCGTGCTGGGCGGCGTGCAGGGCCTGGATGCCGGAGCCCGTACCGACGTCGAGGGCGGAGGTCACGGGCCTGCGTACGGTGATGCCGGCGAGCGTGGTGGAGGCCCCGCCCACGCCCAGGACGACGCCTTCCTCGTGCGAGCCGATGCCGCCGGCCCCGCCGACCGCGCATCCCAGGTCGGAGACGATGAACCAGTCCTGGCCCTCGGGGCCGCCGTAGGGCCGTACGTCGACGGTCGCTCTGACCAGGTCGCCCTCGCGGACCACCCAGCCGTCCTGAACGCACTCCTCCAGTGGGAGGGCCGCGGCGGCCGCGGCGGCGTTGACGGGGCGCTGCAGGAGGAAGAGCCGCACCAGAGTGTCGAGCGGCGAATCCCCACGGGTGGCCCGGAGCGCCGGGACGGTCTCACTGCGGGCCAGTGCGGCGTACGCGGGCGCGCCAAGGCGTTCGAGGAGGCCGTCGGCGGTGAAGGCGGCGGCGATCAGGGCTACACGGAGCCGGGGGGCACGGTCGGATGCGGGAAGGCTGGACGTACTCACCCGACCATTGTGTCCGCTCCCACCGACAACGGCAGCGGCCCGGCGCCCACGAGGGGCGGCCGGGCCACTGGGGCGGGTCTTCTCGGCTACGGCCGCACGCCGTCCCGGTCGTGCGCCGTCACGCCTTGCGCCTTCACGCCTTTTCGCTCGCCGAGGCCGAAGGCGATGCGGACTCCGCGGCCGGGGCGGAGGCCGGCGGAGCCGAGGCAGTCGGCTTCTGGCAGCCCTTCTGCTTGGCCATCGCGGAGCCGACCTCGCCGGACTGGAGCTTCTTCAGCGCCTGGTCGCCGTTGGTGCTGATCTTGTTCAGCTCGTCGGCGATGCCCTTGAGACCGTCGGCGAACTTCGCCTGGTCCTTCGTGTCGAGCGCGTCGACCTTCGTCTTCAGGTTCGCGTAGGCCACGGAGGATGCGTTGAGTTCCTTCACGGCCTCCTTCTGGGTCGTCTCCCCGCCGTCCACGGGCGGCGCGCCCGCCGACTGCACGGCTGTGCCCAGCGCCTTGTACGCCTGTGAGATCTGCTGGAAGGCGGCCGAGTCGGTCTTCTGGACATCGGCGGGCTTGCTGTTGTCGGCCGTCTGCTGCTGGATCGCGGCATTGGCGTTCGCGATCTTCTGCAACTGCGGCTGAACCTGGTCGCAGACCTTCTTCGCCCAGTCGTTCACCTTGTTGTCGCTGTCGTCGCTGCAGCCCGACAGCGTCAGTACGAGTACCGCACCGCCGGACAGTGCGGCTGCAAGCTTCTTGTTCACCGGATTGGGTCCCTTCCAAGGCTCTCGGCCCCGGAACTTACACGCCAAGTGGGCGACAATCAGGCGACGGGCATCCCATATATATTCTTTTGCAGCCATTTGCACCAAGGGAAACCAGGGAGATACAACTCACCTGCGCGCTCGGACACATGCCCGGACCCACCCTGCGGTCAAGGTGACGCCAGGACGCGGAAGCGGCGGACGGCGCATCAGAACACGCCGCCCGCCGCCCTGCTGAGCGGAAGTCATACGTGGGGGTGGCACCCCCGTGACCTTCCGCCTCAACCTTCCGCTTCAGGAAACAGCCGCAGGACCGGTGGACTTGGCGGGCCCGCCTCCGCCGTCGGCACCACCGTCGCCGCCCGGGCCGTCGCTGTCGCTGTCACCCACGGCGATTCCCCGCCGTTTGGACACGTAGACCGCACCGATGATGACGACGATGGCGATGACGGCCACCAGGGCCCGTACGCCCGCGCTCGCGTCGTCCCCGTAACTGAACTGCACCACCGCGGGGGCGATGAGCAGCGCCACGAGATTCATCACCTTGAGAAGCGGGTTGATGGCGGGGCCCGCCGTGTCCTTGAACGGGTCGCCGACCGTGTCGCCGATGACCGTCGCGGCATGGGCCTCACTGCCCTTGCCGCCGTGGTGGCCGTCCTCGACGAGCTTCTTGGCGTTGTCCCACGCGCCACCGGAGTTGGCGAGGAAGACGGCCATCAGGGTGCCGGTGGCGATCGCGCCCGCGAGATAGGAGCCGAGAGCCCCGACGCCCAGGGTGAATCCCACCGCGATCGGCGCCAGGACCGCGAGAAGTCCGGGCGTGGCCAGCTCGCGCAGCGCGTCCTTGGTGCAGATGTCGACGACGCGGCCGTACTCCGGCTTCTCCGTGTAGTCCATGATCCCGGGGTGCTCACGGAACTGCCGCCGCACCTCGTAGACCACGGCCCCCGCCGAACGGGAGACCGCGTTGATGGCCAGCCCGGAGAAGAGGAAGACGACCGCGGCTCCGAGGATCAGGCCGACCAGGTTGTTCGGCTGTGAGATGTCCAGGCTCAGCCCGAGTTCCCCCGCCCGGGCCCCCACGTCGTCGACCGCCGTGGCGATGGCGTCCCGGTACGAGCCGAAGAGCGCGGCCGCGGCCAGGACCGCCGTGGCGATCGCGATGCCCTTGGTGATGGCCTTGGTGGTGTTGCCGACGGCGTCCAGGTCCGTGAGGACCTGGGCTCCCGCCCCCGTGACGTCCCCGGACATCTCGGCGATGCCCTGGGCGTTGTCGGAGACCGGGCCGAAGGTGTCCATCGCGACGATGACACCCACGGTGGTGAGCAGGCCGGTCCCGGCCAGGGCGACCGCGAAGAGCGCCAGCATGATCGACGTACCACCGAGCAGGAACGCCCCGTAGACGCCGAGACCGATCAGGAGGGCGGTGTAGACGGCCGACTCCAGGCCGATGGAGATGCCCGCCAGCACCACGGTCGCCGGGCCGGTGAGCGAGGACTTCCCGATGTCCCGGACAGGCCGCCGGCTGGTCTCGGTGAAGTAGCCGGTGAGCTGCTGGATCAGGGCGGCGAGCACGATCCCGATGGCCACGGCGACCAGGGCGAAGACGCGCGGGTCGCCGCCGTGCGAGGAGATGGCGCCGTCGGTGACCCCGTCCAGTTCGGCGTACGACGAGGGCAGATAGACGAAGACGGCGACGGCCACGAGGACGAGCGAGACCACGGCAGAGACGAAGAAGCCCCGGTTGATGGCGCTCATGCCGCTGCGGTCGGCGCGCCGGGGCGCGACGGCGAAGATCCCGATCATCGCGGTGACCACCCCGATCGCCGGGACGATCAGCGGAAACGCGAGCCCCGCGTCACCGAAGGCGGCCTTGCCCAGGATGAGCGCGGCCACGAGCGTCACGGCGTACGACTCGAAGAGGTCGGCGGCCATGCCCGCGCAGTCGCCGACGTTGTCGCCCACGTTGTCGGCGATGGTGGCGGCGTTACGCGGATCGTCCTCGGGGATGCCCTGCTCCACCTTGCCCACGAGGTCGGCACCCACGTCGGCGGCCTTGGTGAAGATGCCGCCTCCGACCCTCATGAACATGGCGATCAGCGCGGCACCGAGGCCGAACCCCTCCAGCACCTTGGGCGCGTCGGCGGCGTAGACGAGGACGACGCACGAGGCACCGAGCAGGCCGAGGCCGACTGTGATCATTCCGACCACGCCACCGGTACGAAAAGCGATCTTCGTCGCCCGGTGCGAAACGGTGGTGAGATCCTTTTCCGGCTCCCCCTCTGCCGGAGTCGCCTCACGCGCGGCAGCCGCCACCCGCACATTGCTGCGGACGGCGAGCCGCATACCGATGTATCCGGTGGCCGCCGAGAAAAGCGCACCCACCAGGAAGAACAGCGAGCGCCCCGCACGCTGCGACCAGTTGTCCGCCGGAAGCAGCAGGAGCAGGAAGAACACGACGACGGCGAAGATGCCGACCGTACGCAGCTGCCGGGCCAGATAGGCATTCGCGCCTTCCTGGACGGCGGCCGCGATCTCTTTCATGCGTTCGGTGCCCTCACCGGCCGCCAGCACCTGGCGCACGAGCAGCTGGGCCACGACCAGCGCGGCGAGGGCGACGACCGCGATGACGACGACGATCAGCCGGTTGCCGTCGGTGAGTACTGCGGATGCGAGTGAGGTGGAGCGGCCGGAAGGTACGGAAACGTGCGTCAGTTCTGCCATTGGGGTGTTGAAGAACTCCGCCATACGTCCTCCTTGACGCTGAGCGCTCAAGACGTGGACGGATTGTAGGGAGCAGAGCATGAACAAAACAGTGGGTGGTCAATGAAATCGACTTTCGTCCACCCAATGACAAATGATCTCGCTCGCGCATGCACCCGAATGCAGTAATGGTGCAGAGGCATGGCGTGTACATAATTGCTGGAGATCATTGATCAAGCGCAAAGAAAAAGGCCCTGCTCAGCAGGGCCGAAAACGCGATCACGCCTGTTGCCCGAAGACCGGGCGGGCGGCCGTGCGGGCGCGGCAAAGGCGCGCACCAAGCGGGAAGGGGGCCGCACCAGGGCCCGCACGCGCGGGAAGGGGCGAGGAGCCGGGCAGGAAGGGCGAGGAGCCAGGCGGGAAGGGTGAGGAGCCGGGCAGGAGGGGCCGCACCAGGATCCGCATCAGGCGGAGCGCCCCAGGAGGGCACCACAGCGGGTCAGGCGGAGTGGCTCAGGGGAGCACCACGGCGGGGGCTGTCGGCCAGGTCATGCGGATCACTCCGCCGTCCACGCCCGCGCGGACCTCCACGTCGTCGACGAGGCCACTGATGACAGCGAGGCCCATCTCGTCCTCGCTGTCGGCGTCGGTCTCCGGCTCGTCCGGGCCTCCGCTGCCGGATGCTCCGGGCGCCGAGGCGCCGCCTCCCGGAGCAGGATGCCCGTCACCGACCTCGATGGAGAACGCCTTCTCCTCCTCGGTCAGAACAACCGTGATCGGGGCGGCGATGTCATGGCTCCGGTGCAGTCCCACGGCGCGGCTGCACGCCTCACCGACTGCGAGTCTGACCTCGTCGAGCACCGCCTCGTCCACGCCGGCCCGGCGCGCCACGGCGGCTGCCACGAGGCGGGCCGTCCTGACGTGTTCGGGCTGAGCGCTGAAGCGGAGTTCAACGGTTGGCATGCCATCCCCCTCGAACGTATGGGCGTGCATCTCAGGGGCCCGGGCGTGGCGCCCGGTACCCCTGTCTCAGTCTCCTCCGGGAACCGACAAAGCCGACAGCCGACCACATGGCCGACCGCCTGCTCCTGGCGGCCCGTCTGCTGCCGCCCGCCGGTCTGTCACTGCGTGCACGCCGGCCTTGGAGCTGCCGGCCTGCACCCGACGGTCAGTCGGTAGCCGCGACAGCCTCGTCGACCGTGGTGTGGATGGGAAACACCTTGGTCAGACCTGTGATCCGGAAGATCTTGAGAATGCGCTCCTGGTTGCACACCAGGCGCAGCGAGCCCTCATGGGCCCGGACACGCTTCAAGCCGCCCACGAGCACGCCGAGGCCGGTGGAGTCGAGGAAGTCGACGCCTTCCATGTCGACAACCAGGTGGTAGCTGCCGTCATTCACCAACTCGACCAACTGCTCGCGCAGCTTGGGCGCGGTATACACATCAATCTCGCCACCGACCTCGACGACCGTACGGTCGCCACCAGGCCCGGACACATTGCGAGTCGACAGGGACAGGTCCACGGATCCTCCAGCACCTTGCTATCGAGCGGTCGCCCCTCGGTCTCCCCGACGGAGGCCAGGGGACGGATCGCCAGCCGCGATGGCATTCAATCACTTACCAGCAGCCATGCACGACGCCTTGGGACCATTGTCCGTCATGCCAGTGACACACTCGGTGCCGATGGCCAAGAATCACCGCCCCAGTCGACCACCCGAGAACGCGGGCTCGCGCCCCTCTCCCACGGTGGTTCTCGACCGGCTCGCCGCAGCGGGCCGGGCAGCGCGCATCACTCATACGGAGCACTTGCCCCCGCGTGCGGGAACCCATGCCATCTGGCCCGATCGCATCCGGCCAGAAGTGATCTCGGCAATCGGCCGGGCCGGAATCGACCATCCGTGGACGCACCAGGCTGCTGCCGCCGAGCACGCCCTGGACGGCGAGTCCGTGGTGATCGCCACCGGGACGGCGTCCGGCAAGTCGCTCGCCTACCTCGCTCCGGTACTGAGTACCCTCCTCGACGGCTCCCATGCCCCGAACGGCCGTGGCACCACCGCCCTGTACCTCGCCCCCACCAAGGCCCTGGCCGCCGACCAGCGCCGCGCGGTGAAGGCGCTCGCGGCTCCCCTCGGCTCCGCGATCCGGCCGGCCGTCTACGACGGGGACACGCCGGTCGAAGAACGCGAATGGGTGCGCCAGTACGCCAATTACGTCCTGACCAACCCCGACATGCTGCACCGGGGCATCCTCCCTTCCCACCCCCGCTGGGCCTCCTTCCTCCGCTCCCTCCGCTTCGTCGTCATCGACGAGTGCCACACCTACCGGGGCGTGTTCGGCTCCCACGTCGCCCAGGTGCTGCGCCGTCTCCGCCGCCTGTGCGCCCGCTACGGATCCGACCCCGTCTTCCTCCTCGCCTCCGCCACCGCGGCACAGCCCTCGGTCGCCGCGGGCCGTCTCACGGGCCTGCCGGTCAAGGAGGTCGCCGACGACGCCTCCCCCAGGGGAGAGATGGTCTTCGCCCTCTGGGAGCCGCCGCTGACCGAGCTGCACGGCGAGAAGGGAGCCCCCGTACGCCGTACAGCCACGGCCGAGACCGCCGACCTCCTGACCGACCTGACCCTCCAGGGCGTGCGGTCGGTCGCCTTCGTGCGCTCCCGGCGTGGCGCCGAGCTCATCTCCCTCATCGCCAAGGAGAGGCTCGCGGAGGTGGACCGCTCACTGCCCGGGCGCGTCGCCGCGTACCGCGGCGGATACCTGCCCGAGGAACGCCGGGCCCTGGAGCGGGCACTGCACTCCGGGGACCTGCTCGGGCTGGCCGCCACGACCGCCCTGGAGCTCGGCATCGACGTCTCGGGGCTGGACGCCGTCGTCATCGCCGGCTATCCGGGCACCCGCGCCTCCCTCTGGCAGCAGGCGGGCCGCGCCGGGCGCTCCGGCCAGGGTGCCCTCGCCGTCCTGGTGGCCCGGGACGACCCACTGGACACCTTCCTCGTCCACCACCCCGAGGCGTTGTTCGAGCAGCCTGTGGAGTCGACCGTCCTGGATCCCGACAACCCCTACGTCCTTGCTCCCCACCTGTGCGCCGCGGCCGCCGAGCTTCCCCTCACAGAAGCCGACATCGCGCTCTTCGGCCCCGCGGTGCCCGAACTCCTGCCACAGCTGGAGGCCGCGAAGCTGTTGCGCAGGCGGACGACGGGCTGGCACTGGACACGCCGTGAACGCGCCGCCGACCTCACAGACATCCGTGGCGGGGGTGGCCGTCCGATCCAGATCGTCGAGGAAGGCACCGGCCGGCTGCTGGGAACCGTCGACGAATCGGCGGCGCACACCGCCGTCCACGAGGGCGCCGTCCACCTCCACCAGGGCCGGACATATCTCGTCCGTACGCTGGATCTGGAGGATTCGGTGGCCCTGGTGGAGGAAGCCGTCCCTCCCTACTCGACCAACGCCCGCGACACGACCGCGATCGCCGTGCTGGAGACTGACACCGAGATCCCGTGGGGCGACGGGCGGCTCTGCTTCGGCTCCGTCGAGGTCACCAACCAGGTCGTCTCCTTCCTGCGCCGCAGGCTGATCACCGGAGAGGTCCTGGGCGAGACCAAACTCGACCTGCCACCCCGCACCCTGCGCACCCGTGCCGTGTGGTGGACGGTCACCGAGGACCAGCTCGACGCCGCCCGGATCAACCCGGAGATCCTCGGAGGCGCACTGCACGCCGCCGAACACGCCTCCATCGGGATGCTGCCGCTGTTCGCCACCTGCGACCGCTGGGACATCGGCGGCGTCTCCGTTCCGCTGCACCCCGACACGCTCCTTCCCACCGTCTTCGTCTACGACGGTCACCCCGGTGGTGCCGGCTTCGCCGAGCGGGCCTTCCACACGGCCCGTACGTGGCTCACGGCGACGCGTCAGGCCATCGCGTCCTGCGAGTGCGAGGCTGGCTGCCCGTCCTGCATCCAGTCCCCCAAGTGCGGCAACGGCAACGAGCCGCTGCACAAACGGGGCGCCGTACGCCTCCTGACCGAACTGCTCAGGACGGCACCGCCGGACGAGCCGGAGGCGGGGGAGCCTCCAAAGGCGGGGGAGCCTCCAAAGGCGGCGGCGAAGGTGGAAGCAGAGGTGGAGGTAGAGGAGCCTCCGGAGGCCCCGCTCTCGACCTGACCTCGGGTGCGTACGGGCCGAAGCGCGCGCGGGCGGTCACGTCGGCGATCTCGCCCTGGACCCCACAGCGCACGATCTCCGCTCCTTGGGCCGCGGCGACCTCACCGGCCGCCCCGCACGCCACCTCCGCGCCCTGCAGCGCCTGGTCGGCAGCGGCGAGCGCCGCCAGATCCGCCGCGCCGCCGGCCCTGTGACGGGCGGACACGGCCTGGCCGAGAGCGAGCACCATCGCGAACACCGCGCAGAGTGTCGCCGTCGTCACGGCCACCCAGACCGTCGCCATCCCCTGGTCCCCGCCTCCGGGACCGACCCGCGTCCTCCTCATCGCTCCGCCCCCACGGTGTCCTCGGCCAGTGCGACAGCCTCGGCGCTCAGCGTCAGGCCCAGCGCTCCGGGCCCCGGCGTCGGCGCCTCGACCCTGACCCTCCACAGCCCCCCAGCCCGCTCCACGTCCACCCGCGCCCGGCCCGGCGCCGCTCCCTGGGCCGCGGACCGCACCGCGTCCTCCGGCTCCGACCGGGCCGCGGCCCTTGCTCCGGCCCGCGCGGCGTCCACACAGCGGATCTGGTCCGCCGCGGCCACCAGAGCCCAGACGAGGGCGACGACGAACGCCACCAGCACGGGAAGAGCCATCGCGGCCTCCGCCGTGACCGCTCCCCGGTCGCCGCTCCGGGCCCTGCGTGGCTCCTCAGAACTTCGCATCGAGGGCGTCCTTGATCAGCGACTGCAATGCCGACAGCACTGCCCCGCTGGTGACCACCTTGTAGAGCACCGCCGCGAACGCGCAGGCGGCAATGGTCCCCACCGCGTACTCGGACGTCGTCATCCCCCGGTCGCGCCCGCGGCACCGCGGGCGCGTGCCGATTCCGGCCTGCCATGCACGACGCAACACACCCAGAGACCGCTCCATGACTTTCCTGCCCATCTCGACCCCCATGTCTCAACCCCCATGCTCGAGAACTCACGTTGTTTCGTTCGGTACTTCGATCCAGAACTTCGGTCCAGCGCTTCGGTCCAGCGCGCTTCGACCAGGCCGGAGCCCGGCGCGGTTCCCGCGCGGGAACCAGCCATCCCAACCACCAGCCGTGAGAAGCGGGCTGTTCCCGTTCAGCCGCGGTGCAACAGACCGGTCGCCAGTCCGATCACCACCGGCGCCACGCCCACCGCCAGAAAGGCGGGCAGGAAGCAGAGCCCCACCGGCGCCGTGATCAGCACACCCGCCCGCTGGGCACGCGCCACAGCCGCGCTCGCCCGCTCGGCCCGTATCTCGTCTGCCAGCCTGGAAACCGGCTCCGCCGCAGGTGCCCCCGTCGACGCGGCGCGCTCCAGACAGCGGGCCAGCGGCCCGGCCCCGGGCAACTCCCCGAACCGGCCCCATGACTCGGCCGGTTCACCTCCGAGCAGGATCTCCGCCGCCGTACGGGCCAGCTGCTCACCGACCGGGCCGCCGACGGATTCACCGACCGCCTCCGCCGCCTCCCGCGGTCCGGCACCCGCCGAAAGGCAGGACGCCAACAAATCTGCGGTGAGCGGCAGCTGCCGAGCGACCAGAGCAGCCTGACCGTCCCGGCCTGCGGCGCCTCGCGCCCTGACGGAGCGCCGCCACCGCTGCACGCCGTACGCCGCCGCAAGACCGACCCCGCTTCCGGCCGGGCCACCGATGAGGATCCAGCCGGCCGCCCAGACCGCGAGGAACACCGCCCACCGCCGAGCACGGCTCCAGCCAGGCGCCCGCAGGCCCGTCCGCTCCTGCCTCGCGCTGCTCGCGTACTTCCCGGTCAGCAGTGCGCCTCGTCTGCGTATCGCCCGCTCATGCCGCCGGCCGGTGAACGCGAGGGTGAGATACACGGCTGTACCCAGCGCCGCGCCCGCCGCGCCGACAGCAGCCTGCGCAGCCGCGGCACCGTGAGTCCCGCTCACACCGCCTCCCCCGCCCGCACGATCCGCGATGCCCAGAACAGCCCTGCGGCCTCCAGCAGACCGCCCGTCACCAGGCAGACGATCCCGCCCGGACTATGCAGCAGAACCCTCAACGGGTCCGCCCCGAGTGCCGTCCCCAGCCCAAGTCCCACCACCGGCAGCAATGCCAGGAGCGCAACCGTCGACCACGCGCCCGCCAGCTGCGCCCGCAGCTCCTCCCGTCTCCGCCTCTCACCCCGCAGTGCGCTCTCCAGGCGCGCCAGGCCGGCCGCGAGACCGGCTCCACCGTCCACCGCCACCCGCCAGCAGGCAGCCATACCCGCAAGCCCGTCGAAGCCGGGCCCCGCCGCCGCCTCCCGCAACGCACCCGCCACATCGCCGCCGAACCGTGCGGCGGCCAGCACGGCGGACTCGCCCACACCCAGAGCCCCGGAGTACCGCGCAGCGGCGAGCAGAGCCTGTCCGGGCTCCCGCCCGGCCCGAAGTTCGCCGACCACCGCTCCGCAGAGCGCGGTCACCGCGTCGGCCGCCTTCTCCCGCTCACGCCTCCGGGCCCGACGTCGCAGCCAGCGCCTCACGAGCGGGACCGCCACAGCCCCCGCCAGCAGCGGCAGCACCGATTCACCCAGCACGGCGAGAAGCGCCGCCACAGGGGCACACACCCATTCCCTCCGCTCGGCGAAGAGCGCGCGTGCCCTGGCCGATGCCGCCGGCCCCCACGGCCCCCACGGTTCCTCCTTCCGCCGAGCCAGCAACAGCCGAGCCCGCCGCGCCCCCGGGTCCCTGGCCACGGCCAGAGCGCCCGCCAGGCCCGCGCAGCCGGCCATCGCCCACGCCAGCACCTGCATCAGTACGTCAGGGCCCTCCGAGGTCACGGCCCATCCCCGATCAGTGCCCCGAGCCGCTCCCAGCCCCGATCCGGCTCGAACCCTCCGGAACCCCAGCGCAGCGCCGGAACGGTGACGACCAGGCCCGCGGAATCCCGCTCCAGAACATGTACTTCGGCAACCCGCCGCTGCCCGCCCCTGTCCCGTACGAGATGGACGACCACGGACAGCGCCGCCGCCAACTGGCTGTGCAGAGCCGCCCTGTCGAGGCCCGCAGCCGTCCCCAGGGCTTCCAGTCGCGCCGGAACGTGTTCGGCCGCATTGGCGTGCACCGTGCCGCACCCGCCTTCGTGCCCGGTGTTGAGGGCTGCCAGAAGCTCCGTCACCTCGGCACCCCGGACCTCGCCCACCACCAGCCGGTCGGGACGCATACGCAGCGCCTGGCGCACCAGGTCCCGCAGCGTCACCCGCCCAGCACCCTCCTGATTGGCCGGCCGCGATTCCAGCCGCACCACATGCGGGTGATCCGGCCGCAACTCCGCCGAATCCTCGGCCAGCACGATGCGCTCGCGCTTGCCGACCGCCCCCAGCAGACTCGACAGCAGAGTCGTCTTCCCCGCGCCCGTTCCTCCGCTGATCAGATACGACACCCTGGCCTCCACCAGAGCCCTCAGCAGCCGGTCGCCGCCGGGCGGGACCGTCCCCGCCGCAACCAGCTCCGACAGCGTGAAGGCCCTGGGCCGCACCACACGCAACGAGAGGCACGTCGAGCCGACCGACACCGGCGGCAGGACCGCGTGCATGCGCGTCCCGTCCGGCAGCCGCGCGTCCACCCAAGGCCGGGCGTCGTCCAACCTTCGGCCCGCTACCGCGGCAAGCCTCTGCGCCAGCCTCCGGACAGCCGCCGCGTCCTGGAACACGACTCGGGTCAGCTCGAGTCCGCCGCCGCGGTCCACCCACACCCGGTCCGGGGCGGACACCAGCACATCGGTCACCGCCGGGTCGGCGAGGAGCCGCTCCAGCACTCCTGTGCCGACGAGCTCGCCCCGTAGCTCCTCGGCCGCGCCGAGGACCTCGGCATCACCGAGCAGACGGCCCTGCTCCCTGAGCGCGGCGGCCACCCCCGCCGGAGTGGGCGCCGCACCGCTCCGGGCCAGTCGTTGGCGTACGGCGTCGAGCAGTGCGTCGGTCATGACAGCCCTCCCCCGCGAGGCCGGGACGGGACGGTTTCCAGGCGGCCCGGGACGTCAGCCAGCTCCCAGAAGGCCGTACAGAAGCGGGCCAGCGCGCCGTGGGAATTCCCGCCCGGGGGCACACCGCTGTCCTGAGCCGAGGGCAGCCCGGGCTCCATGGGCAGGTCACCTACGAGCGGCAGGCCCAGCGCCTGCGCCACCCATTGCTCGTCCAGGCCTGCCGTGTAGGGCCCCCGGGCGATCACACGCAGGTCCTCCAGGACCATGCGGGCCGCCGCCGCCACTCGCTGCGCCGCCGCGACCGCTCTCAACTCCCCGGGCACGACCAGCAGACCGACGTCCAGCTGTGCCAGCGCCTCTGCCACGCTTTCGTCGAACCGCCGCGGCAGATCGACGACGACCACTCCACCGAGCCGGCGCGCAGCGGCGAGCACCGACTGCATGGCCTGTGGCGGCACGATCACCTGGTCGTCCCTGCCCCAGCTGAGCACGCGCAGCCCGTGCAATGCGGGCAGTGACTCCTCCAGTGCCCCTCCGCCCAGCCTGCCTTTCGAACGGGCGAAATCCGGCCACCGCAAGCCCTCGGAGCCCTCACCGCCGAGCAGCACGTCGATGCCACCGCCCAGGGGGTCCCCGTCGATCAGCATGGTCCGCCGGCCCGACCTCGCAGCCGTCACAGCGAGCGCACAGGCCAGCGTGGACGCACCCGAGCCCCCGCGCCCTCCCAGCACCCCCACGGTGAGCGCCGTTCGGCCCACGCCTTCAACGGCATTGGCGATCTGGTCGACCAGCCAGCCTTCGGAATCGGGCAGTCGCAGCACATATTCGGCCCCGATCTCCACCGCGCGGCGCCAGACGTCAGGGTCGTCCTGGTCCCGTCCGACGAGCATGACGCCCGGTCTGCGGGGCGCCCCGCGGCAACCGCGCGCCGCATCATCGCCCACCAGGACCATCGGGGCCCGCTCCCAGGCGCCCCTCTCGGCCTGAGGGCCGTGATGCACTTCCGGCACCGCCCCGGCCGCCGCGCACAGCCTGAGCAGATCGTCCAGCAGATCCGGGTCCTCGGTGAGGATCAGCGGTCCGTCCCGCCGTCCTTCGGCGCTCGACGGACCGTCGCCCGTGAATGTTCCAGCCACGATCTCCGCCCCTCTCACTGTCTCCTCCAGTGCGGTTTCGCGGCGATCTCGAACGCTTCCGAGATGCGCGATTCCGGTACCCGCGGACTTCACGGGTGGAATCAACATGCAACGGGGTGGAAAAAGATGTGGATCTTGCTCAAAAACTGTGGATAACTCAACCGTTGTGAATATCTCGGTAGCTCGTACAGGGGACTTTCGCAGCGCAGCCCTTCCGCTACGCACGGTGACGAGTCATGATCGAGTGAACCCCGCGACAGGGAGCCGTGAGACGCGGCAAGCGGGCCGCGAGGGAGGGAGGGGTGGGATTCTTCGGCCGCGAAACGCGTCCGGACATGCGACGACCCCCGCCGGGGGGGAGAGCGGGGGTCGTCCCCACGGCCGACTCGGGGGGGGGGAGGAGTCGGGCCGGGTTAGCACGGTCGCGAACGATCCGTGACTTCCATGGTGTACCCGAGGCCCTTCTCAGGCAAACCCGCCTGCCGGATTTTAGGCCGAATGGCGGGCCCCTATGCTCGCCTTTGTGGAAAACTGCTTCTCGCCGCGCACTGCAGCCTTCTTTGACCTGGACAAGACGGTCATTGCGAAGTCATCGACACTGACCTTCAGCAAGTCCTTCTACCAAGGCGGGCTGATCAACCGCCGTGCCGTACTGCGCACCGCGTACGCACAGTTCGTATTTCTCGCCGGGGGCGCCGATCACGACCAGATGGAGCGGATGCGTGAATATCTCTCAGCTCTCTGCAAGGGGTGGAACGTCCAGCAGGTCAAGGACCTCGTCGCCGAAACCCTGCACGACCTGATCGACCCGATCATCTACGACGAAGCCGCAACTCTCATCGAGGAGCATCACACCGCTGGGCGTGATGTGGTCATCGTGTCGACCTCCGGCGCCGAAGTCGTCGAACCGATCGGGGAACTCCTCGGTGCCGACCGGGTCGTGGCGACGCGGATGGTCGTGGGCGACGACGGCTGCTTCACCGGCGAAGTCGAGTACTACGCCTACGGTCCGACCAAGGCCGAGGCCATCAGGGCTCTCGCCGGATCGGAAGGCTATGACCTGTCGCGTTGCTACGCGTACAGCGATTCCGCCACCGACGTGCCGATGCTGGAGTCCGTGGGATACCCGCACGCCGTCAATCCGGATCGGGCACTGCGGCGTGAAGCCACGCTCAGGGAATGGCCGATTCTCGCCTTCGACCGGCCGGTCCGGCTCAAGCAGCGCTTGCCCGCGTTCTCCATGCCGCCACGACCGGCGTTGGTGGCAGCTGCCGCGCTGGGCGCGGCCGCGGTGACCGCCGGGCTCGTCTGGTACGCCAACCGGCGCCGCTCAGCCACGATCGCCGCCTGACAGGCCTGGCCCGCCTGGCAGGCCCAGCACAAGGCGCCACCCGCTCCGCGGCCCCGGCGACATCCGCTCGGCAACGACAGACTCTTCGCCGGACACACGCAACAATGTCCGACTCAGCTGCATTTGAACATAAAAGTAAAGAAAAGCGGCCAGGACTTCCGCTCCCACTGGTCCTGGAGTACAAAGGATTCAACGGCCCGCGAGACCAGGGACATCCGAGAGGATCACCTTTCACGCACAGAAGGCCCCACGGACCGCGCACGAAAGCCGAGCACCCACGCGACGTCGACCCGTCGATTACGGGCCAGCCGCACCAGGTAACGGGCAAAGAACCTGACCTGATGGGCACATAACGAGGACGCTTGGTAACTGGGCGGACGTGCCAGCGGCGGTACCGGAATCGGTACCGCCGCAACCCTTTCCGGATCCGCCCGCGGCAGGTGAGCGCCTTCCACGAGATCCAGCCGCCCCCCGCTCCGGGCGGAGGCCGCCGGCCGCACGGGGAGAGACAGTCAGGCCGCGCCGCGCTGCAGCGCCTCACACACCGCCGTGGACTCCCTGACACCCAGCTCCACCGAACGTCCGCAGTGGGCGATCCAGGCGGCCATTCCCTCCGGCTTGCCGGAGAGGTATCCATCGAGGGCGGCGACGTACGCCGCGCGCCCCTGCTCCGCATGACCGACTTCGGCAGGACAGATCGACTTGGGATCGAGACCGCTGCCGATCAGTACGATCCGTTCCGCGGTCCGGGCGACCAGGCCGTTGTGCGAGCCGAAGGGGCGCAGCGCCAGCAGTTCGCCGTGCACCACCGAGGAAGTCACCAGCGCGGGCGCCGAGCCTCCCGCGATGATCAGTCGCGACAGCCCTTCGAGACGCCCGGACACTTCGTCCGCGCTCGGGACAGGTGCCTCGATCAAGGGTTCGTCGACCGGCTCGCCCGCCAGCCGGGGCCTTCCGACCGTCTCGTCGGGAGACGCGCCGCCCGCCGCCACCAGGTGCAGGCGGGCCAGGACGCGTAGCGGTGACTGCCGCCAGATGGAGAGCAGCTGCCCTGCTTCCGCCGTGAGCCGCAGGGCGGCACCGATGGCGCGGGCCTCGTCCTCACCGCTGAAATCGGTGCGCCGGCGCACCTCCTCGAGATTCCAGTCGGCACCCGAGAGAGCCGCGGATCCGCGCGACCCGCGCAGGGCCGCCTCCGCGGTGACCTCGTTGCTGCGGCGCCGCATGACCCGGTGCCCGTAGACCCTGTCCACGGCCTTGCGTACGGAGTCCACCGCATCGGCGACGCCCGGCAGGTCACCCAGGGCGGCAAGCGGGTCCGAGGAAGTCGTACTCATAAGTAGGGAGGCTACGCGCCCCGGATGCGGATGCCGCCCAGGAGTGGCCTTCTTCACGAAGGATGACAACGTTCCGCGATCAAGCCGCTACCCTAGGTGAACATGAAGATCGCTTTCGTAGGGAAGGGCGGCAGCGGCAAGACCACGCTGTCCTCGCTCTTCATCCGCCACCTCGCCGCCAATGAAGCTCATGTCGTCGCGGTGGACGCCGACATCAACCAGCACCTCGGGGCCGCCCTCGGCCTGGACGAGCAGGAGGCCGCCGCTCTGCCCGCCATGGGAGCCCAGCTGCCTCTCATCAAGGACTACCTCCGCGGAAGCAATCCCCGCATCACATCCGCTGCGACGATGATCAAGACGACACCGCCCGGGGAGGGGTCCCGACTCCTGCGCGTCCGCGAGGACAACCCCGTCTACGACGCCTGTGCCCGCACGGTCCGTCTCGATGACGGGGACATCCGGCTGATGGCCACCGGCCCGTTCAACGAGTCCGATCTCGGCGTGGCCTGCTACCACTCCAAGGTCGGAGCGGTCGAGCTCTGCCTCAACCATCTGGTCGACGGCCCCGACGAGTATGTGGTGGTCGACATGACGGCGGGGTCGGACTCGTTCGCGTCAGGGCTGTTCACCCGCTTCGACATGACCTTCCTCGTCGCCGAACCGACCCGGAAAGGCGTCTCCGTCTACCGCCAGTACAAGGAGTACGCCCGGGACTTCGGTGTCGCGCTGAAGGTGGTGGGCAACAAGGTGCAGGGCGAGGACGATCTCGACTTCCTGCGCGCCGAGGTCGGCGACGACCTGCTGGTGGGCGTCGGTCAGTCCGACTGGGTCCGGACGATGGAAAAGGGCCGGCCCGCCCCGTTCGAGCTCCTGGAAGCGGACAACCGGATGGCACTGCAGGCCCTGCAGAACGCCGCGGAGGACTCGTACGGGCTACGCGACTGGGAGCGCTACACGCGGCAGATGGTGCACTTCCATCTGAAGAACGCGGAGAGCTGGGGCAACGAGAAGACGGGCGCCGACCTGGCTGCCCAGGTCGACCCCGCCTTCGTCCTGCATGAGCACGGCGCCGAGACGGGCGCCGCCCAGCCGGTCTGAACCGGACTGAGCGGCACGCCAAGGGGGTGGCCCCTACTCGGCGCCCCCGCCGGCCCCCCTGCCGGCCGGCTGGTCCGCCGGCCTGGCAGGCACGGGGCTGGCCGCGGCGGGCTTGCCCGGAACCGTCCCCGCGAGGAACGCGGTCCAGCCCGGCTCGGGTTCCTGACCCACCTTCAGCGTCCCGAGCCTGGCGAGGGTCGCCGGGTCCTGCGCGTCCAGCCAGTCGGCGAGCTGGCGGAAGGAAACGCACTGCACATCCTGCTTGGTGCACACCGTCTTGATCGTTTCCTCGACGGCACGCATGTACGTGCCGCCGTTCCACGATTCGAAGTGGTTGCCGATGATCATCGGAGCACGGTTCCCGCTGTAGGCGCGGTCGAACGCCTGGAGAAGACCGTCCCGCATCTGGTTGCCCCAGTACTCGTGCTTGTCCGGGTCGCCCTGTGTCGTCGTGCCGGACTGGTTGAACATGAAGTTGTAGTCCATCGAGAGCGTCTCGAACGCACGGCCCGGAACGGGGACGAGCTGCAGGGGGAGGTCCCAGAGCCCGTCCTTCTTCGCGGGCCAGACCTGATTGCCGATACCACTGGAGTCGTAGCGGAACCCCATGGTCCGTGCGGCTGCGACCATGTTCTTCTGGCCCTCGAGGCACGGGGTGCGGGCACCGATCAGCTCTTTGTCGTAGTCGAAGGGCAACGGCGCTTCACCCTTGAGATCCGGAGCGTTGGTCTTCCAGCTCTTCACGAAGGACTTCGCCTGGCTGATCTCGCTCTTCCACTCCTCGACCGACCACGTGCCGACGCCTCCGTCCGGCCCGCAGAAGTGCCCGTTGAAGTGGGTGCCGATCTCGTTGCCCTCCAGCCACGCGGCACGCAGCTCCGTGAGCGTGTTGCGGATTCCCTCCGTGTCGTTGAACCCGATGTCGGAACGGCCCGCCGAATGCTGCGGCGGGTCGTAGAGCTCCTTCTTCTCCTCCGGCAAGAGGTACACACCACTGAGGAAGTACGTCATCCTGGCGTCGTACTTCTTCGCGACCGCGCGGAAATGCGAGAAGAGCTTCTGACTGTCCTCACCCGCGCCGTCCCACGAGAACACCACGAACTGCGGGGGCTTCTGACCCGGCTTGAGCCTCTTGGCCACGGGCAGTTTCGGCTGGGCTCCCGTAAAGGCGGTGGACCCGTCGCCGATGAGCTTGACCGCCCCCTTCGGCGCCGCCGCGGGAGAGTTCTCGTCCGCACCGGGGGCGGACCTCTGGCCGGCACCGGGCGTGGAGCCGGCGGCGCCCGTACCCGGCCCCGAGCAGCCGGCCAGGCCGGCGACCAGCGCCGTGACCACGGCGCCCAGGGCGATCCTCTTCGTGGCGGCCATCATCCGTCCACCCTCTTCCTTGCAGGATTCGTGCGTTGAAGTACCGACGCGGCGCGGTCAACCTCACACGCAGCCCTGCCGGAATCAGTACGACAAGCCGGTTGAAAAGCTGCTTATTCACTGAGAAGAGTGACTAGCTGGGCTATTTGCTCGAAAGCATGGACACCTTTCTTTACTCTCCATTACTATTCATTTACGGAGAGTTGAGAAATCCCGCCGCTTCACCCCACCGCTGCACGCCGTGACCTACGGCCGCCGTCATTCACATACCGCGACCGCGCTGCCCCGGAGGAGACGGGAACATGCCTGCCTGCGCCCCTACTCGCAACGACCACTCATCCCGAAGTTCGCGCCCTTCCCGGGCATCGGGACTCAAGCGTCCGCACAGTCCGCCACCTCGGCCTCGCCGCGGTCCCTTCCGCCTTCCGGGTGCGGACCTGTCCGCATCGATCACTGTCTTCCTGATCGCCATTCCCATGTCGCTCGGTCTCGCCGTCGCCATGGACGCTCCCCTCGCCGCCGGCCTGGTGTCGGCCGCGATCGGCGGCATCGTCGCCGGACTGTTGGGCGGCACGCCGCTCCAGGTCAGCGGCCCCTCCGCCGGACTGACCGTCGTCACGGCAGAGCTGATCCAGATCTACGGCTGGCGCACCACATGCGCGATCACCATCGGTGCGGGGCTTCTGCAGATCCTGCTGGGTTCGCTGAGGGCGGCCCGCAGTGCCCTCGCCGTCAGCCCGGCCATCGTGCACGGCACACTCGCCGGCATCGGTGTGGCCATCGCTCTCGCCCAGCTCCACGTCATGTTCGGCCAGGTACCCCAGAGCTCAGCCCTCGACAACGCACTCGCGCTCCCCTCCCACTTGGCGCACTTCGCGCCGCCCGGGCCCCTCATCGGAGCCCTGACGATCTTTCTGCTCGTCGTGTGGCCACGCTTGCCGGGACGGATCGGAGCGTCGCTGAGGAGGATCCCTGCCGCGCTCGCCGCCGTGGTGACCGCGACGGCGGTGGCCGCCGTCGCAGCCCCCGGGATCGCTCGGGTGGATCTGCCTTCATGGCGCTCGCACGCGCTGCCCGAGTTGCCACAAGGCCCGGTGATGGCGCTGGCGACGGCGATGTTCACCGTCATGCTCGTGGCAAGCCTCGAATCCCTGCTGGCCGCAGTATCCGTGGACAAGCTGGCCGCTGAGCGGGCGACAGCCGCGCCCAAGGACGGAGCGAAGCAGCACGCGCCTGTCAAGCGGTCGGACCTCGACCGGGAGCTGCGGGCCCAGGGTGTCGCCAACGCCCTGGCAGGACTGGCCGGAGGACTGCCCGTCTCGGGCGGTGCCGTGCGCAGTTCCGCCAATGTCCGGGCGGGCGCGACGAGCCGCGCCTCCACCGTGCTGCACGGCGTCTGGGTACTGCTGGCAGCCGTGCTGCTGGTCACGGCCCTGGAGTGGATCCCCCTGGCCGCCCTTGCCGCCCTGGTGATGGTGGTCGGGATCCAGATGGTCAGCTTCGCCCACATCCGCAAGGTCCACCGGCACCGGGAGTTCCTGGTGTACGGCGCCACGATCAGCGGCGTGATTCTGGCCGGCGTGCTCGAAGGGGTGGTGATCGGCATCGTCGTGGCGGTGGCCGTCGCCCTGCACCGGCTGGCACGCACGAGAATCACCGTGACGGAGCAGGACGGCCGCTATCTGGTGGCCGCTCGGGGACAGCTGACCTTCCTGGCCGTTCCCCGGCTCAGCCGCCTGCTCGGCAAGCTCCCTCCAGGAGTGGACGCCGTGGTCGAGTTGGACGGGTTCTTCATGGACCACGCGGCGTACGAGACGATCCAGGACTGGCATGCGGCACAGACCGCGTTGGGGGCCCGGATCGAATTCACCGGGCGTTCCGGCGGCCGGATCGCCGAGCCCGCGTCAGCCGCCCATTCCTGCTGCCGCCCCTGGACACCATGGCGCAACCATCACTGCCACGACCGCGCGCAGGACACCGCGCCACCGACCGCCGGCGGCGCCGCTCCCGCCTCGCACGCTGTCTCGAAAGCGGCTCCTTCTGCGGCTTCGAGGGGCTCATCGGACCGTCGGCACGGCGCCCATCGGCTTCTCAGCGGCCTCAGTTCGTTCCAGCGCACCACCGCCCCGCTGGTCCGCGAGGAGCTTGCCCGACTGGCCACCGAAGGGCAGCGGCCTTCGCAGCTGTTCCTCACCTGTGCCGACTCCCGCCTGGTGACCAGCATGATCACCGCAAGCGGGCCGGGTGATCTCTTCACCGTGCGCAACGTCGGCAATCTGGTGCCGCCGCCGGACGCCGAAGGCGCGGCGAGCAACGACGACTCGGTGGCCGCCGCCATCGAATACGCGGTGGATGTGCTGGAGATCGAGTCCATCACCATCTGCGGTCACTCCGGATGCGGTGCCATGCAGGCCCTGTTGGGAGCCGGCCCGGACACGCCCCGGACGCCTCTGTGGCGCTGGTTGCGGCATGGGCTGCCGAGCCTGGAGCGCATGCGTTCACGTCACCACTCCTGGGCGCGGATCGCCGGCCGGCTACCCACCGATGCGGTGGAGCAGCTCTGTCTGACCAATGTGGTCCAGCAGTTGGAGCACCTGCGTGCACATGAGTCGGTGGCCCGCCGACTGGCGGAAGGCACCCTGCAACTGCACGGCATGTACTTCCATGTCGGGGAGGCGCAGGCCTATCTACTGACCGAGGGCGCCAGTTCGGGTACCGGGCCCGACGAGGTCTTCGCCCGGGTCGCCCCCGGCGCGGCATGGGGTGCGGAGCACGGCATCGAAGCACTGCGCACCGCGCCTGGCGCCACCGTCGGCGCCTGAACCACTCACACATCCGGTCCGTGAGACCTTGTGGTCCCGCTTTCGCATCGAACTGCGCAGTTCGCGGAAGCGGGGCACGTGACTCCATACACGAGACACAGGTCTAAACCAATTCCCGGCAGGCACTTGTCACCTGGCCCGCAGCCTGATGAGCTGTCCCCCGGGACACAACGGACACCCTGGGAATGGGAGATGTCGTGAGCAACGAAAGCCTGGCCAATCTGCTCAAGGAGGAGCGGCGGTTCACACCGCCTGCCGATCTGGCCGCGAACGCCAACGTGACAGTGGAGGCGTACGAGCAGGCCGAGGCGGACAGGCTGGGCTTCTGGGCCGAGCAGGCC
>NZ_JBIWKD010000019.1:0-141123 GCF_044765485.1 Streptomyces sp. NPDC102451 | reverse complement strand
CCCGAGCCCCACGGACCCGACCCCCCGCCCCCATCCCACCGACAGCGGCTCGCCCCACCCCACCACCCCCCCCCCCCCCCCCCCCCCACCCCCCCCCCCCCCCCCCCCCCCCCCCCCCCGCCCGGCCCCCCCCCCCCCGGGGGCCCCCCCCCCCCCCCCCCCCCCCCACGCCCCCTGTTCGGACCGCTCCAGGAAGCCGGAAGTGAAACCCCTCACCCTCATCAGGTCCAGCAGCGCGCTGCGGGCCGCGCCTGTCGCCCTGCTTCTCGTGTTCGCCTACTACGCCACCGACCTCGGTGACGACCTCCGCCTCGATCCACTGGGCTACTCCGCCACTGTGGTCGATTCGGTACTGCGCAATCTGATGCCCGTGGCCTTCGCGGTTGCCTCGGGCCTCGCCGCCTGGGAGGCGCGGAAGCTGGGAGCCTCCGGAGTCTGGCGGCTGGGGGCGCTGAGATCCCGCTACACCGTCGCCGCACTGCACTTGTGCCCCGTTGTCGCGCTGGCGTGGCTGCTCCTCATTCTGCCCACGCTGTGTGCCCTGGCCCAGAAGCAGGTGGTGCCCGACCCGCCCGGCCTCACGCTGCTGGCCTTCGCCCTCGTACTTTGCGTCGCCCACGGCATCGTCGGATTCGCCCTCGGAGCCGCCATCGGGCACATCGCTGTGGTACCCATCATTGCGGTGACCGACTTCCTGGCCATCGGCTGGTCCACCGGACTGTCGATACCGTGGCCCCGGCACCTCACCGGCCTCTTCGCCGGAAAGATGATGTTCGGCGAACTGCCCACCCCCGCCGCCATCGCGGCGCCCCTCCTGCTCGCCGTCGGCTCCGCCTGCGCAGCGGCTCTGCTCTGGGCTCCCGTCAATCGCTGGCTACGAGGAGCCGTCGCGGCGGCACTCGTCTTCGCCTGCGCGTTCGGATCGTTCTCCCTGGTCAGCAACTGGAGTTACATAGGTCCGCGGAGCACCGGTCACGGCACACTCACCTGTGCCGGGCAGTCCCCGCGCATCTGCCTGCCTGAGGCGCGCGCCGAGCACATCTCCGCTCTCACCGAGGAAGCGGAGGCAACGCTGGAGACCCTGCGTCGGGCCGGTCTGCCTGCCGCTCCGGCCTCCCTCACGGACACGTCACTCAACGTCCGGTACCCCGAACCGTCCACGAAGGATCGCTGGAACGTCCCGCTCGGTGCCGGCGAGGCGACCGGCACCGTGCCCTACCAGATCGCCCGCGAAGCGGTGCGTTTCGAATGCGCCCCTCCCGCCACCAGTCCCGCCCGCCTCGTGTACTACTGGGTGTCCTCAAAGATCGGACAGCCGGACACCTATCTGAAGCGGCTGAGCTCCGAACCCGATTTCACGGCACAGGAACGCAGCCGCCTCCAGGAGCGCGTGGCAGAGGTTCTGCAGTTGAGCAAGGCGCAACAACTGGGCTGGTACGAGAAGACCGTCGCCGAGGCCTGCGAGGAAGGCGGGAAGACGACGTGATGTGGTGGTTGCGCGCCCGTCGCGCCCACACTCGCCTGCCCCTGGGCTTCCTGATCTTCACGCTCATGGCGGCGATCGTTCAGGACACCCCCCTCTTCCTGCCGTCCATCTGGTCCGGCGGCTCCGAGATCGTGCAGGCTGTCACACTCGTCCCGCTCGTGCTGACCTCAGTCCTCTTCGACTGCCTGTACACCCGGCTGGACGCCGCCGAGACCACCGGAATCCGACCTGTCAGGTTCTTCGACGTCCTGCTCACACTTGGCGTGGTGGCGCTCGCGCTTGCCTTGGGCGAGGCGATCTCCATGATCACTGGAGCCGCATCGGCCGAGACGCTGGGCCGCAACACAGCCTTCCTCGCCGGACTCACCCTGTTGTGTGGGGCTCTCTTCGGGAGATCCGCAGTCCTCGTCCCCGCGCTGTGGCCGCTGATCGGCGTACTTTTCGGCATGAGCGGGCCCGGCAATGCCTATCCGTGGACGGTCCTCCTCGAACCGCCAGACACCTGGTATGCCTCCACGGGAGCCCTCTTGATGCTCATCCTTGGCATCGGAGCCCATCTCCTTCCCCTGAACCGCCTCGCACGGAGTGCCGCATGACGCTTGTTCTTGATTCCTGCACCTTCGCCTACGGCCGACGGCGGGCTGCGGTGCTGAAGGACTTCGACTACCGCCTCCCGGACGGACTGACCATCCTTCTCGGACCGAACGGGGCCGGAAAGTCCACGATGCTGCAGTTGGCTGCCGCCGTCACCACACCTCAGCGGGGAACCGTGACGTGGGACGGACGGGAAGCGAAGAGCAAGGACTACCGGCGGGCGGTGGCGTGGATGCCGCAGAACATCACCCCCCTGCCCGCACTCACAGCTCGGGAGTACGTCGCCTACGTGGGCTGGCTCAAGGGGATGAGCAGGAACGACGCCTGGGACAGCGCTCCCCGAGTGCTGTCCCGCGTCGAGATGTCGAAGCACGCCGACACCCGCACCGGCCGGCTCTCGGGCGGCCAGCTGCGGCGTGTGGGTGTGGCCTGTGCCTTGGTCCACGAGGCACGGGTGCTCCTCCTGGACGAACCCACGGCCGGCATGGACCCACGTCAGCGACGGGTCTTCCGCGACCTCCTTGCCGCGGTCAAGGGCGAGGTCAGCATCCTGCTGTCCACGCATGACGTGACCGACCTCGCCGAAGAGGCCGACCACGTGTCCGTACTGGTTGGCGGACGTCTCGTGCAGAACGGGTCGACCAGCGAGTTCCTTGCCCACACTCCGCCCGGTACGGCGCAGGGCCGGGCTGCCGAAGGGGCTTACACGACCCTGCTCGGGGCGGCCTGACCCGCAAGGCGTGGGCCTCGGGTTCTGGAGCCGGCTCGGTGAAGGCCCCAGGGCAGACATCGTCTGAACTGGGCCTTTGTGCAGTTCCCCCTCGGCTGCCTCGCGGCGTACCAGCACGCGCTGTCGCTGCGGTGCGACGCCACCGAGGGCGTCCCGCCGACCGTGCCCGTCTCCACCTGGAACCTCGCCGGACACCGGGTCGGGCACGCGCCGTCGGGAAGCGATAACCGCCACACCTTCGGGGGTCTTTCCGATGCCGCGTTCCGCGTGGTGCCCTTGCTGGAGGCGGGCAGGAGCGCGGGCCGGCCCCGGAACCGCTGATTACGAATCCGGCACTACTGCCCGCTCCGGAGCGGTCGGGCATGGCGTCGGGCGCTTACAGGGCGCATACTCGACCGTAATGAAACAGTCAGCCGGTTCCCGGCGTCACCTGCCTTCCAGTCCCTTCAACCGCCCGGCCCAGGCGGCCCCACCGGTCGAATGCTTCGATGTGGGCGACAGGGTGTCGCATGACCAGTTCGGACTCGGCCGAGTCCTCGCTGTCGAGGGCGACAACGACGCAGTGCTCATCGACTTCTCGGGGCGACAGGGGAGGATCCTGAGCCCGTACTCCAAGCTGACCAAGCTCTGAGAGAGCGAACGAGCACGCACCGCGTCCCACCGGAGACTCTCCGGATCCGGGGCACCTGAGGGGAGAACCCGCGGGTGCCCCGGAAGCCGTTCCCGGGGCCCTCGGTGCTGCGGGGCCGGTGGCGCTACAGGGCCTTCGCGGCGGGCTTGACCATGCCGCGGACGGTCCGCGACTTCACGAACTCGCCCATTCCGGTCATCTCCCACTCGCCCGAGAACTGCTTGATCAGCTTGGCCATCATCACGCCGGTCTGCGGCTCCGCGCCCGTCAGGTCGAAGCGGACCAGCTCCTCGCCGGTGGCCGCGTCGATCAGCCGGCAGTAGGCCTTGGCGACCTCGGTGAACTTCTGCCCGGTGAACGAGTTGACCGTGAAGACCAGACCGGTCGCGTCGGTGGGGATCCGGCCGAGATCCACGACGATCACCTCGTCGTCGCCGGCGCCCTCACCCGTGAGGTTGTCGCCGGAGTGCTTGATCGCGCCGTTCAGGATGGAGAGCTTGCCGAAGTAGCAGCTGTCCAGGTGATTGCGGTTGGGGCCGAAGGCGATCACCGAGGCGTCGAGGTCGATGTCCTTGCCGCGGAACGCGGGCTCCCAGCCGAGGCCCATCTTGACCTGCGAGAGCAGCGGCCTGCCGCCCTTGACCAGGGACACGGTCTGGTTCTTCTGGAGGCTGATCCGGCCCTTGTCGAGGTTGATCTTGCCGGAGCCGGCGGGCGGAGCCGGGGGCGCGGGCGGTGCCGCGGGGGCCGGGGGCGCGATCCGGGGGTCGACGGGTGCGGCCGCCGGGGGAGCGACGGGCGGTGCGACCGGAGCGGCGGCCGGTGCGGGCGCCGCCGCCGCCGCGGGCTCCTCCACCGAGACGCCGAAGTCCGTGGCGATGCCCGCCAGGCCGTTCGCATAGCCCTGGCCGACCGCGCGGGCCTTCCAGGCGCCGTTGCGCAGGTAGATCTCGATGACCACCAGCGCCGTCTCGCCGCCCAGCTGCGGCGGGGTGAAGGTGGCGAGCGCGCTGCCGTCGTCCGCGTTGCGCACGGTGGCGGTGGGCTCGACGCCCTGGAAGGTCTGGCCCGCGGCGTCGGGGCTGGCCGTGACCACGATCTTCTCGATGCCCGGGGGGACCGCCGTGGTGTCCACCACGATGGCGTCGGGCGCCGACCCGCCGCCCGAGCGGTAGATCACGCCGGGGCCCGAGGGCTGGTTGTAGAAGATGAAGTCGTCGTCGGAGCGCACCTTGCCGTCGGCGGTGAGCAGCAGGCCCGAGACGTCGAGCCGCACCGGGGCGGCGACGTCCACCGCCACGCGGGCGGCGGAGAGAGGGATGTTCGAGCCGGGGGTCATTGCGGTCATGCACGGGGTAACGAACGACCCGGCTTTGCCGTTCCCTTACCTTTGCGGGCTTGCTCCGTACGGCTCAGCGACCGCCGCGGGCCCGGTTGCGGGGGTGTTCGCGGGCGGTGCGCTCGTTGCCGTGCCGGTACGCGCCCGTCCAGCGCGCCATGACCAGCTGGGCGTCGCCGGACTCCACCTCCGCGAGGAACTTCTCCGCCCGGCCGCCGCGCAGGGTGCCCGCGGGGCGGCCGTGGTGGGTGATGGTGACGCTCGCGTCGCCCTGTCGCTCGTACGTGAATCCGGAAGGTTTCGGCATGGCCGTATGGTGCCCGCCCGCGAGACCCCGCGTCGCCCGGATTTCTGGCCGGTCCCTGCCGGGCTCAGTCCCCGGCGGGCGGCGGCCGGTCCGCCACCCATTCCAGCGGGTGGCGTCGGGCGGCGGCCTGCTCCAGCCGTGCCTGACGGGTCCGCAGCGGCCCCTGCCGTTCCGGGGGCGCCGCGGCGAGCAGCGTACGCAGCAGCGTGCCCATGCGCAGCAGCACCATGGGGGAGCCCTCGGCGGCGACGAGGGGCTCGTCCAGGGCGGTGGTGAGGAACTCCTCCCAGGTGGGCATCGGCACGACGACCCGGACCACGCCCGCCCCGTCCGTGATCCGGCCGACGTCCAGCTGTCGGCCGGCCAGGCGCACCAGGAGTGCCTCCAGCTGGTCGAGCGCCTGCACCGCGGTGGCCGGGTCGTTGATCGCCTTGGAGAGCGCCCGCAGTGTGATGTCGGCCAGCAGCCGCACCGGAAGCAGCGGGTCCTGGTCGAAGGTCCGCTCCATGCCGAACACCAGGGAGCGGCGCAGCTCCTCGTCCGGTACGTCCCCGCCGTGGAGGACGGCCAGCTCGGTGCCCTGGTGCACACCCGTGCCGATCGGCACCTGGAACTCGATGCGGCAGTCGGCGCGTTCCACGGCGGCGAGCAGCATCGGTACGTCGATCTGCTGCAGTACCGCGGTCCGGACCGGGCAGCGCACCACCCGCTGCGGCTGCCGGTGGGAGGGTGGTGCGGCCCGCGGCTGCGGTGCGGGTGGATGGCCGTACCAGTCGTCGACGAGCTGGTGTCCCCGGGCGCTGATCGCGTTCAGGGCCGGCGCCAGCTGGATGGAGTGGAACGCCCGGGTCTGAAGGGTGCGCATGAAGCCCAGCGCGACCAGGACCAGCACCGCGGTCAGGGCGGGAACCAGCAGGGAGACCCGGTCGCGTGGACCGATGGCGATGCCCGCGGTGATGGAGAAGACGAACACACCGATAGCGAAGGCGAAGCTCCGCCACACGATGGGGTCGTCGCGGAAGATTCCCAGCCGGGGGCTGAAGCTGCTGGCCGAGAACTGCACGACCAGGAACAGCAACGAGTAGATGATGCTGACCAGGCTGATCACCCCGAAGCCGACGGTGAAGAGCAGGTTCACCACCCGGCCGGCCTCGATCCGGGGCCCGGCGTCCACCAGCGGCACCAGCAGCCCCAGCACCAGGCCCAGGACGGCGCACACCAGCTGCGACAGCTCGGCGCGCCGGTCCCGGCGGCGGTGGAAGCGTACCGGTGTCCGTTCGTGGGCAGTGCCGGATGTCATTCGCGGGCCATCATGGCTTCGGCTTCGCGTTCCAGGTCGACGTAGGGATCGCCGCTGACGTCCACGGCGACGCGGTGCAGCGTGCCGCCGGTGAAGGCGTAGGGGGCGGTGCCGGGGTAGTCGCCGGTGACGGCGTCGCCGCCGTCCCGGCCGACGTTGAGGCCCTCGCCGGCGAGGGTGAACTTGCCCGGCTGGGTCCTGATGCGCCCCTCGCCGACCTTCGTGTCGCCGTGGTAAAGGCTGAGGATGCCGGTGGCGACGCCGGGGGAGTCCTCGCCGTCCTTCTCGAAGGAGGCGGCAAGGATGAGCTTCTCGCCGGTGGGAAGGTCCTCGCCGGCGCTGATCCGCTGCTCCCGGCTGCCGAGGAAGTTGTACACGTAGTGAAGGCGGCCGTCCTTGACGTACAGGGTGTGGCCGCCGAACCGTCCGCCGTGGGCGAAGAGCACCCCCGACGCACCCGGGGCGGGCAGGTCCACGAGCGCGCCGATCGCATACGAACGGTTGCGGATGTTGACCGCCACCGACTCCGGCACCTCCGATCCGCCGGGCCGGTAGACATAGCGGTCGCGGGGCGGGGTGAGCTGAGGGCGCGGGGTGGTGAGGATCTCCATCGCGGAGCGGTCGTCCAGCGGGAACGCCTGGTTGACGCCCGCCTCGAAGAACCACAGGCTGATCAGCTCGGCGAGCCTCTCGGGCTCGGCCTCGGAGAGGTCGTTCAGCTCTGCCCGGTCCACCTCGGTGTGGTACAGCTCCCAGGTGTCCTGGTGGAACCTGCTCCAGCCGCTGATCGCCGGGTGGGTGGTGACCGCCTTCCAGCCGTCGTGCCAGATACCTCGGGTGCCGAGCATGGAGAAGAACTGCGTGCTCTTGGCGGACGGGATGGTGGCCGCGTCGAAGCTGTAGCGCATGCTCACCCCCTGCAGCGGGATCTGGGTGTGGCCTTTGACCGTCCCGGGCAGCTCGACCCCGAGGCAGTCGAGCATGGTGGGGACGATGTCGACCGCGTGGTGGTACTGATCGCGGACCTCGCCGCGTGCCTTGATCCCGGCCGGCCAGGAGATGATGCACGGGTCGCAGGTGCCGCCGTTGAAGGAGTAGCGCTTCCACATCTTGAACGGGGTGTTGAAGGCCATCGCCCAGCCGTTCGGATAGTGGCCGTAGGTCTCGACCCCGCCGAGCTTGTCGAGCATGCCGAGGTTCTCCGCCAGGTCGTCGGCGACGTTGTTGAAGAACTTGTTCTCGTTCACCGAGCCGTTCGGCCCGCCCTCGCCGCTGGCCCCGTTGTCCGACACCACCACGAAGATCGTGTTGTCCAGCTGCTCGATGTCCTCCAGGTAGTCCAGCAGCCGGCCGATCTGGTCGTCGCAGTGCGACAGGAAGCCCGCGTAGACCTCCGCCATCCGTGCGAACAGCCGCCGCTCCTCCTCGCCCAGCTCACTCCACGGGAGGGTGAAGTCCAGCGGCGGGAACGGCTCGCCGTCCGGGCCGCTGCGGGTCTCCGGCGTGCCGATCGGGTTCAGCGGAGGGAGCTCGGTGTCGGCCGGGACCAGGCCCAGCTCCTTCTGCCGGGCCAGGATCTCCTCGCGCATCGCCTCGTAGCCCTCGTCGAACCTGCCCCGGTAGCGGTCGATCCACTCCGGCGGGGCCTGGTGCGGGGCGTGCGCGCAACCGGGTGCGTAGTACAGGAAGACGGGCCGCTCGGGGGCGATGGTCTTGACGTCGTCGATGTACTGGATGGCCCTGTCGGTGATGTCGACGCCGAAGTGGTATCCCTCCTCCGGGGCGGCGGGCTGCTCCACCGGGTGCTGGTCGTGCACCAGGTCCGGATACCACTGGCTGGTCTCCGCGCCGAGGAAGCCGTAGAAGCGCTCGAACCCGCGCCCGGTGGGCCAGTTGCGCTTCGTGGAGGCGAGGTTCATCTCGTCCTCGGGACACAGGTGCCACTTGCCGACCAGGGACGTGCTGTAGCCGCGGTCGACCAGGATCTCCGCGAGGGTGGCGCACTCCGGCGGGATGTGTCCGTTGGCGTTGGGGAAGCCGACGGCCGCCTCGCTGATGCAGGCCATGCCGTTGGTGGTGTGGTTGCGGCCGGTGAGGAGCGCGGAGCGGGTCGGCGAGCACAGCGCCGTGGTGTGCCACTGGGAGTAGCGCACCCCGGCGGCGGCGATCCGGTCGATGTTCGGGGTCTCGATCGGACCCCCGTAGCAGCCCATCGCCCCGAAGCCGACGTCGTCCAGGACGACGTACACGACGTTGGGTGCGCCCTCCGGGGCCTTCGGCTGGGCGTACGGGGCCCAGTCCGGCACCGAGTCACGGATGTCGAGGTTGATCACCCCGCGGAAATTGTCGGCCATGCCCGTCCCTCCTCGTGCAGCACTCACGCCCGTGCTCCGGGGCGGCGCACGGGCGACTGCCTGCAGTCTGTGCCAGGTGGCGCGGTGGCGCCTGTGCAGGCGCGCGCCCGGGGTAACGGGGCCGGCCCCGGGGCGCCGGCCGCCCGGTCGTCAGGAGGCGTCGGGGCGCAGACAGGCCCAGTCGTCCTTGACGCTGACGGTCAGCCACGACTGCCGGGCGGCTTCGGCGAGCGCGCGCCGCGCCCCCGTGTCGTACGCGGGAGCGTCCCGGGTGCCGTCGTCGTGGTGGACGAGGACGGCCAGTCCGCGCGGGGCGGCAGCGGCGTAGGAGAGCATCTCGATGTCCCCGTCGGAGTTGCCGCAGGCCAGCACCGGGCGGCGGCCCAGACGGCTCCAGATGCGCACCGGTTTCTCGGGGCCGTCGTCCAGGACGCGGATGCCGTCCCCGTAGACGACGGCTTGCCGGGAGGCGGACCAGCGGGCGTCGGGGGTGGAGCCGATGACCAGTTCGGGGGGTACGCCGTACACCTCGCTGGAGATCACCCGCATGAAGTCCCGTCCGCCGCCGGAGACGATCACCGTGGTGAATCCGCGTTCCCGCAGGAAAGCCAGAAGCTCCACCATGGGCCGGTAGGCGCAGGCCGGATACGGGCGTCTCAGCACGGGGTGACGCGCGGTACGGAAGAACTCCCGCACCGCCGCGGCCACCGTGTCCGTGTCCATGCCCCGTTGCGTGGCGATCACCGCCTCGGCCAGGGCGGGAAGCCGGGTGTCGTCCCCCGCGTAGTGGTCCTCCAGCACCGAGGCGATCCACGACGGATCACCGGAGAGGGCGGATGCGTACGGTTCGCGGTCCGCCAGGGCCGGATCGTCCCCGGCCATCTGCCGCCACCGCTCGGCGAGGTAGTGCAGCTGCACGGGTACAGGCCGCTCCGGCCACAGGGTGCCGTCGTTGTCGAAGACGGCGACCCGGTCGGAAGGCTCCAGGAAGTGCTCGCCCGGGGTGGTCACCTCCTCGACGAAGCGCAGCAGGGCCGCACGCGACCCTGTGTCGCGCCAGGAAGGAAGCACCGGACGGTTCATCGGCAGATCCTCGGAAGGTCGGTACGGGACGGACTCGCCCGCCCGCGCACAGGGCACGGTCAGCGCCGGACGCAGCGGAAGCCCAGATGGCAGCTCGCGGTGTCCTCGGACTGGCCCTGGCGGGCGGCGGGGCGGTAGCGCAGGCAGTAGTCGGGGGCGCACAGATGCGAGCCGCCCTTGGTGACGCGGCGTGGAAACCGTTCGGTCCCGGCCTCGTCCGGCCGGTCCACCCGGGGGTTGCGCGGGGCGCAGCAGGCCCGGGGGGCCGGGTCCGGATGGCGGGTGGTGAAGTGGTCGCAGGTCCACTCCCAGACGTTGCCGGCCATGTCGAACAGGCCGTATCCGTTGGGCGGGTAGGTGCGTACCGGGGTGGTGCCCGGGGCCCGCCGTCCCTTGCCCCCGCCGGCCGGCAGATACCGCCAGGGGAAGCTGCCGTGCCAGGTGTTGGCCATGCGCCGGCCCTTGACCGTGAACGTGTCGCCCCAGGGGAAGACCGCCGCGTCGAGGCCGCCGCGGGCCGCGTACTCCCACTCCGCCTCGGTGGGCAGCTCCTTGCCCGCCCAGGCGGCGTAGGCGGCGGCGTCCTCGTAGGAGACCTGGGTGACCGGGTGCAGTTCCTTGCCGTCGAGGGTGCTGCCGGGGCCCAGCGGGCGGCGCCAGCCGGCGCCCGGCACATAGGCCCACCACTGCCGCCAGTCGTCCAGGTCCACCGGCCCGGCCGTCATCCGGAACACCAGCGCCCCGGGGACGAGCGCGGCGGGATCGGCGCCCGGGTAGTCCGCCGGATCCAGCTCCCGCTCCGCCACGGAGACGTAGCCGGTGGCCTTCACGAACCGCCGGAACTCGGTGACGGTCACCGGATGCGGGTCGATCAGGAAGCCGTCCACCGCCACCGGGTGCACCGGCCGTTCCTCGGGATAGAAGTCGGCGGACCCCATCAGGAACGTGCCGCCAGGGACGCGGACCATGCCGCGGGTGGAGGACGCCGTGTGTGGCCGTGCCGCGATGCTCATGGCGTCCACCGTGCCCCAGCCGTCCGCTGCCCGGAGGCACCGACGCGCGCTCGCCCGCGAGCGGATCGCCGGGGCCGGGCCCGTGGCGCCGGTGCGGTGTCAGTACGGCCAGATCGGCGGGTCCGTGACGAAGTGGCCGCCGAGGTGGGCGTGGTCGGGGTTCTCCGGGTCCAGCTCCCCCTGCTCGGCGACGAGCTTCCCGGCGTACTGCTCGGAGTCGTCCTGCGGGTCGTAGCCCAGGGAGCGCGCCGTCGTCAGGTCCCACCACAGCCGGGTGTTGTCGGAGGAGCCGTAGACCACGGTGTGCCGCACGTCCTCGGCGGTGAGCGCCGCATGGAAGAGGCGCGCTCCGTCGCCGGGGCTCATCCAGACGGACAGCATCCGTACGGACGTCGGCTCCATGAAGCAGGAGCCGATCCGTACGGAGACGGTCTCCACACCGTGCTTGTCCCAGTAGAACTGGGCGAGGTCCTCGCCGAAGGACTTCGACAGGCCGTAGAAGGTGTCGGGGCGACGGGGGGTGTCGATCGGGATCAGCGGGTCACCGGGGCTCGGCGGCGCGGTGTAGCCGATGGCGTGGTTGGACGAGGCGAAGACGATGCGCCCGACGCCCTCCTCGCGCGCCGCCTCGTAGAGGTTGTACGTGCCCTCGATGTTGGAGTGCAGAATCTTGTCGAACGAGGCTTCGAGCGAGATGCCCGCGAGGTGGATGACCGCGTCCACGCCTCGCACCGCCTCCCGCAGCGCGGCCTTGTCGCCGAGGTCGGCGATGACGGCGTCCGGTTCGCCCTCTATGGGCGTGAGGTCGAAGAGCCGGAGGTCGTAGCCGTACGCCGGAAGCAGTCCCCGCATGAGGGTGCCGAGGCCGCCGGCGGCTCCGGTGAGAAGGACGGTGCGCGGAGCTGGCATTCGGGGATCTCCTCGGTGCGGGCGCAGGGCGCGGGCGCGGTGCTGCGCGGACGGGGCGGTGCGGTGGCGGTGCTGCGTGGGGGTGGGACGTGCTGACGTGCTGACAGCGAGGTACGCGTGGGAGCCGGACATGCCGACAGCGGGTGTGCGGGGCACGCGGATGTCACGCAACCGCCAGGAGCGTCAACTCCATGAGCAGCATTCACATGCGTGGACACGCTAAGAAGTCGCGGTGGACCGCGTCAAGTGTCGCTCGATGCCGGTCGGTTCGTCGCGGGGTCCGGTTCCCGTGGCTTGACCGGCGCCGCGAGGCTGCCTTAGCGTGGCAGCGTTCAGAAATATGGACACCGATCATAATTGTGCACGCCTGAATCTGCTCAGGGAGCGCCCGTGACCTCAGCCCCCCTTGCCGCCCGACTCACCGATGTCGCCGGGCCGCTCTTCTTCCCCGTCACCGCCTACGGGCCGGACGGCGCCATCGACCTCGATGCCTTCCGCGCGCATGTGCGCAAGGGCGTCGACGCCGGTGCGGCGGCCGTCTTCGCCTGCTGCGGCACCGGCGAGTTCCACGCCCTGACCCCGGAGGAGTTCCGGCTCGTCGTCCGGGCGGCCGTCGAGGAGACCGCGGGACAGGTGCCCGTGGTCGCCGGCGCCGGCTACGGCACGGCGCTCGCGATCCAGTACGCGAAGCTCGCCGAGGAGGCGGGGGCGGACGGACTCCTCGCCATGCCGCCCTACCTCGTCGTCGCCGGCCAGGAAGGACTGCTGGCGCACTACACGGCCCTCGCCGCCGCCACCTCCCTGGAGACGGTCGTATACCAGCGGGACAACGCGGTCTTCACCCCGGAGACCGTCGTCGCCCTGGCCCGGACCCCCGGGATCATCGGCCTCAAGGACGGCTACGGCGACCTCGACCTGATGCAGCGCATTGTCAGCGCCGTACGCACCGGGCTGCCCGGCCAGGACTTTCTGTACTTCAACGGGCTGCCCACCGCCGAGCTCACCGGGCTCGCCTACCGGGGCATCGGCGTCACGCTCTACTCCTCCGCCGTCTTCGCCTTCGCCCCCGACATCGCCCTGGCCTTCTACCGGGCGCTGGACTCCGGCGACGACGACCTGGTCAACGCGCTGCTCGACCACTTCTACCGGCCGCTCGTCGAACTGCGGGCCAAGGGCCGCGGTTACGCGGTCTCGCTCGTGAAGGCGGCCGTCCGGCTGGAGGGCCTGGACGTCGGCCCGGTGCGCACCCCGCTCACCGAGCCCCCGGCCGAGCACATCGAGGAGCTGGTCTCGATCATCGCGGACGGCCGCACCCTGCTGGAGAAGCATCGTGCGGGGGAGGCGAAGTGAAGGCCTCCGCCTTCCTGTACCCCTGGGACGTCGTGGGGGACCCGGACGCCCCCGCCCGCCTCGCCGGGCTCGGCGTCCAGCAGGTCACGCTCGCCTCCGCCTACCACTCCACCCGGGCCCTCACCCCGCGCCACCCCGGCCGCCGGATCGTGACGGCCGAACACGCGGCGGTGCTCTACCCGTCGGACGCCACCCGCTGGGCGGGGCGTGAGCTGCGCCCCTACGCCCAGTCCTGGGTGGCGGGGGAGGACCCGTACGCCGAGGCCGCCGAGGCCCTGGCGGGCGCCGGTCTCCAGGTGCACTCCTGGGTGGTCCTCGCGCACAACTCCCGCCTGGGCGCCGAGCATCCGGACACCTCCGTGGTCAACGCCTACGGCGACCGCTACCCCTGGGCGCCGTGCATCGCGCAGCCCGCCGTCCACGCGTACCTGGTGGACCTGGCGGCGGAGGCGGCCGTGCGCCCCGGGACCGCGGGCACCGAGCTGGAGTCGTGCGGCTGGTACGGCTTCGCCCATCTGCACGCCCACGACAAGACCTCGGGGGTCGCCCTCGGGGACGCGGCGCAGTACCTGATGTCCCTCTGCTTCTGCGCCGACTGCCGGGCCGGCTACGCGTCCGTGGGGCTGGACCCCGAGGAGCTGCGTGAAGCCGTACGCCGCGCCCTGGAGCCGGTCTGGGCCGGCTCCGGCTCCGGCGAGCAGGGGTGGGCCGCTGTCGAGAAGCTGCTCGGCGCGGGCCTCGCCGACGCCACCCTGCGGTGGCGCGTCCAGGTCGCCAGGGGCCTCCAGGAGGCGGCCGTCGCCGCTGTACGGGCCGCGGCGACGGCGCCGGACTTCCAGGTCCTGCTGCACGCCGACCCCGCCCCCTACCGGACCGGCGCCAACGCGGGGACCGACCCGGCCCACATCCTCTCCACGGCGGACGGGGTCGTGCTGCCCTGCACCGGCGGCGCACAGGCACGCGAGGCCGTCCTCGGGCCGTTCGCGGGGCTCTCCGGGGTGCTGGCGGCCAACTTCAACGTGGTGAGCGGGATGGGCGGCAGCCCCGGCACGCTGGAACGGGACGCCGCGCACGCGGCCTCGCTCGGCGCGGACCAACTGCGCCTGTACCACGCGGGCCTGGCCTCGGGTCCGGACCTGAGCGCGGTCACGAAGGCCCTCTCCGCCGTCCGCGGCGGCTGATCCCGTAGCGTCCGGCACGCTCGAAGCGCAGGTCCCCGGCGTGCAGCCGGGGGCCTTCGCCATGCCCCTGGCCCGGGTGCGGAGAGCCGCGCCGGCCGGGACCCGCCGTGTCCCGGTTCCGCATCCGCCGAACTTCTTTTGCCAGAAGCGTTGACGAAACATTCCCACCGCTCTAGCTTCATCGCGTCGTACTTCGTACGTCATATATGAGACGCCATACGCGAGATGCGAGAGCTCTTCACCCATGACCTTTGCGCCTGCCCCGATTCCGTCCAGGACCCAGTACGTGCTGGAGGCGATCAAGCACGCCATCCTCACCGCGCAGCTGCAACCGGGGCAAGCGCTCGTGGAGACCGAGCTCGCCGCGCAGTTCGGGGTGTCGAAGACGCCCGTACGCGAGGCGCTGAAGACACTCGCGGGCACCGGACTCGTGGTCATGAGCCAGTACAAGGGCGCCACCGTGCGGCTCGTCGACGCGGCCATGGCCCGGGAGGTGTACGACGTGCGCCTGCTCCTGGAGCCGGAGGCGCTGCGCCGCTCCATCACCCGCAGGTCCTCGCTGGAGGCGGCCCAGGAAGCCCTGGAGCGGGCCGACACGGCGATCGACAAGGCCGACAGGTCGCTCGCCAACCGGGACTTCCACCGGGCCCTCTACCTGCCCTGCGGAAACCCGCTGCTCGCCCGGATGCTCGACGAGATCCGCGACCAGGCCGCCCTCGTGTCGACCGTGGCCTGGTCCGCCAACCCCTCCTGGGAGCGCGAGGCTGCCGAGCACCGCGAGATCCTGCGGCTCGCCCTCGCCGACGACGCGGCAGCCGCCGCGGGGGCCCTGCACGACCACATCGCATCGTTCGTACGCCGCGCCTTCCCCGACGACGAAGACGGGGGTGACACGGCGTGAACCACCAGCTGGACCTGAACCACCAGCACCTCGACGAAAGGCTGGTCCGCATGGACCTCTCCCCGCTGAAGGCGGCCCTCGCAGACGTTGTGGCGATCCCGGTGACCCCGTTCGCCGAGGACGGAACCATCGACACCGCGGTCCACCGTGCCCTGCTGCGAAGACTGCTCGACGGTGGAGTCCGCATCGTCACCCCGAACGGCAACACCGGGGAGTTCTACGCACTGACCCCCGACGAGCGGCGCACCGTCACCGAACTCACCATCGACGAGGCGGGCGGCCGCGCCACCGTCCTGGTGGGCGTCGGCCACGACGTGCCGACCGCCGTGGCCGCCGCGGAGCACGCCAGGGACGCGGGCGCCGAGATGGTGATGGTGCACCAGCCGGTCCACCCCTACGTCTCGCAGGACGGCTGGGTCGACTACCACCGGGCCATCGCCGAGGCCGTTCCCGGGCTCGGGGTCGTCCCGTACGTCCGTAACCCGCTGCTCGCCGGTGAGCGCCTCGCCGAACTCGCCGACAGCTGCCCCAACGTCATCGGTGTGAAGTACGCCGTCCCGGACGCCGCCCGCTTCGGCGCCTTCGCCCGGGACGCCGGCCTGGAGCGCTTCGTGTGGGTCGCCGGCCTCGCCGAGCTGTACGCCCCCTCCTACTTCGCGACCGGCGCCACCGGCTTCACCTCCGGACTCGTCAACGTCGCCCCCGGTGTCTCGCTGGCGATGCTGGAGGCGCTGCGGGCCGGCGACTACGTCGCGGCGATGAAGGTCTGGGAGCAGATCCGCCGCTTCGAGGACCTGCGCGCCGACCGGCAGTCCGCCGACAACGTGACCGTCGTCAAGGAGGCCCTGGCCTCGCTCGGACTCTGCCGTCGCGACGTCCGCGCACCGAGCCGGGTGCTGCCCGAGGCGCAGCGCGCCGAGGTCGCGGACCAGGTCGCCGGGTGGTCCATATGACCGGCACCGACGGCGCCCGCATCGCCCCCGAGGAGCTGCGCAGCCACCAGTGGTACGGCACGGACGGCCTCCGCTCCTTCAGCCACCGCGCCCGCACCCGGCAGCTCGGCTACCTCCCCGAGGAGCACCTGGGCAAGCCGGTCATCGCGATCCTCAACACCTGGTCCGACATCAACCCCTGCCACGTCCATCTGCGCGACCGCGCGCAGGCGGTCAAGCGGGGCGTCTGGCAGGCGGGCGGCTTCCCGCTCGAATTCCCGGTCTCCACGCTCTCGGAGACCTTCCAGAAGCCGACCCCGATGCTCTACCGCAACATGCTGGCGATGGAGACGGAGGAGCTGCTGCGCTCCTACCCCGTCGACGGCGCCGTGCTGCTGGGCGGCTGCGACAAGTCGACGCCCGCGCTGCTGATGGGCGCCGCCTCCGTCGACCTGCCCACCGTCTTCGTGCCCGCCGGGCCGATGCTGCCGGGCCACTGGCGCAACGAGGTCCTGGGCTCCGGCACGGACATGTGGAAGTACTGGGACGACAAGCGGGCCGGCCTCATCGGCGACTGCGAGATGGCCGAGCTGGAGAACGGGCTCGCCCGCTCACCCGGCCACTGCATGACGATGGGCACCGCCTCGACCCTGACGGCCGCCGCCGAGGCGCTGGGCGTCACCGTGCCGGGCGCCTCGTCCATCCCGGCCGTCGACTCCGGTCACGACCGGATGGCCGCGCAGTCCGGGATCCGGATCGTCGAACTGGTGTGGCAGCAGCTGAAGTTGTCGCGGATCCTCACGGCGGACGCCTACGAGGACGCCGTCGCCACCGTCCTCGCGCTCGGCGGCTCCACCAACGCCGTCATCCACCTGATCGCGATGGCCGGACGCTCCGGGGTGAAGCTCACCCTGGACGACTTCGACCGCATCGCCCGCACCGTGCCCGTCCTCGCCAACCTCCGCCCCGGCGGGAAGTACCTGATGGAGGACTTCCACTTCGCCGGAGGGCTGCCCGGATTCCTGGCCCGGCTCACCGACGTACTCCACCTGGACCGGCCCACCGTCGCGCACTCCACGATGCGCGAACAGCTCGACGGGGCGCTCGTCCACAACGCCGACGTCATCCGGGAGCGTGACAACCCGCTGGCCGAGGAGGGCGGGGTCGCGGTCCTGCGCGGCAACCTCTGCCCCGACGGCGCGGTCATCAAGCACATCGCCGCCGAACCGCACCTGCTGCGCCACACCGGACCCGCGGTCGTCTTCGACGACTACAAGGAGATGCAGCGCACCATCAACGACCCGGCCCTGGCCCTCACCCCGGACCATGTGCTGGTGCTCCGCAACGCCGGCCCCAAGGGCGGTCCCGGCATGCCCGAGTACGGCATGCTCCCGATCCCGGACTACCTGCTGAAGCAGGGCGTACGGGACATGGTGCGGCTCTCCGACGCCCGGATGAGCGGCACCAGTTACGGGGCCTGTGTCCTGCACATCGCACCCGAGTCCTTCGTCGGCGGACCGCTCGCCCTGGTCCGAACCGGTGACCTGATCACCCTGGACGTCGAGGCGCGGCTTCTCCACCTGGACGTGTCCGAGGACGAGCTGGAGCTGCGCAGGGCCGCGTGGACCGAGCCGCCCGCCCGCTACGGACGCGGTTACGGCGCGCTCTACCAGGACCAGATCACCCAGGCCGACACCGGATGCGACTTCGCGTTCCTGGCCCGGCAGGGAGAAGTGCCCGACCCGTACGCGGGCTGAACCCGGGCGCACAGAATTCCGCGCACCGCCCCGTCCGGAATGCCGAACGGCATGCGGTAAGCGCTTGCACCATGCACCGAAAGACATGCACCGAAAGACATGCGCCGACAGCACGGCACATCCAGCACTTTCCAGAGATCGGAGACGCGTCATGGCCCAATCCGCAGCCGTGGCCACACCGCCCCCCAAGGGGAAGGCGTCCAAGCGCCGCTCGGCCACCCCCCGCCGACTGCCGTATCTGCTGATCGCGCCGGCGGGTCTGCTGATGCTGGGCTTCATCGCCTACCCGGTGGTCAGCGTCTTCTACTACAGCCTGCAGAACTACAACGTCACCAAGCCGTGGCGGAACGGCTTCGCCGGCTTCGACAACTTCACCAGGATCTTCACCGAGGACGAGCAGTTCTGGCCGACGCTCGGCTTCAGCGCCCAGTGGGTCTTCACCCAGGTGACGCTCCAGCTCGCGCTCGGCCTCGCGCTCGCCCTGATCGTCAACCAGACCTTCATCGGCCGCGGCATATCCCGCGCCATGGTCTTCTCGCCCTGGGCCGTCTCCGGGGTGCTGACCAGCACCATCTGGATCCTGCTCTACAACTCCTCGACCGGCTTCAGCCGCTACCTCGCGGACGCCGGGATCGGCGAGTACGGCACCTCGGTCCTCTCCGACACCGGGACCGTGTTCTGGGCGGCCACCGTCTCCGAACTCTGGCGCGGAGTCCCCTTCTTCGCCATCCTCATCCTCGCCGACCTCCAGTCCGTCTCCAAGGAGCTGTACGAGGCGGCGTCGGTGGACGGGGCCGGCCGGCTGCGGCAGTTCTTCCACATCACGCTCCCGCACCTGCGCGACGCGATCATCCTGGCCACCCTGCTGCGCGGGGTCTGGGAGTTCAACAACGTCGACCTGCTCTACACCCTCACCGGCGGCGGACCGGCGGGCGAGACCACCACACTCCCGCTCTACGTCGCCAACACAGGCATCGAGGGCCACGACTTCGGATACGCCTCCGCGCTCACCACCGTCGCCTTCGTGATCCTCCTCTTCTGCTCGATCGTCTATCTGCGCCTGAGCAAGTTCGGAGGCGACAACAAGTGACTGCCGCACTCGTGGAGAAGAAGGACGCCCGCACGCCGGGACAGTCCCGTGGGGACGCCACCCCGCCGCCCTCCTCACCCCGCCGTCCCAAGCGCGAGCGTGCCTTCGACGACGTACCGCGCTGGCAGATCTACGTGCCGCTCGGCATCTACCTGCTGTTCACGCTCATCCCGTTCTACTGGATGCTCCTCTTCGCCGTACGGCCCGCCGGCTCCACCTCGCTGGTGCCCTGGCCGATGACGGGGGACCACTTCTCCAAGGTCTGGAACGAGCGCAGCTTCGCCCTCTTCTTCCAGAACAGCATGATCGTCGGCGTCGCGACGCTGATCGCCACCACCCTGGTCGCGCTGGCCGGCGGCTACGCCCTGGCCCGGTTCGACTTCAAGATCAAGGGCGCCTTCATGCTGGCGCTGCTCTGCTCGCAGTTCATCCCGGGCGCCCTGATGCTCGTGCCGCTCTTCGAGATCTTCAAGAACCTCCAGATGATCAACTCCCTGGGGAGCGTGGTCATCGCGGAGACCGTCTTCCAGCTCCCCCTGTCGATCATCCTGATCAGCGGGTTCATCAAGAACGTGCCGGTCTCCCTCGAAGAGGCCGCCTGGGTGGACGGCTGCTCGCGCTTCAAGGCGTTCTGCGCCGTCGTCCTGCCGCTGCTGCGCCCCGGACTGATCGCGGTCGGCTCCTTCGCCTTCGTCCACAGCTGGAACCACTTCCTGTTCGCCCTGATGTTCCTCAGCGAACAGGACAAGCAGACGATCCCGGTCGGCCTCAACACCCTGATCGGCGCCGACAGCGTCGACCTCGGAGCGCTGGCCGCGGGCGGTGTGATCGCCGCGGTGCCCGTGGTGATCGTCTTCGCCTTCATCCAGAAGTGGCTCATCACCGGCTTCAGCGCCGGCGCCGTGAAGGGATGACGACATGACCCGGACGAGTGCGACCACCCCCGTGCCCGTCGTCCTGGCCGGAGCACGCGGCCACGGCCGCTGGCACCTCGCCAACATCCGCCGCCTCCAGCGCCAGGGCCTGGTCAGACTGGCCGGAGTCTGCGAGCTGAACCCGCTGACCGACGCCGAACTCGACCTGTTCGCCGGGGAGATGCCCGAGCAGTCCGCCGACTTCGGGGCCCTCCTGGACTCCACCGGCGCGCGCGCCGCTGTCATCTGCACCCCCATCCCGACCCACACCACGCTGGCCCTGACCGCGGCGGCCCGCGGCGTCCACCTCCTCCTGGAGAAGCCGCCCGCCGCGACCTACGAGGACTACGCCCGCATGGCCGACGGCGTACGGGAGGCGGGCATCGCCTGCCAGATCGGCTTCCAGTCCCTCGGCTCGCACGCCGTGCCGGCCGTCAGGGAGCTCGTACGCTCCGGAGCCATCGGCACCGTCCGGGGCGTCGGCGCCGCCGGTGCCTGGGTCCGCGACGACGCCTACTTCCGGCGGGCGCCGTGGGCCGGGCGCCGCAGGATGGGCGGGACCGACGTGGTCGACGGGGTGCTCACCAACCCGCTGGCCCACGCCGTCGCCACCGCGCTCGAACTCGCCGGCCGGGGAACGGCCGAGGACGTGACGTCCATCGAGACCGAGCTGTTCCGCGCCCACGACATCGAGTCCGACGACACCAGCTGCGTCCGGATCACCACCACCGACGGGCTGCCGGTGACCGTCGCCGTCACCCTCTGCGCGGAGGAGGCCGGCGAGCCGTACGTGATCGTCCACGGCGACCGGGGCCGCATCACCTTCTGGTACAAGCAGGACCGGGTCCTCGTCCAGCGCGCCGGACACGGCCCCGAGGAGACCGTGCACGGGCGGACCGACCTCCTGGAGAACCTCGTCGGCCACCTGGAGGACGGCACCGCGCTCCTCGTACCGCCGGAGCGCACCGGCGCGTTCATGCGGGTCCTGGAAGCGGTACGCACCGCCCCCGAGCCCACCGCGCTGCCCGCGTCCGCCTGGCACACCCGGCCCGCCGACCAGGGCGGCGGCGTACGGCGCATCGTGCGCGGCATCGACGGAACCGTCGCCGCCGCGGCCGACACCCTCAGCCTCTTCTCCGAACTTGGGCCTGTGTGGAGTTCTGGGCTGGATCAGCGAGCGGCGTCCTGCGGCTCCGTATCCAAGGCGGAGGAGGGAGCGATGGCGGAGCCCTCGCGACCGACGACAACGCCGGAGACGGAGCCGCAGGACGTCGGGAGCCCGGCCCGGAACTCCACACAGGCCCCAGGCGCCTCCTGGGCGCGACCCAGCGAGGTGAGCACCGCATGACCACCACCGCGCTCCTGAGCTGCGCCGGACGCCCCGTCGGCCGCTACAGCCAGCGGCCCGGGACGGACAGCCGCCCCTATCTGCACCCCGTCACCACCCTCGCAGGCACCCCCGTCACCGAGGAGCGCCCGGCCGACCACATCCACCACCTGGGCGCCTCCGTCGCGGTGCCCGACGTGGCCGGACACAACTTCTGGGGCGGGCGCACCTTCGTCCGGGGCCAGGGCCCCACCGCGCTCGACAACCACGGGACGCAGCGCCACCTCGGCTGGAAGCTGCGCGACCCGGACGGCTTCGTGGAGGAGCTCAGCTGGGAGGCCGACGGCACCGAGCTGCTGCGCGAGCACCGCACCGTCGCCGTCAGCGAGATCTCCGGCACCGCCTGGGCGCTGGACTTCTCCTTCTCCCTCACCAACCGGGGCGGCAGCGACCTCTCCATCGGCAGCCCCGCCACCAACGGCCGCCCCGGCGCCGGATACGGCGGCTTCTTCTGGCGCGCGCCCAAGGAGGCCGCCCCGCCCGCCGTGTTCAGCGGCACGCTCGACGGCGAGGAAGCGGTGCACGGGAAGGCCGCCGACTGGCTGGCCCTCTCCGGCGACGGCTGGACGCTCGTCTTCGCCGGCGCGACCGACGAGACCCGGCGCGACCCCTGGTTCGTACGGACCACCGAGTACCCCGGGGTCGGCTCCTCCCTCGCCGCGGACCGCCGGCTCCCCGTCGCCGCCGGAGCCACCGTCGTACGCCGGGTCGTCACCGTCGTCGCCGACGGACGCCTCGACCGGGACGCCGCGGCCGCCCACGTCCGCAAGGCGGTCGCCGCGTGACGATGCCCTGGACGGCCGACCTCGGGGACGGCACCTACCGCAACCCCGTCCTGAACGCCGACTGGTCCGACCCGGACGTGATCAGCGTCGGCGAGGACCACTACCTCACCGCTTCCAGCTTCGGCCGTGTCCCCGGACTGCCCCTGCTGCACTCCCGCGACCTCGTCAACTGGTCGCTCATCGGCCACGCCCTCGACCGGCTGGAACCGAAAGCCGACTTCGCCGTGCCGCGCCACGACTGCGGGGTGTGGGCACCCTCGCTGCGCCACCACGCCGGACGCTTCTGGATCTTCTGGGGCGACCCCGACCACGGCATCCAGCAGATCAACGCCGAGGACATCCGCGGCCCCTGGAGTGCCCCGCACCTCGTCAAGGCGGGCAAGGGCCTGATCGACGCGTGCCCCCTGTGGGACGAGGAGACCGGCGAGGCGTACCTCGTGCACGCCTGGGCGAAGTCCCGCTCCGGGATCAAGAACCGGCTCACCGGCCACCGGATGAGCCCCGACGGACGCGAGCTGCTCGACGAGGGCACCACCCTCGTCGACGCCGACACCATCCCGGGCTGGTTCACCCTGGAGGGCCCCAAGCTCTACCGCCACGACGGCTGGTTCTGGATCTTCGCTCCGGCCGGGGGAGTGGAGACCGGCTGGCAGGGAGCCTTCCGCTCCCGCACGTTCGAGGGGCCCTACGAGGAGCGGGTCGTCCTCGCGCAGGGCACCACCGAGATCAACGGCCCGCACCAGGGCGGCTGGGTGCGCACCGCCGCCGGCGAGGACTGGTTCCTGCACTTCCAGGCCCGCGGGGCGTACGGCCGTGTGGTGCACCTCCAGCCGATGCGCTGGGACGGAGACGGCTGGCCGGTCATCGGCGACGAGGGCGAACCCGTCCTCGTGCACCGCAGCCCCGAGGCCCCGGAGCAGACCGTCGGGGCACCGGCCTCCAGCGACGACTTCCCCGGTGGCCGGTACGGCCGTCAGTGGCAGTGGACCGCCGACCCGCGCCCCGGCTGGACGGTCGGACACGGCGGCGACGGGCTGCGCCTCAGCTGCGTACGGACCGCGTACGCCCATGATCTGCGGGCCCTGCCCAACGTCCTGGTGCAGCGGCTGCCCGCCGAGGAGTTCACCGTCGAGACCGGCATCACCCTGGACTCCACCGAACCCGGGGCCAAGGCCGGGCTCGCCGTCCTCGGGGACGCCTTCTCGTGGATCGGCCTGGAGGCCGGGCCCGACGGGACGGCCAGGCTCGTCCACCGGTACGCCGAGACCGTCGCCGAGCACGAGCGGGACGCCGCACACCCGCGCCCCGCGCCCGGAGCCGCCGTACGCGTGCGCATCGAGGTCACCCGGGGCGCCCGCTGCCGCTTCCACGCCGACACCGGCGACGGGTCCGGCTTCCAGCCGTCCGGCCAGGTCTTCGCGGCCACCCCGTGGCGCTGGGTGGGAGCGCTCCTGGGCCTCTTCGCCACCGCGCCGGCCGGCACCGGGCCGTCGGGAACAGCCGGCTTCACCGCATTCCGCACCACCGGACGACCACGCAGAGCCTGACCCCGCACCGCTGTAGGGAGCCGCAATGACGCACCTCCGTACCGAGCGCACCAGAGCGAGAAGCCTGTCCACCGCCTTCACCCTCGCCGCTTTCCCGCATGCGTGGAACCACGACGCCGGCCGTCGGAAACAGCTGCCACGGGGACGTCCGGCGCACCCGCCGGGCCGACACCACGTCCGGGCCGGACCGGTGCGGACCCGCACACCGGCGCCGCACGGCACGCACCACTGAACCTCCCCCCACGCACGCGTACAGATTCCGAGAGAGAAGAGCCGACATGAACATCTCGAAGACGCTCCGGGGGCGTGCCGCGACCGCGGTGTCCCTCACCGCGGTCCTGGCCCTGGGGGCCACCGCCTGCGGCGACGACGGAAGCAGCTCAGGCACGGAGGGCAGCGGGAAGGGCGAGATCACCTTCTGGGACAACAACGGTGGTCCGCGCACCGCCATCTGGACCGAGATCATCAAGGACTTCGAGAAGAAGAACCCGGACATCAAGGTCAAGTACGTCCCGATCCCGATCGCCGACGTCCAGTCCAAGTACGACACGGCCATCGCGGGCGGCGGCCTCCCCGATGTGGGCGGTGTCGGCACCGCGTACCTGGCCAACATCGTGTCCCAGGAGGCCCTGGAGCCGATCAGCGACCGGCTGGAGGAGTCGCCGCTGAAGGGCAAGCTCGTCGACAACATGGTCGAGAGCGTCAGAGCCGCGGCCGGCCGGGGCGACGACATGTACACCGTGCCGACCTCCGCGAACAACGGCGCCCTCTGGTACCGCACCGACCTGTTCGAGGCGGCGAAGCTGGAGGCGCCCACCACCTGGCCCAAGTTCTACGAGGCCGCCGACAAGCTCACCGACGCGAAGAACAACAAGTTCGGCTACACCATCCGCGGCGGCGCCGGCTCCATCGCCCAGGCCCTGGACGCGATCTACGGCCAGACCGGGATCACCGACTTCTGGGACGGCGAGAAGACCACCCTGAACGACCCGAAGAACGTCGCGGCACTGGAGAAGTACGCCGCGCTCTTCAAGAAGACGACGCCCGCCGCCGACGTCAACAACGACTTCACCAAGATGGTCGCCCAGTGGGACACCGGCACCATCGGGATGCTCAGCCACAACCTCGGCTCCTACCAGGACCACCTGAAGGCGCTGGGCGAGGACAAGTTCGCCGGCATACCCGCCCCCATCGGGGAGGGCGGCACCCGCGTCCAGGTCTCCAACCCCGTCGACGGCCTCGGCCTCTTCCGGTCCAGCAAGAACAAGAACGCGGCCTGGAAGTTCATCGAGTTCGCGGCCTCGCACGAGTCGAACAGCAAGTGGAACGAGTCCGCGGGCGCCATCCCGGCCAACACCGAGGCGGCCAAGGACCCCTGGATCAACGAGACCGAGCCGACCGCGCTCGCCGCGAAGGCCCTCACCGACGGCTCCACCAAGATCGTCGACCTGCCCTACTACCTGCCCGACTGGAACAACATCAGCAAGGCCGACAACGAGCCCGAGTTCCAGAAGCTGCTCCTCGGCAAGATCACGGCCAAGGCCTTCCTCGACAAGATGGCCGATGAGCTGAACGCCGCCCAGAAGGAGTGGAAGGAACTGGGCAACGGCTGACCGGCCGTCCCGTCACGGCCGGCACCCCCGATGACCGGGGGACCGGCGGCGGTCCGGGTCGCACCCCGCCGCCGGTCCCTCTTCTCCCCACGCACCACCTCACGCGTGTCCTCCGAGAGAGGCAGTCATCCCGTGTCACTCACCCGCAGACAGACGGCAGCCGCGCTCCTCGCGCTGCCCCTCGCCCTCAGTGCCACCCCCGCGCTCGCGCACGGCGGCGGTGGCGGAGGAAGGCCCCGGCACAGGACCCTCCACATCGCGGGCGACTCCACCGCGGCCCAGAAGTACGCCGACGCCGCCCCCGAGACCGGCTGGGGCATGGCCCTGCCCTTCTTCCTCGGCCGCGAGCTCGCCGTCGCCAACCACGCGGTGAACGGCCGGAGTTCCAAGAGTTTCATCGACGAAGGCCGGCTCACCGCCCTCCTCGAAGGCGTCCGCCCCGGCGACATCGTCCTCGTCCAGTTCGGGCACAACGACGAGAAGACCGAGGACCCCGCCCGGGGCACCGATCCGTACACCACCTACCAGGAGTATCTGCGCCAGTACGTCAAGGGCGCCCGCGCCCGTCGCGCGGAGCCCGTGCTGATCACCCCGGTCGAGCGCCGCCGCTTCGCCGAGGACGGCACCGCGAAGCCCACCCACGGGGAGTACCCCGCGGCGATGCGCGCCCTGGCGTCCGAGGAGGGCGTGACCCTGCTCGACGTACAGGCGCTCTCCCTCGCCCGCTGGCAGGAGCTCGGCCCCGACGGGACGAAGGCGTACTTCAACTGGCTGGAGCCGGGGGAGTCGCCCAACCACCCCGACGGCGTGCAGGACAACACACACTTCCGGCCCGACGGCGCCGTCGAGGTGGCCCGGACGACCGCCCGCGCCCTGCTGGACGGGCGCGTGCTCGCGCCGCGCGACCTGCGCCGCCTCGGCGAGCCGGTGCCGGGGACGTGGATCACCTGGCCGCAGGCCTGATCCCCGCTCCCCTGTTTCTCCCCCCGTCACACGTACGACTGTTTCCTCTCCCATTCACACGTACGACAGTTAGGGATCAGCCATGCCCGCACGCATGAGACACGTCCGCGCCATCGCCGTGGTGATGGGCTGCGCCTCGCTCGCCCTCGCCGTGAGCCTGCCCGCCCAGGCCTCCTCCCCGCACGCCAAGGGAGCCGAGCGTTCCGTGCTCCCCTCCGGCGACGGCTGGGCCGCCGCCGACGGCTCCACCACCGGGGGAGCGGCCGCCACCCCCGACCACGTCTACACCGTCACCAACCGGGCCGAGCTCATCGCGGCCTTCGAGGACGCCGGTGACGCGCCGAAGATCGTCAGGATCGCCGGCACCGTCCACGGCAACTCCGACGCGGCCGGCACCCCGATCGGCTGCGAGGCCTACCAGCAGGACGGCTACACCCTGGAGAAGTACCTCGCCGCCTACGACCCGGCCGTCTGGGGCACCGAGGAGGTCCCCTCGGGTCCGCTGGAGGACGCCCGCGTCAAGTCCGCGAAGCTGCAGGCCGCGGCGGTCAACGTGAACGTCCCGTCCAACACCACGCTCATCGGTGTCGGCAAGGACGCCACCGTCATCGGTGCCAGCCTCCAGGTGAAGAACGTCTCCAACGTCATCATCCGGAACCTCTCCTTCGAGGACACCTACGACTGCTTCCCCCAGTGGGACCCGACCGACGGCGACACCGGCCACTGGAACTCCGAGTACGACAACCTCGTCGTGTACGGCTCCCGGCACGTCTGGGTCGACCACAACACCTTCAGCGACGGCGACCGCCCCGACGCCGACCAGCCCCGGTACTTCGACGAGCTGTTCCAGCAGCACGACGGGCTCTTCGACATCGTCCGCGGCGCCGACCTGGTCACCGTCTCCTGGAACGTCCTCAAGGACCACGACAAGACGATGCTCATCGGCAACAGCGACGGCGCCGGGGCGGACGACCGGGGCAAGCTCCGTGTGACCCTGCACCACAACCTCTTCAAGGACGTCAACGAGCGCGCGCCCCGCGTCCGCTTCGGCCAGGTCGACTCGTACAACAACCACTTCGTCTCCACCAAGGGCAGCGCCTACGGCTACACGTACGGCATCGGGGCCGAGTCCCGGCTCGTCGCCGAGCACAACGCCTTCACCCTCAACTCGGGCGTCGACAAGGCCACCGTCCTGAAGAAGTGGTCCGAGTCCTCCCTCACGGCCGGGGACAACTACGTCAACGGCCGGAAGACCGACCTGATCGCCGTGCACAACGCGGGCGTGCCCGCAGAGCAGCTCACCGTGGGCGCCGGCTGGACCCCGGAGCTGCGTACGAAGGTCGACCACCCGCTGGTCGTCCCGCTGCTCGTCGGCCTGGGCGCCGGTGCGGGCAGGCCGACGCTCCGCTGACCCACCCGAGAACCGGCCGGAGCGGCACCGCACGCTCTCCAGCACCCCGGAGGGCGCCGCTCCGGCCCCACCCCGCCAAAGGAGTACCGCCATGCCCAGCAGACGCAGCGCCCTGACCCTGTTCGCGGGTGCGGGCGCCGCCCTCGCCCTCGGCACACCCGCCGCCCGGGCCCGGCCCGCGCACCAGCGCCCCTTCGGCCGATACGGTTCACCGGCCCGGCGGCTCGACGCCCGGACGCTGTACGTCGACCCGCACGGCAGGGGCGACCACACCGGCGTACAGGCCGCCGTCGACGCCGCGTCCGGCACCGGCCACACCCTGGTGCTCGCCCCCGGCACCTACCGCTCCACGGTCCTCGTCACCGCCGCCCGGGCGGAGCTCACCCTCATCGGCGCGAGCGGCGACCCCCGCGACACCGTCCTCGTGTACGACAACGCGGCCGGCACGCCCAAGCCCGACGGGTCCGGCACCTACGGCACGAGCGGATCGGCCACCGTCACCGTCGCGGCTGCCGGGTTCACCGCCCGCGACGTGACCTTCGCCAACGACTGGCTGCGCTCCGACAACCCGGAGTACACCGGCACCCAGGCCGTCGCGATCAAGGTGCAGGGCGACCGGTCGGCGTTCTACGGCTGCCGATTCCTCGGCCACCAGGACACCCTGTACGCCGACTCCCTCGCCCTCACCGCGTTCGCCCGCCAGTACTACCGGGACTGCTACGTGGAGGGCGACGTCGACTTCGTCTTCGGCCGCGCCACCGCCGTCTACGACCGCTGCCACTTCCGCACCCTGACCCGCACCGACCTGGCCTCGGCCCCGTACGGCTTCGTCTTCGCGCCCAGCACCGCGGGGGCCAACCCGCGCGGCTACCTGGTCCTGCGCTCCCGGGTCACCAGCACCGCCCCCGACGCGTACTACAAGCTGGCCCGCCCCTGGGTGCCCTCCTCCGACCTCACCGCCCACCCGATGCTGACCGTCCGCGACAGCCACCTCGGCGCGGGCATCGACGCGGTCACGCCGTACGGCACGATGTCCGCGGGCTTCCCCTGGCAGGACCAGCGCTTCGCCGAGTACCGCAACACCGGCCCCGGCGAGCGCGTCACCGATCCCGCGAACCGTCCGCAGCTGACCGCCTCCGAGGCCCGCGCGCACACCGTGGCCGGATACCTGGGCGACTGGCGTCCCTACGCGTGAACCTGGGGATCACCGGACGGGTCCTCCCCGCCTTCCACGAGCGGCTCAAGGACGAACTCACCTTCCCGCTCTCCTGGGAGAGGTCGGCGGCACGTGACTTCCCGGCCTGGCGCGCCGAGGCGCGCGCCGCGGTCGGGGAGTCGCTGCTGCAGCCGCCGGTCCCCGGCCCCGAGCCGTTCGACCCGGTGACCGTCGATGCGTGCGACGCCGGCCCGTACACCGCGCGCACCGTGGAGTTCGCCCTCAGCCGTTACGGGCGGGCGCGCGGATCCCTGCTGGTGCCGCACGGGGCGGGGCCGTTCCCCGCGGTGCTGGTTCTCCACGACCACGGGTCCGAGTTCACGATCGGCCGGGAGAAGACCGTACGGCCCCGGTCGGACCCGGAGCGCCTCGCGCGCGCCACCGCGTGGGCGGACCGGAACTACGGCGGCCGGTTCATCGGCGACGAACTCGCCGCCCGCGGCTACGCCGTGCTCGCCGTGGACACCCTCGGCTGGGGTGACCGTGGCCCCCTCGCCTACGAGGACCAGCAGGCGCTGGCCGCCAACCTCCTCCAGCTGGGCACCTCGGCGGCCGGCCTCGCCGCCCACGAGGACATCCGCGCCGCCGCCTTCCTCGCCTCGCTGCCCGAGGTGGACGAACGGCGCGTCGGCGCGCTGGGCTTCTCCATGGGCGCCTACCGCGCCTGGCAGCTGTCCGCCCTCTCCGACGGCGTCAGGGCGGCGGCGGCCGTCTGCTGGATGACGGGGCTCAAGGAGATGATGGTCCCCGGCGACAACGCGCTGCGCGGCCAGTCCGCGTACTTCATGCTCCACCCCGGGCTGCACCGCCGTCTCGACATCCCGGACGTGGCCTCACTCGCCGCCCCCAAGCCCGCGCTCTTCCACGCGGGCGGCCGGGACCACCTCTTCACGGCGGCCGGGGTGGAGAGGGCGTACGCGAAGCTGCGCGCGGTCTGGGAGTCGCAGGGAGCGGGTGACCGGCTCACCACCACCGTCTGGCCGGACACCGGCCATGTCTTCTCGGCGGCCATGCAGGACGCGGTGTACACCTGGCTGGACACATGGCTCGCCCCGGATCCGGCACGGCCCCGGAGCAACCGGCCGACCGCTCCACGGTGTCCTGTGTAAGGGGCGCGCTTCACCCCGCACTGCTGCCGGCTACGTCCCGTGCCGGGGGTGGCCTGCCGCCTTCTTGGTGACCTTCTTCGCAGCGGACGACTTCTTCGCCGCGGCCTTCCTGGCCCCCGGCTTCGCGGCTGCCGGCTTTCCGGCCGTTGTCTTCCTGGCCGTCGTCTTCCCGGCCGTCGTCTTCCTGTCCCGGCTCGCCTTCTTCTTCTTCGCGGGAGCGCGACGGGGCCTGTCCTCCTCGCCGGAGTGCTCCGGGGCCCGGCGCCTGCGGCGGGCGGCCGGGCGGCGGGGTTCCTCCTCCGCCTCCTCCGCCTCCTCGTGCTCGCCGCCGAGCTGCGCCTCGCCGGCCTCGCCGGCCTCGCCGGCCTCGCCGACCTGATCGACGGCGTCCGCGGCGCTGCGGCCCACGTCCTCGACGGCGGCGCCGGCTTCGTCGCCCACCCCTTCCACCGCCGAGCCCGTGCCCGCGCCGACGGATTCGACCGCCGTCCCCGCTCCCCGGCCGACCTCGCTCACCGCCGCGCCGGCGCCCTCGCCCAGCTCTCCCGCGGCCCGGCCGGTGCCGGCCCCCACGTCCTCGATCGCCGTACCCACGCCGCGGGTGAGCTGCTCAAGGATCTGGGGGTTGCGGTCCACCGTGGCCAGCAGCCGGGTGACGATGGTGGCGATGTGGTGGAGCCGCACCTTGAGCTGCGCCTGGACATCGACACCCTCGATGCCCAGCTGCACCCGCCCGAGCCGCACGTCCGCCCCGACGTTCAGCTTGAGGAGGTCCAGCACCTCGGCCTTCAGCGAGACGTGGGCCTCCAGGTCGTCGACCTCCAGGTCCAGCTTGTCCACATGCAGGGACGGCACGTCCAGGAAGACATCTGACGGCCCCTCATCGGGATCGCCGTCGTCCCCCGGGACCATGATCTCGGCGTCCGGGTCCCGGCCCTCGCGGCCGGTGCTGTCGGAGCTGGGCATGATGCGCGCACATCCTCGGTAGGTTCCCCGAGCAGGATCCTCACGTCCAAGTGTCGACCGGGCGAAACCATGGCGCAATCGCCGGTGCCACGCCCCGCCGGACAGCGCTGTCCGCCCCCACCGGCCGGCGCTACGGACAGGGGCGGACAGCTCAGGCGAGCGCGTGCGAGGACCTAGTCGTAGCTGAGGTCCGACGCGGCGTAGCGGCAGTACGTGCCGTCCGGACCGCTGCCGGTCTCCTTCGGCTCGGCGCCCGTGTTGTTGCCCGTGTAGCGGACACACGGCTTGATCTTCTTGCTGCTGTCCCCGTGGATCCGCACCGAACGCAGCGCGGCGGTGTCCCCGTAGTTGGTGTTGATGCCCACCAGGGACTTGCCGGGCGCCGTGATGTCGACGTCGTTCACGGTGATCTCGCGCTTGTACTGCTTGGAGCAGTTGCCGCACGACCGGACGAGCTTGCCGAAGTCGGAGACCTGGAACTTCGTGATGACCAGCTTGCCCGCGCCGTTGAACTGGAAGACCTTGTCGGAGGCCTTCTTCGCGCCGCCGCCGTACACCGTGTAGACGGATCCGGTCGACGTGCCCTTGAAGGACGCGGCGTCCTCGCCGACGTCCTCCCACCAGACGTTCTGGATCGTGCAGCTGCCGGAGCAGTGGACGCCGTCGGCGGCCGGCGAGCCCAGGATGACGTTCTTCAGCGTCGCCCCGTCGGCCAGCTTGAAGATCGGATCCTGGCCCTCGTCCTGGCCGTCCCCGCCGAGGTCGCCGCTCCCGTAGAAGCGCTTCAGCGAACCGTCGTACGTCCCCGAGACCTCGATGGTCTTCGAGACGGCCTGGGTGCCGGTGGCGCTCGGCCAGGCCGGTACCGCGGCCGTCGCCGCGCCTGCGGGCTGCAGCATCATGTTGGTGGCCAGTGCGGCGCCGGTGAGGCCCAGGGCCGCGGTCAGCGCGGCGGCCATGCGGCGCTTGCCGGGCCTGCGCCGGTGGGTGTGCGCTCGTTCGCTCATGTTCGTCGGTCCCGTTTCCTAGGGGGTGGGGGCAGTGTGTTGCGCTCATGGGTCGCCGCCGCCCGGGAAAGGGTTGCCGGGTCTCCCGCCTGATTTCCCAGTCGTCCGGATCCGGACGCTCGGATCAGTGCGTGTCCGTGAAGCCGCCGCCCACCGACGTCGTTCCGCCCGCCGCACGCGCCTGCGCCGTGTAGTCGTCCCGCCCGGTGTCGCGGGCGCCCTCCGCGTGGTTGTACTGCCCCGCGAAGCTGTGCGTACCGGTCGGCACGCTCCGTCCCGGCTTCAGGGTCCAGCGGTAGACGAGGAAGCCGTCCTCCTCGCGCGCCGACGCCACGAAGTCCTCCTGCGGCAGGGAGCGCCAGGAACCGGTGGTGTTCACCCCGCCGTTCAGTGCGATCCGCAGCTCGACGGTGAGCTCGGACAGCGGCTGCGTCGTCTTGACCGTCACCTCACTCTGCGCCCAGTAGCTGTTGCTGTTCGGGTTCAGCGAACCGTCCGACCACAGCGGGCCGTCCCCGGCGGGCAGGGCGGCGCCCCGGGCCGTGGACGGCGTCGTGGGCGCGGGTGACGCGGGCCCGGCGGCCACCCGCTGTCCGCCCGCCGGCTCCTCCCGGCCCGCCGAGGTGACCGCGAACGCTCCCGCCGTCAGCACCCCGCACACCGCCGCCGTCGCGCCGACGACCCGCAGCCACGGCATCGGCGTGCGCGGGGCGCGCGCGGGACGGGCCGGCGGTTCCTCCGCCATGCCGCGCTCGATCCGGGCCAGCATCCTTGCCCGGTCGGGGCGGTGCGAAGCGGCGGCGGTGCGCAGCCGCTCCCGCAGGTCCTCGTCCATCACTGCCTTCCTCCGGTGCGCTGCCCGGCGGCCGCCACCTGTACCTGTACCGCCGGGGTCTCGGGCCCGAGCAGCCGCTGGAGTTCCGCCACACCGCGCGAGGTCTGGCTCTTCACCGTACCCACCGAGACCCCGAGGACCAGAGCGGTGTCGCGTTCGGACAGGTCGAAGGCGTGCCGCAGCACCACGCACGCGCGCTTGCGGAACGGCAGCCGGCGCAGGGCGTCCTGGACGTCCACCACCGCCGACACGTCGGGGCCGTCCGCCGCGTAGCCGTCCCCGGCCCCGCGGGGAGCCCAGAACAGCGCGATCCGCCGGCGCTCACGCACCGCGCTGCGGATGCGCGTACGGGCCAGGTTGGCGACGACGCCCCTCGCGTACGCCGCCGGGTGGTCGGCGCCCCGGACCCGGTCCCAGCGGTGCCAGAGCGCCATGAGCGCGTCCGCGGCCAGGTCGTCCGCCGCGTCGGCCTCGCCCGTCAGCAGATGGGCGAGGCGGGCGAGTTCGGCGTAGTGCGCCTCGAAGAACGCATGGAACTCGGCGGCAGCAGCATCGTCCACGACTGTGCCCACAAGTACCTCTTCTCTGCACTGGATCACTGCGCGCTCGCACGAGCTGTGTACGTTCCCAATTCCGTTGCGCGGGGCGAGAGCGTACCAATGCGCACCCCGGAAGCGCTTCGACGCGTGTGCGCCTCCCAGTAAGGCGTAACACGGCGAAAACCTGAAGCCCCCTGCGTCAGGTGAACCGGGGGGATCTCCGTGCCGCCCCCTCACGGCACGGTGATCCCCCCCCGGTGGATCACCCGGCGGTACGGCCGAGTCCGGCCAGCGCCGAGGCCTTCATGGCCCTGTGGTCCTCGATCTCCTGCCGCCACCTCTCGCGGCTCTTCCTCTCCGCCCCGGCCTGGGCCTTCGCCACCGCCGCGGCCAGGCCGGCCTCCCGCTGGCACGCCAGGTCCTCGCCCGCGAGCCGCAACTCGGCGCGCCCCACGTCCCGCTGTGCGGCCGCGTCCCCGCCGGCCTTCTCCAGCCGGCGCCCCGTCTCGGCCCGAGGATCCGACAGCCTCCGGAAGGCGTGCCCCTTCTCCGCCATGCAGCCGGCCCACGCCTGCTCCGCCTTCCGGAATCCGGGCGTCCGGCGGACGGCGTCGGCGATGTCTCCGGTGAGGCTCTCCATGAGGTGGTGCAGTTCCGTCCAGCGTTTCCCGTACACCGCGCCGCTCGCGACCTCGACGCAGGACCGGGGGTCGTACCGGATCTCCACGCCGTCCGGCAGGGTGAGGGTGCGCCGGTGCTTCTCGTCGCCCAGGAGCGCCGTCCGCCAGGCCGCGCTCTCCGCCTCGGACAGCGTGGAGAGGTGCGAGGCGTTCGGATCCTGCGGCCGGCTCAGCACCTGCCCGGCCGTGAGGCCGTAGCCGTCGTCCCGGGACCGGCGGGCCTCCAGCAGGCCGTAGGGGTTCTCCGCGGTGAGCGTGTGCGGATCGGACACCGGGACCGTTCGGTAGACATGGCCCCGCTCGCGCATGCAGGAGCGGACCCGGCTCTCCTCCGACCGGCGCAGGGCGACGGCCTGGGCAGGGGAGAGGTGGACGGCTCCCGACAGGGGCCGAGGGAGTTCGGGTTCCCCGCCGCCGGGCCCCTCGTGGCCGGACGCACCGCATCCGGCCACGAGGAAGCATGCTGCGGCGGCAGGCCACAGCAGTCGCCGCATCGGGTCAGCACACCCACTTGTTGGAGGCGACGCCGTACGCGAAACGGCCGTCCGCGAAGTACGTCTTCAGCGTGGCGATGCTGGCACCACGCTTGAGGAGGTAGGTCCGGCCCTCGTAGTCCTTCAGCGTGTAGATCCGGACGTCGCAGCTGTTGCCGTGGTTGTAGACCGAAGCGGCGTTGTTGAACTTGTTGTACTGCCGCAGGTCCGTGTTGTTGCCGAAGACCTCGCCCGGGTCGCCCGCGTAGCTGGTCGCGAGCCACGCGCACAGCGCTCCGGCACTGCAGTCCGCCTTGGCGGCCTGCGCCGGTGCGGCCGTCGCCGCCACACCCAGGCCGGCCAGCAGCACGGCCCCCGACGCGACGGCTGCCTTCGCCCGTAACCCGATGAACTTCCTCATGCCTCTCCCCCTTCAGGACTTTCACGATCGTCCACGGCCGCGTCCCGGAACCCCGCGGGCCCCGCGCGCCGTGTTCGGCGTGAACCACTCTCGCCCGCACCCGCCCCGCCCGGCCAGGCTGTTGCGTCCGGCCGCAAAAGCCGAGCTGGGCGGGGAGGTCCGAGTGCTCCGGGCCCTGTTCCGGCGCGTGCGCGCCGAGTAAGACGTAACACGGGGAAAACCTGAAGTCCCCGAGGCCGGTGCACAATCCGGCTGACCGTCGAGTGATCCGAACCCAAGGAGAAGTGCATGCCGGACACACCTGATCCCGCCGCGCCCGTACGCAAGACCGAGGACGCCGTGGTCCCGGCGCCCTCGCCGTCCCCCGAGGCCGTCGCCCCCGCGCCCGGCCGGCCGGGCGCGGTCGACCGCTACTTCTCCATCAGTGCCCGCGGCTCCGACTTCGGCCGTGAGATACGCGGCGGGTTCGCCACCTTCTTCACGATGGCCTACATCCTGGTGCTCAACCCGATCATCCTCGGCTCGGCCGAGGACAAGTTCGGCAACCACCTCTCCGGGCCCCAACTCGTCACCGCCACCGCCCTGGTGGCCGCCGTGATGACCGTCGTGATGGGGCTCGGCGGCAATCTGCCGCTCGCCCTGGCAGCGGGCCTCGGCCTCAACGCCGTCGCCGCCTTCCAGCTCGCGCCGCTGATGAGCTGGCCCGACGCGATGGGCCTCATCGTCATCGAGGGGCTGTTGATCTGCGTCCTGGTGGTCACCGGGCTCCGCGAAGCGATCATGCACGCGATCCCGGCGCCCCTCAAGCAGGCCATCAGCGTGGGCATCGGGCTCTTCATCGCGTTCATCGGCTTCGTCGACGCCGGGTTCGTCACGCGGATCCCCGGCGAGACCGGCTCCGTCCCCGTCCAGCTCGGGGCCACCGGGCAGCTCTCCGGCTGGCCGGTGCTGGTCTTCTGCCTCGGTGTGCTGCTCACCGTCGCGCTGCTCGCCAGGAAGGCGAAGGGCGCCATTCTCATCAGCATCGTCGTGACGACCGTGGTGGCGGTCGTCATCAACGAGATCGCCGACATCGCCCCCACCGCATGGGGCCTGACCGTCCCCGCCGTCCCCGCCGACCTGGTGGCCGCACCGGACTTCGGGCTGCTCGGCTCCTTCAGCCTCTTCGGGGCGTTCCAGCAGGTCGGTGTGGTCACCATCGTGCTGCTGGTCTTCACCCTGCTGCTGAGCGACTTCTTCGACACCATGGGCACCGTCGTCGGCGTCACCCACGAGGCCGGTCTCCTCGACCAGGACGGCAAGGTGCCGAACCTGGGCCGGGTCCTGCTCATCGACGGTGCGGCGGCCGTCGCGGGCGGCGCCGCCTCCGCGTCCTCCGCCACGTCCTACGTCGAGTCCACGGCGGGCGTCGGCGAAGGCGCCCGTACCGGCTTCGCCTCGCTGGTCACCGGCGGCCTGTTCGCCGTGGCGCTGTTCCTCACCCCGCTCGCCACGATCGTCCCGTCCCAGGCGGCGGCGCCCGCCCTGGTCGCGGTCGGCTTCATGCTGATGGCTCAGGTGCGGCACATCGACTGGGAGAAGTACGAGATCGCCATCCCGGCCTTCCTCACGATCGCCGTCATGCCGTTCACCTACTCGATCACCAACGGCATCGGCGCGGGCTTCGTCGCCTACGTCGTGATCAAGGCCGTCCTCGGCAGGGCCAGGGAGGTCCACTGGCTGCTGTGGGGCACCGCGGCGCTGTTCGCGGTGTACTTCGCCATCGACCCGGTCGAGCAGCTGCTCGGGGTGAGGTAGCGCGACAGCGAGCGCGCGTCGGCCTCCGGGTCCCGGTCGGGGGCTCGAAGGCCGACGCTTCCGTACGGTGCTACGTCACTTGGTGACGTACATGTACTTCCACGAGCCGTAGACCGTCGAGTTCACGCCGTCACCGGAGTAGCCGGCGCCCTTGACGTACGCCGACCGGAACCGGAACTTGTAACCCACGGAACTCGACCCCGGCTTCCCGAGGTTGACGACCGACTTGCCGGCCGCGTCCAGCTTGAAGTACTCCGAGCCGGCGCTGCGCCAGGCGCCCTGGTAGTACATCTGGATGTCCAGGCGCTGCTTGCGGCCCGGGTAGGGGTTCATCGTGGTGTTGAAGTACGGCTGCGACGTCTTGTGGACGTAGGAGTACGTCGTCGAGCCGATCTTCCCCGTCTTGTAGTGCCGGGAGATGGACGTGCCGACCTTGGCCCGGCCTCCCGCCCACACGGTCGTGGTCTTCGCCGCGGTCCGCGCGTCACCGTCGTACACGGCGTAGACCGAGGAGTCCCGGTACATGTTCAGGGTGCCGGAGAGCTTGCCCGCGCTGTTCACCGTGCCCGACTTGATCAGGTACTTGCCCTTGCCGTCCCCGGCCCGGTCCGCGTAGATCTTCACGGTGCGGTTCTTGTACGTCTTGCCGAGGACGGCGGTGAAGGCGACGGGCTTCCCGTAGGAGAACACCTTCTTGTTGTTGTTCAGGGTGAGGGTGACCGCGGTCCGTGACACCGCGACGGTGTCGGAGCCGCTCGCCGCGGTGTGCGTGGCGTCGCCCGCGTAGGAGACCTTGTACGTCACGTTCCCGCCGGCCGGCGGGGTGTCGGCGAAGGAGAACGTGCCGCCCGCCTTGGTGACGACGCCGGGCAGCGCCTTGCCCTTGGGGGACTCGACGTCGGTGCGCGTCACCGTCAGAGGGGTCCCGGTGGGGACCGCCACGCTCGCGGTGATCCGGCCGGTGACCGTCAGGGCCTTGGCGCGCGCCGCGCTGGAGGGCGCGCTCACCGTGATCGCCGGGAGCGACTTCGCGGGGTCGCCCAGCACGCGGAGGGAGAACACGCCCTGGCTGTTCTCCGACACGGCGAAGATCCGGCTGCCGTCAGGCGCCCAGGCCAGGGCGCCCGGCACGAGGGTGTCCCCGCCGGAGGAGCTGCCCGTGTTGGGGAACTCGAAGGTCCGGACCGCGTTCGGGTCGCCGTGCGAGAAGACGTGGACGTCCGGCCCGTACCAGGAGAAGGTGCCGCCCGCGACCTCGCCGCCCGGGGCGACGTCCACGGCGTTCGGGTAGTCGGACGACTGGTAGGTCACGACCGGCGAGAGGTCGGCGGTGGAGAACGCCGGGTGCACGTACGGCGCGCCGCTCGCGGTGATGACTTCCTTGCCGTCCGGGGTGATGTCCAGCTCCCGGAGGTTCCCCGCCACCGACTTGCTGACGCGCAGGGTCAGCCCGGAGTCCGACACGTCGTAGATGCCGACGACGTCACTTTCCTTCACGCCGACCGCCAGCACGCCGGGGGCGGCCGGGTCGGAGCCGAACTCCGGGGCGATGGTGCCGTTGTGGGTCTGCGCGCTCTGCTGGGAGAGCTGGACGACGGGTTCGGGGCCCGAGAGGTCCAGCGAGCCGATGCCGCCGGTGTGCTCCTCCTGGTACCCGAACCACAGCTTGCCGCCGGCCTGTGCGAGCGTGCTGACCCCGTCGAGGCCGCCGAGGGCGTAGCTCGCGCTCTGCGCGTACGTCTGTGTGTCGACCGCGATGATCCGGCTGCCGCCGGTGACCGCGGCGTACACCAGGCCCGAGTCGGCCGAGAGTTCCAGGCCGTTCACACCGGACAGGCCGGTGAGCGTGGCGACGACCGTTGCCGCGTAGTCGGTGACGACGATCCTGCCGGCCGTCGGGTCCGATATGTAGACCCGCTGGTGGACGCCGTCCACCAGGACGTCCCCCGCGGACTTCAGGGAGAGGACCTTCGAGGTGTCGGCCGCGGCCGGCCCGGCCGCCCCGACGCTCAGCGCCGCCGAGCTGAAGAGGACCGCGAGCGCCGTCGCGGTGGTGAGCGTGCGTCTGTGCTTCTGCCTTCGCACCATGATCCGTACCCCCCAGGGTGAAGAAATTGTGTGAGCGCCCCCGCTGGGTCGCAGCGTATGCGACGCCTGTGACAGTCGGTCAGCGGGGCAGCCGGGCAGGCCGTCGGGGGGCGGTACACACCACTTCTTCACGCCGGCGGGGGCGGTACGGATCACCCCTTCAGGGCAGCTTTCATCATCTTCTGCGCGATCGGCGCCGCCAGGCCGTTGCCGCTGACCTCGGAGCGGGCCGCCCCGGAGTCCTCGACGACCACCGCGACCGCCACCTGCTTGCCGGTCGAGTCGTCCTTCGCGTACGAGGTGAACCAGGCGTACGGGGTGTTGCTGTTGTCCACGCCGTTCTGCGCGGTTCCCGTCTTGCCGCCGACCTCGGCACCGTCGATCTTCGCGTTGCTGCCGGTCCCCTTCTCCACGACGGTGACCATGGCGCTGCGCAGCTGCTCGGCCGTCGAGGCCTTCACGACCCGCTCGGTGTCGCCGTCCGGGTACTCCTGCAGTGTGGAGCCGTCGGCGTCCGTCACCTTCGCGACCATGTGCGGTGAGGCCAGCTCACCGCCGTTGGAGAGGGCGGCCGAGACCATGGCCATCTGCATCGGGGTCGCGGTCACCTCGAACTGGCCGATGCCGGTCAGTGCGGTCTGGGCCTTGTCCATCCCGGTGGGGTAGACGCTCTGCGACGCCCGCACCGGCACGTCCAGCTTCTCGGTGTCGAAGCCGAAGGCGTCCGCCATGGCCTTCAGCTTGTCCTGGCCGAGGTCGGCCGCCACCTTCGCGAAGACGTTGTTGCAGGAGTACTGGAGGGCGGTGCGCAGCGTGGCGTTCTCGCAGGGCGCCGAGGGGTTCTCGTTCGACAGGACGGTGCTCGTGTTCGGCAGGGTGTACGGATCGGGGCTGTCCGTGGGCTCGTCGACCGAGCCGTACAGGCCGTTCTCCAGCGCCGCGGAGGCCACCACCAGCTTGAACGTCGAACCGGGCGGCAGCGGCTGCCGCAGTGCCCGGTTGACCAGCGGCTTGGTCCCGTCGTCGAGCAGCTTCTGCCAGGCGTCGCCGTCCGTCGTCCCGCTGATGCCGGAGGGATCGTACGAGGGGGAGGAGACCATCCCCAGGATCCGCCCCGTCTCCGGGTCCATGGCGACCGCCGCGCCCCGGTCGTCGCCCAGCGCCTCGTAGGCCGCCTTCTGCACGTCCGGGTCGATGGTCGTCAGCACGTCGCCGGGGGCCGTCTGCCTGCCGGTGATCAGATCGGCGGGGTTCTTGAGCCGGTCGTCGGTGCCGTCGAGGACATCGCTGTAGATGCCTTCCAGCTGGGTGGCGCCGTAGGCCTGCGAGCTGTAGCCGGTGACCGCCGCGTACAGCTCGCCCTGGGTGTAGGTGCGCTTGTAGCGGAGGTCGTCGCCGTCCGTCTCCTTCGAACCGGTGACCGGGGAGCCGGCCACGATGATGTCGCCGAGCGGCTGCGCGTACTGCGCGATCGTGTTCCGCCGGTTGTGTTCGTCGTCTGCGAGCGCCCGTGCCTCGTACGCCTGCACCCAGGTCGCCCGCACCAGCAGGGCGAGGACCATGAGCAGACAGAAGACCGAAGCGCGCCTGATCGTCTTGTTCATCCCGCTGGAGGGACGAACGGGGACACCGGGGGCGTTCCCGTTCGTGTTCCTTCTCACCGGTTTCTCAGGCGCGCCGGGTCCGGGCGCCGGGGAGCGGCCCGCCGGGTGCTCAGAGCCTGCGGGTCGCGAGGGTGAGCCGGTCGCGGGCGTCGAACAGGGCGTCCTTGACCATCTGCTCGTGCGCCGGCGTGAGCCGGGCGACCGGCACCGAGCAGCTGATCGCGTCGCGCGCCGGGGTGCGGTACGGGATCGCGACGCCGAAGCAGCGCAGTCCCAGGGTGTTCTCCTCGCGGTCCACCGCGTAACCCTGCTCGCGGATGAGGTGCAGCTCCTCGATCAGCTTCTCGCGGTCGGTGAGGGTGTGCTCCGTCAGCGCCGGCAACGTCTCGGGCAGCATCTTGCGGACCTGCTCGTCGCTGTGGGTGGCCAGCAGCGCCTTGCCGAGCGAGGTGGAGTGCGCGGGCAGCCGGCGGCCGACGCGGGTGAAGGGGCGCAGGTAGTGCTGGGACTGCCGGGTGGCGAGGTACACCACGTTCGTCCCGTCCAGCCGGGCCAGGTGGATGGTCTCCGTGGTGTCGTCGGAGAGCCGGTCCAGGGTGGGGCGGGCGGCGGCGACGACCTCGTCGCCGTCGATGTACGAGGTGCCGACAAGCAGGGCGCGCACGCCGATCCCGTACCGCGTGCCCGTGGCGTCGGTCTCCACCCAGCCGAGCTCCACCAGCGTGCGCAGCAGCATGTAGAGGCTGGACTTGGGGTATCCGACGGCCTCCTGCACCGCGGCCAGCGAGTGCATGCCGGGGCGCCCCGCGAAGTATTCGAGGAGTTCCACCGTCCGTACCGCGGACTTGACCTGTGCCCCACCGGACTCGCCTACCGACATGCCTGATGCCCCTTCCAGCCTGCTTGTACGACCCTGCGACTTCTTGCCAACACTGAGCGCCCGGAAATAGAGTTCCTGTGTATTCACGTTCAGGAACGCTGTTCAGAATACCGAACAACTTCTCCTGTGTGGCAGTGGACCGGAAGGAAACACGGTGGCAGCAGCACCAGTCTGGAGCGTCGACCCCCGAACGGGGAACCCGCGTGAGCAGGTTGCGGTGGAGGCTACAGCGGAGGAGGTCGACGCCGCGGTCCGGGCGGCGCACGCCGCCCGTGGAGCGCTGGCCGACCGCACCGTGCGCGCCGCGTTCCTCCGCACCGCGGCCGACCTCCTCGCCGAGGCCCAGGAACACGTCATCGAGGCGGCCGACGCGGAGACCGCGCTCGGCCCGGCCCGGCTGACCGGCGAGCTCGCCCGCACGGCCGCCCAGCTGCGGGCCTTTGCGGAGGTCGTCGACGAGGGCGCCTTCCTCGACATCCACATCGACCACGAGGACGGCAGCCGCACCCCGCCCTGGCCGGACCTGCGCCGGTACAAGATCCCGCTCGGGGTCGTCGCCGTCTACGCGGCCAGCAACTTCCCGCTCGCCTTCTCCGTCCCCGGCGGCGACACCGCGAGCGCGCTCGCCGCGGGCTGCCCGGTCGTCGTCAAGGCGCACCCCGACCACCCCGCGACCTCGGAGCTCTGCGCCTCGCTCCTGCGCAGGGCCGCCGCACAGCACGGCCTGCCCGAGGACGTCCTGATCGTGGTCCACGGCTTCGAGGCGGGCGTCGAGCTGGTCAAGCACCCGCTCGTCTCCGCCGCCGGCTTCACCGGCTCGATCCGCGGCGGCCGGGCCCTGTTCGACGCGGCTGCCGCCCGGCCCGCGCCGATCCCCTTCCACGGTGAGCTCGGTTCGCTCAACCCCGTCGTCGTCACCGAGGCGGCCGCCGCCGAGCGCGCCGAGCAGATCGGTGCCGGTCTCGGTGGCTCGATGACCATGGGCGCCGGACAGTTCTGCACCAAGCCCGGCTTCGTGTTCGCCCCGTCCGGCGAGGCGGGCGACCAGCTGCTGAAGTCGCTGACCGGGACGGTGAGCGGAACGGGCTCCGGGGTCATGCTCGACCACCGGATGCGCGACGCCTTCATCCAGGGGGTGGCCGAGCGGGCCGCGCTCCCGGACGTCGAGGCCCCGGTCACCCCGGGCGCCGGCGGCGAGCACACGGTCTCCGCGGGCTTCCTCACCGTGCCGGCGCGGCTGCTGGCCCAGGAGGGACCGCACGACGCGCTCCTGGAGGAGTGCTTCGGCCCGGTCACCGTCGTCGCGCGCTACGACTCCGCGGACGAGATCACCGCTGTGCTCTCCCGGCTGCCGGGGAACCTCACCGCCACCCTCCAGATCGCCACGGAGGAGGCCGACGGCAGCGCCGCGGGACTGCTGGCCGAGCTCACCCCGGTGGCCGGACGCGTCCTGGTCAACGGCTGGCCGACCGGCGTTGCCGTCGCCCCCGCCCAGCACCACGGCGGCCCCTACCCGGCCACCACCTCCACCTCCACCTCGGTCGGCGCCACCGCGATCGAGCGCTGGCTGCGCCCGGTCAGCTACCAGACGACGCCCGAGGCGCTGCTGCCGCCGGAGCTCCGCGAGGACAACCCGCAGAACCTGCCGCGCCGGGTCGACGGGCGCCGCGCATGAGCACCGTCCAGCTCCCCGAGCTGCCCTTCGCCCTGGAGCCGGCCGGCCCCGAGGGCGGATGGGCGTACGAGGAAGGCGTCCTGACCGGATCGGCGGGGGCGAAGCAGGACCGCTTCGTCCCGCCCGGCGGCGACAGCCTGGAGCCCGCCTCCGACGCGCCGCGGCTGCTGGGCCCCGCCCCGGAGGGCGACTTCCAGCTGATCGCCCGGGTGAGCGTCGGCTTCGCCGCCGCCTTCGACGCGGGGGTGCTCTACCTCCACGTGGGGGAGCGGGAGTGGGCGAAGCTCTGCCTGGAGCTCTCCCCGGAACGCCCGACGATCTGCACCGTGGTCACCCGGGGCCACTCCGACGACGTGAACTCCGCCGTCGTGGAGGGGAACAGCAGCTGGCTGCGGCTCAGCCGTATCGGCAGCTCCTTCGCCTTCCACGCCTCGCCGGACGGGGAGCGCTGGACCTTCGTCCGGCTGTTCACCCTCGGCACGGAGGAGGAGCGGGCGGCCGCCCGTATCGGCTTCCTCGCCCAGTCGCCCACCGGTGACGGCTGCACGGTGACGTTCGACCGGATCGCCTTCCGGCCCACCGGCCCGGGCGACCTGCGCGACGGCAGCTGACGACCCGCGCACACCGACGAAGGGCCCGGATCCGAGAGGATTCCGGGCCCTTCGTCCGTGGGGGCCCGGTCTGGCACGCACCGCCAGGTGTTCACCTTTACGTCACCTTGGATCCTCCTGCAATCAACCCGCGTTTCTCACGGCTTCCTCATGCGGCCTTGATTGCGTGTCGGTGCCGGCCCGGTCCGGCACGTAGACGCAAGGAGGCGCATGGTGTCGCGACCCGACATGGCCGCACCCCGTGGGTCCCGGGACGGCGACGCCCCGGCCCCCGAGGGTGACCAGCCGCTGCACGTGGCGAGCAGACTGCACGCGTTCAACCGGTTCGAGCTGAAGTACCTCGTCCCCGTCGAGCAGGCCGTCGAGATCCGGGAGGAGCTCGGCGAGCGGATGGACCGGGACCTGAACAGCCCGGTGGGCGGTTACGGGGTCTGGAGCCTGTACTACGACAGCCCCGAGCTGCGGTTCTACTGGGAGAAGATCGAAGGCCTCAAGTTCCGGCGCAAGCTGCGGATCCGGCACTACGGCGACCTCGACGGTGTCACCGACGGGTCCCCGGTGTGCGTGGAGATCAAGCAGCGGGTGAACCGGGTGACGCAGAAGCGGCGCATCACCCTCCCGTACGCCACCGCCAGAAGGCTGTGCGACGCACGGGAGATGGTGGAGCACTCGCCCAAGGAGAGCCCCTTCATCCAGGAGGTGCTCGACCTCGTCATCCGGCTGAACCTCCGGCCGACGGCGATCACCGGGTACCAGCGCGAGGCCCTGGTCGGCCGCGCGGCCGACACGGGGCTGCGGGTCACCTTCGACCGGCGGGTCCGGGGCCGGGACCGCGACTTCCACTTCGGGACCGCCACTCCGGAGAACCGGTTCACCATCCCGCCGCACATGACGGTGATGGAGATCAAGGTCAACGAGCGCACCCCGCACTGGATCACTGACCTGGCCGCGCGCCGGAACCTGAACCTGGTGCGGGTCAGCAAGTACGTGCAGTCCATCGAAGCGTTCGGCCTGGCACCCAGGTCGGTCTTCCACCTCGACGAGGCGGACTGTCCGCCTCCCACCCCCAACACCCGACTGCCGCTGGGGCAGCCGGCGGCGCCGCACGCGCCGGTGAAAGCAGGAACACAGTGAACTTCGATCTGCAGGAACTCAGCGGGACGTTCAGCGTCGCCGACGTGGTCGCCGCCATGGCGCTGTCGTTCATCCTGAGTACGGTGATCGGTTACACCTACCGGTACACGCACCGCAACGTCTCGTACAGCCAGTCCTACGTCCAGACGCTGGTCATCGTCGGCATGATCGTCGCCCTGATCATGCTGGTGGTCGGCTCGAACCTGGCGCGGGCGTTCTCCCTGGTGGGCGCGTTGTCCGTCGTCCGGTTCAGGAACGCGGTGAAGGAGACGAGGGACGTCGGCTTCATCTTCCTGGCGATGGCCATCGGCATGGCCTGCGGCGCGCGCTTCTACACGCTGGCCGCCGTCGGCGCCGTCGTGATCTGCGTCGTGATCCTCGTGATGTTCAAGTTCAACTGGTTCGCCCTGAATGTCCAGCGCCAGGTCGTCAAGGTCCAGGTCCCCGCGGGCGAGGACTACACGCCCGCCATCCGTGACGTCCTGATCAAGTACACCAGCGAGTTCGAGCTGGTCAGCACGGAGACCATCCGCGGCGGAGCCCTCAACGAGGTGTTCTACACCGTGCGGATGAAGAAGGGCACCGAACCCGGGGACCTCGTCACGGCCCTGCAGGAGCGCACCTCCGGGCAGCGGGTGACGGTGCTGACCGGTTACGACACGACCGACCTGTGATGAGCGGCGGTACGACGCCGGTCCGCCGGCGGCGGCTGAAGGACCGCATCCCGGTGCGGCTGCGGCACCACTGGAAGCCGGCCGGGGCGCTGTGCGTGGGCCTGGCCGTCATGGTGTACGCCTTCGGGGACGCCCGTATCTCGCCGTACGTCACCTCCTCGTCCCGCGTCGAGGCCGACACGATCACCGAGGACGTCCAGGGCGCGGTCGGCCTCTACGACACCACGGTCGAGCACTCGATCCAGCTGCAGTACAAGCAGACCGACTTCGAGAAGATGATCAAGGAGTTCGAGGACGACGGGACCAAGGACTCCATCAAGGCGGACCTCACCATCGACGGGGTCTTCCTCCAGGACGTGGGGATCCGCCTGAAGGGGAACTCCACCCTGATGTCCCTGCGCGGCAACAAGGGCGGTGCCGGTGGCGGCCGGATGCCCGCCGGAGCCGGGCAGGGCGCCCCGCAGCAGCAACAGGGCGGCGGGGGCCAGGACCGCGGCCAGGCCACGAACGGCGGCGGTCCTGGCGCCGGGGCCACCGGCGGGAACGCGGCCGGGGGCACGGGCGCCACCGGCGGGAACACCACCGGCGGTGCCGCGGCGGGCGGTGCCGATGCGGGTGGTGCCGATGCGGGTGCCGGCAGGGGCGGTATGGGTGGCGGGATGACCCAGTACGACCTCTCCGCCGACAAGCCGGAGGAACTTCCCCTGCTCATCGAGATCGACGAGTACGTCGAGGGGCGCGCCTACCAGGGCGAGCGGGAGATCTCGCTGCGCCCGGGAGCCGACGAGCAGGTGCCGCTGAACGAGGCCCTGGCGCTGTCACTGACGGACGAGAGCGGGGAGACGGCCGAGCGGTACGGCTTCACCACGGTGTCCGTCAACAACGGTCCTGAGGTCACCAGGCTCATGGTGGAGAACCCCGACACCGAGTACGCCGAGGCCGTCGACGGCAACGGGGTGCTGTACAAGGCGCGGGCGGGCGGCAGTTTCGCCTACAAGGGTGATGACCCCTCCGACTACGAGACGTCGTTCCGGCAGCTCAACAAGGTCGGGAGCCAGGACCTCGAACCCGTCATGAAGTTCATCAAGTGGGTGGACGAGGCGTCGGACGAGGAGTTCGCCGCGGACCTCGACAAGCACGTCGACGTGGAGTCGTTCGCCAAGTACGTCGCCACGCAGAACCTGCTGATGAACTTCGACGACATGGCGGGGCCCGGTAAGAATTACCTGCTCTGGTACGACCTGGACACCAAGAAGTTCTCCGTCCTCGGATGGGACTACAACCTCACCTTCAGCGGGGACGCCGAGGCGGGGCCCGACGACGAGATGAGCATGGGCGGCGGCCGCCCCGGAGGCGCGGGCGGCGACACGACCGGCCAGGGCGCCGACGGGCAAGGCGCCGGCGGCCAGGGAGCGGGCGGCCAGGAGGGCGGACCGGCGCAGGGCATGCCCGAACTGCCGGAAGGCATGGAGCCGCCCGACGGCATGGAGCTGCCGGAAGGCATGGAGCTGCCGGAAGGCGGCGGTATGCCCGGCGGCGCAGAAGGCGGCGGCGCCGGTGGCGCGGGCGGTTCCATGGGGGGTCACGCCCTCAAGGAGCGATTCCTGGAGCTCGACGCGTTCGACAGCGTCTACAAGAAGGCGTACAGCGAGCTGTACGAGACGTACTTCGGCTCGGGTACGGCGGCCAAGGCGCTGGACAGCATCTCCGACCAGGCCGGGAAGGCCGGTGTCGACGCGGCCGATCTGAAGAAGGCCGTGGCCACACTGCGCACGACCGTCACCTCGCGCACCGAGGCACTGGCGAAGAACAAGGAGGTCACCGGCTGACCGTCGGCGCCCCGGACACGGATTTCCCCCGATCCGGTCCGGGGCGCCGGCACACCCACGTATCCGCCGGTCGCCCCGTGTGGCCCGTACCGTGGACCTCGCCCCCGCGCACCCGGCCCGGCCGGCGCACGAACCGCCCGCAGCACCCGAGGTGAACTCCAGCCGTGATGGCCTCATCAGCCCGGCACACCGTTCTGGTCGTCGAGGACGACCCGAGCATCCGCACCCTGCTCACCTCCGCCCTGCACGCCGCCGGTTACGCCGTCGTGTCGGCGGGGACCGGGCAGGAGGCCCTGTCCGGCACGGAGCGCAGCGGCCCGGACCTGATCGTGCTGGACGTGATGCTCCCCGACACCGACGGCTTTACGGTGACGCGCGAGCTGCGCGCCCGGGGCATCTACACCCCGGTCCTCTTCCTCACCGCCCGCACCGAGGTCGAGGACCGCATCATCGGCCTCAGCTCGGGCGGCGACGACTACGTCACCAAGCCCTTCCACGTCCAGGAGATCCTGCTCCGGATCCGCGCCATCCTCCGCCGCAGCGCCGGAGCCCACGCACCACCCCCGCCCGCCGAACGCCCGCCCCTGCGCTACGCCGACCTCACCCTCGACGAGGAGGCCCACGAGGTGCACCGCGGCGGTCAGCGGGTGCCGCTGTCCCCGACGGAGTTCCGGCTGCTGGCCTGCCTCATGGCACAGCCCGAGAAGGTGCTGGAGAAGCAGCAGATCCTGCAGAAGGTCTGGCACTACGACTTCGCCGGTGACACCCGCATCGTCGACACCTACATCAAGAACCTGCGCCGCAAGATCGACCGCACCGAACCGCTGCTCATCCACACCGTGCGCGGCGTCGGCTACTGTCTGCGCCTGCCACGGGACCCCGCGCGGTGAGAGGCGTCCCGAGGCGCCTGCGCCCCCGCTCCCTGCGCACCCGGCTGGTGCTGATCGCCACGGTCCTCGCCACCGCGGCGGTCCTGGTGAGCCAGGCCACCGGGCTGACCCTCATGCGCTCCTGGCTCATCGGGCAGGTCGACGACCGGCTCACCGACTTCCGTCCGCCCTCGCCCGTCTACCGGGACATCGCCGACGGCACCGTACCCAGCCGTCGGCCGCCCCCGCACGAGACCCTGCCCTCCGACTTCCGCGTCTACTTCTACGACGCCGAGGGCCGTCTGCTGCCCGACTCGCTCGGCAGCGGACGCGGCGAACCCCGCCTGGCCGGGACCATCACCGTCGGCGACCCCGTGGACGGGCGCCCCGCCACGGTGCCCGCCCGGGACGGCGACGGCAGCTGGCGGGTGGTCGCCGACTCCGGGCCCGAGGGCATGCGCGCCGTCGTAGCCCTGCCCCTGGACACCGTGCAGGACGCGACGTCCCGGCTGCTCTGGTTCAGCCTGGCCATCGGTGCGGCCGCCGCGACCGGGGTGATGCTGCTGGGCAGTGCCGCCGTGCGCCTCGGCCTGCGGCCGCTGACCCGTGTCGAGCACACCGCCAGGAGCATCACCAGCGGCGAACTCGAACAGAACGTCAGCGACACCAGCCCCGACACCGAGGTCGGCCGTCTCGGCATCGCCTTCAACACCATGCTCGACCAGCTCCGCGCGGCCCTGCATCGCAAGGACAGGACCGAGCGCCGGCTGCGCCGCTTCATGGCGGACGCCGGACACGAACTGCGCACCCCGCTGACCTCCCTCCAGGGCTTCGCCGAACTCCTGCTGGACGACCCGGACATGTCCCCGGCCCGCCGGCGTGAGGCCCATGAGCTCATCGCGCAGAACGCCGACCGGATGAGCCGCCTGGTCGACAGCCTCTTCCTGCTGGCCAAGCTCGGCGACGCCCCCACCACCGAGCACGGGCCCGTCGACCTGCTCTCGCTGGCCGCCGACGGCATCGCCGCCTCGGCCGTACGCCACCCGGCGCGGCGCGTCACCCTCGCGCCCCTGGGGGCCGGGGACGGCGGCGGCCCTGGAGAGCTCGATGTGGTGGAGGGCTCCGGGGACCCGCATCAGCTCGCCCAGGTGCTGGCCAACCTCCTGGACAACGCCTGCACCCACACCCCGCCCGGCACCCGGCTCCAGGTGCGCGTCGGGAGCCTGCGCGCCGGCCCCCGTACCGGAGGCGCCGACCGCCCCGGCCGTACGAGCACCAACCCGCCCCTGCCCTCCGGCGCCCCGGCCCACGCCATCGAGGTCGTCGACGACGGCCCCGGACTGACGCCCGAGGAAGCACGGCAGGTCTTCGACCGCTTCTACCGGGCGCCGTCGGCCTCCGGCGCCCCCCGGGACAGCGGCTCCGGCCTCGGCCTCGCCATCGCCTCGACGATCGCCGAGGCCCATGGCGGCCGGCTGGAGGTCGACACCGGCCCCGGCGAAGGATGCACCTTCCGGCTGCTGCTCCCGGCCGGGCACCCCTGAGCGGTCACATACCGAAGCGCTGCCCCACATACGTGAATTTCTTTTCCCGGCCCGGCAACCTTGCGTTCCCCGGGGGCGACCCATGAGTGCACCCCGCACTCCGTCGTACCGAGAAAGGGATCCCCCCATGCGCACCCATCTCCGCAGCCGTCGCAGCCGTATCGCGGCGCTGGCCGCCGTCGCGGCCGTCGCATCCCTCACCGTCGCCGCGCTCCCCAACGCCGCGGGCGCCGCCGAGTCGAGCCCCATCGGCTTCGGCGCGGGCACCACCGGCGGCGGCAACGCCTCCGCCGTGACCGTCAGCAGCCTCGACGCGTTCAAGTCGGCCGTGGCGGGCGACACCGCCAAGACCGTCAAGGTGAGCGGACTGATCTCGCTCAGCGGTCAGGTCGACGTCGGCTCCAACACCACCGTGCTCGGCGTCGGTTCCTCCTCCGGCTTCACCGGCGGTGGTTTGCGGCTCAAGAGCGAGACGAACATCGTCATCCGCAACCTCAACATCAGCAAGCCGCTCGCCCCCTCCGACGGCATCACCGTGCAGGGCTCCACCAAGGTCTGGATCGACCACAACTCCTTCTCCGCGGACCGCGACCACGACAAGGACTACTACGACGGCCTGCTGGACATCACGCACGCCTCGGACAACGTCACGGTCTCCTGGAACACCTTCAAGAACCACTACAAGGGGAGCCTGGTCGGGCACAGCGACAGCAACGAGAGCGAGGACTCCGGGCACCTGAAGGTGACGTACCACCACAACCACTTCCAGAACGTCTTCTCGCGCATCCCCAGCCTCCGCTTCGGCACCGGGCACGTCTACAACAACCTCATCGAGGGCGCGGACACCGGTGCGCACTCCCGGATGGGGGCGCAGATGCTGGTCGAGAACAACGTCTTCCGTGACACCAAGGTCGCCGTCACGACCAACCGCAGCAGCGACGAGGACGGCTACGCCGTGCAGCGGGGCAACGACCTGGGCGGCGCGGCCGTCGAGATCTCGCAGGGCGGCTCTTTCACCACCCCGCCCTACAGCTACACCGCCGAACCGGCGTCCGCCGTCTCCGCCTCGGTGACCGCGGGAGCGGGCGCCGGCAAGATCTAGTACGGGAAGGGCACCGAGGCCGCCGTGGTCCGCAGTGCGTCGAGCAGCCCGCGCAGCGCGGGCTGCTCGGCCGGGGACGACTCCCGCACCGCCGCGTGGATCGACCTCACCGGCTCCGGGCCGCGGACCCTGCGGACGGCCAGGCCGGGGTGGGGGCCGCCGATCCCCAGCTCCGGGATCAGGGTGATGCCGAGCCCCGCGGCCACGAACGCCCGCGCCGTGGCGTGGTCCTCGCTCTCCACCACGAACCCCGGGCTGAACCCGGCGGAGGCGCAGGCGTCGAGGACGGGATCCAGACAGGGGCCCGGCCGGTCGCTCCTGATCCACGGCTCATCGGCGAGGGCGCTCAGCTCGATGTCGTCCTGCGCGGCGAGCCGGTGGCCATCCGGCAGTACGGCGAGGAACCGGTCGTCGAGCAGCGGCACGAAGCGGATGCCGTCTACGGGCGGCCGGTCGTGCGGCCGGACCACGAGGGCCAGATCGGCACGGCCGTCCCTCACCTCCGGCAGCGGGTCCTCGGGGTCGCTCAGCTTCAGCTCGGTCTGCACGCCCGGGTGTTCCCGGCGGAGCCGTGCCAGCGCCGGGGCGACCAGCGCGGCACCCGCGCTCGCGAAGTAGCGGACGGCGACCCGCCCCGTCCGTCCGGCCCTCAGGTCGGCCAGCGCGGTCTCCGCCTCGGCGACATGGTCGCCGATGAGGGTCGCGTACTCGTTGAGCAGCAGCCCCGCGTCCGTCGGCCGTACGCCCCGCCCGGACCGCTCCAGGAGCGTGATCCCGGCCTCCTTCTCCAGCGCCGCCATCTGCTGGCTGACCGCGGACGGCGTGTACCCGAGATTGCGTGCCGCCGCGGTGACCGACCCACTGGTGACCACCGCGCGCAGCAGCTGCATCCTTCGCACATCAAGCATGTAGTACAGCTTAACGCTCCATGCAAACTTTTTCGCTTGTCTTACGTGAGCAACCCGGGCAGTGTTCAAAGCCGGACATCTGTCAGGAGGCGAACTGTGCTCAGCGGTCAGCGAGGAACTCTCATGCGCATGGCTCTTCTCGCCCTGTTGTGGGGCTCGAGCTTCCTCTGGATCAAGATCGCCCTGAACGGCGGTCTCTCCCCCCTGCACATCACGGTCATCCGGTGCGCGCTCGGCGCGGCCGTCCTGCTGGTGCTCGCCCGCTCGGCCCGCCAGCGCCTTCCGCGCTCCCGCCGCACCTGGGCCCACCTCGTCGTGGCCGCCTTCTTCTGCAACGTCCTGCCGTTCTTCCTCTTCAGCGTCGGCGAGCAGACCGTCGACTCCGGGGTGGCGGGCGTCCTCAACGCCACAACTCCCCTCTGGTCCATGGGGATCGGCCTCGCCCTCGGCAGTGAGCGCGGCCGGCACCCCCTGCGCCTGACCGGCCTCCTCCTCGGCTTCGCCGGTGTGCTGCTCGTCTTCGCCCCCTGGCAGGAGAGCGGCCTGACCAGCTGGGGCGCGCTGCTCCTCCTCGCCGCGGCCGTGAGCTACGCCGTGGCCTTCGCCTACATGGCCCGCCATCTCCTCGGCCGGGACGGCGCCCCCCTCGCCCTGTCCGCGTCCCAGCTGATGGCCGCGACCGGCCTGACCACACTCGCCCTTCCCGCAGGCCCCGGCGTGGGGAGCCCCACCCTCGGCGCGCTGCTCGCCGTCGTCGCCCTGGGCATCTTCGGCACGGGTCTCACGTTCCACCTCAACTCGCGGCTCATCGCGGACGAGGGCCCCACGGCTGCGGCCACCGTCGGGTATCTGCTGCCGGTCGTCTCGGTGGCCCTGGGCGCCCTGGTCCTCGGCGAGGAGCTGAGCGCCCGCGTCGTCATGGGCATGGCCGTCGTACTCATCGGCGTAGGCCTGACCCGCACCCGCCGGCCCGGAACCCCTGCCGACGAAGCCCCCCGTGCCGCGGTGCAGGCAGGGCCGATCTCCTCTCAGACGTCGGCGGCGTACCGCACGAACAGTGCCCAGCGGGCGGGGGAGACGGTCGGGTACCTTTCGATCAGGATCAAGGACTCACGTGGCGAGAGCGCCTGAGCCCGGACGCATCCGTATCGCGCGGCCAGAATGCGGACTTCCGCCAAGTCGGTGATCAACCGGCTGATGTTCTGCCGGTCGGCTCGTCAGCAGCGTCTGCCTGGCCAGTCTGGCTGCCACCCGATGCTCGATCGTCTCGTCGTCGAGCAACGGCTTGCGCATGGCGTAGAGGGCGCGCGCATGTGCCTCCGTCTGGAACAGGCCGGGGACGGTGTGGTTGCTGTAGGAGCAGAGCTCCACCGCATCCGCCTCCAGTCGCGCGTAGTCCTGGAACCATGCTTCACCCGGGGTGTGGGCCGAGAACGTCCCGGGAGGGTGACCCCGGTGCTGGACCAGGAGCTATGCCGGAATCGGCCTCAGGCATCCGCTCCGGCCGCCATGAAGTCCCGGTTCACGTGGATCAGTTGATCGAGCGCGTCTCTGGCGGTGGTCAAGCTGTCGATCGCGGAGGAAAGGCGTGTCCGCTCCTGATTCATCGCGGTCATGGCGGTCCGTGCGGTATCCGGACTGGGCTCGGTCATGCAGGGAACCATCCGGGCGATGGCCCTGCTGGACATCCCGGCGGCCAGGAACACCTGGACCAGGGCCACCCGCTGGACGTGGCCCTCGTCGTAGTACCGCTGGCCGCTGGGGGACCTTGCGCTGACCAGCAAGCCCTGCTGCTCGTAATAGCGCAGCGACCGACGGCTTGCTCCTGTCCTGGCGGACAGTTCGCCGATCCGCATCTGAACCCCTCTCGTCCGCATCAGGTCACAGCGACTTGCCCTTGACATCGATGTGAGCGTTTAGGTTACCCGCACGGCCGCCGACCTGCCGTCGGACGTCCGGCCGTCGGCGTCGCGTATGCGTCGAGTACGAGAGAGGGAATCCCGTGATCAAGCTCGCCTTCATGATCAACCGTACGGACGGAATGAGCTCCGAGGAATTCGTCGAGCACCACCGGAACCGTCATGTCCCGTTGTTCACCTCCATTCCGGAGGCGCGGCAGTACGTGAAGAAGTACACCGTCTCCCACCCGGTGCCCGCCGACGGGTATCCCGGCCCCGCCTACGACGGCCTCACCGAAATCTGGTTCGAAAGCTGGGGGGATCACGACGCATTCTTCGCGTCCAGCAATTACAAGGAGTTGGTGAATCCGGACGAGAGCAGGTTCATCGACATGGATTCGGTGGCGGTCATGGTCACCGAGGAGATGGTGGTGGTCTGACTCTCCGGGGCGCGCGTCTCGGGCCGGGCCGGACGGGCCCGCCCTTGTCACCGGGAATCAGCCGGCCCGTCCGCGCGTTGAACGGGCGGCGGAGGGTCCCTCCGCAACCGGTCACAGCAGAGGTGGAGAACAGAAGAGTCATGCGCGTCGAGATATGGAGCGACATCGCCTGCCCGTGGTGCTACGTCGGGAAGGCCCGCTTCGAGAAGGGGCTGGCCGGCTTCGCCCACCGTGACGAGGTCGAGGTGGTCCACCGTTCCTTCGAGCTCGACCCGGGACGGGCCAAGGGCGACACCGAGCTGGTGATCGACATGCTGGCCCAGAAGTACGGGCGCAGCCCCGAGGAGGCCCGGGCCATGGAGGGCAACGTCGCTGCGAACGCGCAGGCCGAGGGGCTCGGCTACCGCACGGAGGGCCGTGACCACGGCAACACCTTCGACATCCACCGGCTGCTCCACCTCGCCAAGGCCCGCGGGCGCCAGGACGAGCTGCTGACCCTGGTCTACCGGGCCAATTTCGCGGAGGAGCGCTCGGTCTTCGACGCCACCGTGCTGGCCGACCTGGCCGTCGAGGCGGGGCTCGACGCCGACGAGGCGCGTGCGGTGCTGGCCGACCCCGAGGCGTACGCCGACGACGTACGGGCGGATGAGCGCGAGGCGGCCGAGCTGGGCGCCAACGCCGTGCCGTTCTTCGTGCTCGACCGGCGCTACGGCATCTCCGGCGGGCAGCCCGCCGAGGTCTTCGCCCAGGCGCTGGAGCAGGCCTGGAAGGACCGCGAGGTCCCCGGCCTCACTCAGGTCGGCGGGGACGCCGCGGCCTGCGACGCGGACGGGGCCTGCGAAGTGCCCCAGGGTGGCCCGTCCGACCAGCGCGTATAAGGATTTCTTTGCCGTGCCGCTCAAATTTACGTCGTTGACGTGGGGTTGAGCGGCCGTCAGGCTGTCCCGCATGGAGACTTCTGCGATCGACCGGGCCAGGGCCACCGAATTCGCATCCGAGACGACCTATCTCAACACCTCCACCTGCGGGCTGCTGCCCCGTCGCGCCGTCGAAGCCGTCAGGACGCTGGCCGCCGACAGCGCGGTGGGAGTCCGGGGCGGTGTGGGCAGCTTCGAGGCGGTGGACGCCGCGCGCGCCGGCTTCGCGCGGATCGCCGGAGTCGCGCCCTCCAGGGTGGCCGTGGGCGGTTCCGTCGCCGCCCATGTCGGGCTCGTCGCCGCCTCCCTCCCCCCGGGCGCCGAAGTCGTCGCGCCGACGGGGGAGTTCAGCTCCGTCGTCAGCCCCTTCGCCGTACGCGGTGATCTGAAGCTGCGCTTCGTCCCGCTGGACGGTCTGGCCGACGCCGTGCGCCCCGGCACCGCGCTCGTCGCCTTCTCGGCCGTCCAGTCCTCCGACGGCCGGGTCGCCGACCTGGGCGCGGTCCGGGCGGCGGCGGCCGCGCACGGGGCGCGCACGATGCTCGACGCCAGCCAGTCGGCCGGATGGCTGCCGCTGGACGCCGGAGCGTACGACTACACCGTCACCGGCGGGTACAAGTTCCTGATGTGTCCCCGGGGCTCGTCGTTCCTGACCGTGACCGAAGAGGCCCAGGAGACCCTGCCGTCCCTCTACGCGAGCTGGGTCGCCGCCGAGGACCGCTGGAACAGCACCTACGGGCCGGTGGAGAAGCTCGCCGTCGACGCCCGGCGCTTCGACGAACCGGTCGCGTTCCTGGCCTACCACGGGGCCGAGCAGTCCCTGGACGTGCTGAACGGGGTCGGGGTGGACGCCGTGCACACCCACGCCACCGGGCTCGCCGCCCGCTTCCGGGAGGGGCTGGCCTCGATCGGGCAGGACCCGGTGCCCGGCACCTCCGCGATCGTCGCCGTACCCGGTCTGGGCGGCCGGGAGCCCGACCTGGCGGCCGCCGGAGTGATGGTCTCGGCCCGGGCGGGGAACCTGCGGGCGGCCTTCCACCTCTACAACACCGACGCCGACGTGGACCGCGCCCTGGAGGTGCTGGCCGGCTGAGCTACTGCGCGGGGCACTCCCCGGTCTCCTGGCAGAGGTTCTCCTCCACCTTGGCGAGCAGCCGGACCAGCTCCGCGCGCTCGGCCGGGTCCAGCCCTGCCAGGGTGTGCTCCTCCAGGCCCGACCAGGCGCCGCGCACCTCGGCGTGCAGGGCGCAGCTCTCCTCCGTCGCCTCGACCAGGACGGCCCGACGGTCGTCCGGGTCGGGGCGGCGGAGCACGTGCCCGGCCTGTTCGAGGCGCTGGAGCATCTTGGTGACGGTGGACGGGTCGAGGTCCACGGCCTTGATCAGCTCGGCCTGCCGGACCGCCCCGGTGTCCCACAGGTGCATCATCAGGAACTCCTGCCCCGGGTAGAGCCCGAGCCCCTTGAGGAGCCGGCCCGCCGTGATCCGGTGCAGCCTGGCCACCCGGGAGACGGCATGGCTGACCGGGCCGTCGAGGGCCGCGCTGGGCAGCCCGCCGGGGCAGGCGGGTTCGGCGGAGGTGGCGCTGTCGGCCTTCATCGGGACTCCTCGGTGCGGTGCCGCGTCCCGGTCCGGTACCGGGGTTCATGACGTCCTCATGAACTTTAGCTTGGTCGGCCAATTAATAGGTTACAGTGACCGGGCACTCATTACTTGGCCGACCATGTAAATGCCTCGGAGGCTTTCATGACCACCGTGTTCGATCCCGTCGATCTCTCCGGTACGCAGCTCTCCAACCGCATCGCCCTCGCGCCGATGACCCGCAGCCGGGCAGGCGAAGGGGGCACGGCCACCGGCCTCACCGTCGACTACTACACCCAGCGCGCCTCGGCCGGACTCCTCATCACCGAGGGCATCCAGCCCTCCGTGGTGGGCCAGGGATACCCCTCCACCCCCGGCCTGCACAGCGCCGAGCAGGTCGCCTCCTGGCGCGAGGTCACCGACTCCGTCCACGCGGCGGGCGGCCGGATCTTCGCCCAGATCATGCACGCGGGCCGCATCGGTCACCCCGTCCTGCTGCCGGACGGACTGGTCCCGGTGGCGCCCTCGCCGGTCACGGCGCCCGGCCAGGTCTACACCCACGTGGGGCCGAAGGACTTCGTGGAGCCGCACGAGCTCACCGACGAGGAGATCCGCGCGACCATCGGCGACTTCGTCACGGCCTCCCGCAACGCGATCGACGCCGGCTTCGACGGCGTCGAGCTGCACGGCGCCAACGGCTACCTGATCCAGCAGTTCCTGGCCCCCAACACCAACCTGCGCACCGACGCGTGGGGCGGCTCCGACGCGGCCCGCATACGCTTCGCCGTCGAGGTGGCCAAGGCGGTCGTCGCCGAGATCGGTGCCGACCGGACCGCGATCCGCATCTCGCCCGGCAACCCCTACAACGGCATCGAGGAGCCCGAGCCGGACGCGGTCTACACCGCGCTCGTCGCGGAGCTGGAGCCGCTGGGCCTGGCCTACCTGCACGTGCTGGAGCAGGCCGACGGCCGTGAGTTGACGCTCGCGCTGCGCAAGCAGTTCACCGGGACCCTCGTCATCAACGTGTTCTCCGAAGGGCCGACCGGCCCCGAGCACCACACGGTCATCGACGACGGGATCGCCGACATCATCTCCTACGGCGCCCTGTTCCTCGCCAACCCGGACCTGCCGGCCCGGCTGAAGGCCGGCGGGCCCTTCAACACCCCGGACCCGAAGACCTTCTTCGGCGGCGGCGCCGAGGGCTACACCGACTACCCGGCCCTGGACGCCGTCTGACACGGACCGCGGAGCCGGACGCCTGAATCCGTGCGGGCCCCCGTGGCAGACTTCCGGCGTGAGCCACGACACGAAGAACGGCATACGGATCAGGCCGGGCAGCCCGGCCGACGCACCGGCCATCCTGGACATGCTCGACTCCGCGGTGGTCTGGATGAACGCCCGCGGCAACACCGAACAGTGGGGGACCCGCCCGTATTCGCAGACCAACGGCGGTTCGGACCGGGTCGAGCAGTACACCACGGTGAACTCGCCGTACGTCGCGGAACTGGACGGCGTGCCCGCCGGGGCGCTGGTGCTCGACTCCGGCCCCAACCCGAAGATGCCGATCGCGGCCGCCGGGGAACCGGAGCGGTACGTGCGTCTGCTGGTCTCCGACCGACGGCACGCGGGACTGGGCATCGGGTCGGCCCTGCTGGCCCACGCCGTGGAGGAGACCCGGCGGGCCGGGGTCGACCTGCTGCGGGTCGACTGCTGGGCCGGCGGCGGAGGCGAGCTCGTCGCGTACTACGAGCGCAACGGTTTCGTCCCCACGGACAGCTTCCTGTCCGGGACCTGGCCGGGGCAGGTGCTGGCCCGGCGGGTCGGCTGAGGCGCCCCCTCCGCGGAGTTCCTACGCCGAATCCCTGCGCACCAGTTCGGTGGGGAGGATGACCGCGGCCGGGTCCTCCCCGCCGATCTGCGCCAGCAGCACCCGCACCATCTCGGCGCTGATCCGGTCCCACGGCTGGCGGACCGTCGTCAGCTCCGGGCGCGCCGCGAGCGCCGCGGGCGAGTCGTCGAAGCCGCCGACCGCGATGTCCTGCGGCACCCGCCGGCCCGCCCGCTCCAGCGTGCTCAGCACGCCCTGCGCCATCAGGTCCGACGCGACGAACACCGCGTCCACATCGGGCGCCCGCTCCAGCAGCAGCGCGGCCGCCGCCTCACCGCCCGCCCGGCTGTAGTCGCCCGGCACGATCAGGGACTCCTCCACCGGCAGCCCGCACTCGGCGAGCGTCTCCCGGTAGCCGGCCAGCCGGTCCACCCCGCCCGGGGTGTCCAGCGGACCGGTGACCGTGGCGATCCGGCGGCGCCCCGCCCCGTACAGGTAACGCACCATGTCCCGGGCGCCGTGCCGGTCGTCCGCCGCCACATAGCTGACCCGCGATCCCTGCCCGAGCGGTTTCCCGCAGGCCACCAGCGGCACCCCGGCCTCGTGCAGCTGGGCGGCGACCGGGTCACCGGAGTGGCTGGAGACCAGCAGCACCCCGTCCACGTGCCCGGCGATGTACCGCATGTTGCGACGGCGCTCGGCCTCCGTGCCCGCGATCATCAGCAGCAGCGGGATGTCGTGCGCGGCGAGCGCGGTGGTGCAGCCCCGCAGCAGCACATTGAAGTTCGGGTCCTCGAAGAAGCGCTCCTGGGGCTCGGTCAGCAGGAACGCCACCGAGTCGGAACGCCCGGTGATCAGGGACCTGGCATGCCGGTTCACGGTGTAGCCGGTCCGCCGGATGGCGGACTGAACCGCGTCCAGCGCGGCCGGGCTGACGTTGTGACCGCCGTTGAGCACCCGGGAGACGGTGCCCCGGGAGACCCCGGCCTCCCGGGCGACGTCGTGGATCGTCGGCGGCCGGCGGCGTCCCGTACCGTTCTGTTCTGTGCGGCTCATGGTGCTGATCTTTCATGAAGAGGTGCCCTGTTGAGGAGCTGTCAGGACTTTACGGCGCCGGAGAGCAGGTCGAGGCTCCAGAACCGCTGGATCACCAGGAACAGGGCGATCAGCGGGATGATCGCCAGCAGCGCTCCGGTGATGACCAGCGTGTAGAGCGCCGGAGTGTTCGAGCCCTGCTGGAGCAGCGTGTAGAGCCCCAGGGTCACCGGGAACTTCTCGTCGTCGCCGAGCATGATGTAGGGCAGCAGGAAGTTGTTCCAGACCGCCACGAACTGGAACAGGAACACCGTCACCAGCCCCGGCAGCATCATCGGCAGCGCAATGGTCCGGAAGATCCGCCACTCGCCGCCGCCGTCCATCCGCCCCGCCTCGATCACATCCACCGGCACGGCTGCCGCCGCGTAGATCCGGGCGAGGTAGACGCCGTACGGGGAGAGGATCAGCGGCAGCAGCACCGAGAGGTAGGAGTCGGTCATGTCGGCCTCGGCCAGCAGCAGGTACTGCGGCACGGCCAGGATCACCGGAGGCATCAGCACCCCGGCGAGCAGGATGTTGAAGACCGTCTCCTTGCCGCGGAAGCGGTACACGGCCAGCGCGTACCCCGAGACCGCGGACACCGCCGTGGAGAGCAGCGCGCCCACCCCGGCGTAGAAGGCCGAGTTGGCCATCCACTTCCAGTACACCCCGTCGCGGTACTCCGTGAGTTCGCTGACGTTGTCGGCGAACCCGGAGCCGGGCAGGAAGGTGAAGGTGGAGAACAGCTCGCTGCCGGACTTCGTCGAGGCGACCAGCACCCAGACGACGGGCAGCAGGCAGTACACCGCGCCGAGGAGCAGCGCGGCCGTGGGCACGAGCGCGGGGCGCCGGCGGCCGGGGGCGGCGAGTGACTGGGTGCTCATCGGGAGTCTCCCTGCTTCGTACGGGAGTTGGCCGCCCTGAGGAAGCCGAAGGACAGGGCGAGGGTGGCGATGGCGATGATGACCGCCTGGGCCGCCGCCGCGTGGATGTCGTTGTTGACGAAGGCGTCCTGGTAGACCTTCATCAGCGGACTCCAGGTGGTGGACAGCGAGTTGGTGAGCGGCTTCAGCGTGGTGGGCTCGCTGAACACCTGGAGCGTCGCGATGATCGAGAAGAAGAACGTCAGGATCAGCGAGGGCGCCACCATCGGGATCTTGATCCGCAGCGCGATCTGGAGCTGCGAGCAGCCGTCGAGCCGCGCCGCCTCGAAGATCTCGGCCGGGATCGCCCGCAGCGAGGTGTAGATCACGATCATGTTGAAGCCGGTGCCGCCCCACACCGCGATGTTCGCCAGCGAGAGGTACAGCGGCCCGCCGTCCAGCAGATCGGGCTGCGGAAGCCCCAAGGTGTCGAGCACGTACAGGAAGGGGCTGACGTCGGGCAGATACAGGAAGCCCCACATCAGTGCGGCGATGACGCCCGGGATCGCGTACGGCAGGAAGATCGCCAGCCGGGTGAAGCCGCGCGCACGGAGCCCGTCGGTGTCCAGCAGCAGGGCGAAGAGCAGGGCGAGGCCGAGCATCACCGGGACGACGATCGCGCCGTAGCCGAGGATGCGCAGCGCCCCGTGCAGCAGCTCCGAGTCGGAGAGCGCGTCGGTGTAGTTGGCCAGGCCCGCCCAGATCTCGTCGCGGGCGCCCTTGCCGAGGCCGAGCCCCTTGACCTCGGTCCTGCGGAAGCTGAGGTACACGGCGTAGCCGATGGGCAGGGCGAAGAAGAGCAGGAAGAGGACGGTGGCGGGGACCAGGAAGGCGTACGGGGCGCTCTTGACCCCGTACGCCTTCCTGCGGGGCGTGCGTGTCACTCCGAGACTCCGAAGCCCTGCTTCTTCAGGTCCGCGACGGTGGCGTCCTGCATGGCGGTCAGCGCGGGGCCGAAGTCCGACTTGTTCTTGGCGGCCGCGGCGAAGTTGTCCTTGAAGGCGCTGTACGCGACGTTGACGTTCGGGCCCCAGGCGGCCGGGGCGGTGCCCTGGGCGATCTTGGCGGCCTCGGTGTAGAAGGCGGGCTGGTTGGAGAAGTAGTCCGGCGCCTTCGCCAGCGCGCCACCGGTCTGGGCGGCCGTCGCGGCGGGGTAGATGCCGCTCTCCTTCACCAGCGCGGCGAGGGCCGCCGGGTCGGTGTTCAGCCACTTCGCGAAGGTCGCGGCGGCCTTCTTGTTCTTGGAGTCGGTGGTGACCGCCGTGGACGAGCCGCCCCAGCTGCCCGTGACGTTCTCACCGGCCGTCCACTGGGGGAGCGGGGCCATCGCCCACTTGCCCTTCGTCTCGGGAGCGGCGGTGGTCAGGGTGCCCGGTGCCCAGACCGCGCTGACCCAGGCGATCTGCTTGCCGGTGTTGAGCGCCTTGTTCCAGGCCGGGGTGTACATCGGCTGGTTGTCGATGGCGCCCTCCTTCACCAGACCGCCCCAGAAGTCCGCGACCTTCTGCGTGGCCGGGTCGTCGATGGCGACCTTCCACTTGTCGCCGCCCGTCGTCCACCACTGCGCGCCCGCCTGCTGGGCGAGCCCTGCGAAGAGGCCCGAGTCGTTGGAGGAGAAGGTGGTGAGGTCCTTGTCCGGGGCCTTCTTCTTCAGCGCGCGTGCGGTCTCGGCGAACTCGTCCCAGGTGGTGGGCACGGTCAGGCCGTACTGCTCGAACAGGTCCTGGCGGTAGTAGAACATCAGCGGGCCGGAGTCCTGCGGCAGGGCGTACAGGACGTCCGAGCCGAGCGTCGCCTGCTGCCAGATCCCGTCGGCGAACTGGCTCTTCGCGTCGCCGGCCTCGTCGGATATGTCGGCGAGGACGTCGTTGGAGACCAGGGTGGGGAGCGCCTGGTACTCGGCCTGGACCAGGTCGGGGGCCTTGTGGGCCTTCGCCGCCGTGATGATCTTGGTGACCAGGTCGTCGCCTGAGGCCTGCTTCTTCACCGTGACGGTGATCCCGGCCTCCTTGCCCGGGCCCTTGTTCCAGATGTCCGCGACCTTGTCCAGGCCGGGCGCCCACGCCCAGTAGGTCAGCGAGGCGGGCCCGGACGCGGCCGGCTCGTCGCCGCCGGTGTCCGAGCCGCACCCCGTGAGCAGGGCGGTGGCGGCGAGGGCTGCGGCGGTGGACACCGCGACGGTGCGGTATTTCATGGTTTCTCCCCTGACGAGACGAACAGACACCTCGGCGGACCGGCCGGTGCGGCGCTGTGAGCGTTCACAGTAGAGAAACGAAACCGACACTTGTCAATGGTTGTTGCTGTGCGGTTATGTTGGCCCTGCGCCGCCGAGAGTGTGTGTGCACGTTCCCAGAAGTTGTCCGAAAGAGCCAGGAGCTGTCCATGCCGCACTCAGAATTCGCGCCCTACCCGGCCGGCCTGCGCAAGCTGGCCTTCGGCGGTGACTACAACCCCGAGCAGTGGCCCGAAGAGGTCTGGCACGAGGACGTACGCCTGATGCGGGAGGCCGGTGTGACCATGGTCAGCGTCGGGATCTTCTCCTGGGCGCTGCTGGAACCCGAGCCGGGCGTCCACGACTTCGGCTGGCTCGACCGCCTCCTGGACCTGCTGCACGTCAACGGCATCCGCGCCGACCTCGGCACCCCCACCGTCGCCCCGCCGGCCTGGTTCTACCGCGCCCACCCCGAAGCCCTGCCGGTCACCCGGGACGGCGCACGCCTCGCCTTCGGATCGCGCGGCGCCATCTGTCACAGCTCGCCCGCCTACCGAGCGGCGGCGGCGGACATCACCGAACAGCTCGCCCGCCGCTACGCCAACCACCCCGCCCTCGCGATGTGGCACGTCCACAACGAGTACGGCGTCCCCGTCAGCGCCTGCTACTGCGACACCTGCGGCGCGCACTTCCGCCGCTGGCTCACCGCCCGCCACGGCTCCGTCGACGGGGTCAACGAGGCCTGGGGCACCGCCTTCTGGGGCCAGCGCTACCGCACCCTCGACGACATCGACCCGCCCCGCACCACCCCGACCGTCGGCAACCCCGCCCAGCAGCTGGACTACGCCCGCTTCGCCGACGCCACCATGCGGGAGAACTTCACCGCCGAGCGCGACGTCCTGCACCGGCTCGCCCCCGGCATCCCGGTCACCACCAACTTCATGACCGCCCTCAGCCAGTGCGAGTCGATCGACTACTGGGCCTGGGGCCGCGAGGTCGACCTCGTCACCAACGACCACTACCTGATCACCGACGGCCGCCGCACCCACGTCAACCTCGCCATGGCCGCCGACCTGACCCGCTCGGTCGCGGGCGGCGCGCCCTGGCTGCTGCTCGAACACTCCACCAGCGGCGTCAACTGGCAGCCCCGCAACCCCGCCAAGCGTCCCGGCGAGATGGCCCGCAACAGCCTGGCCCACGTCGCCCGCGGATCCGAGGGAGCCATGTTCTTCCAGTGGAGGCAGTCCCGGCGCGGGGCCGAGAAGTTCCACTCCGCGATGGTCCCGCACGCCGGCACCGACTCACGGATCTGGCGCGAGGTGAGCGCGCTCGGCGCCGGACTCGGCCTGCTGGAGGGCATCCGCTCCACCCGGACCGTCGCCGACGTGGCGATGCTCTGGGACTGGGAGTCCTGGTGGGCCCAGCGCCTGGAGTGGCGCCCGAGCGAGGACCACGACGCCCGCGAGCGCGCCGACACCTTCTACGCCTCGCTCTACGACCGCCACCTCACGGTTGACTTCGCCCACCCGGACGCCGACCTCTCCGGCTACCCGCTGGTCGTCGTCCCCGCCCTCTACCTCACCACCGAGGAGAGCGGCCGTAACCTCCGCCGGTACGTCGAGAACGGCGGCACCCTCGTCGTCTCGTACTTCTCCGGCATCGTCGACGCCGACGACGCGGTGCACCCCGGCCCCTACCCGGGCGCGCTCCGGGACGTACTCGGCCTGACCGTCGAGGAGTTCTCCCCGCTCGGCGAGGGCGGCACCGTACACCTGATCACCCCCGAGGGCGCCCCCGAAGGCCCGGAGCTGACCGGCGACCTCTGGTCGGACGTGGTGATCCCGCGCGGCGCCGAGACGGTCTGGTCGTACGCCGACGGCATCCCGGCGGGCCGCCCCGCCGTCACCCGCAACCGGCTCGGCGAGGGCACCGCCTGGTACCTCTCCACCCGGCTCTCCGGCCCGGACCTGGACGCCGTCCTGGAACGTGCCGCCGCCGACGCCGGGATCGAGCCCCGCACCCATCTCCCGTACGACGTCGAGGTCGTACGCCGCACGGGCGACACCGGCAGTTACCTCTTCGTGATCAACCACTCCGGTACCGACGCCGATGTGGCGCTGGACGCCCCCGGCACCGAACTCCTCACCGGAGAGCCCGCCGTGGACAAGCTCGCCGTACCGGCGGGCGAGGTCCGTGTCGTACGGCTCGACGGCTGAGGCGCCCATCCGTTAGCCCGCACAACTGTCGAAGGGACATCGACGATGTACGGAACGACGCACACCCGCGCGAGAGCGGCCGGGGCGGTGGCCGCACTGTCCGGCCTCGTGTTCGCCGCGCTCCCCGCCCAGGCCGCCCACGCGGCCACCGCCCCCGTCAACACAGGCTTCGAATCGGGTGCCACCGGCTGGTCGACCCACTCGGCCGGGGGCCAGAACGCGGCCTCCTTCACCGAGGCGGGCGGCCACGGCGGCAGCACCCGGCTCAGCCACTGGTCGGCCTCGGCGTACAAGGTCGAGACCTACCAGTACCTCAGCGGCCTCACCGACGGCACGTACACCCTCAGCGCCTGGGTGCGCTCCGGCGGCGGCCAGAACTCCGCCTCCATCGCGTTGCGCAACTGCGGCTCCGCCGAGCAGCGCACCGACCTGCCGCCGACCGCGAACGGCGACTGGGTCCGGCTCGTCACGTCCGTCAAGGTGACCGGCGGAGCCTGCACGATCAGCCTCAACTCCGATGCCCACGCGGGGGAGTGGGCCAACTTCGACGACATCACCTTCACCCCCGGGTCCACCGGGCTGAGCGTCAGGGGCGGTGACCTCTCCACCCTCCCGAAGAACGAGGCGCACGGCGCGACGTACAGCGACGCGAGCGGCCGGGCCGGGGACGCCATGAGCATCCTCAAGAGCTCCGGGATGAACTACGTACGCCTCAAGGTCTGGGTGAACCCGGCCGACGGCTACAACGACAAGGCCCATGTCCTCGCCATGGCCAAGCGCGCCAAGGCCCTCGGGATGAAGACGCTCGTCGACTTCCACTACTCCGACGCCTGGGCCGACCCGGGCAAGCAGAACAAGCCCGCCGCCTGGGCCGGACACGGCTACAGCCAGCTCCGTACGGACGTCTACAACCACACGTACGACGTGCTGAACGCGCTCAAGGCCCAGGGCACCACCGCCGACATGGTGCAGATCGGCAACGAGATCAACGGTGGAATGCTCTGGCCGGAGGGGGCGACGAGCAACTGGTCGCAGCTCGCCGGTCTTCTCACCTCCGGGGCGAACGCGGCGAAGGCGGTCTCCTCCACGACCCAGGTGGCTCTGCACCTGGCCGAGGGCGGCGACAACGCGGGCACCCGCTGGTGGTTCGACAACGCGGTGGCGCAGAAGGTGCCCTTCGACGTCATCGCCCTCTCGTACTACGCCTACTGGCACGGCTCACTGGCCGAACTCCAGACCAACCTGGACGACGCCGCGTCGCGCTACGGCAAGCCGGTCATGGTCGCGGAGACGGCGTACGCCCATACGCTCGCGAACGACGACGGCCTGGAGAACAACGTGGCCACCGCAAGCCAGCTGGTCACCGGCTACCCGGCGACCCCGGCCGGCCAGGCGGCGAACCTCCGCGACGTCATGAACGTCGTCGAGGCCGTACCGAACGGCCGGGGCCTGGGCGCCGTCTACTGGGAACCGGCCTGGACCGCCGTCACCGGCAGCGGCTGGGACCCGGCCGACCCGGCGTCGGGCAACGCGTGGGAGAACCAGGCGGTGTTCGACTACGACGGCAAGCTGCTGCCGGCGGCCGGATGGTTCTCCCACCGGTAGCCACTACAGCGGCGCACCGTGCCACTTCCACGAGGTGACACGGTCGCGGCCCGGCAGATCCGCGCGGCCGGTGGACCACAGCAGGACGGTCCACCGGTCCTCGTCGTCCGGGGCCTCGGGGAACAGCCGGGCCAGCACCCGGTCGCAGAGGTCCCGGGGCGGGGTCCAGGAGAGCGACAGCCCGGCGGCGACGTCATGGGCGTGGACCAGGGTCTCGACGATGCCCATCGCGGCGAAGCCCTCGGGGTCGGACACACCGTACGAGTGGTAGGACCGGAGGTCGGGAGAGGCCGTCCGGACCATCGCGGTCAGCAGCGCGCCGCTCGCCTCCAGCGTCTGGAGCAGGCCCGCGGTCCCCGCCTCCGGGTTCGCGAAGATCGAGTTCCAGGGGCCGCCCTCGCGCTCCGGGGCCCAGCGGTAGGGGACCTCGGTCTCCAGCGACGGCTTGCGGGGGCCGAGCTGGACGGCGTACGCGAAGAGGTCGTCGCTCAGGTGCTCCACGGTCTCCCAGCAGTCCCACGTCAACGACCCTGCGGGGACACGCCAGTTGTCCACCGGGGACGCCGCGAGGGCGTCGACGGCGAGCCGTACCGCCAGCGTCACGTCGTCGGCGGTGACCGGAAGCCGTGTGCCGGTGAGCGCCGCGCGTTCGGCGGCCCCGCACTCCACGCAGAACTCGTTGCCCTCCGGATCGGCCAGCGTCGCCCAGCCCCGGCCGTTCGGCTTGCGGTGGTCGGCGACCAGCGTCGCGCCCAGGGCGAGCAGCCGCTCGACCTCCTCATCGCGGGTACGGCGCTCGGGGCGGACGTCCAGATGGATCCGGTTCTTGCCGCTCTTGGGTTCCGGCACGGTGACGAAGAGCAGCGCGGCGCCCGGCGCCTCCACGAGGGCCTCGGGATCGCAGGGCGCGTCGTCGTCGGAGACCGGCGAGCCGAGCACCTCGGCCCAGAAGAGGGCCAGTTCGTAGGCGTCGGCGCAGTCGATGGTGATGTGCTGTACGAGCGAAGTCATGGGCGCCACTGTCTCCGCTGATCCGTGCCGGGTCCAGCGAGTTGTACGGTCCGGCAGCCCCTACGGGCGCGTCAGGGCCGCCCGCACCAGGGAACGCGCCAGCTCGATGCTGCCCGGAAGGGTGTCGAGCGGGAGGGGCTGCGTGGCGAGGGCGCCCTCGTGCAGCACGAGGAGCTGGGTGGCCAGCGCGCCGGGGGCCGGGCAGCCCGCAGCGCCGGCGAGGTCCTCGAACAGGTTCACGAGCCAACGCTTCTGGTCCGCGGCGATGACGTACGCGGGATGGGAGGCGTCCGGGAGCTCGGCCAGGGCGTTGATGAAGGCGCATCCGCGGGCGTTGGTCCCGCTCCAGACCCGCAGCGCCTCGAAGGGGGCGGTGACGGCCTCGACGGGATCGTCGCAGGCGTCCACGGCGGCGCGGACGAGCGACCGCCAGCGCTGGTCACGTTCCGCGAGGTAGGCGGCCACGAGCCGGTCCTTGGAGCCGAACTGGTTGTACAGGGTCCGCTTGGTCACCCCCGAGTGCTCGGCGATCAGATCCACGCCGACCGCCGTGATGCCGCGGTCGTAGAACAGCTCCTCGGCGGCCGCGACGATGCGCCGGCCGGCCGGAGTCAGGGGGCGTGTGTCCTGCATCAGCGTTCCTTCACCGATCGGTGTACCGTGGAGTGTGTTCACAGATCAGTATACCTAGCAGGAGGTCGAGCGATGGACGTGCCCGGAACCATGCGAGCAGTACGGATCGCGGAGCACGGAGGGCCCGAGGTCCTCCAGCCGGCAGAGGTCGCCGTGCCCGAGCTGCGGGCGGGAGAGGTGCTGGTCAGGGTCGCCGCCGTAGCCCTGAACAACACCGACCTGTGGACCCGGGAGGGTGCGTACGGCCGTCCGGGAGACCCGAAGGCGCTGTCGGGCTGGCGCGGTCCGATCGGCTTCCCGCGCATCCAGGGCGCCGACGTGGCCGGCCGGGTCGTGGCCGTCGGTTCCGGCGCGGACGAGAGCCTCGTCGGCCGCCGGGTGGTCGTCGACCCGGCGATCTACGACTCGGAAGGACCGGACGCGAACCCGGTGGGCCTGATGGGGAGCGAACGCGACGGCGGTTACGCCGAGTACGTGACCGCACCGGCGGAGCGGGTGCACGACGTGACGGAATCCCCGCTCACGGACGACCAGCTCGCGACGTTGCCGACCGCCTACGGCACGGCCCTGGGCATGATCGAGCGGGGCCGGCTGCGGGAGGGCGAGACCGTCCTGGTCTCAGGAGCGTCCGGCGGTGTCGGCATCGCGCTGATCCAGATCGCCCGTGCGCGCGGCGCGAGGGTGCTCGCCATCAGCAGCGGATCCAAGATCGACGTGGTGCGCGAGGCGGGCGCACACGACGTCGTCGACCGGGCACGGGACGTCGTCGAGCAGATCCGCGCCGCCGCCCCGGAAGGCATCGACGTCGCACTCGACGTCGTCGCCGGGGACCTGGTGGGGGAAGGGCTGCCGCTGCTGCGCGAGGGCGGCCGGTGGGTCGTCGCCGGCGCGCTCGGCGGGTACGACGTGACGTTCGACGTACGCCGTCTCTACCTGCACAACGCGCAGGTGATCGGCTCCGCGATGCACACGCCCGCGCACTTCGCCCTCCTCATGGACCTGGCCCGGCAGGGCCGGATCCGGCCCGTCATCGCCGCGACGTTCCCGCTGGACCAGGCCGCCGAGGCGCAGGAGGAGCTCGCCCTCAGGGGGCACGTGGGGAAGATCGTCATGCGCCCCTGACAGAGGGAGGGGCGGGACGCTCGACGCGTCCCGCCCCTCCTGACCGCAGCCCGGCCCTACTGCACCGGCGTGAAGTCGCGCGCCCCGATGAACTCGGGCCGGCGGATCGGAGCCGAGAAGGGCTCCTGCGCCGGGTTCTCCACGCTGTTGAACACGATGAACACGTTGCTGCGCGCGTACGGGGTGATGTTGTCACCCGATCCGTGCATCGCGTTGCAGTCGAACCAGGTCGCCGAACCGGCCGCGCCCGTGAAGAGCTTGATGCCGTGGCGGTCGGCCATCTTCGTCAGCGCCTCGTCGGACGGGATGCCCGCGTCCTGCATCTGGAGCGACTTCTTGTAGTTGTCCTTCGGCGTCTCGCCCGCACAGCCCAGGAACGACTTGTGCGAGCCGGGCATGATCATCAGCCCGCCGTTGGTGTCGAAGTTCTCCGTCAGCGCGATCGAGACGGACACGGTCCGCATGTTCGCCAGACCGTCCTCGGCGTGCCAGGTCTCGAAGTCCGAGTGCCAGTAGAAGCCCGACGCCCCGAACCCCGGCTTGACGTTGATCCGTGACTGGTGGACGTACACGTCGGAGCCGAGGATCTGGCGGGCCCGGCCCACCACACGCTCGTCGCGGACCAGCTTCGCGAAGACGTCACTGATCTTGTGGACCTCGAAGACGGACCGCACGCTCTGCGACTTCGGCTCGACGATCGAGCGTTCGTCGGCACGGACGGCCGGGTCGGAGATCAGCCGGTCCAGCTCGGCACGGTAGCCCAGGACTTCGTCCGGTGTGATGAGCTGGTCGATGGCGAGGAAGCCATCGTGCTCGAAGGACTGCAGGTCCTTCGCGGCGATCGGCCCCGGCGCGCCCGGCGCGGACCAGATGACCGGGTCCTGGCGGGGAGTGGTCATCTCGGCGGCGCCGCGCGAGGGGTACAGGTCGGCGCGTACATCGGTGGTCATGGTTCAGCCCTCCTCTGTCAGCAGCGGGTAGACACCGTTCTCGTCATGGTCCTCCCGTCCGGTGACGGGGGGATTGAAGACGCACACACACCGGAAGTCGGTCTTCGGCCTCAGCGTGTGGTGCTCGTGCCCGTTCAGCAGGTACATCGTGCCGGGGGAGATCCAGTGCTTCTCGCCGGTCTCGTCGTTGGTGAGCTCGGCCTCGCCCTCGGTGCACAGAACGGCCTCGATGTGGTTCGCGTACCACATCGACGTCTCCGTGCCCGCGTACAGCACGGTCTCGTGGAGAGAGAAGCCCACCTTCTCCTTGGCGAGCACGATGCGCTTGCTCTCCCAGGTACCTGAAGCGGACTTGATGTGCCGGTCGGTGTTCTCGATGTCACTGAAAGATCGGACGATCACGGTGGGATGGTGCCTTTCTGTTCTGTCCTGCTCTGTGGTGCGCCTGCGCGGGGGCGTACCCCCGCTCAGGCGGTCTCGCGGACGGACCGGGCCAGCGTGCGCAGGCCCTCGTCCAGCTCTTCGGGGGTGACGGTCAGCGGCGGGAGCAGCTTCACGACCTCGGACTGCGGGCCGGAGGTCTCCAGCAGCAGGCCCAGCTCGAAGGCGCGCGCGCAGACGGCGGAGGCACGCGCGGGGTCGTCGAACTCCAGGCCCCAGACCAGTCCGCGGCCGCGGAACTGCGCGGTCTCCTCCTCGCCGCAGATCGCCAGCAGCGTCTGCTCCACCTGCTCGCCACGGGCCAGCGTCTGCTTCTCCATCTGCCCGTCGGCCCAGTAGGCGTCGAGCGTGGCGGCGGCGGTGACGAACGCGGGGTTGTTGCCGCGGAAGGTGCCGTTGTGCTCGCCGGGCTCCCAGATGTCCAGCTCGCCCTTGAAGAGGCAGAGCGACATCGGCAGGCCGTAGCCGCTGATGGACTTCGACAGCGTGACGATGTCCGGGACGATGCCGGCCTCCTCGAAGGAGAAGAAGCCGCCGGTCCGGCCGCAGCCCATCTGGATGTCGTCGACGATCAGGAGCATGTCCTGGCGGTGGCACAGGTCTTGGAGGGCGCGCAGCCACTCGGCGCGGGCGACGTTGATGCCGCCCTCACCCTGCACGGTCTCCACGATCACCGCGGCGGGCTTGTTCAGCCCGGAACCCTGGTCCTCCAGGAGCCGCTCGAACCAGAGGAAGTCGGGGACCTTGCCGTCGAAGTAGTTGTCGAACGGCATCGGGGTGCCGTGCACCAGCGGGATGCCGGCGCCGGCGCGCTTGAAGGCGTTGCCGGTCACGGCGAGCGAGCCGAGCGACATGCCGTGGAAGGCGTTGGTGAACGAGACGACGGACTCGCGGCCCTTGACCTTGCGGGCGAGCTTCAGCGCCGACTCGACGGCGTTGGTGCCCGTCGGGCCGGGGAACATCACCTTGTACGGCAGGTCACGGGGGCGCAGGATCACGTTCTCGAAGGTTTCGAGAAACGCCCGCTTGGCCGTCGTGGCCATGTCCAGGCCGTGGGTGATGCCGTCGCGCTCGATGTAGTCGATGAGCGCGCGTTTCAGCACCGGGTTGTTGTGGCCGTAGTTGAGGGATCCGGCACCGGCGAAGAAGTCGAGGTACGAGTGTCCGTCCTCGTCGGTCAGGCGGGCGCCCTGCGCGCGGTCGAACACGGCGGGCCAACTGCGGCAGTAGCTGCGTACTTCCGACTCCAGGGCCTCGAAGACGCTCAGGGCGGGCGGGGTGATGGTCACAGCTGATCTCCTGCTCGAGGGGGGTGTGACGGGCGGCGGGTCAGGCGTGCCCGGGGAAGCCGCGCCCGGGCGGGGCGCGGAGGGGCGCTGGGAGGCCCTAGAACGGACCGATGCGGTAGAGCACCTCCGGCAGGTGCGTTCCCTCGGGGAACAGCGCCCCCTCGAAGAGCACCTCGTGCTCCAGCGGCGCGTCGTGCCGCTGTGCGAAGGACGTGAACAGCCGGTCGGAGGCGGCGTTGTCCGGGGTGATGGTCGTCTCGACCGATGCCAGGCCCTGGTCGGAGGCGACCCGGGCGGTCAGTGCGTCCAGCAGTGTGGCCGCCAGTCCCTTGCCACGGTGGGCCTGGTCGACGGCCACCTGCCAGACGACGAGCGTCTCGGGGCGGTCGGGGCGGATGTATCCGGTCACGAAGGCGATCGGGTCGCCGTTCTCGTCGCGGGCGACCACGGAGGTCGCCGCGAAGTCACGGCACCACAGCAGGTAGCTGTACGAGGAGTTGAGATCCAGGACCTCGGAGTCGCGGGCAATGCGCCAGATCGCGGCTCCGTCCTCCACTCGCGGGGTGTCGATTCTGAGGAATTCGCTTCGGGCACTTGCAAAATCTGCTGGTGCGGCGGTCATGCGAATTGAATTTACCCAGCAAAAATCAAAATTGCATCGCCGCAGGGGGTTGGGTCGGCGAGCCCGTTGTGTTATCACGCAGGCGCGGGCCCGGCCCGATCGGGGGGCGATTTCGCCTGTCGTGTCCGGAATTTATCGCCCATAGCGGACTCGGTGTGGGGTCGGTCACATCGTTGTAACTCTCCTGACATCCCTCCGGATCGACTGGGCCGATCGGGTGAAAACTGTGGCGTTTAGCCTCTAAGAACGGGGGAAGAAGAATGCGGGGAGCTGCTCCCGATAAAGCAGCTCCCCTTTTCGCGTCGAATAAAGCGGCCGTTGCGGTCCGCAATTAATTCAGCTGTTCGGCCAGGTTTCCGTCACGGCTGCGCGGGCAGCATCGATGTCGGTCGTCCGGCCCGCGCCCTCCAGCGCGTCGCCCAGGGCGGCCAGCGACGACAGCACCGCGTCCCGCGTCGCGTGCACACCGTAGTGATTGACCCGGACCATCTCCTTGGACAGCGCCCCGCCACCCGCGATCAACGGCAGCGAGGGGTCGGCGGCCATCGCCCGGCCGACCAGCTCCGCCGCGTCGAGATCCGCCGGTACGCGCAGGGTCGTGGCGACCGGCGCCGCGTCACGGGCGTCGTGGACGTACGGCTCCAGCCCGCCGCCGAGCGCCGAGGCGCCCGCCCGGGTCGCCGCGGCGGCCGACGCGTGCCGTGCCATGACCGTAGCCGGGCCGTCCGCCTCGATCCGGTCCAGGCACGCGTCGAGCGCCAGCATCTCCAGCTGGGCGGGCGCGTGCGGGAGCGCCCTGCGGCCCCCGTCGATCCAGCGGGCCTTCCAGTCCAGCAGCGAGAGGTACGACCGGCGCGGGGCCCGCGGGTTGGCGGCCATCCGCTCCCACGCACGCGCGCTCACGGACACGGCGGACACCCCGGCCGGGCCGCCCATGGCCTTCTGCGCGCCGATGACGCACAGGTCCACGCCCCATTCGTCCACCAGCAGCGGCTCCGCCCCCACCGACGCGACGGCGTCCACCATGAACAGCGCGCCGTGCTCCCGGACCACCTCGCCGATCTCACCGACCGGGTTGGTGTTGCCGGTCGCCGCCTCGGCGTGCACGAGCGACACGAAGTCGATCTCCGGGTGCTCGGCGAGCGCCCGACCGACCTGCTCGGCGGTGACCGCGGTGTGGAACGGCACCGCCAGGTCCACGACCTCGGCGCCGCAGTCGCGCAGCCAGTCGCCGAAGGTCTGGCCGTACGGCCCGGTGACGACGTTCAGCGCGGTCGAACCGGGCCGGGCGCCGCCCCGGATGCAGCCTTCGAGGGGCAGCAGCGCCTCCCCCTGCATGATGACGACGTCCTGCTCGGTGGCGAGGAGGCCGGCCACCCGCCGCTCGATCGCAGCGAAACGCGCGGCGGTGAGCGGGGCGAGGTCGAGGAACGGGTGTGTCACGGTGCTGCTCTCTTCGGGTCGGCCGGTGCGCTGTCAGCGCCTGCGCGTCGAGGGTACCCAGCACCCTCCCTGACCTCCGCGGCCTCCTCGTACAGTGCTGTCCATGAGCGATCACGAGGTGGCGCCGGTGCTGCGGATCAAGGGGCGGGTGCTCGTCGGGCCCGACGAGGTGAGGGACGGACTCTGGGCGGTCGGCGGGCGGATCACCTATGAGCGGCCGCCGGGCGCGGACGACGCCGTGACGCTCACCGGCTGGGTGCTGCCCGGCCTGGTCGACGCGCACTGCCATGTGGGGCTCGACCACCAGGGGCCCGTCGACGCGGCCACCAGCGAGAAGCAGGCCCTCACCGACCGTGAGGCCGGCACGCTGCTCATCCGGGACGCGGGATCACCCTCCGACACCCGGTGGACCGACGAGCGCGAGGACCTGCCGAAGATCATCAGGGCGGGGCGTCACATCGCCAGGACACGCCGTTACATCCGCAACTTCGCCCACGAGATCGAGCCCGGTGACCTCGTCGCCTACGTCGCCCAGGAGGCCCGGCGCGGCGACGGCTGGGTCAAGCTGGTCGGCGACTGGATCGACCGGGACGCCGGTGACCTGACCGCCTGCTGGCCGCGCGGCGAGGTCGAGGCCGCGATCGCCGAGGCGCACCGGCTCGGCGCCCGGGTCACCGCCCACTGCTTCGCCGAGGACGCGCTGCGGGACCTCGTGGAGGCCGGGATCGACTGCATCGAGCACGCGACGGGACTGACCGAGGACACCATCCCGCTCTTCGCGGAGCGCGGCGTGGCGATCGTCCCGACCCTGGTCAACATCGCCACCTTCCCCGGCCTGGCGGCAGCGGGCGAGGCCCGGTATCCACGCTGGTCCGCCCATATGCGGCGGCTGCACGAAGCCCGGTACGAGACCGTGCGCGCGGCCTACGACGCGGGGATCCCGGTCTTCACCGGCACGGACGCGGGCGGGTCGCTGGCCCACGGCCTGATCGCGGATGAGGTGGCCGAACTGGTGAAGGCCGGCATCCCGCCCCTCGACGCGCTCTCCGCGACGGCCTGGGGTGCCCGGCGGTGGCTCGGCCGTCCGGTGCTCGACGAAGGGGCCCCGGCGGACCTGGTGCTGTACGACGAGGACCCCAGGGGAGACGTACGGGTGCTGGCGTCCCCGCGCACGGTGGTGCTCAACGGGCGGGTGATGGGCTGATCGCCGGTCGACCCCCTCAGGGGCGCCGTGTTGACCGGCGGTGACCCCGGGCGCCGCGTCTCGTTGAATCACCTCGGTGCGCCGCCGGGAGCCTCCGGTGAGCATGCCTCCGGAGCAGTGAAACGGGTGGTTCCGAGGAACTCCTGTGCCGGTGGATTCGAATGTGCACACGGAAACCCCTCTTTGGAGTGAACTGGCGCAAGGCGTCTGTCAGTTCACCCTCTGTGCGTAAAGATTCACGGAGTCGAGGCCACCGGTGCCCGCGATGTCCCCCATTGGACGGCTCCGGTGGCTCCATGTCTCTTGTGGGGGTTCCACCATCTTGAACAGCAACACCTTCCGTTCGGCTGCCCTGGCGATCGCCGCCGCTCCCGTCGCACTGCTCGTCGCCGTCCCCGCGCACGCAGCCACCGCGACGACCCCGGCCACTCCGTCCGGCGGCCACGGAAAGGCGAGCGCGGTCGTGCTCCGCGCCGGGCTCGACGTCTCGCTCCTGAACAAGTCCGTCCAGGTGCCGCTCAAGGCCACGCTCAACGAGGTCCACGCCCCGGCGAGCGCCGAGAAGACCGCGCTCACCGTGGAGCTCGACGGCGTCGAGAAGGGCCGTCCCGTCCATGTGCTCAAGGCGGATGTGGCGACCGCGAACGCCACGGTGGACGCCCACAAGGCGGAGGGCTACAGCAACCTCGCCGAGGCGCGGGTGCACGTGCCGGGTCTGCCGCGCCTCTCGCTGATCGAGGTCGAGAAGGTCACCTCGAAGGCCGTGTGCGAGGTGGGCCACAAGCCGGTCGCCGAGTCGAACGTGCTGGGGCACGTGACGGTGCTCGGCAAGAAGATCCGGCTCACGTCGGGCGGCACGACGAAGGTCGAGGTGCCGGGCGTCGGTGACGTGACGCTCGACCTGTCGAAGACGGACACGACCACGCGGACGGCGGCCGCGACGGCGCTGCAGCTGCGGGTGTCCGTGAACCCGCTGAAGCTCAACGTCGCCGAGGTGGAGGGCGAGGTCACGCTGGCCGAGGCGACGTGCGAGACGCCCAAGGGCGGCGGCTCCGGCCACGGCGGTTCCGGGAACGGCGGTTCGGACGACGGGGGTTCGGACGACGACGGCGCCTCCGGCAACGGCGGGTCGACGGGCGGCGACAGCGGCTCAGGTGACACGGGCTCCGGTGACACCGGCTCCGGCGACACCGGCAAGGACACCGACACCGACACCGGCTCCGGTGACACCGGAGACAAGGCGGAGCCCGTCGACGTGAAGCCGCAGACCGGCACCGACCCGGTCCAGGCCTCCGGCTCCGGCGACCTCGCCGAGACCGGATCCAGCTCCTCGACCCCGTACCTCGCGGGTGGAGCCGCCGTCCTGCTGGCGGTCGGGGCCGGCGCCACGGTCATCGCCCGCAGGCGCGCCCGGGGCTGACCACCTCTCAGGGGGAGCGGTGCCCGCACGGTGGAGCACCGCTCTCCCCACGCCCGGAGGGCCGTCAGCCGACGGCTCTCCGGGGCAGCCCCTGCAGGGCGAGGTCGAACGCCTGCAGGAACCTGTTGGTCGTCACACGGTCGCGCACGGCCAGCCGCAGCCACTCGCTGCCCAGCCCGGGGAACGTGTCCCCGCGCCGCGCCGCGAACCCGCGCGAGCGCAGCAGATGCCGCACCTCGTCCGCCCGCTCCAGCCGCAGCAGCACGAACGGCCCGGCGGCCGGCTCCACCACCTCCACCTCGCTGAACTCCGCCAGCCCGGCCAGCAGATGGGCCCGGTCCACCGCGATCCGGTCCGCCGCGTCCGCCGCCTCGACCAGCGCACGCGGCTCCATGCACGCCTCGGCCGCCGCCAGCGCGGGGGAGGACACCGGCCACAGCGGCTGCGCCTCCTGCAGCAGGGCGACCGTAGCCGGTTCGGCCAGTACGTAGCCGATCCGCAGCCCCGCCAGCCCCCATGTCTTCGTCAGGCTCCGCAGCACCACGAGACCGGGCACGTCCGTACGCCCGCACAGCGCCTCACGCTCGCCCGGCACGGCGTCCATGAAGGCCTCGTCGACCACCAACGTCCGCCCGGGCCGCGCCAGCCGCTCCAGCACCCCCGCGGGATGCAGCACGGACGTCGGGTTGGTCGGGTTGCCGATCACCACCAGATCCGCGTCCTCGGGCACCGCCGCCGGATCCAGCCGGAAGCCGTCCTCCGGGCGCAGCAGCACCCGCCCGACCTCGTGCCCCGCCGCGCGCAGGGCCGCCTCCGGTTCCGTGAACTGCGGATGGACGACCACCGGCCGGCGGGCGGGCAGGGCCCGGGCGATCAGCACGAACGCCTCGGCGGCGCCCGCCGTGAGCAGAACCCTTTCCTCGGGCAGCCCGTGCCGTCCGGCGACCGCCGTCCGCGCCGGCCGCCCGTCCGGATAGGAGGCCAGCGACCCCAGCGACGCGGCTATCCGCTGCCGCAGCCAGTCCGGGGGTGTGCCGGTCCGTACGTTGACGGCGAGGTCGGTCAGATCCAGGCCGCGTACTTCCGCGTCGCCGTGGTGCCGCAGATCGGGCCCGGCGCTCTCTATGTGCTTCGTGGGGGGCAGCATGGCAGCAATGTTGAACGGCTCGGGGCCATTCGTCGATGCCGAGGGAGGGTCCGGTACGTTCCGGCGGGCCACCGCACAGGTCGCCGACGCCGACTTCCGCTTGGGGACGAGCAGTTCACCGCCGTCCATGAGCGCCGCCGCCTCCGCGACCGACCCGGTGGCCACCGCCCTACGCGGCGCCGCCGACGGGCTGGGTACGGGGACCGCCGCCAGCGCCTCGGCCGTGTACGACCGCACCGGCACCCCCAGACTCTCTGCGGCCCCGGCGATCCCCGGCTCGTCCGCCCTGGCCTCCAGGGTGGCCAGCACGGCCACGTCACCGGCCGTCAGCCCAGCCTCGTCGAGCGTCCGCCGGATCAGCCCGAGCACCTCCTCTGCCCGGACCCCGCGACGGGCCCCGACACCGACGACGAGCGCGGTTCGGTTCATGGGGGAGGGTCCTTCCGGGGGACACGGGCTGAGGCGGGAGAGCTCTGAGGGTGCGCGAGGCGGGTTCGATCCGCTAGCAAGGGCCCATGGCGGTATTCGTCGCGCTCGGCGCGTTCCTGATGACCCTGGCGGGCGGCTGGGTCGCGCAGCGCGTCAGCGACCGCCGGCACCTCGTGCTCGGCTTCGCGGGCGGACTGATGCTGGGCGTCGTCGGTCTCGACCTGCTGCCCGAGGCGGTGGAGGCCGCGGGCGGCCTCGTCTTCGGCGTACCGGCCGCCCTGCTGCTCTTCGTGGGCGGCTTCCTGATCGCCCATCTCGTCGAGCGCTCGCTGGCCGTTCGCCAGGCGGCACACGGGGCGGGCGAGGAACGGGTGCCGCAGGTCGGGCTGACGGCGGCGGCCGCGATGGTGGGCCACAGCCTGATGGACGGCATCGCCCTCGGCGCGGCCTTCCAGATCGGCGGCGGGATGGGAGCCGCCGTCGCGCTCGCCGTCATCACCCACGACTTCGCCGACGGGTTCAACACGTACACGATCACCAGCCTCTACGGGAACGCCCGCCGCAAGGCGCTGCTGATGCTGTACGCGGATGCCCTGGCCCCGATCGTCGGCGCGGCCACCACGCTGCTGTTCACCCTTCCGGAGGAACTGCTCGGCTGCTATCTCGGATTCTTCGGCGGGGCGCTCCTCTATCTCGCCGCGGCCGAGATCCTGCCCGAGGCGCACCACGACCACCCGGCCCGCTCCACCCTGCTGTGCACGGTCGCGGGGGTGGGCTTCATCTGGCTGGTGGTCGGCATCGCGGAGTGACCTGGTCCCCAGCAGCGCTCCCCTTCTCAGCAGCGCTCTCATCCCCGGCAGTGCTCCACGAAACGCCGGGCCACCCCGGGCGCCGCCGCCCAGTGCGTGTGCAGATAGCTGGCGTGCACGCCCCGCTGTACGAAGCCCTCCACCCGCCGCTCCGGCTGGAGCAGCCCCCAGGCGGGCGTCGTACCGGCCCCGGGCTCCAGCACCGTCCGGTGGAACTCGTGCCCGCGCAGCCGGGTCCCGGCCGCGGCCAGCACGCTGTCGGAGACCGCGACCGCCTGCCGGTAGCCGAGCGTCAGCCGCTCGGACATCCGCGCCGAGGCGTCCAGCACCCCGCACATCGGCCGCCCGTCCAGCTCACGGGCCAGATACAGCAGCCCCGCGCACTCCGCCGCCACCGGGGCGCCCGACAGGGCCAGCTCGGTCACCGCCCGGCGCAGCGGCTCGTTCGCCGAGAGTTCGGGCCCGTACACCTCGGGGAAGCCGCCGCCGATGACCAGCCCCGCCGTGCCCGGGGGCAGCTTCTCGTCGTGCAGCGGGTCGAAGACGGCCACCTCCGCGCCCGCCGCCGTCAGCAGCTCGGCGTGCTCGGCGTAGGCGAAGGTGAACGCCGCGCCGCCCGCCACGGCCACCACCGGCCGGGTCCCCTCCTGGGGGTACGCCTCCGGCTCCCACGCCTCGTCGGACAGCCCGGGCGCCGAACGGGCCAGCGCCAGCAGGGCGTCCAGATCGCAGCCCTCACGTACGCGCTCACCCATCGCCCGTACGGCGTCGAGGGCGTCGGTCTGGCGCTCGGCGACCGGGACGAGCCCCAGGTGGCGCGAGGGGGTCGCCACCTGCGGCGCCCGCCGCAGCACCCCGAGCACCGGCAGCCCCGACTCGTCGAGCGCCTCCCGCAGCAGCGCCTCATGGCGGTCGGAGGCCACCTTGTTCAGGATCACCCCGCCGATCCGCACCTCCGGGTCCCAGGAGGCGAAGCCGTGCACGAGGGCCGCGACCGAACGCGACTGCGAGGAGGCGTCGACGACCAGCACCACGGGCGCCCGCAGCAGCTTGGACACCTGGGCCGTCGAGGCCAGTTCACCCTGCCCCGAGGCCCCGTCGTACAGCCCCATCACGCCTTCGACGACGGCCAGGTCGCAGCCGCCCGCCCCGTGCGTGAAGAGCGGGGCGATCAGCTCGGGCCCGCACATGTACGCGTCCAGGTTGCGCCCCGGGCGGCCGGTCGCCAGCGCGTGGTAACCCGGGTCGATGTAGTCGGGCCCCACCTTGTGCGGGGACACCGCCAGGCCACGCCCCGCGAAGGCCGCCATCAGGCCCGTGGCGACCGTGGTCTTGCCACTGCCCGAGGCGGGCGCCGCGATCACCAGACGAGGAACACTCACCACTCGATGCCTCTCTGGCCCTTCTGGCCGGCGTCCATCGGGTGCTTGACCTTCGACATGTCGGTCACCAGGTCGGCGGCCTCGATCAGCTTCTGCGGGGCGTTCCGCCCCGTGATCACCACGTGCTGGGTGCCCGGACGGTCCCGCATCACCTCGACGACCTCGTCGGTGTCGATCCAGCCCCAGTGCATCGGATAGGCGAACTCGTCGAGCACGTACAGCTTGTACGTCTCGGCCGCCAGGTCGCGCTTGACCTGCTCCCAGCCCTCGCGGGCCTTCTCCTCGTTGTCGAGCTGATTGTCCCTCTGGACCCACGACCAGCCCTCGCCCATCTTGTGCCAGTCGACACTGCCGCCCTCGCCGCTCGCGCCCAGCACCTTCAGCGCGTTCTCCTCGCCGACCTTCCACTTCGCCGACTTCACGAACTGGAACACCCCGATCGGCCAGCCCTGGTTCCAGGCCCGCAGCGCCAGCCCGAAGGCCGCCGTCGACTTGCCCTTCCCGATGCCCGTGTGGACGAACAGCAGCGGGCGGTTGCGCCGCTGACGTGTCGTCAGTCCGTCGTCCGGTACCGATACCGGCTGTCCCTGAGGCATCAAGCGGCCCTTCCCGTAGCAGTGATGTCCTTGACCAGCCCGGCGATCGAGTCGGCGCGCAGCTCGTCGAGCGTGACCGCGCTGCCCCCCAGATCCCGGGCGAGCTGTGCGGCGAGACCGAGGCGCACGATCCCCGACTCGCAGTCCACGACGACGGACGCCGTGCCCTCGGAGGCGTGCAGCCGCCCGGCCCGCGCCGCCAGCGCCACCGGATCGACACCGCCGGTCGCCCGGCCGTCCGTCACCACGACGAGCAGCGCCCGCCGCGACGGATCACGCAGCCGCTCCACCCGCAGCACGTCGTGCGCCTTCAGCAGTCCGGCGGCCAGCGGGGTGCGCCCGCCGGTCGGCAGCGTCTCCAGCCGTGCGGCGGCCGCGTCCACCGACGAGGTGGGCGGCAGCGCCACCTCGGCGTCCTTGCCCCGGAAGGTGACCAGACCCACCTTGTCCCGGCGCTGATAGGCGTCCAGCAGCAGCGACATCACCGCGCCCTTCACGGCGCTCATCCGCTGCCGGGCCGCCATCGACCCCGAGGCGTCCACGACGAACAGCACGAGATTGCCCTCGCGCCCCTCCCGCGTGGCCTGCCGCAGATCGTCACGCCGTACGACCAGACCCCGGCCCGACCGGCCGCGCGCCCGCTGGTGCGGGGCCGCCGCCTGCACGGTCGCCGCCAGGTGCAGCTTCGTCAGCGCCCCCTCGGGCCGCCGGGACCCGGTGGTCCGGCCGTGCTCGGTACGCGCCCGGGAACGCCGGCCCGCCGCGCCCTCGCCCAGACCCGGCACGCTGAGCATCTTCGTACGGAACGGCTCGCCGGCCCGCACGGGCTGCTGCTCACCGCCGCCCGGCGCGGGCGCGCCGCCGGTGCCGGTCTCCTCCGGGCCCGGCGCGTCGACGCCGCCGTCGTCGGGGCCGCCCGTGTCCGTACCGCCGTCGTCCGGGCCGTCCGTGGCGGGGCCGTCGTCGGGGCCGCCACCCTGCGGGGGCACCCCGCCGCCCGGGCCGTCCGGGTCCGGATCGTCGTCGCCCTCGCCGTCCGCCGCGTCCTGAAGGGCCTCGTCCAGCTTGTCCTCGTCCAGCCCGGGCGCGTCGAAGGGGTTGCGCCGGCGCCGGTGGGGGAGCGCCAGGAGCGCGGCCTGCCGCACGTCGTCCGCGACGACCTCCTCGCGTCCCGCCCACGCCGCCAGCGCCGTCGCGGTGCGGGCCATGACGATGTCGGCCCGCATCCCGTCGACCTCGAACGCGGCGCACGTCGCCGCGATCTGCCGCAACACGCCGTCGCCGAGCACCACACGGGGCAGCAGGGCGCGCGCGGCGACGATCCGCTCACGCAGCGCGGCCTCCTCGTCGGCCCACCGCGCGGCGAAGCCGGCCGGGTCGTCGTCGTAGGCGAGCCTGCGCCGTACGACCTCGACGCGCAGGTCCGTCTCACGCGAGGCCGCCACCTCGACGGTCAGCCCGAAGCGGTCCAGCAGCTGCGGCCGGAGCTCGCCCTCCTCCGGGTTCATTGTCCCGACCAGCAGGAAGCGCGCCGCGTGCCGGACGGAGACGCCCTCCCGCTCGACGTACGAGGCGCCCATGGCCGCCGCGTCGAGCAGCAGGTCCACCAGGTGGTCATGGAGGAGGTTGACCTCGTCGACGTACAGGATCCCGCGGTGGGCGTCGGCCAGCAGACCCGGCTCGAAGGCCTTCACGCCCTCCGAGAGCGCCCGTTCGATGTCGAGGGCGCCGACCAGCCGGTCCTCCGACGCGCCGACCGGAAGCTCCACGGTCCGCGCCGGACGCGACACGCCCGTACCCGCCTCGTGGGGGCCGTCAGGACACGCCGGATCGGGCGCTGCCGGGGCGCACGAGAAGCGGCACCCCGCCACGACCTCGACCTCCGGCATGAGGGCGGCGAGCGCCCGTACGGCGGTGGACTTGGCGGTGCCCTTCTCGCCGCGGACCAGGACCCCGCCGACGGCGGGACTCACCGCGTTGAGCAGGAGTCCGAGCCGCAGGTCGTCCTGCCCCACGATGGCGGTGAAGGGATACGGCGTACTCACAGGGCCTCCTCGTTCGCAGAAACATCAGCAGTACGGGGCAACACATCAGCCTTCGGGGGAGTTCGAGGACCGGGGGCCGGGGCGGGCGCGGGCGGCGCCCCCGGCGGAATGAACGGCAGCCCCGCCGGCGCACCGGTCTCGATGAGCCGCCACAGCGCATCCGTGTCCGCGTGCTCCTCGATCAGATCCCCCAGCCGGTCCAGCTGTTCCTCCCGCAGCGCCCCGAAGCTCGTGTCCGGCGCCGCGGTGAACCGCCGCCCCGAGGCCCGCGCGACCTCGCCCAGGAACGCCCGCCGGAACCCGTCGCTCTCCAGCGACCCGTGCCAGTGCGTCCCCCAGACCGAGCCCACCCGGCACCCGTCGAGGAACGGTTCGCCGCCGCCCACCTCGGCGACCCCGTGATGGATCTCGTACCCCTCCACCGGCTCCCCGAGCGCCGACCCGACGGGCCGCCCCAGGACCTTCTCCCGGCCGAACCGGACCCGCACCGGAAGGAGTCCGAGCCCCTCGACCAGACCGGCCCGCGACTCCACGTCGTCCTCGATGCGCTCGCCCAGCACCTGGAACCCGCCGCAGATCCCCAGCACCGGACGCCCCTCGGCGGCCCGCCGCCGCAGCGCCTCGGCGAGTCCCCGCTCGCGCAGCCACGCCAGCGCCTTCACGGTTCCCCGCGTCCCCGGCACGATCACGAGGTCCGCGTCGACGAGCTCCTCCGCCCGGTCCACGAACCGCACGACCACGCCCGGCTCGGCCGCCAGCGCGTCGACATCGGTGAAGTTCGACATCAGCGGCACCGCGCACACCGCGATCCGCAGCACGTCCTCGCCGTGCGGCGGCGCCACCACCGACTCCCGTACGGTGCCGCGCATCGACACCCGCAGCCCGTCCTCCTCGTCGATGCCAAGACCGTGGGCGTACGGCAGCACCCCGTACGTCCGCCGCCCCGTGAGCCCCAGCAGCATGTCGAGCCCCGGCTCCAGCAGCGAGACGTCCCCGCGGAACTTGTTGACGAGGTATCCGGCGACCAGCGACTGGTCCTCGGGGCTCAGCAGCGCCGTCGTGCCGAAGAACGAGGCGAACACACCGCCCCGGTCGATGTCGCCGACCACCAGCACGGGGAAGCGCGCGGCCCGCGCGATACCCATGTTCACGATGTCCGTGCGCCGCAGATTGATCTCGGCGGGGCTGCCCGCCCCCTCGCAGATCACCGCGTCGTACGTGTCCCTCAGCTGTTCCAGACAGTCCGTGACCGTTCCCAGCAGCGCCTCCTGGCGCCCGCCGTGGTAGCCGCGCGCACTCATCTCGCCGACCGGCTTGCCCATCAGGACGACCTGGCTCGACCGGTCACTTCCGGGCTTGAGCAGCACCGGGTTCATCAGCGCCGACGGCTCCACCCGGGCGGCCTGCGCCTGCATCGCCTGGGCGCGGCCGATCTCCGCCCCCTCCCGGGTGACGAACGAGTTCAGCGACATGTTCTGCGCCTTGAACGGCGCGACCTTCACGCCCCGGCGCACCAGCCACCGGCAGATCCCGGCCGTGACGACGCTCTTGCCCGCGTCCGACGTGGTCCCCGCGACCAGCAGCCCGCCGCTCATGTGGTTCTCCGTCCCATGGCCAGCCGCCCCGCCGCGCACACGGCGAGGGCCAGCACACTCACCCGGCGCGACAGCCGCACCGCGCGTTCGATGTCCGTGGTCCGCACGTCCCTGCCCGCCCCGCCGTTGAGCACCGGGCGGTGCTCGACCCGCCCGCCGTACGCGAGGGTGCCGCCGAGCCGTACGCCCAGCGCCCCCGCGAACGAGGCCTCCACCGGGCCCGCGTTGGGGCTGGGATGCCGGCCCGCGTCGGCCCGCCAGGCCCGTACGGCCTCGCGGGGGCGTCCCCCGGCGGCCACGGCCAGCACGGCGGTGAGCCGGGCCCCGGGCCAGCCGGCGACGTCGTCGAGCCGGGCCGACGCCCAGCCGTAGCGCCGGTGGCGGGGCGACTTGTGCCCGACCATGGCGTCCAGGGTGTTGACGGCCCGGAAGCCGACCAGCCCGGGCACTCCGCCGAGCGCTCCCCACACGAGGGCGCCCACGACGGCGTCGGAAGTGTTCTCGGCGACGGACTCCACCACGGCGCGGGCGATCTGCTGCCCGTCCAGCGACTGCGGATCGCGGCCGCACAGGTGCGGCAGCCGCTCCCGGGCCAGTTCGACGTCCCCGGCGGCCAGCGCCCCGCCGATGGCACGGGCCTCCCGGCCCAGCGAGGTGCCCCCCACGACGGACCAGGTGGCGGCGGCGGTCAGCGCCACCGCGGCGGCGGGACGGTTCCGTACGGCACGGGCCGCCAGCGCGGCGGCACCCGTGGCGCCCCCGGCGCAGACGAGCGTGTGCAGGGCGCCCCGGCCGCGGTGGTCGCGCCACAGCCGGCTCTCGACGGCCGCCGCCGCACGCCCGAAGGCGGCGACGGGGTGGCCCCGGCGGGGATCACCGAGCAGCAGGTCACCGATCAGGCCGGCGGCGGCGCCGTACGCGAAGATGCGGTCGGCTCGCACGACTCAGCCGGCCGTCGCGCCTCGAAGGGCCTCGGTGACAGGTGGTTCGGCGACCGACGCAGGGCAGCCCGACATGGCGTATGTCCTCACTCAGGGTCCGCGCCCTGGTTCGACGTGACCGGCGACGAGAGTCTCCTGGCTTCCGGATCCGCAGTTCCTCCGGCCTTCCAGTCCGCGGTGGCGGACCGTGACTTCCGTGTGGAGGCTGCTCCCCGGTGACAGTGGCGGGACCGCGCCGGATTCGCACCGGCTTCCTCTCCTGTCGCCGTAAGGCCGGCCGGCATCCGGTCGGCCTCAATGGCTCCGGCAGTCCACCATGCCCCGCGAACGCCAGTCAACCTGCCGTTGACCTGCGAGCCTTCAGTGTGCTGAGACGCACATCGGCCGGACACACACGGGGTGTGTCCGGCCGGTGAGGGTGCCCGAGGGGGTGTCAGGCGACGATCAGATAGATCCCGTACGCGACCGCCGCCGCGCACAGCCCGAAGCAGGCGTACGCGCCGGTGCGCGCCAGGCCGGTGGAACCGCCGCCCTGCGCCGTCGAGGCCTGCTTGGCCAGGCCCGTGACGCCGAGGGTGAAGAGGCCGACCAGTGCGACGGTGACCACGAGGCTGACGCCGAAGACGGAGGCGAGAGCTGCCCAGTCGATGTTCATGCGGATGCGTCCTTACACCGTGGCTGGATCGGCCGGGGTTCCGGCCGTCGGAGCCGGGGCCGGGATGGTGGTCTTGAGTTCCGGTACGACGGCACCGGCGGGCGGCGGGCTGACCGCCGAGATGGCGGTGGTGACGACACCCGCGGGCTCGGTGTCCGCGTTCACGTTGGTGTGGTCGACCGGCTTGCGGCGCGACAGCAGCCAGATGGCGCCGGAGCCCGCCACGAGCAGCACGGCGACCACCGCGACGCCCCAGGGCCCCTGCTTGGTCAGGAACTCGGCCCCCGCGCCGACCAGTCCGGCCGCCGGCAGGGTCAGACCCCAGGCGACGAACATCCGGGTGGCGGTGGACCAGCGGACCACGCCCCCCTTGCGTCCGAGGCCCGCGCCCATGACGGCGCCGGAGCAGGACTGCGTGGTGGAGAGGGAGAAGCCGAGGTGCGAGGAGGCCAGGATGACCGTGGCCGCACTGGTCTGGGCCGCGAAGCCCTGCGGCGGACGCAGTTCGGTGAGGCCGCTGCCCATGGTGCGGATGATGCGCCAGCCGCCGAGGTAGGTGCCCATCGCGATGGCGATACCGGCGGAGGCGATGACCCAGACCGGCGGGTTGGAACCGGGGGAGAGCACGCCGCCGGTGACCAGGGCCAGGGTGATGATGCCCATGGTCTTCTGCGCGTCGTTGGTGCCGTGGGCGAGCGAGACGAGCCCGGCCGAGGCGATCTGGCCGGCGCGGTAGCCCTTGGCGGTCGACTTCAGCTGGGCCTCGTCGGTGATCTTCCGGTTGAGGCGGTACGTCAGCTTCGTGGCCAGGAGCGCGGCGATGCCGGCCACGACCGGCGCGGCGACGGCCGGCAGCAGGACCTTCGTGACGACGGTGCCGCCGTTGATCGAGGACCAGCCGGCCGACATGACCGCGGCGCCGATGAGGCCGCCGAAGAGTGCGTGGGAGGAACTGGAGGGGAGGCCGACCAGCCAGGTCAGCAGATTCCACAGGATCGCGCCGACGAGCGCCGCGAAGATGACCTCGGTTCTGAGGCCGTTCTCGTTGATGATCCCGCCGGAGATCGTCTTGGCGACCTCCACCGACAGGAACGCGCCGACGAGGTTGAGAACGGCGGACATGGCCACCGCTGTCTTGGGCTTGAGAGCGCCGGTCGAGATGGTGGTGGCCATCGCGTTGGCGGTGTCGTGGAAACCGTTCGTGAAATCGAACACGAGAGCTGTCACGATCACGATCGCAAGCAGCAGCGTGATGTGTTCCATTTACCCAGGCAATCGTTCGACGTCATTGGCACGTGGAACGTAAGCAACCAGGGTGAACGGAAGATGAACTGGGCAGGGCGGCACGGTGACCCCAACCGCGTACGCCGGTTCCGCTTGTGTGCGTGATGCGTGGCCGGGCGTCCCCCGCGCCGGGCTGGGCCCGGCCCCCGCCCCGCGACGCCCCTCGAACTCGTGCCCGGCGCACCCTCCGAGGAGACATCGGTCACCCGGCCCGTCGGTCCCTGACCCTAGGATCCCCGCATGAGTGACGTGCGTACGGACGCGATCGAACGGGCCTGGGGCGGTGTCGTCGCGACCGCCCGGCGGACGGCGGCGGACGGCCTGGTCGTCGGCACCTCGGGCAACGTCTCGGCCCGGGTCGGAGGGACCGTCCTGGTCACCCCCAGCGGGGTGCCCTACGACCGGCTGGGCCCCGGGGACGCGGTCGGCGTCGACCTCGAAGGCCGACAGGTCCTCGGCGACCTGGTCCCCACCAGCGAACTCCCGCTCCACCTGGCCGTCTACCGGGGCAGCGACGCCGGGGCCGTCGTCCACACCCACGCCGTGCACGCCACGGCCGTCTCCACCCTCGTCGACGAGGTCCCGCTCGTCCACTACGCCGCCGCCCTGCTCGGCGGCCCCGTCCGCACCGCCGCCTACGCCCGCTACGGGACGCAGGAGCTCGCCGACACCATGCTGGACGCCCTGCGCGACCGCACCGGCTGCCTGCTGAGGAACCACGGCACCGTCACCTACGGGGACACCCTCGACGAGGCCTACGACCGCACCGCCCAGCTCGAATGGATGTGCAGACTCTGGCTCACCGCGAGCTCCGTACCCGGCCTCCGGCCGAGCCTCCTCACCCCCGCCCAGCTCGATGACGTGCAGGACGCCCTGAAGGGGTACGGCCAGCCCGGCTGAGCCGGGCGCCGCATCGTACGGCCGCTGCCCACTGGCATCCGGAGCCCCCGCCCAGGACACTGGAGCCGTGCGCCCGGCAACAGCGGCGGCAGTGGCCGCCACATCGATCCTCGGCGTCGGCGCGGCAGCGGTCGCCGCCGGCCGCTACGCCAGCGATGCCGCCCTCGGGGCGCCCTCGCCACGGCCCTTCCCGGCCGACCGCCGTCTCACCGTGCACGCCACCGCGGCCGGACAGATCACCCTGACCCGCTCCTTCTCCGCGCTGCGCCCCGGCACGTACGGACTGGCCGGCCGGGGCGTCCACGCGGTGGCCGGCCCGGTGATCGAACAGGTGCCCGGCCATTCCGTGATCTCCCCCGACACCGTCGTACGCCGGCTGGAGCGCGTGACCCTCGGAAGCCTGAAGCCGGGCACCCGGGTCCGCCTCACCCCGGAGCTCCACCGCGGCGACCCGCTCGCCGCCCTGGGCCTCGCGTACAAGGAGGTCGGGGTCCCCGGGGAACTCGGCATCCTGCCGGCCTGGTTCGTGCCCGCCGCCCGGGACACCTGGGTGATCACGGTGCACGGCCTCGGCACCACCCGGGACCACCCCCTGAACGTGATGGGATTTCTCCACGCCCAGCAGTTCCCCGTGCTCGACCTGGCCTACCGCGGCGACCCGGGCGCCCCGCGCTCCCCGGACGGACTCGCCCACCTCGGCGAGTCCGAATGGCGCGACCTCGACGCGGCCATCCGCTACGCCGTGCGCTACGGCGCCGAGAACGTCATCCTGTACGGCTGGTCGTCCGGCGCCTCGATGGCCCTGCACGCGGCCGTCAACTCAGCCCTCCGCGACCGCATCAGCGGTCTCGTCCTCGACTCCCCGGTCCTGGACTGGAAGACCACCCTGCGCGCCCTCGCCTCCGCCCGCGGCGTCCCCTCCGCGCTGCTGCCCCTCACCGTCCGGGCCGCCCAGGGCCAGACCGGGCTGCACGGCGCCCCGCTCCTGGACACCTCGGTGCCGACCGCCCTGCACGCCCCCACGCTCGTCGTCCACGGCCCCGACGACACCCTGGCCCCCTGGCAGCCGTCCCAGGAGCTTGCCGCCCGCCGTCCCGACCTGGTGACACTGCACCCGGTACCGGAGGCTCCGCATGCGGCGATGTGGAATGCCGACCCGGCGGGTTACGAGGAAGTGCTCAGGCGCTTCCTCACGCCCCTGATGTGAGCTGATGGCCCGGAACCACCCGGTTGGTGCCCCGGTCCGAAAGCCCCGCGAACCCCGGTGACACGGCTTCCGTTTGGGCTTTCGGCCCGTCAGAGGCAAGACTGCTCCTCGTGACGTCCCGTACCCCGCGCGACTCCAGGCTGCGACTTGTCCGCCCTCGACCCCAGGCGACCGCCCGCAAGGCCGTGACGACCCGGCGCACCAGGCCGGCCCCCCGCCCACCCGAGGGCACACCACCCCCGGCGGAACTGGCACGCCAGGCCAGGGCCGTACTGGCCGACGCCGTACGGATCGCCCACTGGGCCGCGGACGGCACCCGCACGGGCTCCGCCCCGCTCGCAGCCCAGGCCCTGGAACGGGCCGCCGCCGCGCTGGAGCTGTCCCCGGCCCAGGTCCGCACCGGCTGGGACCGGGCCAGGCTGGCCGGGCTCATCGAGCTGCACGGGGACACCGCCCGCCCCGGCTGGCGGCTGCGGGCCTGGGACCGCGACGACTCCGCCGTGCTCCGCGGCTGGGTGGCGCTCTTCGACGCCTGGTCGCTGGTCCACGCCTCACCCGAAGGCATCGAGGCCACCGCCGTGGCCGAAGCCGTCGAGGCCGTGCCCCAGGTGCTCTCCCTCCTCCAGCTCTCCGCGGGCGCCGTCACCGTGCCCGCCCTCCTCGACCTCCTGGGCCAGCGCGTCGCGGAACTCCACGAGGAGCGGTGCGAGGTGCCGTACGGGCCGCAGGAGCAGCCCGTGCCCGCGGGCAAAGGGTCCGCCGAGCTGAACGCGCTGCTGCTCGACTGGGCCCTGGAGGGCCTCGCCTCCGTCGGCGCCCTCACCCTTGGCGCCGGTCACGCCACCCTCACCCCCCTGGGCAACTGGGCGGTCTGGGTCAAGCTGGAGCAGATCTGCGTCGCCGCCCAGAGCCCGGCCGGCAACATCGAGCAGTCCGCTGCCGACATGCTGCTCGGCTGCGCCCGGCTCACCCCGGGGCCGGCCCGCGCCGAATACCGGGCCTGGCTCGCCGCCCGGCCCGTCGGCAGCGCCGTCGCCGAACTCCTGGCCGTCGCCCGGGGCGAGGACGCCCTGCTGCGCGGTCTCGCCTTCGAGGCGCTGCGCGTCGTCGGCGCCCCCGCCGAGCCCGTCGTCCGCTCCGTCGTCACCGAGGCGCCGCTGCGCCCCTACGCACTGCTCTGGCTCGCCGAGTACGAGGGCACCGACCCTGACGACGCCCAGGACGTCCTCAGCCGTGAGGAAGCCACCTGGCTCTGGGTCGACACGGCCGCGGCCGTCGCCGACCACGGAGAGACCGGGCTGCTGGTCCGCCATCTCGACTCCGCCGTCCAGGGCACGGTCCCCGCGCTCCTGGACGAGGTGCGGGCCGTCGGACACCCCAGGACCGTCCAGGTGCTGGTCGCCCTGGCCGCCGCACACCCCGACCCGGCCCTCGCCAAAGCCGTACGCCGCGCCGCCTTCCAGGTGCACACCGGCGGGCTGTGACCGCGGCGGGCGCGTGCGTCCCCCGGGGGAGCCGGTCCGTGGATCAGGAGGCCCCCGGGGCGTACGTCCCGAAGCTCCAGACGTTGCCCTCCGCGTCCCGCGCCATGTAGTCGCGCGAGCCGTAGTCCTGGTCGGTCGGCGGCATCAGGATCTCCACTCCCTGCTCCACGGCCCGCGCGTGGTGGGCGTCCACGTCGTCCACGACCACGTACACCCCGGCGGGCCCGGCGCCGGCCATCGCCTTGGCGAAGACGCCCCCGCCCCCCTTGGAGCCGAGCATCACCCGGCCGTTGCCGCAGGACAGCTCGGCATGGAGCACACTGCCGTCCTCGCCCTCGTACACCGCCTCCTGCGTGAACCCCAGGGCCTGGGTCAGCACTCCGATCGCGGCCTTCGCGTCGTCGTACAGAAGCGTCGGGAAGATCGTGGGAACACCGGCCGTGCCTGCCATCAAGCTCACCTCTCCAGCTCTCCGATGTGATCTGTGTCTCAGTCTCGCACCGGCCACTGACAACGCCACCGACGACGCCACAGGCCGCCACCGACGACGTCAGCCGAAGGTGTTGCAGCGGCTCGGGTCCCCGGTGCGGAATCCCGTGGTGAACCACTGGCGGCGCTGTGCGGAGGAGCCGTGCGTCCAGGACTCCGGATTCACGCTCCCCTGGAACTTCTCCTGGATCCGGTCGTCGCCCACCGCGGCCGCCGCGTCGAGGCCGTCCTGGATGTCCGCCTCGGTCAGCTCCGTGATCAGGGGGCGCCCCGACTCGGCCGGAGTGGTCGTCGCGTGGTTCGCCCAGACCCCGGCGAAGCAGTCCGCCTGCAGCTCGACCTTCACCGAATTGCTGTCCGCGCCCTGCCGGCCGTCCTGCGCCCTGCTCAGGGTGCCCAGCTGGTTCTGCACATGGTGGCCGTACTCGTGCGCCACCACGTACGCCTCGGCGAACGGTCCGCCGCTCGACCCGTACGTCGTCCGCAGCTCGTCGAAGAACCCCAGGTCCAGATAGACCTGCTGGTCACCGGGGCAGTAGAAGGGGCCCACCGCCGAGGTGGCCGTGCCGCAGGCGGTGCCGATCCGGTCGCTGAACAGGACCGTCCGCGCCGGTGTGTACGTCTGACCGCCGCGCGCGAACTCCTGGCCCCAGTAGTCCTGCACGCTGTTGACCACCGCCACCGTGCGGCAGTCGTCCTTCGTGTTCGCGTCGTCGCCGGTACGGCAGCTCTGCTCGACCTGGGCGGCCGACGACGCCGTGGCCGCGGGCTCCGGATCGCCCGAGGAGAGGCCGAGCTGCTCCGGACCCACACCGAAGAAGAGGCCGAGGACCAGCGCGATGAGACCGACGATGCCGCCGCCCATGGTGGCCCGGCCGCCGGGGATCCGGCTGCCACGCACGTCCTGGACCTCGGACGTGTCCAGACCGGCGTCGTCGTCGAACTGCATGCGCCACCACCCTCTGCTCCGGCCGCCTCACGGCCCGTGTGCCGTCCTGCGCCGAGTATCGGACAGTTCGGTGCGGTACGCCCGCGTATGTGACGTACCGCAGTGACCCGGTGACGGGCCGGGAGCATGCGGAAAAGCAGGTGGACACCGCCAGTAGACTGAGTCCCATGGCAATTCTCCTTGTGCATTAGACGGCGTCGAGTCGTGAGCCCGCTGTCCCTCCGCCGTCCATACCGCCCTGGAGTATTTCCGTGATCACCGCCTCCGGCATCGAGCTGCGCGCCGGCGCCCGCATCCTCATCGAGTCCGCCTCCTTCCGCATCGCCAAGGGCGACCGCATCGGCCTGGTCGGCCGCAACGGCGCGGGCAAGACCACCCTCACCAAGTGCCTGGCGGGTGAGGGGACGCCGGCCGGCGGCACCATCACCAACAGCGGCGAGGTCGGCTACCTCCCGCAGGACCCGCGCACCGGCGACCTCGACGTCCTGGCCCGCGACCGCATCCTCTCGGCCCGCGGGCTCGACGAGATCCTGCGCAAGATGCGGGAGAACGAGCAGCGGATGGCGACCGGCCAGGGCGCCACCCGCGAGAAGGCGATGAAGAAGTACGAGCGCCTGGAGACGGAGTTCCTCACCAAGGGCGGATACGCCGCCGAGGCCGAGGCCGCCACCATCGCCGCCGCGCTCAGCCTGCCCGACCGGGTGCTCGGCCAGCCCCTGCACACCCTCTCCGGCGGTCAGCGCCGCCGTGTCGAGCTCGCCCGCATCCTGTTCTCGGACGCCGACACCCTGCTGCTCGACGAGCCCACCAACCACCTCGACGCGGACTCGATCGTCTGGCTGCGCGACTACCTCAAGACCTACCGCGGCGGCTTCATCGTGATCTCCCACGATGTCGAGCTCGTCGAGACGGTGGTCAACAAGGTCTTCTACCTCGACGCCAACCGTGCGCAGATCGACATCTACAACATGGGCTGGAAGCTCTACCAGCAGCAGCGCGAGGCCGACGAGAAGCGCCGCAAGCGCGAGCGTCAGAACGCCGAGAAGAAGGCCGCGTCCCTGAACTCCCAGGCCGACAAGATGCGTGCCAAGGCGACCAAGACCGTCGCCGCGCAGAACATGGCCAAGCGCGCCGAGCGCCTGCTCTCGGGGCTGGAGGCGGTGCGGGTCTCCGACAAGGTGGCGAAGCTGCGCTTCCCCGAGCCGTCCCCGTGCGGCAAGACCCCGCTGATGGCCGAGGGCCTCTCCAAGTCCTACGGGTCGCTGGAGATCTTCACCGACGTGGACCTCGCGATCGACAAGGGCTCACGCGTCGTCATCCTCGGCCTCAACGGCGCGGGCAAGACCACGCTGCTGCGGCTCCTCGGCGGCGCGGAGAAGGCCGACACCGGTCAGATCATCGAGGGCCACGGCCTCAAGCTCGGCTACTACGCCCAGGAGCACGAGACCCTGGACCCCGAGCGCACCGTCCTGGAGAACATGCGCTCCGCGGCGCCCGACCTCGATCTCGTCGAGGTCCGCAAGACGCTCGGTTCCTTCCTCTTCTCCGGTGACGACGTGGACAAGCCCGCCGGAGTTCTCTCCGGCGGGGAGAAGACCCGGCTCGCCCTGGCGACGCTCGTCGTCTCCTCCGCCAACGTGCTGCTGCTCGACGAGCCCACGAACAACCTCGACCCGGCCAGCCGCGAGGAGATCCTCGGGGCCCTGCGCACCTACAAGGGCGCCGTCGTCCTCGTCACCCACGACGAGGGCGCCGTCGAGGCGCTCCAGCCGGAGCGGATCATCCTGCTGCCCGACGGGGTCGAGGACCTCTGGGGCGCGGACTACCGCGACCTGGTCGCCCTCGCCTGACCCCTTCGGGGCTCCCGGAACCGGTGCGGGGCCCGGTGATCCAACGCGTCTGGATCATTCGGCCCATCGGTGATCCATCATCTGGGTGAGCAGGTCTCGTACCCCGGCGCGGCGCCCGGCAGATAGCTGCCGGGCGCACTCATTTCCAGCCACTCCACCTCGTACGGCCCTGACCTGGCCGTTTTTTCCGGAGCCCGCCCCGCAAGGCCCCGAGACCCCCAGGAATGCCTGATTCCGCTTGTGTTCGGCCGCTTCCGGACGCGGAATCCTGTCGTACGGACCTTGCCGAATGGGTGGCCAGGAAGCCCAGGAGGGGTGATCATGAGAGTCCAGAGCGCACTTCCTTGAGGAGGCACGGGTGGCCGAGACTCTGAAGAAGGGCAGCCGGGTTACCGGCGCCGCGCGCGACAAGCTCGCGGCAGACCTGAAGAAGAAGTACGACTCCGGTGCGAGCATCCGGGCGCTGGCCGAGGAAACGGGCCGCTCCTACGGATTCGTCCACCGGATGCTCAGCGAGTCCGGAGTCACGCTGCGGGGACGCGGCGGAGCGACTCGAGGCAAGAAGGCCGCTTCGGCCTGACGGCGGGCGGCGGTCGGGGACCGGCCGAGGCCGGCTCCCGGGGCTCACCGGAACACTGGGTGGCCACCCGGCCGACCATAGGGTCGTCCGGGTGGTTACTGTTCAGTACAGTTACTTGCCAGTAAGTGCTGACTGCACCCGATCCGGAGGCGCTTCATGACCTCGCTCGACTCTGTGCTCGACAAGGACGGCGTACGGCTCACCGTCGATGACGCGGTTGCCACGGTGACGCTCACCAACCCGGCCAAGCGCAACGCTCAGTCTCCCGCTCTGTGGCGGGCGTTGACAGAGGCCGGACGGTTGCTCCCCGGCAGCGTGCGGGTCGTCGTGCTGCGTGGCGAAGGCAAGTCCTTCTCCGCCGGCCTCGACCGGCAGGCGTTCGCACCCGAGGGATTCGACGGCGAGCCGTCCTTCCTCGACATGGCGCGCGGCCCGGAGGCCGAGCTCGACGCGACCATCGCCGAGTACCAGGAGGCCTTCACCTGGTGGCGCCGCAACGACATCGTGTCGATCGCGGCCGTCCAGGGGCACGCGATCGGTGCCGGCTTCCAGCTCGCCCTCGCCTGCGATCTGCGGATCGTCGCCGAGGACGTGCAGTTCGCCATGCGCGAGACCAGCCTCGGTCTCGTCCCCGACCTCACGGGCACCCACCCCCTGGTGAACCTCGTGGGGTACGCCCGCGCGCTCGAGATCTGCGCCACCGGCCGCTTCGTGCACGCCGAGGAGGCCGAGCGCACCGGCCTCGCCAACCTCGTGGTCCCCGCCGACCAGCTCGACGCGGCAGGACTCGACCTGGCAGCGGCCCTGCTCGCGGCCCCGCGCGACGCCGTCGTCGAGACCAAGGCGCTGCTCAGCGGCGCCGTCTCGCGTACGTACGAGGAGCAGCGCACCGCCGAGCGGGCCGCCCAGGGCCGCCGACTGCGCGACCTCGCGGGCCTCGCCGACTGAACCACCGCACGTCCGGCACACCCCACCGCCCCTCGCCGCACCGCGAGGGGCGGTGTCAGTTCCGGTCCACGACCGCGGTGACCAGCACGGCGACCGTCGGGCGGCCCTCCACCGCGTCGGCCACCGCGCCGCGCACCGCCCGCGCCACATCCAGCGCCCGGTGGTCCCCGGCCGTCGCGAGCTCCACCCGGACATGCCCTTCCGTGTGCTGCACGGCGCTGCCCAGCACCCGGGTCAGCGCGACGACGCCCGGAACCCCGGCCGCCGCGGTCCCGGCCGGATCGGCGGTCCCGGCGGGATCGGCCGCGAGGACGTCGGCGGGCGGCTCCGGGGCGGGGCGGGGCTCCTCCTCCAGCAGCTCCGTCACCCGGAGGTCCACCTCGTCGACCACCAGACCGAGCCGCTGGGCCGCCGCGGCCAGCAGGGCCGCGCGCAAGGCGTCCGCCGTGGTGGGCAGGGGCCGCCGCGCCGTCGCCGCGAAGCCGGCCTCGATCCGCAGCGGTCCGGGCCGCAGCGCGCTGGGAGGCCCCGGCACCACCGGCTCCGGGGCGCCGTCCTCGTCGGCCGGGGCGATCCTGAGCTTCCCCAGTGCCGCGCCCGTTCCCGCCGTGGCGTCGCGCAGTACCGCTGCGGCTGCTCGTTCCGCGATCCAGGAACCGTCGGCGGGGCCGCCCAGAGGGAGCAATCTGCCCAGGCCGAGCCGTTGGCGTACCGCAGACGTCCATCCCTCGGCCCGGTGCGGGCTGTCAGCCGTTGTCATTGCTCCACCCTGCCCCATCCACGGCGCGGGACGGGGCAAGCGCACTTACTGTGGGCCACGGAAGTTCAACCCGCCCCGAAGGGAAGAGCGGCGATGACCGAGAGCCCACAGCGGAACCGGCCCGACAGCCCCGGCAGTGTGACCGGCGGGGACGACGGCAGGCAGAGCCAGTTCAGCAAGCGCGGCGGGGGAGCCCCCGCGACGCGCGGCCGTACCACCATCGCCGACGGCGTGGTCGAGAAGATCGCCGGGATGGCGGCACGCGACGTCGTCGGCGTCCACGCCATGGGCAGCGGCATCTCCCGGACGTTCGGCGCCGTGCGCGACCGGGTCCCCGGCGGCAGCAAGTCCGTGTCCCGCGGCGTCAAGGCGGAGGTCGGTGAATCGCAGGCGGCCCTCGACCTGGAGATCGTCGTCGACTACGGCGTGGCGATCTCCGAGGTGGCCCGCGATGTGCGCGAGAACGTCATCGCGGCGGTCGAGCGGATGACCGGACTGGAAGTCGTCGAGGTCAACATCGCCGTGAGCGACGTCAAGCTGCCCGACGAGGAGGACGACGAGGACGAGTCCGAGTCACGCGTCCAGTAGGCCTTCCCCGCGCGGCAGTTGAGGAGCACACGATGAGCATGGCTGTGGTCGGCCTGGTGGCCGGCATGGCGCTCGGTTTCGCCGGTTACTTCGGCGGCTTCGGGGCCTTTCTGCTGGTGGCCGCGCTGGGCGCGGTCGGCTTCATCGCCGGCCGCTTCCTGGACGGCGACCTTGAACCCGGCGACTTCTTCCGGAGTCGCGAGCGCGGCGACCGGCGACGGTGACGGGGGTGACAGACCGGGTCGGCGCCGCCGAGCGCGGACAGACCCGGATCGCCGACCGGGTCGTCGCGAAGATCGCCGCGCAGGCGGCCAAGGAGGCCGTGGACGAGCGGCCGCCCAAGGACGCCGACGCGCCGCGTGCCACCGTCACCGTGCACCGCGACACCGCGCGGGTGCGGGTCATCCTCGACCTCGCCTACCCCTGCGACATCGGCCGTCAGTGCGGCGCGGTGCGTCGCCGCGTCGGTGAGCGGGTAAGAGCCCTGGCGGGCATGGAAGTGCCCGAAGTGGCGGTGCAGGTCGAACGGCTGCACCGGTCGGCAGCGGGCACCGCACCGGAGGGGAGCATCCGATGACCGAGCCCCAGGACCCGGAGAACGCCACGCGGCGCCTGCCCACCGTCGAGTCGGCACAGCCCGGCGGCGGCGTGCTGGAGATGGACCAGTCCGCGTCGGGCTCCAGCTACGAACCTGCCGCCGCGCCGGAGCAGCCGGGCGGCAGGGCGGGCCGCTTCTGGTCCGGGCGCAGGATCCCCGCGGCGCTGGTCGCCCTGATCGTGCTCGGCGGCGCCGGCCTCCTGCTGTACGACGTCGCCGCCGTGCGGGCCGACCACCCGGCCATGCAGTGGCGGCGCACCACCGCCGACGACCTGGCGAGCCGTCACCTCGACGACGTATGGGTCCTCGCGGGATCGGCGCTGGCGGCCGCACTGGGCCTCTGGCTCCTCGTCCTGGCCCTCACCCCCGGGCTGCGCGCCCTGCTGCCCATGAGCCGCCGTCACTCCGGTGTACGGGCCGGGCTCGACCGGACCGCCGCCGCACTCGTCCTGCGCGACCGGGCCGTGGAGGTGGCCGGTGTGCAGTCCGTGCGGGTGAAGATGAGCCGGCGCAAGGCGACCGTGCGCGCCCTCTCGCACTTCCGTGAACTCGACGACGTCAGGGCCGACCTGGACACCGTCCTGTCCCAGGCCATCAGCGAACTGGGCCTGGCACGGCCGCCGGGCCTCTCCGTGCACGTGCGCCGGCCGGCGAAGAAGGGGTGACCCCGTGATCAGAACCGTCAACCGGGTCCTGCTCGGCCTGGCAGGACTCGTCCTCCTCGTCCTCGGCGGTGCCGTCCTGGCGACCGGGCTCGGCTGGTCCGCCCCCTCCTGGTGGCCCTTCGACTCCAGGAACGACGTGCTGCTGAGCAAGGCCGACCGGACCAGGTGGCGGGACGAGGGCTGGTGGTGGCCCACCGTCATCGCGGTCCTCGCCGTCCTGGTGGTCCTCGCGCTGTGGTGGCTCCTCGCCCAGCTGCGCCGCGGGCGCCTGGCCGAGGTGCTGGTCGACAGCGGGGACGGCGAGGGTGCGCTGCTGCGCGGCAAGGCCCTGGAGGGTGTGATCGGTGACGAGGCCGGGGCCCTGGACGGGGTGTCCGACGCCAGCGCCACGCTGACCGGCCGGCGTACCGCCCCGCGGGCCCGGATCCGGATGCTGATGGAGCCCCACGCGGCCCCGGGACTGGTGCTGCGCGGCGTCTCCGAGGGGGCGCTGACCCACGCGCGGACCTCGGCCGGGCTGGACGAACTGCCCGCCGAGGTCCGGCTGAGGGCGGTCAAGCACCGCGCGGAGCGGGTGACCTGAAAGGCCCCGCGGCGGGCCGCCGGACCGCCGTCAGAAACCGTGCCGGGCGCCGCCGTCGACCGGCACCATGATGCCCGTCAGATAGGAGGCGGCCGGGGAGAGCAGGAAGGCCGCGGTCTTCCCGAACTCCTCCGGGGTGCCGTAGCGGCGCAGCGGGATGCGCGCCTCGTTGGCCGTACGGGACGCCTCCGCGTCGCCGGACAGCGCGTCCAGCTCGCGCACCCGGTCCGTGTCGATCCGGGCCGGCAGCACCCCGACGACGCGGATGCCGCGCGGGCCCAGCTCGTCGGCCAGGGACTTGGCGAAGCCGGCCAGGCCGGGGCGCAGCCCGTTGGAGATGGTCAGGCCGGGGATCGGCTCGTGCACCGATCCGGACAGGACGAAGCCGATGACACCGCCCTCGCCGAGCGATTCGGCCGCCGTACGGGCCAGGCGTACGGCGCCGAGGAAGACCGACTCGAAGGCCGACTGCCACTGGTCGTCCGTGTTGTCGGCGACGAAGCCCGGGGCCGGGCCGCCGACGCTGATGAGAATGCCGTCCAGCCGGCCGAAGTGCTCCTTCGCGGCGTCCACCAGCCGCCGGGCGGCCAGCGGGTCGGCGTTGTCCGAGCCGATCCCGACCGCGTCGGGGCCCAGCTCCGCCGCGGCCTCGGCGGCCGTCTTCTCGTCACGGCCGGAGACGATCACCTTCGCACCGTCGGCGGCGAGGGCACGCGCGGTGGCGTTGCCCAGCCCGCGGGTGGCCCCGGTGACGATGTACACACGGTCCTTCAGTCCAAGATCCATGGGTCCTATCCTGCCAAGTCCTCACCGGCGAGGTCGACCGCGCTGTTCACCAGGCCGATGTGGCTGAACGCCTGCGGGTAGTTGCCGAGCTGGCGCCGGGCCACCGGGTCGTACTCCTCGGCCAGCAGGCCCACGTCGTTGCGCAGCTCCAGCAGCCGTTCGAAGAGCTCCTCCGCCTCGTCCCTGCGGCCCGTCCGGGTCAGGGCGTCGACCAGCCAGAACGAGCAGGCGATGAAGGCCCCCTCGTCGCCGGGGAGACCGTCGACCGACCCGCCCTCGGTGCTGTAGCGGCGGATCAGACCGTCGTGGGCGAGCTCGCGGCGCACCGCGTCGACGGTCCCCGTCACCCGGGGGTCGCTGGGCGGCAGGAAGCCGGTGCGCACGATGAGCAGCGTCGAGGCGTCCAGCTCCTCGGAGCCGTAGTACTGGGTGAAGGTGTTGCGCACGGGGTCGTAGCCCTTCTCGCAGACCTCCGCGTGCACGGCGTCCCGCATCGCCCGCCACCGGTCGGCGTCGCCCGGCAGCCCGGGGTTCTCCTCCAGGGTGCGCACCGCGCGGTCGGCGGCGACCCAGGCCATCACCTTGGAGTGCACGAAGTGGCGGCGCTGCCCGCGGACCTCCCACAGGCCCTCGTCCGCCTCGCGCCAGGTGGACTCCAGGAAGCCGAGCAGGCTCAGCTGGAGGTTCCAGGCGTGCGGTTTGTCGTGGAGCCCGGCGTCACGGGCCAGTCTGAGCGAGTCGATGACCTCGCCGTACACGTCGAGCTGCTGCTGCCGCACCGCCGCGTTGCCGGTCCGGACGGGCAGGGAGTTCTCGTAGCCCCGCAGCCACGACAGCTCGGTCTCGGGGAGTCTTCGCTCGCCGGCCAGCCCGTACATGATCTGGAGGTCGGCGGGGTCACCGGCCACGGCCCGCAGCAGCCAGTCCCGCCAGGCGGCGGCCTCCTCCATGTAGCCGACCGAGATCATGGCGGCCAGGGTGAGGGTGGAGTCCCGCAGCCAGCAGTAGCGGTAGTCCCAGTTCCGTACGCCGCCGATCTCCTCGGGGAGCGAGGTCGTCAGGGCCGCCACGATCCCGCCGGTGGGGGCGTAGGTGAGCGCCTTCAGGGTGATCAGGGAGCGGAGCACCGCCTGCCGGTGCTTGCCGTGGTAGGTGCAGCGGGCCGCCCACTTCGCCCAGTCGGTGAGGGTGTGCTTCAGCGACTTGTGAGGGTCGATCAGCTTCGGGCGGGGGGAGTGCGAGGGGTGCCAGGTGAGGACGAACGCCACGCTCTCGCCCTCGGCGACCGTGAAGGAGGAGCAGGTGCTGAACTGCTGGCCCCACGTCTTCACCGCCGGCTCGCTGCGCAGCCAGACGGAGTCGGGGCCCGCGACCGCCACCCGGTGGCCGTGCGAGCGGCGCATCCACGGGACCACGGAGCCGAAGTCGAACCGCAGCCGCAGGACGGAGCTCATGTCGACGCTGCCGCTGACGCCCTCGACGATCCGCATGACGTCGGGGGCCTTGTCGCGCTGCGGCATGAAGTCGATGACCTTGACCGTCCCGGTCCTGGTCTCCCAGAAGGTCTCCAGGACCAGGGAGTCCTCCACGTAGGCGCGCCGGGTGCAGGTGTCCGTGCTGTCCGTGCCCTGGGGGGCGATGCGCCAGTGGCCGTTGTCCTCGTCGCCGAGCAGCGCCGCGAAGCAGGCGCCCGAGTCGAAGCGGGGCAGACAGAGCCAGTCGACAGAACCGTTCCTGCCGACCAGAGCGGCGGTCTGGAGATCGCCGATGATGGCGTAGTCCTCGATGCGTGGGGTCACGCTCTGGCGTCTTCCCGAACCTGAGCCCCGCTAAGCAGCCGAAGCCGTACGAACAGACGGGCGCGGCCCGGGGCTACGCGGTCGCCGGCTCCGGCTGCGCCGCCGTGTCCCCGTCCTTGTCCCCGTCGTCGTCCGCGGCGGCCTCCTCGCGGTCACGCTTCTCACGGCGTACGAGAATCACCCAGCCGACGGGGACGCCGGCGGCGAAGAGCCACCACTGGACGGCGTACGCCATGTGGGGGCCGATGGAGCTGTCGTCGGGGGCGGCGATCGTCTCGGGGCTGTTGTCGGCCGGTTCGGGGGCGGTCAGCTCGACGTACCCGCCGAGGACGGGGCGGCCGAGCAGATGCGACTGCTGGGAGCTGTTGATCAGCATCACCTGGCGGTCGGGCAGCCCTTCGAGGTCCTTGATGCCACTGGCGCTCGTCGTCTCGTCCGCCTTGAGCCGGCCCGTGACCGTGACCTCGCCGCGCGGCGGGGCGGGGACCTCGGGGAAGGCCTGCTGGTCCTCCGCGGCCGGGACCCAGCCGCGGTTCACCAGGACGGTGCCGCCGCCCTTGAGGTTCAGCGGGGTGAGGACCAGGACGCCGATGCGCTCGTCCTGCGAGGTACGGCGGCGTACGACGACCTCGTGCTCGGTGTCGAACGTCCCGGTGGCCTTCACGGCACGCCAGTAGTCGGAGCGCGGGACCGTGTGCCCGGGAGAGGTGAGACGGGTGACGGGGACCGGCGCCGCCTCGAGGTTCCGGGTGATCAGCGCGTTCTGCTCGACGCGGTGTTCATGCCGGTGCAGCTGCCAGAAACCCAGCTCCACCATCGTGGGAATCATCGCGAGGACGAGGAGGGTGAGGATCACCCACTGCCGGGTCAACAGGAAGCGGTACACCCCATGACCGTACAACCGGGGTCATGGGGTGCGGCACGGAGGGGTCCCCGTGCGGACGGGCGGGCCCGTCATACTTTGTCCACGATGCCCGTCCTTCCCTCGGCGCGGGCGCAGTGGCCGCCGCAGTACCAGTGGCCGTCGACCTCGACGCCCTGGCCGATGACCTGGACCCGGCAGTGCTCACAGATGGGCGCCATGCGGTGAATGGCGCAGGAGAAGCAGTCGAAGACGTGCACCGCGCCCTGCGCGTGCACCTCGAAGGACATCCCGTAGTCGTTTCCGCAAACCTCACAACGTGCCATGCGCCACAGGGTGGGACGCCGGGCGGCGGCGGGCGAGCCGGCGCGGGGCGAGTCGCCCCCGGTTCACTCCGATGACGGTGACGGCCTCGGCACGGCGACCGTCCCGGCCGGTGCCACGTCCCTCAGCAGATGGGTGAAGGCGCTCTCCTCCAGGATCGGGGTGCCGAACGACTTGGCCTTCACCGTCTTGGACGTGGCCGAGTCCGGGTCGTTGGTGACGAGCAGACTCGTCAGCCGCGACACGCTGGTCGCCACGTGCAGACCGGCCTCCACGGCACGGTCCTCCAGGAGCTCCCGGTCGACCGAGGTGTCCCCGGAGAAGGCCACCCGCATGCCCTGCATGAGCGGTTTGTCCGACTCGTAGCGTCCGGGGTTCGGATACGGGCACGCCGGGCGCTTGCGCGAAGGCCGCCAGCTGCCCTGGCCCTGCGCGGGCCGGTAGCCGGCGCGCGGGGTGACCGGGGAGTCGTACCACTCCGTCAGCGGGCGGCACTCCAGGAGCGGCAGCCGCACCCCGTCCCTCGCCGCCGCGTGCAGGCTGGGCCGGAACGCCTCCGCCAGCACCCGCGCGTCGTCCAGCGCGTGGTGCGCGCGCTGCTGCACCACGCCGAAGTGCGCGGCGAGCGACTCCAGCTTGTGGTTCGGCAGGGGGAGCCGGAGCTCCTTGGCGAGCGCGATCGTGCACAGACGCTGCTCGACGGGCGCGGTCACCGCCGCCCGTGCGTACTCCCGGGCGATCATCGACCAGTCGAAGGCGGCGTTGTGGGCGACGAGCACCCGCCCGGCGAGCCGCTCGGACAACTCCGCGGCGACCTCCGGGAAGAGCGGCGCGCCCTCCAGGACATCGCTGGTCAGCCCGTGGATCCAGACGGGGCCGGGATCCCGCTCGGGGTTCACCAGCGTGTACCAGTGGTCCTCGACGGTGCCTCTGGCGTCCAGGCGGTACACCGCAGCGGACACTATCCGGTCGTCGCGGGCGAGTCCGGTGGTCTCCACGTCGACGACCGCGTACCCCTGGGGATACGCGGCCGGCCACGGCGCTGCGGTCTGACGGTCGTCGAGCATGGTCACAGAGAATACGGGCCGGGACCGACAGTGACCTATCCGGGCGCCTTCCGCGGCGAACCCGGGGACCGCGCGGAGCAGTTGACGGCGGGGTCCCGCAGGCGGGTCGGAGTGCGCCCGGGGAGGGTGCGGTGAGACGCTCCCCGGGTGACGGACACACAGGCGCAGACACACGACGAACCGCACCGGGGCGGGCTCGGCACCCGGCTCAACTGGCTCCGGGCGGCCGTGCTCGGCGCCAACGACGGGGTGGTCTCCACCGCCGGCCTCGTCGTCGGCGTGGCCGGGGCCACCGGGGAGCGTTCCACCCTGCTGACGGCGGGCCTGGCCGGGCTGCTCGCGGGATCCATGTCGATGGCGGCGGGCGAGTACGTGTCGGTGTCGACCCAGCGCGATTCGGAGAAGGCCGCACTGGCGACGGAGAAACGGGAGCTCGAGGAGACCCCGGAGGCCGAGCTCGCCGAGCTGACCGGGCTGCTGGAGGAGAAGGGGCTGAGCAGCCGGCTCGCCCGGGAGGCCGCCGTCCAGCTCACGCAGCGCGACGCGCTGCGCGCCCACGCGGAGGTCGAGCTCGGCATCGACCCGGACGAACTGACCAACCCGTGGCACGCCGCGGGGGCGAGCTTCCTGGCCTTCACGGTGGGCGCGCTGCTGCCGCTCCTGGCGATCGTGCTGCCGCCGTCCTCGGCGCGGCTTCCGGTCACCGTGCTGTCCGTGCTCGCGGCCCTGGCCCTCACGGGGTGGTGGAGCGCCCGGCTCGGCGAGGCTGCGGCAGGGCGCGCGGTGCTGCGGAACATGGCCGGGGGAGCGGTGGCCATGGCGGTGACCTACGCGGCGGGGGCGCTGCTGGGGGCGGCGGGGGTCTGAGCCCGGGTGGAGCGGGGCAACTTCCCTGCCCGGCCGATGTGTTCCGGTTTCCCGTGGGCCGGGGGCGCCGGGCCGCCGGGGCGCCCCCTCTTGGCAGAACCCGCCAAATACCGATGACACCCCATCTCACATACTTGTCGGTAACAACATCTATACCCGGCCCCTCGTGCGCCTCTACGGTGCTCGCATGGAGCCGAACCTGCCCGATGTCGTGCTGTGGTCGATCCCGGCCTTCGTCCTGCTCACCGTCCTCGAAATGGTGTCCTACCGGCTTCACCCGGACGAGGACGCCGCCGGGTACGACGCCAAGGACGCCGCCACCAGCGTCACCATGGGACTCGGCAGCCTGGTCTTCGACCTGCTGTGGAAGATCCCCATCGTCGCGATCTACGCGGCCGTCTACGAGCTGACCCCGCTGCGCGTCCCCGTCCTGTGGTGGACGGTCCTGCTGATGCTGCTCGCCCAGGACTTCTTCTACTACTGGTCCCACCGCGGCCACCACGTCATCCGGATCCTCTGGGCCTGTCACGTCGTCCACCACTCCAGCCGGAAGTTCAACCTCACGACGGCGCTGCGCCAGCCCTGGACCTCGCTCACCTCCTGGCCGTTCTACCTCCCGCTCATCGCCCTGGGGGTCCACCCGGCCGCGCTCGCCTTCTGCTCCTCGGCGAACCTCGTCTACCAGTTCGGGGTGCACACCGAACGGATCGACAAACTGCCCCGGCCCTTCGAGTTCGTCCTCAACACCCCCTCCCACCACCGGGTCCACCACGCCTCGCAGGGCGGGTACCTCGACCGGAACTTCGGCGGGATCCTGATCGTCTGGGACCGGCTCTTCGGCTCCTTCGCCGCCGAGACCGAGCGTCCCGTCTTCGGGCTCACCAAGAACATCGCCACCCACAACCCCTTCCGCGTCGCCACCCACGAGTACGCCGCCATCGCCCGCGACGTACGGGCGGCCGCCACCTGGGGCGAGCGGGCCGGGCGGATCTTCCGCGGACCGGGCTGGCAGCCCTCGCGCCCCGGGGGCGCCCCCGCGGCCGCCCCCGTGCAGCCGCGCGCGGCCACCGAGCACACCGGATGACGCCCCGCGCGGGGGCGCCCCGGCTCGTACGCCCGCTGCTCGTCGCCTTCCTTGCCGTGGCCGTCGTCGATCTCGCCGGACTGCTGGCCGGGGTGCAGACCGCGCACCTCGTCGCCAAGCCGCTCCTGATGCCCCTGCTCGCCGCCTGCGCGGCCGCGCGCGGCGGCCCCCGGCTGCTCGTCGCCGCCCTGCTGTGCGGCTGGGGCGGGGACGTCCTGCTGATGCCCGACTCGGATGCGGCCTTCCTCGCCGGGATGGCCTGCTTCGCGGCGGGGCACGTCTGCTATCTCCTGCTCTTCGGCCGCGCCCGGCTCCGGCCGGCCGCGGGACTCGCGTACGGGGCCCTCCTCGTGGCCTTCCTCGTGTACCTGTGGCCCGGACTGCCCGCCGAGCTGCGGATCCCGCTGACCGGGTACAGCCTGCTGCTCGCGGCCATGGCCTGGCGGGCCGGCGCCCTCGGGCGGTACTCCGCGCTCGGCGGCGCGCTCTTCCTGCTCTCCGACGCGCTCATCGCCACCGGCATCGCCGGCCGGCCGCAGCTCCCCGCCCACGATTTCTGGATCATGCTGACCTATCTGGCAGCGCAGTACCTGCTCACGCGGGGGGCGCTCGGCGGAACAGCGGATTCCACCGGCGCCGCCCCCGGGGCGTACCGTGAGGGGAGTATCAGAATCTGAGACGAGCGAGGAACCCCACGCATGCGCGCCACCGTGATCCATGCCCCCCACGACATCCGTGTGGAGGAGGTGCCCGACGCCATGGTCCAGCAGCCCACCGACGTGGTCCTGCGGGTCCTGCGGGCCTGCATCTGCGGCAGTGACCTGTGGGCCTACCGCGGCGAATCGGCCCGGCAGCCGGGCCAGCGCATCGGCCACGAATTCCTCGGCGTCGTCGAGGAGGCGGGCCCCGGGGTCAAGGGCTTCGCCGTCGGCGACCTCGTCGTCGCCCCCTTCGTCTGGTCCGACGGCACCTGCACGTACTGCGCCGAAGGGCTCACCACCTCCTGCCCCCAGGGCGGCTTCTGGGGATCGGTCGGCTCCGACGGCGGTCAGGGCGAGGCCGTCCGGGTCCCGTTCGCCGACGGCACCCTGGTCAGGCTCCCGGCGGCGGCCGCGTCCGACGACCGGCTGCTCACCGCGCTCCTGGCCCTCTCCGACGTCCTGGGCACCGGCCACCACGCCGCGCTCGGCGCGGGCGTGAAGCCCGGCAGCACCGTCGCCGTCGTCGGTGACGGCGCGGTCGGCCTGTGCGGCGTCATGGCGGCCAAGCGGCTCGGCGCCGAACGGATCATCGCCCTGGGCCGGCACCGGGCCCGTACCGACATCGCCCGTGCCTTCGGCGCCACCGACGTCGTCGCCGAGCGGGGCGAGGCGGCCCTCGCGGCCGTACGGGAGCTGACCAGGGGAGAGGGCGCCCACGGGGTGATCGAGGCGGTCGGCACCGAGCAGTCGATGCGCACCGCCATCGGCATCGTCCGCGACGGCGGCTCCATCGGATACGTCGGGGTCCCGCACGGCAGCGGCACCGGGATAGACCTCGGCGACATGTTCGACCGGAACATCGCGCTGCGGGGCGGCGTCGCCCCCGTGCGTACGTACATCCCGGAGCTGCTCCCCGACGTGCTGGACGGCACGATCGACCCGTCGCCGGTCTTCGACCTGTCGGTCGGGCTCGACGGGGTGCCGGGCGGCTACAAGGCGATGGACGAGCGCACGGCCCTCAAGGTCCTCATCACGCCGTAGCGGCAGCCGCACGCGGGAGGGGCCGGGGACAGTGCGTCCCCGGCCCCTCCGTCATGCCTGGCTGGTCACCTACCGGCGGACGGCGTCCAGCGCGTCCACGACACCGGCTCCGTAGAAGCCGTTGTACTGCTTGCCGCCCTGGCAGACCGCGTCGACGGTGCCGTCACCGTCGATGTCGTACGGCGCACCGCACGCGGTGGCGTCGGCCTGGAGGGTCAGCAGCGCCTTCACCACGGCCGCCGAGGCGTGCGGGTGGGTCGACTTGATCAGGGCCGCGACTCCCGCGACGTGCGGGGACGCCATCGACGTACCGGCCTTGTAGCCGAATCCGCCGCCGGGCAGGGTGGACAGGATCAGACCGTTGTCCGCCGGCGCGTCGGGTGCCTGGTAGCGCGTCGAGTCACCGCCGGGGGCGGCCACGTCGATGACCCCGAGACCGTAGTTCGAGTAGGACGACTTGAGGTTCTTCGCACCGGTGGCGGAGACCGTCACGACACCCGGGAGCATGGTCGGGATGTCGGGGCAGGCACTCGGGTCGACCGTACGGGTGACCGTCGTCGAGTCGTTGGGGCTCGTGGTGTCCTCGATGGCGTCGAGGGCCAGGTCGTGGTCGGAGTTGCCGGCCGCGGCGACGTTGACGACGCCCTTGCCCTCGGCGTAGCGGGTGGCACGGGTGACGGCCTCGACCAGGGCGCCCTGGTCGGGGTCGTTCTTGCAGTTGAACAGCCACGGGTCGGTGTAGTAGCTGCTGTTCGTCACGTCGACGCCGTGCTCGGCGGCCCAGACGAAGCCGCAGACGACGGCCTCGGTGTAGAAGTAGCCGGCCGGCGTGGACACCTTGATGCCGGAGACCTTCACGCCGGGCGCGACGCCGGTGACCCCGGTGCCGTTCTTCGCCGCGGCGATGGTGCCCGCGACGTGTGTGCCGTGGTCGCTCTCACCGGCCGCGGGCCGCCAGGCGCCGTCCGTGGTGTCCGGGGCGCCGGAGACGCAGTTCACCGAGGCCTTGCGGTCGAAGTTCGGGGCCAGGTCCGGGTGCGTGTCGTCCACACCGGTGTCGATGACGCCGACGGTGACCTTGCTGCTGCCGAGCGACTTCTTGTGCGCCTTGTCCGCCTTGATGGCGGGCAGGTCCCACTGCAGGGGCTCCAGCGGGTCCTGGCCCGCCACCGCGTCCTTCGACGCCGCCCGCGCCTCGGCGGCGGTGAGGGGCTGCTCGACCCCGATGTCCTTCGTCGCCTGCGGGACGATCGGGCTGGTGCGCGTGGCGCCCGCCGACTGGACGCCCTTGGCCTTGCGGATCGTCGCGCCGAAGTCCGGGTTCTGCGAGTGGACGACGACGACGCCTATCTTGTCGTACGACGTCACGACGGTTCCGCCTGCCGCGGATATCGCCTTCCGTACCTGCTTGACGGTGTCGTGACCCGTCCGGGTGTTCACGACGTACGACAGCTTGGGGCCGTCCGCGGAGACCGCCGCCGCCGGTGCGTCCGTGGGTGCCGCGGCCGCGGTCCCCGTCGGGAGGAAGCCGAGCGAGGCCGTGAGCGCGAGTCCGACGGGCAGCGTGAGTACGCGAGTCCGTCTGGATGCCAGATGAGCCATGGGTTCTCCACATCATCCGTGCCGGTGGGGCCGGACACCTGTGTGTCCGGTCCGGTACATGACCAGTGAAGTTATCGCTGATCTTCCCGGCGCATCAACGAATACGGGCAAGTGAGTTCGAGGTGTGACCTCTGGGAGTCGCGTCCACGGGCGCCCGTGCGAGAAGACCCAACCTGCGGTGAACCGCTTCGCCGCGCTCTCCGTGCCGTTGCACAGGGAGTCGTGCGTCGAGCCCCGCAACCCCACAACGCAGAGGACTCCCCTTGAAATCCACCGTTCCCACCACCGCACCCGCGTCGCGAGGAGAATCCGTGGCCACCGAAGCACCGCCGCCCCAGAGCCCTGAGGACGGCAGCCCCGTCCAGCCCACGACCGAAGCGTTCCTCGAGGCGCAGAACAGCCCGGAGTTCACCGAACTGCGCCGCTCCCACCGCTCCTTCGCGTTTCCGCTGACCGTCGGCTTCATTGCCTGGTATCTGCTGTACGTGCTGCTGTCCAGCTATGCCGACGACTTCATGAGCAAGATCGTCTTCGCGAACTTCAACGTCGCCTTCGTCTTCGGCCTCGCCCAGTTCGCCACCACGTTCCTCATCGCCTGGTTCTACTCACGCCACGCCACGAACAAGCTCGACCCGCAGGCGGCGGCCATCAAGTCCCGTCTGGAGGCCGACGCATGAGCGCCGCGCACAGCTCGCACGCCGTGATCCAGCTCGCCGCGTCGACGTCGTCGACGAGCGAGCACCGGCCGCTGATCATCACCCTCTTCGCGGTCTTCGTCGCGGCGACCCTGGGCATCACCGTCTGGGCCGGCCGGCAGACCAAGAGCGCGTCCGACTTCTACGCGGGCGGGCGGCAGTTCACCGCCTTCCAGAACGGCCTCGCCGTCTCCGGCGACTACATGTCGGCGGCGTCCTTCCTCGGCATCGCCGGTGCCATCGCGCTCTTCGGCTACGACGGCTTCCTCTACTCCATCGGCTTCCTCGTCGCCTGGCTCGTCGCCCTGCTGCTGGTCGCCGAACCACTGCGGAACTCGGGCCGCTACACCATGGGCGACGTCCTCGCCTACCGGATGCGGCAGCGACCGGTGCGCACCGCCGCCGGCGTCTCCACCATCATCGTGTCGATCTTCTACCTGCTGGCCCAGATGGCGGGCGCCGGCGTCCTCGTCGCCCTGCTGCTCGGCATCACCAGCGACGCGGGCAAGATCCTCATCGTGGCGCTGGTCGGCGTGCTCATGATCCTCTACGTCACCATCGGCGGCATGAAGGGCACCACCTGGGTGCAGATGGTCAAGGCCGTGCTGCTCATCGCGGGCGCGCTGCTGATGACCCTGATGGTCCTGTGGAAGTTCGACTTCAACATCTCCGACCTGCTCGGCACCGCCGCGGAGAAGAGCGGCCACGGCGCCGCGTTCCTGGAGCCCGGCCTCAAGTACGGCGCCACCGGCACCTCGAAGCTCGACTTCATCTCGCTCGGCATCGCTCTGGTGCTCGGCACCGCGGGCCTGCCGCACATCCTGATCCGCTTCTACACCGTGCCGACCGCCAAGGCCGCCCGTAAGTCCGTCAACTGGGCCATCGGCATCATCGGCGCCTTCTACCTGATGACCATCGCCCTCGGCTTCGGCGCCGCGGCACTCATCGGACCCGAGGAGATCAAGGCGAAGAACCCGGCGGGCAACGCGGCGGCGCCTCAGCTCGCCGAATACCTCGGCGGACTCGGCACCACCGGCGGCGCCGTCATGCTCGCCGTCATCTCCGCCGTCGCCTTCGCGACGATCCTCGCCGTCGTCGCGGGCCTCACCCTCGCCTCCTCGTCCTCCTTCGCGCACGACATCTACGCCAACGTCATCCGTAAGGGGAAGGCCACCGAGAAGGAGGAGATGAGCGCGGCCCGCTGGGCCACCGTCGCGATCGGCGTCGTCTCCATCGGCCTCGGCGCCATGGCCCGCGACCTCAACGTCGCGGGACTCGTCGCCCTGGCCTTCGCCGTCGCCGCCTCGGCCAACCTGCCGACCATCCTCTACAGCCTCTTCTGGAAGCGCTTCACCACCCAGGGCGCCCTCTGGTCCATCTACGGCGGTCTCGCCTCGTCCGTGCTCCTCGTGCTGTTCTCCCCGGTCGTCTCCGGGAAGGCCAGCTCGATGTTCCCGGACGTGGACTTCGCCTGGTTCCCCCTGGAGAACCCCGGCCTGATCTCCATCCCGCTGGGCTTCCTGCTCGGCTGGGTCGGCTCGGTCCTCTCCAAGGAAGAGCCGGACAAGGGCAAGTACGCCGAACTCGAGGTCAAGTCCCTCACCGGCACCGGAGCCCACTGACGGCCCTGCCCGCCGCGCCCGACGGGGCCCCGTCGTAGAGATCTACGACGGGGCCCGCCGCACCTCGTGGCAACCGAGCCCCCTCGATGTCAGAAGCCTCGCGTAGTCTCGGAAGTACCGGAACCGCAAACCGCCGACATCACCGGGGGAGGGGGCCCACAGTGCTCATCGACACCTACGGCCGGGTCGCCACCGACCTGCGTGTCTCGCTGACCGACAAGTGCAATCTCCGCTGCACCTACTGCATGCCCGAAGAAGGCCTGCAGTGGCTCTCCAAGACGGACCTGCTCAGCGACGACGAGATCGTCCGCCTCGTCCGGATCGCCGTCACCGAGCTCGGCATCACGGAGGTCCGCTTCACCGGCGGCGAGCCATTGCTGCGCCCCGGGCTGGTCTCCATCGTCGAGCGGTGTGCCGCCCTGGAGCCCCGCCCCAGGATGTCGCTCACCACCAACGGCATCGGGCTCAAGCGCACGGCCGCCGCACTGAAGTCGGCAGGCCTCGACCGGGTCAACGTATCCCTGGACACCCTGCGGCCCGACGTCTTCAAGACACTCACCCGCCGCGACCGGCACAAGGACGTCCTGGAAGGACTCCAGGCCGCACGCGAAGCGGGACTCACCCCCGTCAAGGTCAACTCCGTCCTCATGCCCGGGCTCAACGAGGACGAGGCCCCCGACCTGCTCGCCTGGGCCGTGGAAAACGCCTACGAGCTCCGCTTCATCGAGCAGATGCCGCTCGACGCCCAGCACGGCTGGAAGCGCGACGGAATGATCACCGCCGGGGACATACTCACCTCGCTGCGCACCCGCTTCACCCTCACCGCGGAAGGCGACGAGGAGCGCGGATCCGCCCCCGCCGAGCGCTGGACCGTGGACGGCGGCCCGCACCGCGTCGGCGTCATCGCCTCCGTGACCCGGCCCTTCTGCAGGGCCTGCGACCGCACCCGGCTCACCGCCGACGGACAGGTCCGCACCTGCCTCTTCGCCCGCGAGGAGACCGACCTGCGCGGCGCCCTGCGCTCCGACACGCCGGACGAGGAGATCGCCAGGATCTGGAAGCTCGCCATGTGGGGCAAGAAGGCCGGCTCCGGCCTCGACGACCCCACCTTCCTGCAGCCCGACCGCCCGATGTCAGCGATCGGCGGCTGAGGACTCCCACTCCGCGAGCGTCACGACGTCCTTGAGGAAGCCGCGCACACCGAGGAACGAGGAGAGATGCTCCCGGTGCTCGTCGCAGGCCAGCCAGGTCTTGCGGCGCTCCGGAGTGTGCAGCTTCGGGTTGTTCCAGGCCAGCACCCATACGGCATCGGCACGGCAGCCCTTGGCGGAACAGACCGGTGCGCCGGTGGCGCTCTCGGCGGAAGTGTCGGGGAAGTTCACAACCTCAACCCTAGGCGCTCCCGCACACGGTCCGTGCGGCGCATCCCCGCCGGAGAATGGCGACGCCGAGCAGCCACGGGGGGAGCTGCCCGGCGTCGGTCCGTCGCTCCGACGGGGGATGCGGAGCGCTCACGAAGTATGCCACGGGGGCCGGGGTCAGGTGCACCGGAACGTCATGATTGATCTGAGCTTTTCTTGAGCTTCGGAGAGTGCTCCCGGTCAGCCCGCAGAGCGCGGATCGCCCGCCCGCCCCGCCGGGCCGGGCTCCGTGACGGGTTCCGGACCGGGTTCCGCCGACCCCGCCACCGTCGCCGCGCCGAGAGCGGGCCGCACCGGTGCGGGCACGAACGTCGAAGGGAGCGAAGGGGCGTTCTCGCGACCGGCGTTGGCGATGACCACCGAGACATAAGGGAGCAGAACACCCAGGGCGAGCGCCACCACGGCCACATGCCTCTCGACGTTCCACAGGGTCGCGGCCAGCACCACGGAAACGGTGCGCACGGACATCGAGATGATGTAGCGCCGCTGCCTGCCGCGCACGTCATCGGCGAGACCCTGGCGGGCACCCGTGATCCGGAAGACCTCCGTACCGCTCTGCTTCCGCATCGTGACTCCACCACCAGATCTCTGTGCCGGACTTCCCCGGACGGCGCGGCTCCTACGGTACGCCCGGAGTCAGCCGCATTCGAGACCGGGGCGAGTCCCGTGCACGCGGGTCCGGGCCGCGGTCCCACGTACGGCCGTGTCCGGCATGCGGCGTACGTCCGGCGGGCCGAGACTGGGCGGACGTGCGCACTTCTGCGCCGCACGAGGAGGCGATATGAGCTGGTTGTGGGCAATCATCGTGGGTCTGGTGCTGGGTGTGATCGCCCGGGCGATCCTCCCGGGGAAGCAGAACATCCCCCTCTGGCTGACGGTGGTGTTCGGCATCCTCGGCAGCATCCTCGGCAACGCCGTGGCGACCTGGATCGGGGTCAACGACACCAAGGGCATCGACTGGATCCGCCATGTGCTGCAGCTGATCGGCGCCGTGGCCGTGGTCGGTGTCGGGGACATGCTCTGGCAGTCCATCAAGGGCAACCGGGCCAAGCGGGAGAGAACCTGACCCCGGCGACGCAGCACCGCGGTCGGCCACGCGTCACGCGTGACCGGCCGCAGTGCTGCGCCCGTGGGTGTCAGCCGGCGACGACCTCGACGGCCGCCAGGTTCTTCTTGCCGCGGCGCAGGACCAGCCAGCGCCCGTGCAGCAGCTCCTCGTGCGCCGGAGCGCTCTCGCCGTCGGTGACCTTCGCGTTGTTCACGTAGGCCCCGCCCTCCTTGACCGTGCGGCGGGCGGCCGACTTGCTGGCGGAGAGCCCGACCTCGACCAGGAGGTCCACCACCGGGCCCAGCTCGGTGACCCGGGCGTGCGGCACCTCGGACAGGGCGGCGCCCAGCGTCGCCTCGTCCAGCTCACCGAGCTCACCCTGGCCGAACAGCGCCTTCGACGCCGCGATCACCGCGGCACACTGCTCACCGCCGTGCACCAGCGTCGTCAGCTCCTCGGCCAGCGACCGCTGGGCCGAACGCGCCTGCGGACGCTCCTCGGTGAGCTTCTCCAGCTCGTCGAGCTCCTCACGGCTCTTGAAGCTGAGGATGCGCATGTACGTCGAGATGTCCCGGTCGTCCACGTTCAGCCAGAACTGGTAGAACGCGTACGGCGTCGTCATCTCCGGGTCGAGCCAGACGGCACCGCTCTCGGACTTGCCGAACTTGGTGCCGTCGGCCTTCACCATCAGCGGCGTCGCCAGCGCGTGGACCTGGGCGCCCGGCTCCAGGCGGTGGATCAGGTCGATCCCCGCCGTGAGGTTGCCCCACTGGTCGCTGCCGCCCTGCTGGAGGGTGCAGCCGTGGCGCCGGTACAGCTCCAGGAAGTCCATGCCCTGGAGGAGCTGGTAGCTGAACTCCGTGTAGCTGATGCCCTCCTGCGACTCCAGCCGGCGGGCCACCGAGTCCTTGGTGAGCATCTTGTTGACCCGGAAGTGCTTGCCGATGTCCCGGAGGAACTCGATCGCGGACAGGCCCGCGGTCCAGTCCAGGTTGTTCACCATCGTCGCGGCGTTCGGGCCCTCGAAGGTGAGGAAGGGCTCGATCTGCCCGCGCAGCCGCTGGACCCACGCGGCGATGGTCTCCGGGTCGTTCAGCGTGCGCTCCGCGGTCGGCCGCGGGTCACCGATCTGACCGGTCGCCCCGCCGACCAGGGCGAGCGGCTTCAGCCCGGCGAGCTGGAGCCGCCGCATCGTGAGCACCTGCACCAGATGGCCCACGTGCAGGCTCGCCGCGGTCGGATCGAAGCCGCAATAGAACGTGACCGGGCCGTCCGCGAGAGCCTTGCGCAATGCGTCCTCGTCGGTGGACTGGGCGAACAGCCCGCGCCACTTCAGCTCGTCGACGATGTCCGTCACGGTCGTTTTCTCCTTGCGGGGTTCGATTGGTTGTCCGGTCAGTCTATGGGGGTCATACGCCCCGGCTGACCGAGCTCATGTGGAAGTCGGGGATGCGCAGCGCGGGCATCGCGGCCCGGGTGAAGTAGTCGCCCCACTCGCGCGGCAGCGTCTTCTCCGTACGGCCCGCCTCCGACGCCCGGGACAGCAGCCCGACCGGCGACTCGTTGAACCGGAAGTTGTTCACCTCGCCGAGGACCTCACCGTCCTCCACCAGATAGACCCCGTCCCGGGTCAGGCCCGTCAGCAGCAGGGTGGCCGGGTCCACCTCCCGGATGTACCAGAGGCAGGTCAGCAGCAGGGCCCGGCCCGTCGTCGCGGCCACCATCTCCTCCAGCGACCGCTCGCCGCCGCCGTCCAGGACGAGGTTGTCCATCGAGGGCGCCACCGGCAGACCCGTCAGCCCCGCGGAGTGCCGGGTCGTGGTCAGCCGCTCCAGCCTGCCGTCCTTGATCCAGTCCGTCGGGGCCAGCGGCAGCCCGTTGTCGAAGACCGACGAGCCGTCCCCCGAGGAGTGAGCGATCACGAACGGGGCCGACTCCAGCCCCGGCGCGTGCGGATCGCTGCGCAGGGTCAGCGGCAGCTCGGAGAGCGTCTCGCCGATCCTCGTACCGCCACCGGGCCGGGAGAAGACCGTCCGGCCCTCCGCGGCGTCCCGGGCGCCCGCCGACCAGTACTGGTAGATCAGCAGGTCGGCGACCGCGGTCGGCGGCAGCAGCGTCTCGTAGCGCCCGGCCGGCAGCTCGATCCTGCGCTCCGCCCAGCCGAGGCGCTGCGCCAGCTCCGCGTCCAGGGCCGCCGGGTCGACGTCCTTGAAGTCACGGGTGGCCCTGCCCGCCCAGGCGGAACGGGTCCGGTCGGGGGACTTGGCGTTCAGCTCCAGCGTGCCGTTCGGCTGGTCGTGGCGCAGCCGCAGCCCCGTCGACGTACCCAGGTACGTCGAGTTCAGCTGGTGGTGGGCGAAGCCGTACAGCTCACGGCCGCCCGAGCGGGCCCGGGCGAAGGCGTCGCCGAGCGCCGGGGCGAAGTCGGCGAAGACATCGGAGCCGGTCTCGGCCGGCGGCTCCGTGAAGTCGGCGGAGGCCGGGACCCCGGAGACCAGCGGCTGAGCGTCCTCAGCCGGACCCGCGCCGCGCGCGGCGGCCTCGGCGGCCCGCACCAGCGGTTCCAGGTCGTCGGCGGTGACGGCCGAGCGGGACACCACCCCGGAGGCCGTTCCCTCGGCGCCGTCCACGGTCGCGATCACGGTCAGGGTCCGCCCCCGCGTCACCCCGTTCGTGGTGAGCGCGTTACCGGCCCAGCGCAGGTTGGCGGAGGAGCTCTCGTCCGCGATGACCACGCAGCCGTCGGCGGTGGACAGCTCCAGGGCGCGCTCGACGATCTCGTACGGCTTGCTGACGCGGCTCATCGTCCGGCCTCCTGCGTCGTGTTGAGGATGTTCACGCCTCGGAAGAGGGCGGAGGGGCAGCCGTGCGAGACGGCCGCGACCTGGCCCGGCTGGGCCTTGCCGCAGTTGAACGCGCCGCCCAGCACATAGGTCTGCGGGCCGCCGACCTTCTCCATCGAGCCCCAGAAGTCCGTCGTCGTCGCCTGGTAGGCGACATCACGCAGCTGTCCGGCCAGCTTGCCGTTCTCGATCCGGAAGAACCGCTGCCCGGTGAACTGAAAGTTGTACCTCTGCATGTCGATGGACCACGACCGGTCGCCGACCACGTAGATCCCGCGCTCCACCCCGCCGATCAGGTCCTCCGTGGAGAGCCCTCCCGGATCCGGCTGCAGCGAGACGTTCGCCATGCGCTGCACCGGGACGTGCTCCGGGGAGTCGGCGTACGCGCACCCGTTGGACCGGCCCAGGCCCGTCAGCTTCGCGATCCGGCGGTCCGTCTGGTAGCCGACCAGGGTGCCGTCCTTCACCAGGTCCCAGGACTGCGCCTCGACGCCCTCGTCGTCGTAACCGATCGTCGCGAGCCCGTGCTCGGCGGTGCGGTCACCGGTCACGTTCATCACGGGGGAGCCGTACGCCAGCTTCCCCAGCTGGTCGAAGGTCGCGAACGAGGTCCCCGCGTACGCCGCCTCGTAGCCCAGCGCCCGGTCCAGCTCGGTGGCGTGGCCGATCGACTCATGGATGGTCAGCCAGAGGTTGGACGGGTCGACCACCAGGTCGTACGTCCCCGCCTCGACGCTCGGCGCCCGCATCTTCTCGGCCAGCAGCCCCGGGATGCGCTCCAGTTCGGCGTCCCAGTCCCAGCCGGTGCCCGTGAGGTACTCCCAGCCCCGGCCCACCGGCGGAGCGATCGTCCGCATCGAGTCGAACTCACCTGTCGTGGAGTCCACGGCCACCGCGGTCACCTGAGGATGCACCCGCACCCGCTGCTGCGTGGTGACAGTGCCGGCGGTGTCCGCGTAGAACTTGTTCTCGTGGACGGTCATCAGCGAGGCGTCCACATGCGCCACCCCGTCGGCCGCCAGCAGCCGCGCGCTCCACTCCGAGAGCAGCGCGGCCTTCTCCTCGTCCGGTACGGAGAACGGGTCGACGTCGTACGCCGACACCCAGGTCCGCTCGCCGTGCACCGGCTCGTCAGCCAGTTCCACACGCTCATCGGAACCGGCCGCCGCGATGACCTTCGCGGACAGCTTGGCCATGGCGACGGCCTGCGAGGCGACCTTCGCCGCCGCGTCCATCGTCAGGTCCACCCCGGACGCGAACCCCCAGGCCCCGCCGTGCACCACCCGGACCGCGTACCCGGTGTCGGTGGTGTCCGACGTCCCGGACGGCCGGGCGTCCCGCAGCCGCCAGGAGGCGCCGCGCACCCGCTCGAACCGGAAATCCGCGTGTACGGCGCCGAGCGCACGGGCGCGGGCGAGGGCCGCGTCGGCGAGGGCACGCAGCGGCAGGGCCAGGAACGACTGATCTACCTCGTGGGCCACGCGGGCCTCCCCTTCTCCACCTCTGAAAATGTCTCCGCAGTGAATCATGGGGGGTCGCCGCGCCCTCGTGCTCCGGTTTTACGTTGCCGTGTCCCGGCCGGACCGTTCTGTAGGAACCCAACAGTGCCGCGATGGAGCCACTGTCAGAGGCCGATTCCTTGGATGAGGGGTGGTACCGATAGGTTTTCGATGTACCAGACCGTCAAGGAAAGGGTGATCCGTTGAGCCGCTCGGTTCTCGTCACCGGAGGAAACCGGGGCATCGGCCTCGCCATCGCCCGCGTCTTCGCCGACAACGGCGACAAGGTCGCCATCACCTACCGCTCGGGGGAGCCGCCGCAGGCGCTCACCGAGGCGGGCGTCCTCGCGGTCCGGTGCGACATCACCGACACCGAGCAGGTGGAGCAGGCCTACAAGGAGATCGAGGAGAAGCACGGTCCCGTGGAGGTGCTGGTCGCCAACGCCGGTATCACCAAGGACCAGTTGCTGATGCGGATGACCGAGGACGACTTCACGTCCGTGGTCGACACCAACCTCACCGGCACCTTCCGCGTCGTCAAGCGGGCCAACCGCGCGATGCTGCGCGCCAAGAAGGGCCGTGTCGTCCTGATCTCCTCGGTCGTCGGCCTCCTCGGCTCGGCGGGACAGGCCAACTACGCCGCGTCCAAGGCGGGCCTGGTCGGCTTCGCCCGGTCGCTGGCCCGTGAGCTGGGCTCGCGGAACATCACGTTCAACGTCGTCGCACCCGGGTTCGTCGACACCGACATGACCCAGGCGCTCACCGACGAGCAGCGCAAGGGCATCGTGTCGCAGGTGCCGCTCGGCCGCTACGCGCAGCCCGCCGAGATCGCCGCCGCGGTGCGCTTCCTCGCGTCCGACGACGCGTCGTACATCACTGGAGCCGTCATTCCCGTTGACGGCGGATTGGGCATGGGTCACTGATCACCATGAGCGGAATTCTCGACGGCAAGCGCATCCTCATCACGGGTGTGCTGATGGAGTCGTCCATCGCTTTCCACGCAGCCAAGGTGGCCCAGGAGCAGGGCGCCGAGGTCATCCTGACGGCCTTTCCCCGGCCGACGCTGACCGAACGGATCGCCAGGAAGCTTCCCATGCCCGCCAAGGTCATCGAGCTGGACGTGACCAACCAGGAGCACCTGGACCGGCTCGCAGGCCTGGTGCGCGAGGAGCTCGGCTCGCTGGACGGCGTCGTCCACTCCATCGGCTTCGCGCCGCAGGACGCGCTCGGCGGCAACTTCCTCAACACCCCGTTCGAGTCCGTCGCCACCGCGATGCACGTCTCGGCGTTCTCCCTGAAGTCGCTGGCCATGGCCTGCAAGCCTCTGATGAGCGAGGGCGGCTCGATCGTCGGACTCACCTTCGACGCCCAGTACGCCTGGCCGCAGTACGACTGGATGGGCCCGGCCAAGGCCGCGCTGGAGGCCACCTCCCGCTACCTCGCCCGTGACCTGGGCAAGGACGGGCTGCGCTGCAACCTGATCTCCGCCGGACCGCTCCGCTCCATGGCCGCCAAGTCCATCCCGGGCTTCGAGGAGCTGGCAGACGTCTGGAACACCCGCGCTCCGCTGGCCTGGGACATGAACGACCCGGAGCCGGCCGGCCGCAGTATCGTCGCGCTGCTCTCCGACTTCTTCCCGCGTACCACGGGCGAGATCATCCACGTCGACAGTGGCGTGCACATGATGGGCGCCTGACCCGCCACCGGCTCACCGACGGCCGCGTACCCCCGGCGAGGGGTACGCGGCCGTCGCGCGTGTCCACCGGCTCTCCCGGCGCTCAAGTCGAAAAGATGGCGGTTCCACCGCAGAATGTGGTGGAACCGGACTTTTGGTCAGGCTGTGGGGAGGAGATCGCTGTGCGCTCCACACGTCGCCGAACCTGGGCCCTGCTCGCAGCGGCGGCCGTCGTCGCCGGGCTGCTGGCCCCGGTGGCCGTGAGTGCGGCCAACCGGGCAGGAGGCGCAGCGGCAGCGCCCCTCGCGCCGGAACCGGAGCCCTCGGGTGCCGAATGCCGTATGTCGGTCGAGGGGTCCCGGGTGGTCGCCTACTGCCACAACCCGTACCCCAGCACCGATCTCGTCCGGCTCCACACCGAGTGCGCGCGCTGGTGGGACGTCGACGCCGACGGCAGTGCGGTCGCGGTGCAGCCGGGCAGGACGGTCAAGCTCGAGGACCGCTGCTGGAAAGAGGTCGGCTCGGCCTGGATCAGCCACTCGGTGTCCTAGGGAACCTCCGCTCAGACCCGTTGGGAACCTCCGCTCAGACCCGTTCCCTCAGGCAGTCCAGCGCATGGGCCGCCGCCTCGGCGGCGGCCGTCTCCGCGTCGCCCGCACGGATCGCCTCGACGAGCCGCGCGTGGTCCATGAGCTCCTGCGGCCCGAGCCGCGTGCCCACGTCGTCGCGCAGGTAGTCGCGGAGCAGGTCGTTCAGGTCGGCGTAGAGCTCGGTCAGCACGTCGTTGTGCGAGGCCGCGACCACGGCGAGGTGCAGGGTCGCGTCGGCGGCCACGAAGGCCTCCGCGTCCCCGGACGCCCAGGTCTCCTCGCGCCGCGCCATCAGCGTGTCCAGCTGCCGTAGGTCCCGGTCCGTGCGCCGCAGCGCGGCAAGCCGGGCCGCCGAGGACTCCAGTGTGGAGCGCAGCTCGGCGACGTGCCGGGGGTCGGCGTCCGCGAACCTGCGGTGCATCACCCCGGCCAGCTCACTGGTCGCCACCACATACGTGCCGGAGCCCTGGCGGATGTCCAGCAGGCCGTTGTGGGCCAGGGCGCGCACCGCCTCGCGCACCGTGTTGCGGGCCACCCCGAGCTGCTCGACCAGCTCGGGCTCGGTCGGGATCCGTGAGCCCACGGGCCACTCACCCGTGGTGATCTGGTTCCTCAGTTGGGCAATCACCTGGTCGGCGAGAGCCGAACGCCGCGTGGACGTCAGCGCCATGGTGCTCCTTGCTCGTGTTCCGGAAGGGGTCGTCCGGGAGGTGCGGGCCCGTCGGATCGCCTCAATCGTCTCAGGGGGAGAACGAAAGTGGACAGTCAATCATCCCATGATTCTATGATGGGTCTCATGCGTCACGACGAGACCCCGACCCTGAGCCCTCCCGCCGCCCCCAGCACCACGGTGCCCAAGAGCCCCGGGCCCTCTCCCTGGATGCTGCGGATCGTCACCATCGGCCTGGTCCTCGCCGCGCTCAACCTCCGGCCCGCCATCACCAGCCTCGGCCCCCTCCTCGAAGAGGTCCGGGACTCCCTGCACATGAGCGGCAGCGTCGCGGGTCTCCTCACCTCCGTGCCGCCGCTCTGCTTCGCGGTCTTCGGCTTCATGGCGCCACGGCTGGCCCGCCGGTTCGGCCCCGGCGCCATCGTCTGCGCGGGCATGGCGGCCATCACCGCCGGACTGCTGCTGCGCCCCTTCGTGGGCGGTACGGCGGGGTTCCTCGCAGCCAGTGCCCTCGCCCTGATGGGCATCGCGGTCAGCAACGTCCTGATGCCCGTCATCGTCAAGCGCTGGTTCCCCGACCGGGTCGGCACCGTGACCGGCCTCTACTCGATGGCCCTGGCGCTCGGCACCGCACTCGCGGCCGCCCTCACCGTGCCCGTGACGGACGCGCTGGGCGGCAGCTGGAGGACCGGGCTGGCCGTCTGGGCGGGGCTCGCGGCGGTCGCGATCCTGCCCTGGATCCCGCTCGTACGGGACCGCGGCGGTGCCTCCGGGCCGGCCGCCGGAGCCCCGGCCCCCGCACTGCGCATCACCCGCAGCCGTACGTCCTGGGCGCTCGCCTGCTTCTTCGGGCTCCAGGCGACGGCCGCGTACATCACGATGGGCTGGATGCCGCAGATCTTCCGTGACGCGGGGATCCCGGCGGGCACCGCGGGCGTCCTGCTCGCCGTGACCATGGCCATGGGCGTGCCCCTCGCCTTCGTCATCCCCCGGGTCGCCTCCCGGCTGCGGACCCAGGGGCCGATCGTCCTCGTCCTCAGCGGCTGCGGTCTTCTCGGCTACGCGGGCCTCTACCTGGCCCCCGCCGGCGGCGCCTGGCTCTGGGCCCTGCTGCTGGGCATCGCCAACTGCGCGTTCCCGCTCGCCCTCACCATGATCGGGATGCGGTCGCGCAGCGGCGCGGGCGTGGTCAGGCTCTCCGCCTTCGCGCAGTCCACCGGCTACCTGCTCTCCATCCCCGGCCCGCTGCTGGTCGGCGTGCTCTACCAGCACAGCGGCGGCTGGGGCCTGCCGCTCGCCCTCATGGCGGCCCTCCTCGTGCCCCAGACGGTGGCGGGAATGCTCGCGGGGCGGGACCGGACGATCGAGGACGAATGCTGAGGTGCGAGACTGTGCGCATGCCAGTGCTCGATCCAAATCCCCAGAACGGCCAGAAGAAGCTCCTCCTCGTCTTCGGGACGATGCTTCTCATCTCCGTGATCATCGGCGTGGTCGCCACCATCGCCTCCCCCTGACCCCCGGGGGTGGGGCAGGCCCCCCTGACCCCCGGGGGTGGGGCAGGCCCCCCTGTCCCCTAGGGGGCCAGGTTCAGGGTCGAGTGGGTGGGTCACCGGATGGGACCGCCGGCGGCCGGCCCGTAGGTTCTGGGTGACACAGCCGAGGACCCACGGAGGCGGACATGCCGGCCCGTACGCACACCCGGACCCACCGCCCCGCCACGGACACCGTCGACATCCGGCTGCCGTGGTGGGCCGTCGCGCTGCCCGCCGTCGCCTTCGCCGCGCTCCTCCTGCTGATCGTGGAACCCGGCCAGGCGCACGCCGCGGCCGCCGACCCCGCCGTCGGGCGGCTGCTCGGGCACATTCTGGGACTGCTGCCCGCCTGACCGGCTCCGTACACACCCCGCCGCCCGTCGTTCACCCCGGGCGGGCGAGCACGTCAACACCCTGCGCCCAGCGGCACAATTCGTGCGAAGCTGAGGTGTATGAGCGCCGATACACCTCGCAGGATCGTCCTTCTCAGGCATGCAAAGGCGGAATGGTCGCAGGAGTCCGACCATGAGCGGCCACTGGCGGAACGGGGCAGGAAGGACGCCCCCGTCGCCGGCCGCCGGCTGGCCGATTCAGGAACCGTCTTCGACCTGGCTCTGTGCTCGACCGCCACCAGGACCCGCGAGACCTGGAAGCTGGCGGTCCACGAGTTCGGGCAGCGCCCCAGGACCGTGTACGAGGAGAGGCTGTACGAGGCCTCCCTCGGCGAACTGATCGCCCTGTTCGAAGAGACCCCGGACGATGTGCAGAACCTCCTGGTCATCGGCCACAACCCCGGCATGCACGGTGCCGCGGACGCGCTCTCCGGCGGGTCCGAGGGTGATGCGCTCGCCCGTATGACCAGGGACGGCTTCCCGACGGCCGCCTACGCCGTCGTCGAATTCACCGGCCCCTGGAAGAGCCTGGAACACGGGGTGGGCAAGCTCGTCGAGTACTGGACGCCGAACGACTGAGCACGACGTACGACGGAGCACGACGTACGACTGAGTACGACGTACGACTGAGTACGACGTACGACTGAGTACGACGTACGAAGGGGCGCCGGCACCTGTGTGCCGGCGCCCCTTCGGCGTACCGCTTGCTCCGTACGGATTCCGGCCGGTCAGTCCACCACGACGCCGTCGGCGGTCTCGACCTCTTCGCGGGTGATCCCGAGCAGATACAGCACGGTGTCCAGGAAGGGGACGTTCACCGCCGTGTGGGCGGCCTGGCGCACGACCGGCTTGGCGTTGAAGGCGACACCCAGACCCGCCGTGTTCAGCATGTCCAGATCGTTCGCACCGTCGCCGATCGCCACCGTCTGCGCCAGCGGCACCCCCGCCTGCTCCGCGAAGCTCCGCAGTAGCCGGGCCTTGCCCGCCCGGTCCACGATGTCGCCCACGACCCGGCCGGTGAGCCTGCCGTCGACGACCTCCAGCGTGTTGGCGGAGGCGAAGTCGAGCCCGAGCCGCTCCTTGAGGTCGTCCGTGACCTGGGTGAAGCCCCCCGAGACCACGCCCACTTGGTAGCCGAGCCGCTTCAGCGTCCGGATCAGGGTGCGGGCGCCGGGAGTCAGCCGGACCTCCGCCCGCACCTTCTCCACCACCGACACGTCGAGCCCGGCCAGCAGCCGCACCCGCGCGTGCAGGGACTGCTCGAAGTCGAGTTCGCCGCGCATCGCCTGCTCGGTCACCGCGGCGACCTCGGCCTCACAGCCGGCATGTGCGGCGAAGAGCTCGATGACCTCGTCCTGGATGAGCGTCGAGTCCACGTCCATGACGACCAGCCGCTGCGCCCGCCGGCTCAGCCCCGCCGACATGACGGCGATGTCGACGCCGATGTCGGCGGCCTCCGTCGCCAGCGCGGTCCGCAGTTCCTCGGTCCCGGTGCCGGACACCGCGAACTCGACCGCCGTGACGGGGTACTTCGCCAGACGGAAGATGCGGTCGATGTTGCCGCCGGTGGAGGTGATCCTGGCCGCTATGGCTGCCGTGGACTCCGCCGTCAGCGGGTGCCCCAGCACGGTCACATGGGAACGGCCGTAGCCGCGGGGCCGGTTGTCGCCCGTGCCCGAGATGATCTCGGCCTGCAGCTTCAGCGACTCCGCCCAGCTGTGCACGGTCGCCCGGAGGTCGCCCTCCGTCGTGCCACCGGGTTCCGGGGAGGTCACCAGGGCGCACAGGACGATGCGGCCACGGGTGACGACCTGCTCGATGTCCACGACGTCGACGGCGTAGGCGGCCAGGGTGTCGAAAAGTCCGGCGGTGATGCCCGGCCGGTCCTTCCCGAAGATCTTGACGAGGAGTGTGGGGGCGTCCGTGTCCCGAGGGGACTGCGGGGGCTCAGGAGACCGGGGTGACCGAGGTGGCTGAGATGCGCTCATGGTGCTCCCACCGTATAGGGCCCGGGGGCGAGCTCCGAAGCCGTCCCGAGTGGCGGACAGCCGGGAAGCGATCCCCCGAGGGGCCGCCGGCCCGGGGAAGGGGCGCCTCGGATGGGATGCTCCGGACCCATTTCTCCCGAGACGCGGGCGGAGATGCCGAGCCTCCGCGCCCTCTTCACGCCGCCCGGCTTTCCGTTACGGGACCGCTCCTGGAATAGTTCCCCACGATGTTCAGCATCCCTAGGCTCCCTGCGACGGGGGCGACACGGGGGACGACTAGTGGGGCGCGGAGTGCCGGAACTCGTACTGGAATTGAATGGAAGGACCTGGGCGCTCGATCCGTCCAGGTCGTACACCCTCGGACGTGATCCGCAGGGCGACCTGATGATCGACGACGCCAGAGTGTCGTGGCGGCATGCCACGATCAGCTGGAACGGCCGCGGCTGGTCCATCGAGGACCACGGCAGCACGAACGGCACCTACGTGCAGGGCCGGCGTATCCAGCAGATGGAGATCGCCCCGGGGACCGCGGTCCACCTGGGCAACGCCACCGACGGCCCGCGCCTGAACCTCACCGCGGCGGCGGGCGCCGGAGTCCACGGCGGGCAGGCGGCGGGAGCGCAGCAGCAGGCGCCCGTACCTCCCGCGCAGGCGCAGCAGGCCCCGGTGCAGCAGCCGCAACCGCAGCATCAGCCGCAGCAGCAGGGCGCCGCCGGCTGGCCCGGTGGCCCGGCGCAACCGCAGCAGGCCTGGCAGCAGCAGGCACCGCAGATGCAGCAGAACCCTCCGGTCCCGCACCAGCAGGGCCACGCCGGCCCGCCCGGAGCGGGCGCGCACGGTGGCGCCGCCGGAGCGCCGCCGGTCTACGGCGACCGCAGTCCCACCACGTTCCACCAGCTGGACCTCGGCCGGGTCATGCGCATCGGCCGTGCGCTGGAGAACGAGCTGGTCGTCTCCGACCTCCAGGTCTCGCGTCTGCACGCCGAATTCCGGGCGACGCCCGACGGCCGCTTCGAGATCCGTGACCTCGGATCCCACAACGGCACCTACGTCAACGGCCAGCCGCTCAGCAAGTCCGGCTCCGCGCTCATCGGCCCGAACGACATCGTCGGCGTCGGGCACTCGACCTTCCGGCTGGTCGGGGACCGGCTGGAAGAGTTCGTCGACACCGGTGAGGTCTCCTTCTCGGCCCGCCACCTCACGGTCACGGTCGACGGCGGCAAGGACATCCTCAAGGACGTCTCGTTCGGCGTCCCCGAGAAGTCCCTCATCGCCGTCATCGGCCCGTCGGGCTCCGGCAAGTCCACCCTGCTCAAGGCGCTCACCGGCTACCGGCCCGCCAACCAGGGCGACGTCCTCTACGACAACCGGAACCTGTACAAGCAGTTCGCCGAGCTGAGGCAGCGCATCGGCCTGGTCCCGCAGGACGACATCCTGCACAAGGAACTCACGGTCACCAGGGCGCTGCGGTACGCCGCCAAGCTCCGCTTCCCCGCGGACACCACCGAGGCCGAGCGCACCGCCCGGATCCACGAGGTCCTCGCCGAGCTCAAGCTCGACATCCACAAGGACAAGAAGATCACCTCGCTCTCCGGCGGCCAGCGCAAGCGCGTGTCGGTCGCCCTGGAGCTGCTGACCAAGCCGTCGCTGATCTTCCTGGACGAGCCGACCTCCGGTCTCGACCCGGGCATGGACCGCGACGTCATGCAGCTGCTGCGCGGCCTGGCCGACGACGGGCGTACGGTCCTGGTGGTCACGCACTCCGTGGCCGAGCTGGCCATCTGCGACAAGCTCCTGGTGATGGCGCCCGGCGGCTCCGTCGCCTACTTCGGCCCTCCCGAGGAGGCGCTGAACTTCTTCGGCTACACCAGCTGGGCCGACGTCTTCTCCGCGTTCGAGAACTACCGCGACTACGACTGGGCGGGACGCTGGCGCGGCTCGCAGCACTACCAGATGTACGCCGCGGACATCGACGCCGTCGCCGCGCAGCCCGTCCACATGCCGCCGCCGCAGCAGATCCGCCCGCCGAAGCCGTCCGGCTGGGCGGCCCAGCTGTGGACGCTGATGCGCCGCTACATCTCGGTGATCGCGTCCGACAAGGGCTTCCTGCTCCTCATGGTGCTGCTGCCGGCCGTGCTCGGTGTGGTCAGCGTGGTCATCCCCGCCGAGTTCGGCCTGGCGGAGCCCGATCCGCCGTCCCGCTTCAACGGCAAGGCCGGGACCATCATGCTGATCCTCGCGGTCGGCATGTGCTTCGCGGCCGCGGCCAACTCCGTACGAGAACTGATCAAGGAACGGGTGATCTACGAGCGGGAACGGGCCACCGGCCTCTCCCGGTCCGCGTATCTGCTGTCCAAGGTGATCGTCCTCGGCGTGATCACCGCCTTCCAGGGCGTGATCATCTGCGGGATCGGCTTCTCCACCCGTGATCTGCCGGAGGAGGGGCTGTTCATGTCCCCGGCCGTGGAGATCTGCCTGTCGATCATCGTGCTCGGCTTCGTCTCGATGATGTTCGGCCTGATGATCTCCGCGCTGGTGAAGACCGCCGAGAAGACGATGCCGCTGCTCGTCATGTTCGCCATCGTCCAGGTCGTCTTCACCGGTGTGCTCTTCCAGGTCTACGGATCGCCGGGCCTGGAGCAGTTCGCCTGGCTGATGCCGTCGCGCTGGGCGGTGGCCGCGGCCGGTACCACGCTCGACCTCGCCCACCTGATGCCGCCGTGGGACCCGAAGAACCCGACCGACCTGGACCCGCTCTGGGAGCACTCGGCCGGTCAGTGGGGCGTCAACATCACGGTGATGCTGGTCATGAGCGCGGTGCTCTTCGTCGCGGTCTCGCGGATGCTGCGGCGCCACGAGCCCGAGGTGATGCGCAAGTAACGCCGCCGGGGTCCGCTCCGGACCCGGAAACGCCCGAGGGCGGCACCCCGCGGGGTGCCGCCCTTCGGCATGTGCCGGCCGGTCACGCGACGCTGCGGACCGGCAGGTCTGCTATGCCAGGCCTTGCTCGGTGCGTGGCTCAGTACGCGCTGTCGACGTTGTCGATCGAGCCGTACTTGTCCGCGGCGTAGTTGGCGGCCGCGGTGATGTTGGCGACCGGGTCGTACTGGTCGTGCTTGGTGCCCTTGACGTGGTAGAAGTCGAAGGTCGGCTTGATGACCTGCAGCAGACCCTTCGAGGGGATGCCGTTGATCGCGTTGATGTCCCAGTTGTTGATGGCACGCGGGTTACCGCTGGACTCACGGATGATGTTGCGGTGCAGGCCCTCGTACGTACCGGGGATCTTCTTCTCGTGCATGATCGACAGGGCCTCGCGGATCCAGCCGTCGAGGTTGTTGGCGTAGACCGGCTTGCGGTCGGCCGCACGGCTGGCCTTCTTGGCGGCACGCTTCTTCGCGTCGGCCTTGGCCTTCGCGGCGGCCTTGCTCTTGGCCTCGGCGACGGCCTTGGCCTTCGCCTCCGCCTTGGCGGCGGCCTTCTTCTTCTCGGCGGCGTCCTTGGCCTTGGCCGCGTCGGCGGCCTTCACCAGCTGCTCGGCCGTCGAGTTCTTCTCGATGGTGCCGATGGAGCCGGCCTGGACGTTCTTCGTCTGCGAGCCGGTGTAGGCGACGGGCGCGGCGGCCGCGGCGGCCTGCGGCTCGGTCGTGGCCGAAGCGTCGTCGGGGACGAGCGAGAAGGCGACAGCGGCGGCGGCCAGGGTCGAGACCCCCGCGACGGAGAGCTTCTGCGCCTTGTTCAGACGACGGCTACGGCTGGAGATGCGGGACACGGACATACAGTCGTACCTCTTCGAATTGCAGGGGGTCCTCGGCGAGGACGCGGACGGAAGAGCCGGAGCATCTCCGTCGGGGACAGATGCAATTCTTAGCGCCAGCAAAATGGCCTGGCAAAGGTGTGACGTACGAAGCTGGGTAGTGGACGGGGGTCTCGTTCATACCTCCTTGTCCGGTTTGAACCCCGGCAACTTGCCCGTTTTGCTCTAACTATCCTTCTTCGTAAGTGACGTGCGCCCTATGCCTGGGCTCACATGGGGTCCCCTTCGCGCTCACGAGAAGTTGCTGCTGTGATGCGGAGCGTAAGCGACTTATCGGGCAGGAGGCAGGAGGAGGTGCGTGTCCCCGAACTCATGCCACAGATAGCGGTGGGCCAGCGCCTCCGCGTACCCGCGCCGCAGCGTCTCCCGCCCCGCGACCGCCTCCAGCATCAGCAGGTGGGAGGCCTCCGGTTCGTGCAGCCCGGTCAGCAGCCCGTCCACCACCCGCACACCCCGCTGCGGCGTCACCACCAGATCCGTCCAGCCGGCCGAGGCCCGCACCACCGCGTCCTCGCCCGCCGCGGACTCCAGGGCCCGCACCGCCGTCGTCCCCACGGCGATCACCCGGCCCCGGGAGGCCCGAGCCGCGTTGACCAGCCACGCCGTCGAAGGCGGCACCTCGAACCGCTCCGGATAGGGCGGCTCGTGCACCTCGGCCGAGGCCACCCCCGTATGCAGCGTCAGCGGTGCGAACTGCACCCCACGGCTCACCAGCGCCGCCACCAGCCCCGCGGTGAAGGGCCGCGCCGCACTCGGCATCTCCGCCGAACCGCTCCCGTCGGGCGACGGCACGGCGAAGACCGTCCGGTACGCCGACAGCGGCTGGTCCCGCTCCGTGTACGCGTACCGGATCGGCCGCCCGTACCGGCCCAGCAGGCCCGGCACGTCCCGCGGCACCCGCGCCCACCAGAGCCTGGCCCCCTCCCGCGGCCCGAGCGGCTCCTCCAGTACCAGCGCGCCGCCGCCCGGGAGCCGCACCACCGCCCCCGCCGGGCCGCCGGGCCGCGGCCGGGTCGTCCCGCCACCGTCCGGCCGGCGCAGCTCGACCGCCCACCGCCCGTCCTCACCCCGGGTCGAGAAGTGCACGACGACCCGCTCGCCGCCCAGCCGCCCGTTCATCGCGGCCGCCAGCGTCATCGACGTATTGACCACCAGGACGTCCCCGGCCCGCAGCTCCCCGGGCAGCTCACCGAACCTCCGGTGCGTGACCTCGCTGCCCCGCGACACCAGCAGCCGTACGTCGCCACGCCCCGCGCCCCGCTGCTCGGCCGGCACCCGCGCCGAGAGCTCCGGCGGCACCCGCAGCGCGTCCAGCGCCGTCACCGCTCCGCCCTCCGGTCCGCGTCCAGCAGCGCGGAGGCCGTGTACCTGCCACTGGCGGGACGCAGCTCCAGCAGCCGGACGAAGGCGGGCGCCACGCTCTCCGGGCTCGGCCGGGACCCCGGGTCGTCCGGCACCGCCGCCGTATAGAGGTCCGTCCCCATGTCACCGGGGTCCACCGCCCACACCCGCAGCCCCGGCTCCTCCTCGCCGAGCACCGCGGTCAGCTGGTCGAGCGCCGCCTTGGACGCCCCGTAGCCGCCCCATGTCCCGTACGGCTCGATGGCCGCGTCCGAGCTCACCGCCACCACCGCCCCGGCCGCCGAGGCCCGCAGCAGCGGCAGCGCCTCCTGCACGAGGCCGAGCGCCGCCACCACATTCGTCTCCAGCACCCGCCGCAGCCCCTCCAGCGGCAGGTCATCCAGCCGCACGAGCGGCTCGGCACCCAGCGCGCTCGCGTTGTTCACCAGTACGTCGAGACCGCCCAGCTCCCCGGCCGCGGCCACCAGGGCCCCGCGGTGCGCCGGGTCCGTGACGTCCCCGGCCACCGCCACCACCCGTGTCCCGTACCGGCCGCGCAGCTCCGCCGCCGTCCTCCCGAGCACCTCCGCCGACCTGGCGTCCAGCACCAGATCCCAGCCCCGCCGCGCCAGAGCCGCGCCGAGTGCGCGCCCCAGACCCTTCGAACCACCCGTGATCATCGCGATCGGCATGACAGCCATCCCCTTGGACCTGTGGAGTTCCGACGTCCTCAACGTAGGAACCCGGCCGGTCCCGCCGCCTCGCCCGTCGGACGCAGCCGTGGACGGCACTTCGCCCTAGGACCGGAGCCCCGTCCGAGGGGGGCCCACAGCCCGATACGGCCTCGGTGCCCCCGCCGGTACGGTGAGCACATGAGTCATCGCCCACCGTCGGGCCTCGCCGCGGTCAGCGCCGCGCTGCTCGCCATGAGCCGGCACCTGGAGATGCGCGACGTCCTCAAGACGATCGTCGCCTCGGCCCGCGAACTGCTGGACGCCGAGTACGCCGCCCTCGGCGTGCCCGACGACCACGGCGGCTTCGCCCAGTTCGTGGTCGACGGGGTGAGCGACGAACAGTGGAAGGCCATCGGGCCGCTGCCCCGCCAGCACGGCATCCTCGCGGCGATGCTCCAGGAGGCCAAGCCGCAGCGGCTCGCCGACGTCCGTGAGGACCCCCGCTTCGAGGGATGGCCCGACGCCCACCCCGACATGTCCGACTTCCTCGGCCTGCCCATCCAGGACGGCGACGAGACCATCGGCGCGCTCTTCCTCGCCAACAAGCGCTGCCCCCGGCCGACGGGCGGCTGCAACTTCACCGAGGAGGACGAGGAGCTCCTCGGGATCCTCGCCCAGCACGCGGCGATCGCCCTCACCAACGCCCGGCTCTACGAACGCAGCCGTGAGCTCACGATCGCCGAGGAACGCTCACGGCTCGCCCATGAGCTGCACGACGCCGTCAGCCAGAAGCTCTTCTCGCTCCGGCTCACCGCCCAGGCCGCGGCGGCCCTCGTCGACCGCGACCCGGCGCGCGCCAAGGGGGAGCTCCAGCAGGTCGCCACCCTGGCCGGGGAAGCCGTGGACGAGCTGCGCGCGGCCGTCGTCGAGCTGCGCCCCGCCGCCCTGGACGAGGACGGCCTGGTCGCCACGCTCCGTACCCAGATCCAGGTCCTGGACCGCGCCCACACCGCCCGGGTCACCTTCGAGAGCTCCGGGGTGCGCGCCCTGCCCTCCGGCCAGGAGGAGGCGATGCTCCGGGTCGCCCAGGAGGCCCTGCACAACGCCCTGCGCCACTCGGGCGCCGGGCGGGTCGCCGTCACCCTCGGCCGCGACGCCTCGGCCACGGTGCTGCGGATCACTGACGACGGCCGGGGCTTCGACACCCACATCGTCCGGCGCGCAGGACGTCATCTGGGCCTCGTCTCGATGCGGCACCGGGCCGGCAGCGTCGGCGGCCGGCTCACCGTCGACTCGGAGCCCGGCAAGGGCACCACGATCCAGATGGAGGTCCCCTGTGGCTGACAAGATCATCAAGGTGCTGCTGGTCGACGACCACCAGGTGGTCCGCCGGGGACTGCGTACGTTCCTGGAGATCCAGGACGACATAGAGGTCGTCGGGGAGGCGTCGGACGGGGCCGAGGGCGTCGCCAGGACCGAGGAGCTGCGGCCCGACGTGGTCCTGATGGACATCAAGATGCCCGGCACGGACGGCATAGAGGCGCTCCGCAGGCTCAGGGAGCTGGAGAACCCCGCCAAGGTGCTGATCGTCACCAGCTTCACCGAGCAGCGCACAGTCGTGCCCGCCCTGCGGGCGGGGGCATCGGGTTACGTGTACAAGGACGTCGACCCGGACGCCCTGGCCGGTGCCATCCGCTCGGTCCACGCGGGCCATGTCCTGCTCCAGCCCGAGGTCGCCGGCGCGCTGCTGGCCCAGGACGACACGGGCAACGGCACGGGGCGGGGGAGCACCCTGACCGAGCGGGAGCGGGAGGTGCTAGGGCTGATCGCCGACGGCCGCTCCAACCGGGAGATCGCCCGTGCGCTGGTCCTGTCGGAGAAGACCGTGAAGACCCACGTCTCGAACATCCTGATGAAGCTCGATCTGTCGGACAGGACCCAGGCCGCGCTGTGGGCGGTCCGGCACGGGGCGGCCGGCTGACGCAGGACCCGGGCGCCGGGCTGTCCGCGGAGCAGTTCCGCCAGGCCGTTCCGCCGGCAAGCGGACGGTTCCCCTCCGGTGCGAGATTCATACTGTCGGGTGTATGTCAGTCGTACGACGCACCCTTCGCGGCGTGACGGCGTTCTCCCTGTGTGCTGCGGCGGTCGGCCGCAGCGACGCGAGGAGGATCCTGAAGTGAAGAACCTGAAGAAGGCCGCAGCCGTCACCATGATCGCCGGCGGAATCATCGCCGCCGGTGCCGGAGCCGCCTCCGCCACGGGCCACGGCGGCGCCGGTGCCCACGGCGCGGCTGTCGGCTCCCCGGGCGTCATCTCGGGCAATGTCGTCCAGGTCCCGGTGCACGTCCCGGTGAACGTGGTCGGCAACACGGTCAACGTGGTGGGTCTGCTCAACCCGGCCTTCGGCAACTTCGGCCTGAACGGCTGACCGACGCCTCGCACCCTGCCGCCGGGAGAGCTCGACCGAGCCCTCCCGGCGGCCGGGGGACGGCCCGCCGCCCCCGCTCCTACCGCCCCCGCTCCTCCACGTACGCGTTGTACGCCGCGACCTGCGCCCGCCGGGCCACCCGCTCCACCGGCCGCAGCGCCTCGCCCCGCGCCGCGATCTCGGAAGCGCTCACCGCCCCGCCGTGCCCGTTCTCATGGGCCACCGCCACCAGCAGCCCCACGCGCTGAGCCAGCTCCAGCACCCGTACCGCCCGCGGCGGATAGCCCGGAGCCAGCACCTCACGTCCCCGCTCCGCCCGCGCCCGGTAGGCATCCACCGCGGCCTCCGCGACCGGACCCGACCCGGCGACGTCCAGTCGCGACAGCACCGCCGTCGCGTCCCGCAACGCCTCGGCGAGCTCCCGCTCCGCCTCACCCAGCGACGGCACATCGGCGGGCGGCGCCTCCCGTACGGCCAGACAGCGCCACACCACCTCGACGTGCAGATCCCCGGCGGGCCCCGCCTCACTCACCTCGGGCACGAGCCCGTACGGCGCCCCGGATGTGACCACCGCCTCCTCCGCCTCCAGCGCGCGGGCGTTGAAGTCCGGCGGCCCGCTGAGACCCAGCGGATGCCCGGGCACCGGCAGCGCGACCCGGAAACCGGCCGCACCGAGACCCCTCAGCCGGCCGAGCGCCAGCGTCAGCCCGACGGGCCCCGCCTCACCCGGCAATCCCTCGACCCGGTGCACCGCGTCCTCGCCGACGATCGCGAGCGCCGCGTCGTCCGGTGACACAAGTCCGGCCAAAAGCGCGTTTCCCCATGCGGCAAGCCGCCCTGAGCGTGGTTCCGAAAGCATGGGAACAGCCTAGGGAACGGCCCCAGGGCCTGAGCACTCTTCGGGTGGCGTAGGTTTTCCCTGGGAGCTGTGCCCACAGGCACGCGACGATCTCGACACTGTATGGGGAGACAACGCGCCATGAGCGATGTACTGGAGCTGGTGGACGTATCCGTGGTCCGCGACGGACGCGCTCTGGTGGACGACGTCTCCTGGTCGGTCAAGGAGGGGGAGCGCTGGGTCATCCTCGGACCGAACGGCGCCGGCAAGACCACCCTCCTCAACATCGCCTCCAGCTACCTCTTCCCCAGCACCGGCACGGCCAAGATCCTCGGTGAGCGGCTCGGCGGCGTCGGCACCGACGTCTTCGAGCTCCGCCCCCGCATCGGCATCGCCGGTGTGGCCATGGCCGAAAAGCTCCCCAAGCGCCAGACCGTGCTGCAGACGGTGCTCACCGCCGCGTACGGCATGACCGCCACCTGGCACGAGGACTACGAAGCCGTCGACGAGGAGCGCGCCCGCGCCTTCCTCGACCGCCTCGGCATGACCGAGTTCCTCGACCGCAAGTTCGGCACGCTCTCCGAGGGCGAGCGCAAGCGCACCCTCATCGCCCGCGCCATGATGACCGACCCCGAGCTGCTCCTCCTCGACGAGCCGGCCGCCGGACTCGACCTCGGCGGGCGCGAGGACCTGGTCCGCAGGCTCGGCAGGCTGGCCCGTGACCCGTACGCCCCCTCCATGGTCATGGTCACCCACCATGTCGAGGAGATCGCGCCCGGCTTCACCCACGTCCTGATGATCCGCCAGGGCAAGGTGCTCGCCGCCGGCCCCATGGAGACCGAGCTCAGCTCCCGGAACCTCTCCCTCTGCTTCGGACTGCCGCTCGTCGTCGAGCACCGCGGCGACCGCTACACCGCCCACGGGCTGCCCCTCGGCCAGTAGTCGCACCACAGCCAACCTCCCCTGCGCCCTGTCGGGGAGGGCACTCACGGTCCTACGATGACCATGTGGACATCGACGCGTGGGTGTGGTGGCTGATCGGCGCGGTGGGACTGGGCATTCCCCTCGTCCTGACCGCGATGCCCGAATTCGGGATGTTCGCCGTCGGAGCGGTGGCCGCGGCCGTCGTGGCGGCTCTCGGCGGCGGAGTCGTCGCCCAAGTCCTGGTCTTCGTCGTGGTGTCGGTGGCCCTCATCGCCGTCGTCCGCCCGATCGCGGCCAGACACCGCGCGAGCCAGTCCACGCACGCCACCGGCATCGACGCGCTGAAAGGCCGTCAAGCCGTCGTCCTGGAACGGGTGGACGGCAGCAGCGGGCGCATCAAGCTCGCCGGCGAGGTCTGGTCCGCGCGCTCCCTCGACGGCGACCAGACCTTCGAACCCGGCCGCCAGGTGGACGTCGTGGACATCGACGGTGCAACAGCCGTCGTCATGTGAGCGAACCGGTCACACGGCAGGCCGCAGTCTGCCAAACTCGAAGTCGATCATCATGACAATGCGACCGTCATGAACGTCACGACTGTTCGACCTCGATCACCGCGATCCGTCGGCAACCGAAGGGCACGAGGCACACGATGCAACCGATCATCATCGTCCTGATCATTCTGGTGGTGCTCGTCTTCATCGCCCTGATCAAGACGATCCAGGTCATCCCGCAGGCCAGTGCCGCCATCGTGGAGCGCTTCGGCCGCTACACCCGCACACTCAACGCCGGGCTGAACATCGTCGTCCCGTTCATCGACTCGATCCGCAACCGGATCGACCTCCGCGAACAGGTCGTCCCCTTCCCGCCCCAGCCGGTGATCACGCAGGACAACCTCGTCGTCAACATCGACACCGTCATCTACTACCAGGTGACCGACGCCCGCGCCGCGACCTACGAAGTCGCCAGCTACATCCAGGCGATCGAGCAGCTGACCGTCACCACACTGCGCAACATCATCGGTGGCATGGACCTGGAGCGGACCCTGACCTCCCGCGAGGAGATCAACGCGGCGCTCCGCGGAGTCCTCGACGAAGCCACCGGCAAGTGGGGCATCCGCGTCAACCGCGTCGAGCTCAAGGCCATCGAGCCGCCCACCTCCATCCAGGACTCGATGGAGAAGCAGATGCGCGCCGACCGTGACAAGCGCGCCGCCATCCTCACCGCCGAAGGCATCAGGCAGTCCGCGATCCTCACCGCGGAGGGCGAGAAGCAGTCCGCGATCCTGCGCGCCGAAGGTGAGGCCAAGGCCTCCGCGCTGCGCGCCGAGGGCGAGGCCCAGGCCATCCGTACGGTCTTCGAGTCCATCCACGCCGGAGACCCGGACCAGAAGCTCCTCTCCTACCAGTACCTCCAGATGCTCCCCAAGATCGCCGAGGGCGACGCCAACAAGCTCTGGATCGTGCCCAGCGAGATCGGCGACGCCCTCAAGGGCCTCAGCGGCGCGTTCGGCAACCTCGGCAGCGGCGCCCCCGGCTTCAACACCGGTACGGAACGCCGGGAGCAGCCCCCGGTCGAATGACCGGAGAACACCTTCGTGCATGATCGGTGAGGCCCCTCGACCTTGATGGCGGGGAGGCATCACTGACCATCGAAGGAGATGGCCTTGTCCATCTGGGAAATGCTCGCGGTCCTCGCGGCCGGGGTCGGCGCCGGCACGATCAACACCATCGTCGGATCGGGAACGCTGATCACGTTCCCGGTCCTGCTCGCCACCGGACTGCCCCCGGTCACCGCGACCGTGTCCAACGCGCTCGGCCTGATCCCAGGATCCATCAGCGGAGCCATCGGCTACCGCAAGGAACTCACCGGCCAGCGCCGCCGCATACTGAAGCTGAGCGCCGGCGCACTGGTCGGCGGCCTCACCGGCGCCACCCTCCTGCTCGCCCTGCCCTCCACGGCGTTCGAGACGATCGTCCCCGTCCTGGTGACCCTCGCGCTGGTGCTGGTCATCCTGCAGCCCCGCATCAGCAGAGCGGTCCAGCGCCGCCGCGACCGCACAGGCACCGCCGCCCGCCTCGACGGCGGACCCCTCCTGTTCACCGGGATCATGCTCGCCAGCGTCTACGGCGGCTACTTCACGGCGGCCCAGGGCATCATCTACCTCTCCCTGATGGGCATGCTGCTCGACGACACCATGCAGCGCCTCAACGCGGTCAAGAACGTCCTCGCCGCCGTCGTCAACAGCGTCGCCGCGCTCTTCTTCCTCTTCGTCGCGGACTTCGACTGGACGGCCGTCGTGCTCATCGCGGTGGGCTCCGCGATAGGCGGCCAGATAGGCGCCAGGGTCGGCCGCCGGCTCAGCCCGGGCTTCCTGCGCGCCCTGATCGTCGTCGTGGGCACGGCGGCGATCGTCCAACTGCTGCTGCGCTGACGGACGGAGCCCGTCCCCCCGGTACGAGGGGACGGGCTCCGCATTCGTTCGTCGGGGGCGGCCGAGGTGCTCACGCCGCGGACTGTGCCAGCCACTCCGGCAGCGCCGACCGGTCACCGGCGCCCAGCGCGAGAAGCATCGCGTCCGCCGGCGAAGGCACGAACGGCTGACGCAGCAGCGGCATGCCCGCCTGCTCCGGCGTCCGGGCCGCCTTGCGGTGGTTGTCCTCCGCGCACGAGGCCACGGTGTTCAGCCAGGTGTCCTGGCCGCCCTGGGCACGCGGGACCACGTGGTCCACGGTGCTCGCCCGCCGCCCGCAGTACGCGCACCGGTGCTGGTCCCGTATGAGTACACCCCTTCTGGACCACGGGGCGTGTCTTCGGAACGGCACCCGTACGTACCGGCAGAGCCTGATCACCCTGGGCACCGGAAGGTCCACGGCGGCACCACGCATACGGAGCCCGGGATGCGACTGTTCGACGACGGCCTTGTCCTGCAGGATCAGAACCACCGCACGGTTGAGTGTCACCGTCGACAGTGGCTCGAAGCTCGCGTTGAGTACAAGTGTGTCCCGCATCCCGCCCACCTCCCGTGTGCCGCCCGTCTGCCGGCGGGCCCGGATCAACTCTGTCCGGGTGAGCCGTGATGGACAACGCAATAAAAAGTGCCCTGCCCTGATCTCTCCAAGACCAGGGCAGGGCAAACAGCAGGCGAACCCTCAGCTTTCGGGGGCGGTGTACTCCCCGATCAGCTGGGCGCGGCCCAGCGTGTGGAACCGCAGGTTGAAACCGACCACGGCGGGCGAGGCGTCACTGTCCGGCCCGAGCTTCTCCGTATCCACCGCGTACACGGTGAAGACGTAGCGGTGGTTCTCACCGGCGGGCGGCGCGGCACCGCCGAACTCCTTCGCCCCGTAGTCGTTGCGGACCTGGACGGCACCCTCGGGCAGCCCGTCGAACGCCCCGCTCCCCGCGCCGGCCGGGAGCTCGGTGACCGACGTGGGGATGTCGAACACCACCCAGTGCCAGAACCCGCTGCCCGTCGGGGCGTCCGGGTCGAAGCACGTCACGGCGAAGCTCTTCGTCTCCGCGGGGAAGCCCTCCCACCGCAGCTGCGGCGAGGTGTTCCCCGCGGCGAACACCTGCGCGTCCGCGAGTACGGCTCCCGGCGCGAGGTCCTCGCTCACCACGGTGAACGAGGGGACCTCGGGATGGAAGTCGTGCGGCAGCGGCGCCCTCTTCGGCTCGGTCACGTCAGCACCTCTCCTGATCGGCTGTGCGTTCTCCCCACCGACCCTAGGGGGTCTCAGAGCCAGTTGCGCTGGCCGCCGACCTGCGCGAGCCACTGATTCAGGTAAGCGGCCCAGTCCGTGCCCTGGAAGTCGTTGAGACCCACCTTGAAGGCACGGTAGGAGTCGCTGCCCTCGCTGAAGAGCCCCGGCTTCTTGTCCATCTCCAGGATGACGTCCATCTCGCGGTCGTCCGCGACGAACGTCAGCTCCACCTGGTTCAGCCCCCGGTACTGCGACGGCGGGAAGAACTCGATCTCCTGGTAGAACGGCAGCCGCTGGCGCGTACCGCGGATGTGGCCGCGCTCCATGTCGGCGCTGCGGAAGCCGAAGCCCAGCTGCCCGAAGGCGTCCAGGATGGCCTGCTGCGCCGGCAGCGGGTGCACGTTGATCGGATCCAGGTCACCGGAGTCCAGCGCGCGGGCGATCTCCAGCTCCGTGGTCACCCCGATGTTCATGCCGCGCAGGTGCTGCCCGGCGAACATGGTGATGGGAGTCTCCCAGGGGATCTCCAGCCCGAACGGCACGACGTGCACCGCGCCCGCCTGCACCTCGAAGGCACCGCCCAGACGAAGCTTGGTGAATTCGATGTCCTGCTTGGTCTCCTGGTCCCCGCCCTCGACCTCGACCCGTGCCTGCAAACCGACGGAGAGACCCTCGATCTGCTGGTCCACGGACCCACCCTGGATCCGCACCTCACCCTGGACCACCCCACCAGGGACGACATTGAGTTCGGTCAGCTCGGTCTCGACCGAAGCACCGCCGGCACCCATGCTCGCGAGCAGCCGCTTGAAGCCCATGTTTCTCCTCCTTGGTCCTGACACCCCTACATACGCGCCATGACGTTAGCCGGTTCCCGACGCGCCGACCCCAGTACCCTCGGACGCCATGAACGAGGGCATGGACCGTACGCCGCTGACGCGGGACTTCTTCGACAGGCCGGTCCAGGAGGTCGCGCCCGACCTGCTGGGCCGCGCCCTCGTCCGGAGTTCCTTCCGGGGCGGGACGGCCCGCGACAGTGTGATGTCCGGGCCACCGGGTCACTCGTACGTCCACTGCGCCTATGGCCTGTCAAGGCGGTCAGCATGAACGTCGGCCTCCTCGCCCATCCTGCTGAAGAGGTCGCCCCCAGGCTTCTCGGGAGCGTCCTCACCTGCAGGACCCCGGACGGAACCGTGAGCATCGCCATCACGGAGACCGAGGCGTACTCCGGTACGGCTGACCCGGCTTCCCATGCCTACCGAGGCCGGACACCCCGCAATGCCGCCATGTTCGGACCTGCGGGACACCTGTACGTCTACCGGTCCCACGGTCTCCACTGGTGCGCCAACGTCGTCACCGGGACCGACGGCATCGCCTCGGCCGTCCTCATCCGGGCAGGCAGGGTCATCGAGGGGGAAGACCTGGCACGCGAACGACGAGGGGAGAAGGTCGAGAGTCCACGGCTTGCCCGAGGCCCGGGGAACTTCTGCCAGGCACTCGGCATCACGGCGGAGCACAACGGCGCAGACCTCCTGAGAGGTACCTCGGTCGTGTTGTCCGAGGGCGAGCCGGTGCCTGCCGCGCGCATTCAGGTCGGTCCTCGGGTAGGTGTGAGCAAGGCCCACGACTGGCAGCACCGGTTCTACCTTGCCGCTGATCCGACGGTCTCGGCGTACCGACTGAGCCCGAGAGCCAAGCCGCCCGCCGGGGCCTGAGCCCCCGCGCGCCTCGCCCACGGCTCGCCGGGTGTCCTGCTCCGGGCGGGGGAGATCGGAGTGGGGGCGGAGATGGCTCGCAAACGTCGATTCTCGGCCCGGCATGACAGAGAACTGGCCAAAGGCCCGGCGCGCCTGGCGACCGCCCTCGACATCGACCGCGCATTGAACGGTGTCGACGTCGTGAAGGGCCGGCGGCGCCCTCTGTCCGTGCTGCACGGCGCACCGCCGCCGCCCGACCAGGTGCGGAGCGGTCCGCGCACGGGGGTGGGAGGCGACGGCTCCCACCAGCCCTGGCGCTTCCGGATCGACGGCGACCCCACGGTCAGCCCGTACCGGGCCTATGTGCCGCGCCGCCGCGCAACTTGACTCGCCCCTGACGTTTCCCTAATGTAGTCCGAGCCGCTTGAACGGATGCAGTTGTTCTTGGCACGGTCCATCGGACCGGGCCGAAGCATCGTGAGAGGGCCAACCACTACCTACGATTCACCCCTGGCGGGTGCAATTTCGGCATGCCGAAATTCGCCCAACGGCTCGATTATGAGTCACCGAGGAAATCGGCTAATGTAGTGACCACGCCGAAAGGGAAACGCGAAAGCGAAGAACTGGAAAGCGCGGTGGTAAATTAACCGTCGAGCAGGAACCCGCTTCGGCCGGGAATCGGACACGAAAGAGTCTGATAGAGTCGGAAACGCAAGAACGAAGGGAAGCGCCCGGAGGGGCCCGGTGA
>NZ_JBIWKD010000018.1:0-141248 GCF_044765485.1 Streptomyces sp. NPDC102451 | reverse complement strand
GCGTGCTGCTTTTCGACGGCACGGGCGGAACCTGCGTGTGTGGCCTCTTCGATACGGCGCTGCAGGTCCGCGATCTTGCCCGCGGTGGTGTGGATGTCGCTCTGCGGCTCGGACATCGGGTGGCGGCTCCCTGCCTGGTCACGGGGACGGCTGGTACATCCGGTACTCCAGTAACGTGCTGGACCGGTATGTGCTCGACGGCGGTCTGCTCGTCGGCGGTATTGGCTACTGACCCGTAGCGTATCGGCGCGGATACGGTTCGGCAGTGCGTCGTTGGCCACACCTAATGTGGGTTGCATGACACCTCCGGATGCGCCGCACAACCGCTGGTCGGACCTCGACAGGCCGCCCCTGAACGCCGCCGCGCTGCGCCGCGGGCTCCTCAGGCCCGACGGCCTGTGGACCTCGCTCGACGTCGTCGAGGCGACCGGCTCCACCAACTCCGACCTCGCGGCACGGGCCGCCGGCGGCGGCCTGGCCGAAGGCGCGGTGCTGGTCGCCGAGGAGCAGACCGCGGGCCGCGGACGGCTCGACCGGAGCTGGACGGCCCCGCCCCGCTCGGGGCTCTTCCTCTCGGTCTACCTGACCCCCGGCGCCGTGCCCGCCGAGCGGTGGGGATGGCTGCCGCTGCTCGCCGGCGTCGCGGCCGCCACCGGCCTCGCCCAGTCGGCGGGCGTGGACATGGCACTGAAATGGCCCAACGACCTCCTGGTGACCATCGGCGGCACGGAACGCAAGACCGGCGGCATCCTCGCGGAGCGCGCCGGGGACGGCGTCGTCATCGGCATCGGCCTCAACGTGTCGCTGCGCGCCGCCGAGCTGCCCGCCCCGCACGCCGGTTCGCTGGCGCTCGCCGGAGCAGTCTCCACCGACCGCGAGACCTTGCTCCGCGCCGTCCTGCGTTCACTCGAACAGTGGTACGGGAAGTGGCGCGACGTGAACGGCGACGCCGCCGACAGCGGGCTCCAGGCCGCCTACGCGGCGGGCTGCGCGACGCTCGACCGGACGGTGCGGGCCGAGCTGCCGGGCGACCGGTCGCTCGTCGGCGAGGCCGTCGCGATCGACGGCGACGGACGGCTCGTGCTGGCCACGGGCGACGGCCTGCAGGAGCCCGTGTCGGCCGGGGACATCGTCCACCTGCGCGGGGAGGAGGGCGGCCTCGTCTGACCCGGCGCCCCCGCGCACACGGGTCGGCCATGCGTGTGCGGGACGCCCGGATCAGGTGAGACCGCGCCACCGGGGACGTGAGCCAGGGCACACCTGCCGTATCGTTGAGGCGATCCAGCGACAGATCGGCAGGGCAGTGCGCAGGGAACGGGCAGGAGGCGGCCGGTGACCGTCGACGACACGAACTCCGACGACGGCGCGGAGCCCTCGTCGGGACCGTCCGTCCACTCGACACCGCATCACGAGGTCGACCACACGGCCGAACCGACGGACGACCCGCTCGCCATCCGGCTGGAGGCCCTGATCCTGGGGGCCGACCGCCGCTACACGCCGTTCCAGGCGGCCAGGACCGCCGGGGTCTCCATGGACCTGGCCTCCCGGTTCTGGCGGGCGATGGGATTCGCCGACATCGGGCAGGCCAAGGCGCTGACCGAGGCCGACGTCCTGGCGCTGCGCCGCCTCGCCGGTCTCGTGGAGGCCGGGCTGCTCAGCGAGCCGATGGCCATCCAGGTGGCCCGGTCGACCGGGCAGACCACCGCCCGGCTCGCGGAGTGGCAGATCGACTCGTTCCTGGCGGGGCTGACCGAGCCCCCCGAGCCCGGCATGACCCGCACCGAGGTCACCTATCCCCTGATCGAGCTGCTCCTGCCCGAGCTGCAGGAATTCCTGGTCTACGTGTGGCGGCGCCAGCTCGCCGCCGCCACGGGCCGGGTCGTGCAGACCGGGGACGACGAGGAGATGTTCGACCGGCGGCTCGCCGTGGGCTTCGCCGACCTGGTCGGCTTCACCCGGCTGACCCGCCGGCTGGAGGAGGAGGAACTCGGCGAGCTGGTCGAGGCCTTCGAGACCACCTCGGCCGACCTGGTCGCCGCGCACGGCGGACGCCTCATCAAGACCCTGGGCGACGAGGTCCTCTTCGCCGCGGACGACGCGGGCACGGCGGGCGAGATCGCGCTCCGCCTGGTCGAGGCGATGGCTCAGGACACCACGATGCCCTCGCTGCGGGTCGGCATCGCGTTCGGCACGGTCACCACGCGCATGGGCGACGTGTTCGGCACGACGGTGAATCTGGCGAGCCGGCTCACGTCGATAGCGCCGAAGGACGCGGTGCTGGTCGACGGCGCGTTCGCCGCGGAGCTGATCAGGAACGGCGACGCCCCCGCCTCCGAGGCCGAGGAGACCGCCGCGGCGGCCGAGCGGGCCCGGCTGGCGGAGAAGGAGGACCACCGCCCGGACGAGGAGCCGCCGCACCCGTCGTACCGCTTCGGGCTGCAGCCGATGTGGCAGCGGCCGGTGCGCGGGCTCGGCGTGGTCGAGCCGTGGCTGCTGGCCCGGCGGGGCAAGGCGTCGACCTGACGGACGGGTCGTCGACCTGACGGGCGGGTGCGGAAAACGCCTCCGCCTAGGATTCCGGTAACGCTCGTTAACCGGAGGGGTGCAGACATGGGTGTCACGTCGGAGCAGAGGTTCGGGGAGTTCGTCGTCGTACGGCGGCACGAGGGCCAGGACCACGTCGCGGAGCTGGTGCTCGACCGGCCCGAGGCGATGAACGCCGTGAGCACCGCGATGGCGCGCTCCATCGCCGAGGCCTGCGCCGCGCTCGCCGCCGATCAGGGGGTGCGGGCCACCGTGCTCACCTCCAGCCATGAGCGGGCCTTCTGCGTGGGCGCGGACCTCAAGGAGCGGAACTCCTTCACCGACGCCGAGCTGGTGCGGCAGCGGCCCACGGCCCGGGCCGCCTACACCGGCGTGCTGGAGCTCCCGATGCCGGTCGTCGCCGCCGTGCACGGCTTCGCCCTCGGCGGCGGTTACGAGCTCGCGCTGGCCTGCGACGTGATCGTGGCCGACCGTACGGCCGTCGTCGGCCTGCCCGAGGTGTCCGTGGGCGTCATCCCGGGCGGCGGCGGCACACAGCTGCTGCCCCGCCGGATCGGTGCGGCGCGCGCCGCCGAGCTGGTCTTCACCGCCCGGCGGGTGGAGGCGGCCGAGGCGCGTGAGCTCGGCCTGGTCGACGAGCTGGTCGAGGCGGGCAGGGACCGGGAGGAGGCGCTGGCGCTCGGCGCCCGGATCGCGGCGAACTCGCCCGTCGGGCTCCGGGCGGCCAAGCGGGCCCTGCGGCTGGGGCAGGGCCTCGACCTGCGGGCCGGTCTGGAGGTGGAGGACGCCGCATGGCGGTCCGTGGCCTTCTCCGGGGACCGGGCCGAGGGGGTCGCCGCGTTCAACGAGAAGCGGAAGCCCAGCTGGCCCGGCGAGTGAGCCCGGGAAGCTTCTGAAGATCATCAGCGCTGCCAACTGATCAAATCACTACAAACCTCCCTAAGCTGGGGCGATGGGCGGTGATGATGCGCGGCTGCGCGCCGTGGTTGCGCTGGCACAGACGATGGCGGCGGCCTACACCCCGCGCGAGTCCTGGCACGCCGCGGCGGTGGGGGCGTGCGAGGCGCTGGGAGGCAGCTTCGCCGCCCTCTCCGTGTGGGAGCGGGACCAGGGCAGGCTGCGCGTGCTGGTGAACGCGGGGGAGCGGGCCGAGGGCGAGGAGGAGTTCCCCGAGAACGAGGCCTACCCCGTGCACCAGTTCCCGGAGATCACCGAGTTCCTGCACGAGCGCTGGGCGGGCGGCGGTGAGCCCGACGCCTGGGTGGAGACCGCCGACGGCGCCCCGGCCGCCGGGGCGCCCGCCCGGGGCGCGCGCCCGTACTGCCATCAGCGGGTCGCCGCGCTGCGCCGGCGCGGGCGGGGCTGCTGCGTGGTGGCACCGATCGTGCTGCACGGACGGGCCTGGGGCGAGCTGTACGTGGCCCGCCCGGCGGGGGCCCCGGTCTTCGACCGGGACGACACGGACTTCGCGACCGTGCTGGCCGCCGTCGTCGCGGCGGGCATCGCGCAGACCGAGCGGCTGGAGGAGGTCCGCAAGCTGGCCTTCACGGACCCGCTGACCGGTCTCGCGAACCGCAGGGCCGTCGATCTCCGTCTCGACGAGGCGGTGGACCGGTACCGCACCGAGGGCACCGTGGTCAGCCTGGTGGTGTGCGATCTGAACGGCCTCAAGACGGTCAACGACACACACGGCCACGCGGTCGGCGACCGTCTGCTGGAACGTTTCGGCTCCGTGCTCTCGCTCTGCGGCGCGATGCTCCCCGGCGCCCTGGCCGCACGCCTGGGCGGGGACGAGTTCTGTCTGCTGGCCGTGGGCCCCCCGGCGGACGACGTGGTCCGGGTCTCCGAGGAGCTCTGCGCGCGGGCCGTCGCCCTGGAGCCCGGCGACGGGGTCGCCTGCGGGGTCGCGTCCACCGGTGACGACATCGGCCCGGTCCAGTCGGCGCGCCGGCTCTTCCGGCTGGCGGACGCCGCCCAGTACCAGGCGAAGGCCGCGCACTCCCGGAGGCCGGTGGTCGCCGGCCGGGACGGCGACGTGATCCGGCTCGCGGACTCCCCGCCCAAGTCCCCCCACGACCGCCGCAGGCTGCGCGGCAACCCGCCCGGCGGCGATCGGTAAGGGGCCAACCCCGCGACCACTGGTGACATGACGGCTTTCAGTACGTACGCTTCTGAATATGGATATGCACACAGTCGTGGTGGGGACGTCCGGAACCACCGCCGAGGACGTCGTCGCCGTGGCCCGCGAGGGCGCCAGGGTCGAGCTCTCCGCCGCCGCCGTCGAGGCGCTCTCCGCCGCACGGGAGATCGTCGACGCCCTCGCCGCCAAGCCCGAGCCGGTCTACGGCGTCTCCACCGGCTTCGGAGCCCTGGCCAGCCGGCACATCAGCCCGGATCTGCGGGCGCAGCTGCAGCGCAACATCGTCCGCTCGCACGCGGCGGGCATGGGCCCCCACGTGGAGCGCGAGGTCGTCCGCGCGCTGATGTTCCTGCGGCTCAAGACGCTGGCCTCCGGCCACACCGGCGTACGCCCGGAGGTCGCGCAGACCATGGCCGACGTGCTCAACGCGGGCATCACCCCCGTCGTCCACGAATACGGCTCGCTCGGCTGCTCCGGCGACCTCGCCCCGCTCTCGCACTGCGCCCTGGCCCTGATGGGCGAGGGCGACGCGGAGGGCCCCGACGGCGTCGTACGCCCCGCCGGTGAGCTCCTCGCGGCGCACGGCATCACCCCCGTCGAACTGCGCGAGAAGGAGGGCCTCGCCCTCCTCAACGGCACCGACGGCATGCTGGGCATGCTCGTGATGGCCCTCGCGGACCTGAAGAACCTCTACACCAGCGCGGACATCACAGCCGCGCTCTCCCTGGAGGCGCTCCTCGGTACGGACCGGGTCCTCGCCCCGGAGCTGCACGCGATCCGCCCGCACCCCGGCCAGGGCGTCTCCGCCGACAACATGCTGCGGGTGCTCGCCGGGTCCGGCCTGACCGGCCACCACCAGGACGACGCCCCCCGGGTCCAGGACGCCTACTCCGTGCGCTGCGCCCCGCAGGTCAACGGCGCGGGCCGCGACACCCTCACGCACGGCGCGCTCGTCGCCGACCGCGAGCTGGCCTCGGCCGTGGACAACCCGGTCGTGCTGCCCGACGGAAGGGTGGAGTCCAACGGCAACTTCCACGGCGCCCCCGTCGCGTACGTCCTCGACTTCCTGGCGATCGTCGCCGCCGACCTCGGGTCGATCACCGAGCGCCGCACGGACCGGCTGCTGGACAAGAACCGCTCGCACGGGCTGCCGCCGTTCCTCGCCGACGACGCCGGGGTCGACTCCGGGCTGATGATCGCCCAGTACACGCAGGCCGCACTGGTCAGCGAGCTGAAGCGGCTCGCGGTCCCGGCGTCCGTCGACTCGATCCCGTCCTCCGCGATGCAGGAGGACCACGTCTCCATGGGCTGGTCGGCGGCGCGAAAGCTCCGTACCGCCGTCACGAACCTCGCCCGGATCGTGGCCGTCGAGCTGTACGCCGCCACCCGCGCCGTCGAGCTGCGGGCCGCCGAGGGGCTGAACCCCGGGCCCGCCTCGCAGGCCGTCATCGGCGCGCTGCGGGCCGCCGGCGTCCAGGGACCGGGCCCCGACCGGTTCCTCTCGCCGGACCTGGAGGCCGCCGACGCCTTCGTACGGGAGGGGAAGCTGGTCGCGGCCGTGGAGACGGTGACCGGCCCGCTGGCCTGAGCACCCGGGCCCGTACGTACGAGGGCTGCCGCACCCCGGGGGATGCGGCAGCCCTCGCGTACTTCAGAAGCCGGTGCCCGGCGCCGAGCCCCGGCGCACCGAGTAGACGACGAACCCCGCACCGACGCACAGGGAGGCCGTGCCGCCGATCAGGTAGGGCGTCGTGTCGATGCCCGTCCCGGTGTCGGCGAGCGTGTCCTGGGAGGTGAACTCCCCCGCGGCGGAGGCCTGACGGACCTCCGTGGAGGAACCGGCGGACGAGCCGGCCGAACCGCTCCGTGCGCCTGCCTCGCCCGTCGCGTTCGCGGAGGGGACGAACCAGAGAGCACAGAGCAGGGTGCCTGCCGCTGTGGTGGTCAGCAGCGTGCGACGAGCGATGGACACAGAATCGATCCCCTTGCGACAACCATCAGTTAGCCCCGTGGGCCGATGCTAAGCAAAGCAGCGGGTCGGTGGAAAGCCACAGCTCCCATGAGCCTTACGCTCCGGCGTATGAGCACTTCGGAGACACCCTCATTTGTTCGGCTTCGCGTGGAGATGGTGCTGGAGATCAGCGATGCGGACGCCCTGACCGGAACCGCGCTGGAGAGCATCGCCGCCGACTTCACCGCCACCGGCGCCTCCGCCGACGAGTCGGCCGAGGAACGTACGCATGCCGAGGAGACCGTCAGGGAAGACGCAGCGGAGGCCCTCGCCTCGCTGATCGACCCGTTCGATCTGGTGAGCCAGGTGCCCGGGGTCGAGCTCACCCAGGCCTCCTGGAGCAGCGAGACGATCGACTACGACCCCGACGCCGAGGACTGGACCGCCGGAGAGGACGGGGACGAGGCGTACTACGGGATCGAGGACAATGAGACGGACGACGAAGAAGGCGGCGGGAACACGGAACGCTGACGCCGCCGGGGCACTCCTCACAGGGGGCGGGAACCGCCGCCGTTCCGGGTGCGTCGATGAGTGGTGTTCCCCACATCCACGGCGGATGTGGAACGGAAGACCCGGTCACGGTGTTCTTGGAACATTGACGGGGAATCGCCGTCGGGCGACCCTGTCCGGGGATCTTGGGGAATCGGCAACGATGGAGAAGCTTGTGATGACGGACAGCAAGCGGCGCAGGGGCCTCATGGCCGCGTCCGCACTGCTCGGCGGCGTGCTGGTGCTTTCGGCCTGTAGCGACGACGGCGGTAACAGCGGCGCGAGCGCCGACAGCTCGAAGACGTCACAGGCGCAGGTGGACGAAGCGGCCGCCAAGGACGCCTCCGAGGCGCAGATAACGATCGCCCCGAAGAACGGTGCGACCAACGCGAGCATCAACAGCTCCGCGATGGTCACCGTCGCCAAGGGCAAGCTGACCCAGGTCACGATGACCACGGCGGAGGGCGACGCGGTCGAGGGCACGCTCGCGGCCGACGGCTCCAGCTGGAAGCCCAGCGGCCAGCTCGAGCGCTCGACGACGTACAAGATCAGCGCCACGGCGTCCGACTCGAAGGACCGCGAGGCGCACGCCAACAGTTCCTTCACCACCGTGTCGCCCGAGAACAGCTTCATCGGGAACTTCACCCCCGAGGACGGCTCCACCGTCGGCGTGGGCATGCCGGTCTCGATCAACTTCAACAAGGCGATCACCAACAAGAAGGCCGTCCAGGACGGCATCAAGGTGACGTCCAGCAGCGGCCAGGAAGTCGTCGGCCACTGGTTCAACAACCAGCGCCTGGACCTGCGCCCCGAGGACTACTGGCAGGGCGGCTCCACCGTCACGCTGAAGCTGGCCCTGGACGGCGTCGAGGGCGCCGACGGCGTCGTCGGTGTGCAGCAGAAGACGGTCACCTTCAAGGTCGGCCGCAACCAGGTCTCGACGGTGGACGCCAAGGCGCACACCATGACGGTCACCCGGGACGGCAAGACCGTGAAGACCATCCCGATCTCCGCCGGATCCTCCGACAACCCGACGTACAACGGCCAGATGGTGATCTCCGAGAAGTTCAAGGAGACCCGTATGGACGGTTCGACGGTCGGCTTCACGGACGACGACGGCAAGGGTGAGTACGACATCAAGGACGTGCCGCACGCCATGCGGCTCTCCACGTCGGGCACCTTCATCCACGGCAACTACTGGGGCGCCAAGTCGATCTTCGGCAGCGCGAACACCAGCCACGGCTGTGTCGGCCTCTCCGACACCAAGGGCGCGGACGACCCCAACACGCCCGCCGCCTGGCTGTACAACAACTCGATGGTCGGCGACGTGGTCGTCGTCACGAACTCCCCGGACAAGACCATCTCCCCGGACAACGGCCTCAACGGCTGGAACATGAGCTGGTCGGAGTGGACGGCGGACGCCGTCTGACCTCCTGACCGAGCCCCTTCCCCCTCCGAAGGCGGCGGCACCCGGACCGTTCCGGGCGCCGCCGCCTTCGGCGTGTGCGGACGGTACGTATGCGCGCTGCCGGTGTTCTCATCCAGCTCTCATCGGAGACTTAACTCCTCATCACGCCCGGTCCATATCTTCACGCCATGTTCTTCACCTACCTCCGGCGCGAGCTGCGCCGCCGCAGAAAGGCGGCGCTCGTCGTCGCCTCGGGGCTCGCCCTCGGCATTGCGCTGGTCATCATCGTCAGCTCGGTCTCCTCGGGCATGAGCAAGGCCCAGGACAAGGTCCTCGAATCGCTGTACGGCCTCGGCACGGACATGACGGTGACCAAGGCCGCCGCCGCCCAGGGTTCCGGCGGCACCGAGCGGCCCAAGTTCAACTTCGACGCCAAGGACGACGACGAAGCGACCCAGAGCACGGACCGCGTCATGGTCCAGGGCTTCCAGACGCTGGCCTCCAGCACCGTCGACAAGGTGGGCGAGCAGAACGGCGTCGCGGACGCGGTCGGCGGGCTGAGCCTGACGGTCATGAAGGTCGACGGCCAGTTCAAGCGCGGCGAGTTCAAGCAGGACGAGAGCGCGTCCCAGGGCGGCCAGGGCGGCGGCCGGGGCGGCGCCGGCGGCGGCCAGCCGCAGGGTGAGGTCCAGGGCGGCGGAGCATCCTTCGACGTCAACTCCTTCACCGTGTACGGCACCGACGTCACCCAGCAGGACCTCGGCCCGCTGACCTCCTCCAAGATCACCAAGGGCCGGACCTTCAAGGCCACCGAGACCGACGCCAAGGTCGCGGTCGTCGACTCCGCCTACGCCAAGGAGAAGGAGCTCGCGGTCGACAAGACCGTCACCATCTCCGGCACCAAGTACACGATCGTGGGCGTCTCCACGGCGGACAGCGGCGACGCGGCCGCCAACGTCTACATCCCGCTGAAGCAGGCGCAGACCGTCGCCGACTCCAAGGACAAGGTCACCACGGTCTACGTCCAGGCCGCCGACTCCCAGCAGATAGACACCGTCAAGGCCGCCATCCAGAAGAACATCGCGGGCACGACGGTCACCACCTCCGCCGACCTCGCCGACACGGTGTCCGGCTCCCTCTCCACCGCCTCCGACCTGGCCTCCAGCGTCGGCAAGTGGCTCTCCATCGCGGTCCTGATCGCCGCGTTCCTCGTCGCCGGTCTGCTGACCTCCTCCGCGGTCAGCCGCCGGGTGCGGGAGTTCGGCACCCTCAAGGCCCTCGGCTGGAAGAGCGGACGCGTCACCCGCCAGGTCATCGGCGAAGCCCTCGTCAACGGCCTGATGGGCGGCGTCCTCGGCATCGCCGTCGGCGTCGCCGGCGCCTACGTCGTGACCGCCATCAGCCCCACCCTCACCGCCCAGCTCGGCTCCACCGGCGGGGGCGGCGGCGGAGGCGGCATGGGCGGCGGCGGCCCGATGGGCGGCGGCGGAGGCGGCCGTCAGACCGCGTCCAAGACCCTGGACATCGCCCTGACCGCGCCGGTCTCCCTCACCACGATCCTCATCGCCGTCGGCCTGGCGGTGGCGGGCGGACTCATCGCGGGTGCCTTCGGCGGCTGGCGGGCGTCCCGGCTGCGGCCGGCCGACGCGCTGCGCCGCGTCGCGTAACACAGCCCGCCCCACCCCTCTCGTACGTACAGCAGGAGTCCACACGTGTACCAGCTCAAGGGCGTCACCAAGCGCTACATGCGCGGCAAGAATCCCGTCGACGCGCTCGCCGGTGTCGATCTGACCATCGAGGACGGTGGACGGCTCGTCATCCAGGGCCCCACCGGCGGCGGCAAGTCCACCCTCCTGCAGATGCTCGGCGGACTGGACCGGCCCACCTCCGGCACCATCGAGCTCGACGGGGTCGACCTGGCCAAGCTCCCCGAGTCCCGGCTCACCAAGGTCCGGGCCGAGTCCATCGGATTCGTCTTCCAGAGCTTCAACCTGATCCCGACGCTCACCGCCCAGGAGAACGTCGAGACCGCGCTCGTACCCCTCGGGCTCGGTGCGAAGATCCGCCGCGAGCGGGCCGCGGAGGCCCTGGAGTCGGTGGGCCTCGGCGACCGGCCCACCCACCTGCCGAGCGAGATGTCCGGCGGCCAGCAGCAGCGCGTCGCGATCGCCCGGGCCCTGGTGAAGCGGCCCAAGGTGCTGCTCGCCGACGAACCGACCGGCAACCTCGACGAGTCCATGCGCGACGAGATCATGGAACTGCTCGACGGGCTGTGGAAGGAGCACGGGCTCACCTTCGTGATGGTCACCCACGACAGCTCCCTCGCCCGCAAGGCGCCTCGGGTGGCGACCATCCGCAAGGGAAAGGTCACCGTCACGGAGAACGCGGCGGCCTGACCCCGGGGCCGCACGGATCTCACGGCCGTCCTCCTCCGGCTGTGAGATCCGCCACCCGCGCCGCCCCACGGCGCGGGTGGCGTACGGCCCGTCCGCCCCGGCGGGAACGGGTGTACGGGGGCAGAAGCGCCCGTACCGGACCGACACCCATGGCCACTATGTGGATGTCGCAGGAGCGCGACGGGGCCGCGCTGCGAGACTTGCGGGGTGCGAACGGTCCCCACGGGCCGCCGGCGCCCCCGGGGACAGGGAGCGCCGACGCGCAAGAGCCCACCCATGGAAGGTCTTGATCAGATGCCGGCCAGCTCCGACTCCCTCACCCCGCGCACCGCCGAGAACCGTGTCATCGAGCCGCTGTACGCGGAGATCCTCCGGCGCAACCAGGGCGAGGGCGAGTTCCACCAGGCGGTGCGCGAGGTCCTCGAAACCCTGGGCCCCGTGCTGGCGCAGCGTCCGGAGTTCGTCGACGCCCGCATCATCGAGCGCATCTGCGAGCCCGAGCGGCAGCTCATCTTCCGGGTGCCGTGGGCGGACGACGCCGGCGACATCCACGTCAACCGCGGCTTCCGCGTCGAGTTCTCCAGCTCGCTCGGCCCGTACAAGGGCGGACTGCGCTTCCACCCCTCCGTCAACCTCGGCATCGTGAAGTTCCTCGGCTTCGAGCAGATCTTCAAGAACGCCCTCACCGGCATGCCGATCGGCGGCGGCAAGGGCGGCGCGGACTTCGACCCCAAGGGCCGGTCCGACGCCGAGGTCATGCGGTTCTGCCAGTCGTTCATGACGGAACTCCACCGCCACCTGGGCGAGTACACCGACGTACCCGCCGGTGACATCGGCGTCGGCGGCCGCGAGATCGGCTACCTCTTCGGCCAGTACAAGCGCATCACCAACCGCTACGAGTCCGGCGTGCTCACCGGCAAGGGCCTCGGCTGGGGCGGCGCCCAGGCCCGCACCGAGGCGACCGGCTACGGCTGCGTCCTGTTCACCGCCGAGATGCTCCGGGTGCGCGGCGAGTCCCTCGAAGGCCAGCGCATCGCGGTGTCCGGCTCCGGCAACGTGGCCATCTACGCCATCGAGAAGGCCCAGCAGCTCGGCGCGACCGTCGTGACCTGCTCCGACTCGGGCGGTTACGTCGTGGACGAGAAGGGCATCGACCTCGCGCTGCTCAAGGAGGTCAAGGAGGACGGCCGCGGCCGGATCTCCGAGTACGCCGAGCGGCGCGGCGACCATGTGCGCTACGTCCCCGGCACCGGCGTCTGGAGCGTCCCGGTGGACGTGGCCCTGCCCTGCGCCACCCAGAACGAACTCCACGAGGACGACGCGCTCACCCTCGTACGCAACGGGGTCAAGGCGGTCGCCGAGGGCGCCAACATGCCCACCACCCCCGACGCCGTCCACGTCTTCCAGGACGCGGGCGTCGCCTTCGCCCCCGGCAAGGCGGCCAACGCGGGCGGGGTGGCCACCAGCGCCCTGGAGATGCAGCAGAACGCCTCCCGCGACTCCTGGTCGTTCGCGCACACCGAGGAGCGGCTGGCGGAGATCATGCGCCATATCCACGACTCCTGCCACACCACCGCCGAGAAGTACGGCAGCCCCGGCAACTACGTGGTGGGCGCGAACATCGCGGGCTTCGAGCTCGTCGCGGACGCCATGCTGGCCCAGGGCCTGATCTGACCGTGCCGCACGGGGCCCGGGGTGTCGCTGCCCCCGGGGCCCCGTGGGAGCGGGCAGGTGTACACAATCGCGCGTACACTTGCCGCATGGCTGACACCGTGACCGTACGTGAGGCTCGCTCCCATCTGGCCGAGGTCATCGACAGGGCCGAGGCCGGTCGGACCACCGTCGTGACCCGTAACGGCAAGCGGGTCGCCGCACTCGTGCCCATAGAGGTACTCGACGCACTGGACGCGGCGGCGGACGAACTGGCAGCCCGCGAAGCCGAGGCGCACCGGCAGGACCCGACGGTCGGCATGGCGGAGCTTCTCGCGGACCTGTTCGAGGGCGGAGACCCGGCCGCGTGAAGTACGCCTTCCGCTTCACCGCCCACGCCCAGCGCCAGCTCCGCGCGATCGACCGGCAGGACGCCCTCCGCATCCTGACCGCCCTCACCCCTCTCGGAGAGGACCCGTGGAGGGAGGACGCGGACGTGAAGAAGCTGTCGGGACACGACGGTCTGTACCGCGTGCGCGCGGGAGAATTCCGTGTGGTGTACGAGGTCCAGGGGGACGTCCTGGTCATTCTGGTCGTCCACCTCGGGCACAGGAGCGATGTCTACCGCAGGCTGTGACCGTGGTGTGCCGGGGACGCGGTCACGTCTCCGCTGACGGCTGCCGTCGCAACCGCCGTTCTGCCGACAGCAGATCCGCCCCGCGCGGACGGCTTTCCTCTCCCGCTCCGGGCGTCCTCGTCCCTACGCTCGGACGATGAGCAGCTACGCGCCGAACCAAGCCCGCGTCATCCCCCTGCGCCCCGTCCACGCCGTACCGGCCCTCGCCGCTGCCGCCAAGGAGCCGCTCTGGCGGGACGTCGTCGGCGATGTCCTGCGCCGCGAGCGCACCGCCCAGGAGCGGACGCTCAAGGACGTGGCCGAGGACGCCCGGATCTCCGTGCCGTACCTCTCCGAGATCGAGCGCGGCCGCAAGGAGGCCTCGTCGGAGGTGCTCGCCGCCGCGGCCCGCTCGCTCGGGCTCGGGCTGGCCGACGTGCTCTCCCTGGCCCAGGGCGAGATCGCCAGGCAGCAGCTCGCCAGGCAGCAGCTCGGCCGGCACAGCAGGATCGCGCCCGCCCGGGCTCCGATGGGCGAGGTGCGGCTGGCGGCCTGAGAGCGGGCCCCAGGACACCCGCCCTCAGATCGGCTGGACCATCGACTGCAGGACGTGCTGGGTCAGGTCGGCGTGGTCGAAGTCCGGGTGGAGGGCGGGATCCATCTCGTACTCGCCGATCGCGCGCGACGACTCGACGATGAGCTTGCACCGCTCGTAGCGCCGCTCGGTGTACGCCGAGAACGCCTCCTCGTGGCCGGCGAAGGAGGACAGGCTCTCCGCGAGCACGATGCCGTCCTCGATCGCCTGCGCCGCTCCCTGGCCGAGATGCGGGGTCACCGCGTGGACGGCGTCACCGATCAGGACGATCCGACCCCTGTGCCACGGCGCTGACGCGATCAGCCACTCCTCGGGCCGGAACACGATGTCGGAGGAGTCCTTGATGTACGTGTCCCTGACCCGCCCGGCCAGCCCGCCGAACGGGGCCATGCGCTCACGCAGTTCGTCGGCCATCTTGTCCTGGTCCAGCCAACGTCCCTCCTCCCACGTGATGTTGTAGAAGAGATACGCCAGTTCGGGGCCGATCGGCACGAACCCCGCCAGGCCCTCCGGGCCGTGCTGAAGGATGATCCGGTCGATCTCCGGCTCCCGGGGGATGTTGAGCCGGAAGGCCGACTGCCCCAGGTAGACCGGCTTGATGTCCTCGTCCAGGACGTAGGGGCGGACCTTGGAGTACACGCCGTCGGCCCCGACGACGAAGTCGACCGTGTTGCGGGTCCCGTCGGTGTACTCCACGTCGACGCCCCCGGGCCCGTCCGTGAGCTCGGTGAACGTCTTCCTGTACTGGATGGTGACACCGGTCTCCAGCGCCTTGTCGATCAGCACCTTGTGCAGCTGCGGCCGAGTCAGTCCGTTCATCGGCGGCAGATCCGACCCGGGGATCCGGGCCCCCGGCATGTCCAGGATCAGGTTGCCGTCCACGTCGAGCATCTGACCCCAGGCGGTGGCCGAGTAGCCGACGGCCAGACACGCCTCGGCACAGCCGATCGCGTCCAGCGCCCTCAGCGCGTTCATCGGCTGGATGATCCCCACGCCGTACACCGACGAGTGGAGGTCCTCCTGTATCTCGACCACGTCGACGTCGTAGTCCGCGTTCCGCAGCGCGATGGCGGTGGACAGCCCACCGATCCCGCCGCCGACGATCAGTACAGTGCCTCGGCTCATTTTTCGACCACCTGGGTTCGTCCGTTTCGCCGCCCCGGTGCTGGAGCGCACCGGACCGCATGTGGTGGCGAACGTAATGCCAGGAATCCCGGGCGGGAAGTAGTCGGAAACGCACTGTTAACTTTCGTCCGCATCCCCTTGTCAATTCATGAAAATGCTCTCCTGTGTGCCGACGCCGGATTTCTTCCATGCCATAGATCGCATCTGACCTGCGGTTTTGATGAGTGCCTGCGTCGAGCGAGGGCTGTGGCGTGAAGGGAAGGGAGGATCCTCCGGCAGATGATGTCGAATTCCCTCGGTGCGGCCGGTCCCGGCTGTGGTGCGGAAGTCGAACCGATTCACAGTGGAGTCGGACAGTCCATCAAATGCAGTGCGGTGCGCTGCACAGCACAGGAGCATTTCTTTTGAACGTTTCGAGTAAGACGACGGACGCGCGCGGAAGAGGGGCCACGATCGCCCTCGCGTGCGCGGGTGTCTTCGTCGCCTACCTGCCCGTGACCACCGTCGCGGTGAGCCTGCCGGCGATCGGGGAGGCACTGGGCGCGACGACCGCACAACTGTCGTGGGTCTCCGACGCCTTCGTCCTGCCCGTGGCGGCGCTGATCCTCACCGCGGGCATGTTCGGCGACGTGCACGGACGTAAGAGGGTCTACCAGGTGGGCATGGCGCTCTGCGCCGTCGGAGCCCTGGTCTCCCTGTGCTCCCGCTCCATCGAGATGCTGTGGGCCGGCCAGGCGCTGGCCGGCGCCGGAGCCGCCGCCCTGCTGCCCGTGACCCTGGCGCTGATCAGCCAGGCCGTGCCCGACCACCGTGAGCGCGGCAAGTACATCGGCCTGTGGACCACCTTCATGATGGCGGCCATGGTCGTGGGGCCGCTGGTGGCCGGTGTGGTCATCGAGCACACCAGCTGGCGCTGGATCTTCCTGCTGGCCGTGCCCGCGTCGCTGGCGACCATGGCGGTCGCGTCGAAGCTGCTGACCGAGTCCCGGGCGCCCCGCGCGCGTTCGCTCGACTGGCCGGGGCAGATCACCGCCGCGATCGCGATCACCGCACTCGTCTACGGCGTGATCGAGGGCGGCGCCGAGTCGTTCTCGCACCCGTCGGCCGTCATCGCCCTCGTGGTCGCCGTCGTGTGCGGCGCAGCCTTTGTCGTGATCGAGCGGCGCAGCAGCGCCCCCATGCTCGACCTGACCCTTTTCCGCAGCCCCGCGTTCACGGTCTCCACCCTGGTCGCCATGGTCAGCTTCCTCGGGCTGATCGGCTTCTTCTTCGTCCTGAGCCTCTACCTCGGCATGGTGCAGCAGCTGGACACACTCCAGGCCGGGCTGCGCATGGTCCTCGTCAACGTCGTCTCCATGATCCTCGGCGTGGTGATGGGCCGGGTGATGCGCCAGGTGTCGGCCCGGGTGCTGATCACCGTGGGGCTGCTCATCACGGCCGCCGCCCTGCTCTCCATGACGACGCTGGACGTGGACACGTCCTTCGCCTCACTCGCGTGGCGGCTCGCGCTGCTCGGCCTGGGCCTCGGCATCGCGTTCCCCTGCATCACGAGCACGGCCGTGTCCGCGGTGCCCCCGCAGCAGGCGGGCATGGCCGCCGCCGGCAACAACGCCTTCCGGCAGGTCGGCGGGGCGCTGGGACCGGCCCTGCTCGGAGCCCTGCTGACGTCGAAGGCGATGGACACGCTGCCCGGCCACCTCGCTGACGCGGGCGTGACCGGCACCGGTGCCAGGACCGCCGCCGAGACGGCCGACACGAACGGGCTCGGCGCCGTGGCGGGGCTCGACCTCGGCGCGGACACCGGCCGCGTACTCGGCGCGGTCTCCGAGGCCTTCCTCGACGGACTGCGGCTGTGCCTGACCGTCTCCTCGGTCCTGCTGGTGATCGCCGCCGTCCTCACCGTCGTCCTGCTGCGACGCCCGCGCGCGTCGCAGGCACCCACGGCCCCGGCGACGGCCCCCGAGGACACCCGGCCCCTGACCGCCGCGCATACGATGGCCGACCAGCCGCACCGCCCCTAGGCACACGCAGGAGAACCTTGTGGCGCCCCCCACGCTCGACGCACTCGACCTGAAGCTGTTGCAGGCACTGGAGCTCGACGGGCGGGCGCCCTTCAGCCGGATCGCCCAGGTGCTCGGAGTCTCCGACCAGACGGTCGCCCGCCGTGTCCGGAGGCTCCGCACCACCGCACGGCTGCGGGTGACCGGCATGGTCGACGACAGCCGGCTCGGACGGTCCAGCTGGATCGTCCGGCTCGGCTGCACCCGTGGTACGGCGGCGCGGCTGGCCGCCACCCTCGCGGGCCGGCCCGACACGCACTACGTCGACCTGGTGGCCGGAGGCACGGAGGTGGTCTGCGCGATCAGCCCCCGCAGCCGGCAGGAGCGCGACGAACTGCTCCTGGAACGCCTCCAGAGGACCCCGGGCGTCACCTCGGTGGAGGCCCACTGCATCCTTCGCGCGTACTACGGCAACGCCCTCAGATGGCTCCGCAAGATCAGCGCACTCGGCCCGGACGAGGAGACCGCGCTCCGCGCCCCCGCGCCCGAGCCCACCACCGAACCCGTGACCCTGGACGCCGAGGACCAGACCATGCTGGAGGTGCTGCGGCGCGACGGGCGCGCCACGCTCACCGAACTCCAGGACGCCACCGGCCTGTCCGAGACCGTTGCCAGGAGACGCCTGGAGCGGCTGCGCGCATCGGGCGTGCTGTACCTCGCCATCGAATACGACCATGAGCCCCTGGGCCACGGCGTCGAGGCGCTCTGCTGGCTGACCGTCGCACCGCACGCCCTGGCCGAGTCCGGACAGGCGGTCGCGGCCCACCCGCAGGTGCGCTTCGCGGCCGCCGTCACCGGGCGGTCCAACCTCGTCATCTCGGTGCTCTGCCGCACCACGGACGACCTCTACACGTTTCTCGGCGAGAAGATCGGCACGCTCGCCGGGGTTCAGGCGGCGGAGACCGTGGTCACGCTCCGCCGGGTCAAGACCCTCACCAACGAGAGCCGGCCGTCCCACACCGCCGGCTCCGCCTGATCACTCCGAGGCGCTGGGGGCCGGTGCGATGCCTGTCGGGCAGGCACGGCCCCAGTTGGTCTCCGAAGGGGACTCCAGCGTGGCGCCCGTGCCGCCGATGCCGCAGTAGCCGTCGGGGTTCTTGTCGAGGTACTGCTGGTGGTACGCCTCGGCAGGCCAGAAGGTGCGCCCCTCGGCCGGGAGGATCTCGGTGGTGATCTCCTTGAAGCCCGCGCCGGTCAGCACCTGCTGGTACGCCTCGCGGGACGCCGCCGCGGCCTCCGCCTGCTCGGGGGAGTGGGTGTAGAGAGCCGAGCGGTACTGCGTACCCACGTCGTTGCCCTGGCGGAAGCCCTGGGTCGGGTTGTGGGACTCCCAGAAGAGCTTCAGCAGGTCCGCGTAGCTGACGACCTTCGGGTCGAAGACGACACGGACCGCCTCCGTGTGGCCGGTCAGACCCGAGCAGGTCTCCTCGTACGAGGGATTCTCGGTGTAGCCGCCCTGGTAGCCGACGAGCGTCGTCCAGACGCCCTCCGTCTGCCAGAACTTGCGCTCGGCACCCCAGAAACAGCCCAGCGCGAAGTCGGCGACCTCCAGGCCCTGCGGGTACGGGCCGGTCAGCGGGTTGCCGAGGACGGTGTGGCGGGACGGCACGGTGAACTCGGGGGTGGGACGACCGCGCAGGGCCTCCTCCGGGGTGGGGAGCTGCGGGGTGCGGTGGGTCAGGAACATGCGGGGGCTCCTCCGGGGTCGGGGTTCGGTCCGTACAACGCCGTGGGGGCGCCGTGGATTCCGGGTCTCAGGCCGCGGGGGCCGGGGGATCGCGGCGCTGCTCGTCACCCTCACCGCTCCGGTCGGTGGGGTGCTCGTAGGAAGCCATGTACGCGGCGGTCTTCCTGCGGGCCCGCAGCCAGAACCAGACGGCGAGGGCTATCAGGATCAGCGGGATCAGTCGTGCCATGGGTGTGCCGGTCCAATCGGAGAGGGCGGGCGGGCGGGCCGGGTCAGTGGAGCAGCGTCGCGGGGCTGCCGCCGTTCGCCTCGTACCCGGCGACGGCCAGCGCCCGGTACACCGTGTACTCGGCGGCCGGGTCGGAGTTCTGGGTCCAGGGCAGCGCGCCCACGTGGCCGTCGATGTGGACGAGCTGGTGCATCGCCTCCGACCAGCGTTCCATGCGGACCAGGAAGAGGACCAGCAGGTGCCGGACATGGGCGAGCACCGGGTCGTCCGCGCGGGCCGCGTGCACCGCGAACATCGCGCCCTCCACCGCCTTCGTCACGACGAGGCCGCTGTAGAACCCCCGCACCAGATTGACCTCGGGCAGGTGCTCGTACACCGCGAAGAGCGGCAGCGCGGCCAGCAGCGAGCCCTGCGGGGCGCGGGCGGCGGCCGTCGTCGCGAAGCGGTCGGCCTCCTCGCGTGAGCCGTGCCACTTCTCGCACCAGAAGTGCAGGGCCGCGATGTGCGCGCCCATGTGCGCCGGGGCGCGGTCGATGATCTTCGCCCAGAGCTGGTCGAACTCCTCGTGGGAGTAGCCGAGTCCACGGGCGACGGCCAGCTCGACGATGTACGGGACGGGGTCGCCCGGGGCCAGCAGGGCCGCCTCGCCGCAGACCGTACGGGCCTCCTCCAGGATGATCCGGAAGTCGTCCGTGCCCACGGTGCCGGTGCGCCACGCCTGCTGCACCAGGAACTCCGCGTGCACCGCCGCCGCGCCCGCGTCCTTCGGCGCCTCGGCCCGCCACGTCCTCAGCCACGCCCCGCCGGCACCCGGCCGCTGCGCCAGCTCCAGGGAGGCCGCACCGGCGAACGCCTGCACCCGCTGCCAGCGGATCTCGCTCTCCTTGGGCGTGCCCGCGAGCAGCTGCGACGCGGCCCGCCAGCTCCCGGTCCCCTGGACGACGTCGAGCACGTCGAGGAGGTCCTGGTCGGGCCCGGGCATCCGGACGTCCAGCTCCTCCTGGCGCGTGAAGCCGTAGGTGTCCGGGTCGGCGGCGTCCGGCGAACCGGGCGCGACCTGGCGGATACCGCCACGGCGCCGCAGCATGAGGGGGCCGACGACGGCGACGAGCATGCACAGGGCGAGCAGGAACCACAGAATCTCCATGCGGTCCATTGTCCCCGGACGGGTAACCGGGCGGCGCGTGGCCTGTAACTGCCCTCCCGACGAACTACGCTCGGGCCCCATGAGCGACCAGCACAGCTTCGAGACCCTTGCGATCCACGCCGGCAACACGGCGGATCCCCTCACCGGCGCCGTGGTCCCGCCGATCTACCAGGTGTCCACGTACAAGCAGGACGGCGTCGGCGGACTGCGCGGCGGTTACGAGTACAGCCGCAGCGCCAACCCGACCCGCACCGCGCTGGAGGAGAACCTCGCGGCGCTGGAGGGCGGCCGCCGCGGACTCGCCTTCGCGTCCGGCCTCGCTGCGGAGGACTGCCTCCTGCGTACGCTGCTGACCCCCGGCGACCACGTGGTCATCCCGAACGACGCCTACGGCGGCACCTTCCGGCTGTTCGCGAAGGTCGCCTCGCGCTGGGGCGTGGAGTTCTCGGTCGCCGACACCTCGGACGTGAGCGCGGTACGGGCCGCGCTCACCCCGCGCACCAAGGCGATCTGGGTGGAGACGCCGTCCAACCCGCTGCTCGGCATCACCGACATCGCCGCCGTCGCCGGAGTGGCCCGGCAGGCGGGCGTGCGGCTGGTCGTCGACAACACCTTCGCCAGCCCCTACCTCCAGCAGCCGCTCTCGCTCGGCGCCGACGTCGTCGTGCACTCCACCACCAAGTACATGGGCGGCCACTCGGACGTCGTCGGCGGCGCGCTCGTCGTCAGCGACCCGGAGCTGGCCGAGGAACTCGCGTACCACCAGAACGCGATGGGCGCGGTCGCCGGGCCGTTCGACGCGTGGCTGGTGCTGCGCGGCATCAAGACCCTCTCGGTCCGCATGGACCGCCACGACGAGAACGCCACCAAGGTCGCCGACCTGCTGACCCGCCACCCGAAGGTGACGCAGGTCCTCTACCCGGGGCTGCCGGAGCACCCGGGCCACGAGGTCGCCGCCAAGCAGATGAAGGCGTTCGGCGGCATGGTGTCGTTCCGGGTCGCGGGCGGCGAGGAAGCGGCGGTCGAGGTCTGCAACCGGGCGAAGCTCTTCACGCTCGGTGAATCGCTCGGCGGCGTGGAGTCGCTGATCGAGCACCCCGGCCGGATGACGCACGCGTCCACCGCCGGTTCCCTGCTGGAGGTCCCGGCCGACCTGGTCCGGCTGTCCGTCGGCATCGAGAACGTCGACGACCTGCTGGCCGATCTCACGCAGGCGCTCGGCTGACACGGCTCCGTCCGGCGGCCGGGCTCGGGCCCGGCCACCGGACGGCGCGCGCACCACGGTCAGACAGCGACCTTCTCGTCCTCCAACGACGCCCGGATCTGCTCACGCAGCTCCGGGCCGTCCGTGTGCTCATGGACCGATACCGCGTGTTCGGCGGCTGCCCGGACGACTTCGTCCTCCTCACCGGAGATGGTGAGGGTGCAGTTCGCAACGCTCGGATACCGACGGCAGTCGGCGATCTTCCGTGTCATGGCGGGCCTCCTCGACTCGCGAGTGCAGGCACTTCCAGGGTAGATCCGCCGGACCGTACGGACAGGCCGGGAGAGCCCGGTCAGTTCTCCTGCGCCGACTGGTTCGCCGACTGCCGGGCCGCCAGGGAGCCGTTGAACCGGGTCAGCAGGGCGCAGAACGTGTCGCGCTCCTCCTCGCTCCAGCCGTCGGTCACCTGCGACATCAGCTCACGCCGCGACGCGCGGACCTCCTCCAGACGGGCCTGGCCGCGCGGCGACAGCTGCAGCACGACGGCGCGCCCGTCCTCCGGGTGCGAGGTGCGCTTGACCAGCCCGGTGTCCACGAGCGGCGCGACCTGGCGGGTCACGGTCGAGGAGTCGATCCCCATGCCCGCGGCCAGCGCCTTGACGCCCATGGGGCCTTCCACATCGAGCCGGTTGAGTAGCAGATACGCCGCCCGGTCCATCGAGTTGCGGACCTGGCCGACACCGCCGAGGCGGGTCTGCTCGGCACGGCGGGCGAAGACGGCCACCTGATGCTGGAGGGCATCGAGCAGGTGGTCGGTTCCCGGATGTCCGGGGGCCGCGCCCCCGGAAGGAGACGCAGCAGTCGTCATGTCCTGAGGGGGCATGGCTGGAGGCTCTCTTCGTGCGGTGTCGGATGGGTGGGGGACAGAGTACGCGGCCACGGGGCAACGTGTACCAGCGCTGCACAAACCTGTGGACACCACCGCAGGCCGCCATGAGATGCGACGGCCCCGACCGCTCCGAGCTGCAAGACTTGCTGCCATGAGCTTCCGTACGTCAGGCCCCTTTCCTCCGCTGATCCTCGACGACATCCGAGGGGCGCAGAAGATGCTGTCCGGGGTGGCCAGAACGACCGGGATGGAAGGCAGCCGCCACCTCAGCTCCCTCGTCGGGGCGCCGGTCCACCTCAAGTGCGAGAACCTCCAGCGCACCGGGTCGTTCAAACTGCGCGGCGCGTACGTGCGGATCGCCGGGCTCAGCCCCGTCGAGAGGGCGGCAGGAGTGGTGGCCGCGAGTGCCGGAAACCATGCGCAGGGTGTCGCACTCGCCTCTTCGCTCCTCGGCGTACGCTCCACGGTCTTCATGCCCGTCGGCGCGCCCCTGCCCAAGGTCGCGGCGACCCGGGAGTACGGCGCGGAGGTCCGCCTCCAGGGCCACGTCGTCGACGAGACGCTCGCCGCCGCCCAGGAGTACGCCGAGCAGACCGGCGCCGTCTTCATCCACCCCTTCGACCACCCGGACATCATCGCGGGCCAGGGCACCGTCGGCCTGGAGATCCTCGAACAGTGCCCCGAGGTCCGCACGATCGTCGTCGGCATCGGCGGGGGCGGTCTCGCCGCCGGGGTCGCGGTCGCGGTGAAGGCGCTGCGCCCCGACGTCAGGGTCGTCGGCGTCCAGGCGGCGGGGGCGGCCGCCTTCCCGCCCTCGCTGTCCGCCGGGCACCCGGTGGCGCTCGACTCGGTGCAGACCATGGCCGACGGGATGAAGGTGGGCCGCCCCGGCGACCTCACGTTCCCGCTGGTCCAGGAGCTGGTCGACGAGGTCCGTACGGTCTCCGAGGACGAGCTCTCCAGCGCGCTGCTGCTCTGCCTGGAACGCGCCAAGATGGTCGTCGAACCGGCCGGGGCGAGCCCCGTCGCGGCGCTGCTCAGCGACCCGAAGGCGTTCCGCGGGCCCGTCGTCGCCGTACTGTCGGGCGGCAACGTGGACCCCCTGCTGATGCAGCGGATCCTGACCCACGGCATGGTCGCCGCGGGCCGCTACCTGAGCCTGCGGCTGCGGCTCACCGACCGCCCGGGAGCGCTGGCCGCGATGCTCGCCACCCTGTCCGTCGCCGACGCCAACGTGCTCGACATCCAGCACGTACGGACCGACCCCCGGCTCGGGCTCACCGAGGCGGAAGTGGAACTCCACCTGGAGACCAAGGGCCCGGAGCACTGCGAGGAGGTCGCCTCCGCGCTGCGGGCCGCCGGGTACCTGGTGCGGATCTGAGCTGTTCCCGAACGACGGGATCCCGGCGAAAACCTGTTGTGGGTCGCGATGTATCGCGTTACCGTGCATCGCCGAACACACCGGTGTTCCCGGCCCCGAGGGCCTGGGAACCCTACGATCCGCTCAGGAATCCACGCGAAAGCAACTGGGGGAATCCCGTATGCCAGGCGCCATTTACGCCGAAGGCCTGGTGAAGACCTTCGGCGATGTACGAGCACTGGACGGCGTCGACCTCGACGTACCCGAAGGCACCGTCCTCGGCATGCTGGGGCCCAACGGCGCCGGCAAGACCACGGCCGTCCGTGTCCTGACCACCCTGCTCCAGCCGGACAGCGGACACGCCGTCGTGGCGGGCATCGACGTCCTGAAGAACCCTGACGAGGTACGCCGCTCGATCGGTCTCTCCGGCCAGTTCGCGGCCGTCGACGAATACCTCACGGGCCGCGAGAACCTCCGGATGGTCGGTCAGCTCTACCAGATGGGCGCACGCGACGCGAAGAAACGGGCGGGGGAGCTCCTGGAGAAGTTCAACCTCGCCGACGCCGCCGACCGCACCGCGAAGACGTACTCCGGAGGCATGCGCCGCCGCCTCGACCTGGCGGCGGCGCTCGTCGTCTCCCCGCCGGTCATGTTCATGGACGAGCCCACCACCGGGCTCGACCCGCGCAACCGGCAGCAGCTGTGGGAGGTCATCGAGGAGCTCGTCGCGGGCGGCACGACACTGCTGCTGACCACGCAGTACCTGGAGGAGGCCGACCACCTCGCCCACGACATCTGCGTCATCGACCACGGCAAGGTCATCGCCCGCGGCACCTCCGACCAGCTCAAGGCCCGTACGGGTGGCGAGCGCGTCGAGGTCGTCGTGCACCGGCCGGACGAGATCGGACCGGCCCGCTCGGTGCTCGCCACGTACGGCAAGGGGGAGATCTCCGTCGCCGAACACACCCGCAAACTGACCGTCCCGGTCACCGGCGGGGCCAAGCTGCTCGCCGAGGTCATCCGCGACCTCGACGCCCACGGCGTGGAGATCGACGACATCGGCCTGCGCCGCCCCACCCTCGACGACGTCTTCATCTCGCTCACCGGCCACGCCGCCGAGCTGGAGAAGAACGGCGAGAACGCATCGACCGAGGCCGCAGAGGGCCGGAAGGAGGGCGGGCAGTGACCGCCGTCACGGACACGCCGAACCTGCCGCTCAAGAACCGCGGGGCGCTCGGCCGTTCGGTGGCCGACTCCCTGGTCGTCGCGCGGCGCAACCTGATCCGCATGGCCAGGATCCCCGAAATGGTGATCTTCGGCCTGGTGCAGCCCATCATGTTCGTGGTGCTGTTCACCTATGTGTTCGGCGGATCGATCAAGGTCGGCAGCACCATCTCGTCCGCGGACTACCGCGAGTTCCTGATGGCCGGGATCTTCGCCCAGACCGTCACCTTCGCCACCGCCGGCGCCGGGGCGGGCATCGCGGACGACATGCACAAGGGGCTGATCGACCGCTTCAGGTCGCTGCCGATGGCCCGGGGCGCCGTTCTCACCGGACGTACCCTCGCCGACCTCGTGCAGACCGCGCTCACCCTCGTCGTCCTTGCCGGTGTCGCCCTGATCATCGGCTGGCGGACCCACGAGAACCTCGGCAAGGTGCTGATCGGCTTCCTGCTGCTGCTCCTGCTCGGCTACGCGTTCTCCTGGATCGGCGCACTGATCGGCCTGGTCGTGCGCACCCCGGAGGCGGCCACGTCCGGCGGACTGATCTGGCTCTTCCCGCTGACGTTCATCTCGAACGCCTTCGTGGACGCCAACCAGATGCCGACGGTCCTGCGCCACATCGCCGAGTGGAACCCCTTCAGCGCCACCGTGCAGGCCTGCCGCGAGCTGTTCGGCAACCTGCCGCCGGGCTTCGTCACCCCCGACGCCTGGCCGATGCAGCACCCGATCCTCGCGTCGGTGATCTGGTCGGTGGTGATCGTCGCGGTCTTCCGCACCCTGGCGGTCCGCAGGTACCGCTCGGCCACGGCCTGACCCGCACACGACGGAGCCCCGGCCGCGCGTGCGGCCGGGGCTCCCTGCGTACGTGTGACGGTCAGCCCTGGTAGGGCTTCGCCGAGACGATCTTCACCGTGGCCTTCTTGCCGTTCGGCAGCTCGTACTCCGCGTCCTCGCCCATCCGCTTGCCGTTCACCCCTGTGCCGAGCGGGGACTGCGGGGAGTAGGTCTCGATGTCGGCGCTCGCGTACTCGCGGGAGGCGAGCAGGAAGGTGACCGTGTCGTCGGGGTCGCCGTCGAAGGCGATGGTCACGACCATGCCGGGCTCGACCACGCCGTCGTCGGCAGGTGCCTCGCCGACCTTCGCGTGCTCCAGGAGCTGGGTCAGCTGACGGACCCGGAGCTCCATCTTGCCCTGCTCCTCCTTGGCCGCGTGGTAGCCGCCGTTCTCACGGAGGTCACCCTCCTCCCGGGCCGCCGCGATCTTGACGGAGATCTCCGTGCGCGCGGGACCAGACAGGTACTCCAGCTCGGCCTTCAGCTGGTTGTACGCCTCCGGCGTGAGCCAGGTGACGTTATCGCTGGTCTGGGTCACAGGGTGCTCCTCGTCGGTGCTGGGAATACAAAGCAACGCCCTACCCCAAGCATGCGCTGCCACGGGTGGGCGAAACAACGAGCCTAACAATTCCGCGCGAAAAGGGGGAGAAGGTAAAACGTCACACGCACATCCGCGCAGGTCAGCCCCGGATCGTGGGGGTGAGGACGGCGCGCGCCCCGGCGCGCGGGCGGCGGTCGGCGTCGCGGTGCGGTCAGCCGGCGGCGCACCCCTTCAGCTCGACCGCCGTCGCCCTGGCGGTGGTGCGCAGGGTGACGACCTCGTCGATCCGCTCGGACCGCTCGTCGAACCGGAAGTCCGCCCGCCCGACCTCGCCGCCGTCCTCGCTCAGGGCGCGGAGCGTGCAGTGCCCGTCGGCGTCCCGGTCCTTGCGGACCTCCAGGTGGGCCTCGGCGCGGCTGTCGGAGACGATCCTGGACTTGATGAGCTCGGCGCTGACGTCCGTACCGGCGACGTAGGAGTATCCGAACCAGCCGATCACGGCGAGGAAGGCGACACCCAGGACCGAACCGATGATCTTCAGCTTGCGGTCCGCGCGCTCATCCTGCGACCGGCCGTAGCGCCCCTCGGGCAAGGCCTCGCGCACCGCTGCCATGATCGTCCCTCCCGTACCGGGGATCGAGGAATTTTCCACCCCCCGGTTCAGTCACTATAGAAGCCGACCACTGCGACCAATCACTGAGGACCGAGTCTTGACCGAGCAGCTGAGACTGATGGCCGTCCACGCCCACCCCGACGACGAGTCGAGCAAGGGCGCGGCCACCATGGCCAAGTACGTGTCCGAGGAGGTGGACGTCCTGGTCGTCACCTGCACAGGGGGCGAACGGGGATCCATCCTCAACCCGAAGCTCCAGGGGGACGCGTACATCGAGGCGAACATCCACGAGGTGCGCAGGAAGGAGATGGACGAGGCCCGGGAGATCCTGGGAGTCAAGCAGGAGTGGCTCGGCTTCGTCGACTCGGGCCTGCCGGAGGGCGACCCGCTGCCCCCGCTGCCCGAGGGCTGCTTCGCACTGGAGGACGACGAGACGGCGGCGGGGCGTCTCGTCGCGAAGATCCGCGCGTTCCGGCCGCAGGTGATCACCACCTACGACGAGAACGGCGGGTATCCGCACCCCGACCACATCAAGACCCACACGATCTCGATGATCGCGTTCGAGGGGGCCGGGGACACGGAGAGGTTCCCCGAGGCGGAGTTCGGCCCGGCCTGGCAGCCGCAGAAGCTCTACTACAACCAGGGCTTCAACAGGCCGCGCACGGTCGCCCTGCACGAGGCGCTGCTCGCCCGTGGACTGGAGTCCCCGTACGCCGACTGGCTGGAGCGCTGGAAGGAGTTCGGGCGCGCCGAACGCACGCTGACCACGCACATCCCGTGCGACGACTTCTTCGAGATCCGTGACAAGGCGCTGATCGCGCACGCCACGCAGATCGATCCGGACGGTGGCTGGTTCCGGGTGCCGATGGACATCCAGCGGGAGGTCTGGCCGACCGAGGAGTACGAGCTCGCCAAGTCCCTGGTCGATACCTCCCTCCCCGAGAGCGACCTCTTCGCGGGCATCCGCGACAATGCCTGATATGTACGCGACCCAGGCACTGACGCAGCTCGTTCCGCTCGCCGCCGATGAGCTCGACAAGAACAAGGTGACCCCCGGCGTCCTCGGCTTCCTCGTCTTCGCGGCGCTCGCCGTGGGGACGTGGCTCCTGATGAAGTCGATGAACCGCCACATGGGCAAGGTCGACTTCGAGGAGACCCCCGACCCGGCGGCGGGGCCCGCGGGCGCCGACGGAGAGCCTGCGGAGGCGTCCTCCGGCACCGGGACGAAGGCGGCCGGCACAAAGGCGACCGCCTCGGGCAAGGGCTGACACGGCGGGGCCACCCCCCTTCCCCGTACGGGGCGGAGGTGGCCCGCCCCGTCCCTCAGGCCCGCCGGTGCGCGTCGTTCAGATGGCGCAGCACGGCCGCGACCCGGCGGTCCGTGCCGTCGGCGGGCGCCAGGTCGAGCTTGGCGAAGATGCTCCGGATGTGCTTGTGGACGGCGCCGTCCGTCACCACGAGCCGCTCGGCGATGGCCGCGTTGCCCAGGCCCTCCGCCATCAGGGCCAGCACCTCCCGTTCGCGCGGGCTGAGCCGGTCCAGACGGGTGTCGGGGCGGGTCCGCGCGAAGAGCTGCGCGACCACCTCGGGGTCGATGGCCGTGCCGCCGTCCGCGACCCGCTCCAGAGCCGTGAGGAACTCCTCGACCCGGCCGACCCGCTCCTTGAGCAGATACCCGAGCCGGGCGCTGCCGTCGGCGAGGAGGTCGGTGGCGAAGGCCTGCTCGACGTAGGCGGACAGCACGAGGACCGCAAGCCCCGGTTGACGGCGCCGCGCCTCCACGGCCGCCCTGATCCCCTCGTCGGTGTGCGTCGGAGGCATCCGTACGTCGACGATCGCGAGGTCCGGCCGGTGCTCGTCCACCGCCGCCAGGAAGACGTCCGGGGTACCCGCGGTCGCCACGACGTCGAGGCCCTCCGCGCGCAGCAGCAGCGCGAGCCCCTCCCTCAGCAGCGGGTCGTCCTCCGCGATCACGATCCGCATGGCAGTCGGGCCTCCAGTGTCGTGGGCCCGCCCGCCGGGCTGGCCAGGGTGAGTACGCCGTCGAGCGCCTCGACGCGCTTACGGATGCCGGCCAGGCCGGACCCGCCGTGCTCGTCCGCTCCGCCGCGGCCGTCGTCGGTGACCCGGAGCCACAGCCGTCCGTCGCGGTGGCGGACCGTGACCGACGCCGACCGGGCCCCGCTGTGCCGGGCGACGTTGGTGAGCGCCTCCGCCACCACGAAGTAGGCGGTCGCCTCGACGGACGCGGCGAACCGCTCCTCCACGTCCGCGTCGACCCCGCAGGGCACCGGGCAGCTGCCCGCCAGCCCCGAGAGCGCGTCCGTCAGACTCCGGTCGGCCAGCACCGGCGGCAGGATGCCCCGTACGACCGCGCGCAGCTCCGCGAGTGCCTGCTCGGCGGCGTCCTGGGCGCGCTCCAGCAGGGCGTCCGCGTCGGCGGAGCCCCGGGACACCGCCCGGCGGGACGCGCCCAGCAGCACCGTCACCGCGACCAGCCGGTTCTGGGTGCCGTCGTGCAGGGCCCGTTCGATGCGCCGCAGCTCGGTGGCGTGCGCGTCCAGGGCGGCGGCGCGGGTCGCGGTGAGCTCGGCGACGCGCGTCACGAGGTCGGTGCCGGGCGGAGGGGTGAGCAGCCGCCGCCCCGGCCACGCCTGGAGCCGCGCCATGCCGGGCGCGACGGCCAGGGTGAGGGCGAACCACCCGATCCCCAGCAGACTGACCGCGAACGCCCCCGGCCAGTCCGCCACGGTCCACAGGCCGAGGGACGGGGTGGCCTCCGAGGGCGGTACGAACGACCACCACAGCGGGAACGTGGCATCCGTCGCCGAGGTGAGGGGCAGCGTCAGCCCGACCAGGCCCAGCGCCGTGCCGAGGACGGCGTGCGAGGCCACCCAGCCCACCTCGCGCCGGGTGGACGGGTCGGCGACGGCCTCCCGCAGCCGGGTCCGCGAGGGCCCCGGTCCGATGACCTCCGGCCCCCACCGGGACAGCCGCACGCGTTCGCGTCCGGCGACGGCGCGCAGCGCCCTGAGGGTGCCCGGCACCAGGAACAGGCCGACCCCGAAGAGGCAGGCGGCGGCGGTGAACACCAGCCACAGCAGCATGATCAGGGCGAGGATCGCCGTACCGATGCCGCCGACGAGATGCTCGAAGGCGTCGAGAGCGGTCCGGGCGCGGGCGAACACGTCCCAGGGGCGGGCCGGTTCCTGTGCGGTCGCCGGCGGGGCGTCGTGCGCGGGCATCTCCACCTCCTGGTGCCGCGCCACTATGGCATCTCCCGCCGGGTGCGCGACGGGCAGGGGACGACAGGTACAGCCTGCTGTACCCCGGTCCTCCACCTGGCGGGATCGTCGCCCCCGCGCCGCCTCCGTAGCGTCCTTTCCGTGCCCAACTCCCCCTCGGACAAGGAGAAGACGATGGCTGATTCCACCCGGCGGCCCGCACGTCCCGTGCTCTGGCTGCTGCTCCTGCTCTGCGCCGTCTGCAACGCGGTCACCTCGATGATGGGCGGGATCGCCACGGCCGTCTCCGTCGCCGCCGGGCTGGCCGCCCTGGCCTGCGGGATCGCCCTCGTCGCGGACCACCGCCGCGCCCGCTCCACGGAGAGGAACGCCCGATGAGCGCCGGGACACAGCTCAGCGCCGGCCCCCCTCCGGGGCCCAGCACGCCCCAGCCGAGCGGCGGCTGGCGGGACAGCATGAGCCGCCGCCCCCTGACCTGGTTCTTCTCGCTGGCGTTCGTGCTGAGCTGGGTGGCCTGGGTGCCGTACATCCTGTCCGGGAACGGCCAGGGCGTCCTGGACTTCACCTTCCCCGGGGGCGAGGCCGCCGGCCAGCTGCTGGGGGTCCTCCCCGGCGCCTATCTGGGCCCGATCCTCTCCGCGTTCCTCGTCACCGCCGTCGCCGACGGACGCCCCGGACTCCGCGCCTGGGCAGGGAGGATGACCAAGTGGCGGGTCGGCTGGCGCTGGTGGGCCGCGATCATCGTCACCGTGCCGCTCGTCCTCGTCCTCACGCTGTACGCCCTGGGCGGCGAGAGCCCGGTCATGCCGAGCACCGTGGTGCTGGTCGCCTTCCTGCCCGGCCTGGCCCTCCAGATGATCACCACCGGTGTCGCCGAGGAGCCGGGCTGGCGCGACTTCGCGATGCCCCGGCTGCAGGACAGGTTCGGCCCCGTCCGCGGCACGCTGGTCCTCGGCCCGCTGTGGGGCGCCTGGCACCTGCCGCTGTTCCTCACCGACTGGGGCGGCCCGGACCTCGCCTGGTGGGCGCCGGTGGAGTTCATCGCCACCACGATCGCCTTCAGCTTCGTCATGACCTGGGTCTTCAACCACACCCGGCAGGCCCTGCTGCTGGCCATGCTGCTGCACACCAGCGTCAACAACTACTTCTCCGTCGTCTTCACCGACATGTTCCCCTCGCTGGACCCGGCGTACGCGGGGCACGCCTTCCTCGTGAGCTCCACGGCCGCGGCCGCCGTGCTGCTCCTCGCCACCCGCGGCCGGCTCGGCCTGCCCCGCGCGTAGGGCCGGTGCCTACGGCCGTACGCCCACCGCGACGCCCATCACCTCGCGGGCGTGCCGGGACGGTGTCAGGCCGAGGCGCCAGGCCTGCCACCCGTCGTCCAGGTCCACCCCGCGCTCCAGGATCACCCGGAAGGCCTCCGCGCAGTCCTCCAGCTTCGCGTCGCGCAGCGGGTGGGCGGCCTCCACCAGATCGGCCAGCTCCTGCTGCGCCACCGCCGTGCCCACCTCGCTGCCGCCCGGTGAGGCGTACGGCAGCAGTGTGCACCGCAGGAACGCCGCCCAGTCGCCGCCCCGGGCATCGCCGTACGACGCGAACAGGGTGATCGCCTCGCCGCAGAGCTCCAGCGCCTGCGCCGCGCGGTTGTTCCCGCCGTCGACCAGGGCCAGCTCCAGGCAGGTCCAGGCCTCGCCGTGGGCCACCCCGATCCGCCGGAAGTCGGCCCGGGCGTCCACCAGGAGCTGCCGGGCGAAGCCGGAGTTGCGCAGGTTGCCGGTCTGCGCGGCGCGCTGGTCACGGGTGACGCGCCCCGAGTGGTGGCGGGCGCAGGCCAGCCCGTACACGTCACGCATCCGGGAGAACATCGTGCGGGCCCGCTCCAGCTCCCGTACGGCCTGGTCGGTGTCGCCGTCCTCCTCCAGCGCCTGCCCCAGGTAGTACCGCGTCCACGCCTCGCCCCGCGCGTCCTCGTTGCCCCGGTGCCGGGTGAGGGCCCCGCGCAGTTCCTCCACGGCGGGCGCGGCGCCGCTGTCCCCGTCCATCAGCCGGGCACGGCCCAGCTGGGTCAGCGCCCACGCCTCGCCGCGCTCGTCCCGGGTGCGGCCGTACAGGTCCAGCGCGGCGGACAGCTCCTCCTCGGCCCTGGCGACCTCGCCGAGGCGCAGGCACACCTGGCCGAGCTGGAAGTGCGACCACGCCTCACCGTGCAGCGACTCGCCCTCGCGGTGCAGGGCCAGCGCGGTGTCCAGCAGGGCCAGGGCCTCGGGCAGATTGGCCCGGTCGCGTTCGACGGCCGCCAGGGCGTGCAGGGACCAGGCCCGGTCCTCGGCCTGCGCCGGAGAGGCCTGCAGGGCGAGCGCCTCCCGCAGCCGTGCCGAGGCCTCACTCAGATTGCCCTGGTGGTGCAGGGTGATGCCCAGCGAGCAGAGGGCCAGAGCGGCGCCCGCGTCGTTCTGCGCCTCCCGGTAGAGGCCCACGACCGAGGACAATGTGGTGCGGGCCTTGTCGAGCTCACCGAGCTGCCGGGCCGCGATCCCCGTACGCCACTGCACCGACCGCTCCAGGAGCCCCTGGTCGACGGCCTGCGTCAGCTCGCTGATCTCACCGAGCCGGTAGAGGTCGCCGCGCAGCAGGCAGTAGTCGCAGAGCGCGCCCAGCAGATGGAGCACCGCCGCCTGGTCGACGCCCTCCGCGTGCCGCAGCGCCGAGGTGATGAAGCTGGACTCGTCGTCCAGCCAGCGCAGGGCGGCGTCCAGCGAACTGAAGCCGTGCGAGCCGAACTGCCCCGCGCGGGTGGACATCTTGCCGTCGACCATGCGGATCACGGCGTCGGCGAGCTCCGCGTAGTTCTGGATGAGGCGTTCCTGCGCGGCCGTACGGTCGGCCGCGGGCTCCTCGTCGAGCAGCCGGGCCAGCGCGAAGTCCCGTACGAGGTCGTGCAGCCGGTAGCGCGTGCCCCGCACATGCACCAGGAGCCCGGCCCGGGCCAGGGCCTCCAGCAGCCGGCCGGCCTCCTGCTCGTCCGAGGACAGCAGTGACGCCGCGGCGGCGGCCCCGAGGCTGGCCCGGCCGGCCAGGGCGAGCCGCCGCAGCAGCCGGCGGGCCGTCTCCGACTGGTCGGTGTAGCGCAGCCACAGGGCCCGCTCGACGGGTGCGACCGGGCCGTACGCCCCCAGGGCGGTGGCGAGTTCGGCCCGGGTCCGCGCGCCGAGGGCGGAACCCACGACGCGCAGGGCGAGCGGCAGCCCGCCGCACAGCTCGACGACGGTGTCGGTCGACGGGTAGTCGTACGGACCGGTCTCCTCGTCGAGGGCCGACTCCCGCAGCACCTCCTCGGCGCCCGCCGCGTCCAGGCCGCCGACCGGCAGCTGGTACACCCGGGCCGGGATGTCGTCGGGCAGTTCCAGGGGCTCGCGGGCGGTGACGAGGACCAGGCTGTCGGAGCGTTCGGGGACGAGCGTGCGGACCTGGGCGGCGTCCGTGGCGTCGTCCAGGACGATCGTGACGGGCGTACCCGTCAGATGCTGGTGGTAGAGCTCGCTGAGGCGCCGCACCTGCTGCTCGGCGGACGACCTCTCCCGGAAGAGCAGCTGCTCGCGCGGTGCCCCCAGCCGGTTGAGGAGGTGCAGCAGGGCGTCCCGGGTCGGCAGCGGGGTCTCGCCGGAGACATCGCCCCGCAGATCGACCACGCACGCCCCGCGGAACTGGTCCTTCAGCGCGTGCGCGGCCCGTACGGCGAGTGTGGTGCGCCCGGAGCCCGGGGTGCCGTGCAGGACGACGACGGTCGGCCGCGTCTCGGTCGCCGCACGGGCCGCGTGCACCCACTGGGCGATCTGCGCCAGTTCACCGCGGCGGCCCGCGAACGGGCCGTCCACGGCGGGCAGATGGCCGAAAGACTGTTCGAGGAGTGAGCGGGTGCGGGCGGCGGCACTGCGGTCACCGCCGCGCAGCTGCGCCACAACCGACGTGCCCGCCTTCTTCTTCGGCGTGCGCGTGGAGGCGGTCAGCATGCGCTGCTGGTCGAGGAACGGGCGGATGCCCCGTACCTCCAGGGCCGTCAGCCACTCCAGCCGCAGCTGCTCGGGGCCGCCGGGCTGATTCCGCTCGCCCGCCCTGCGATGGGCGGCGGGCCAGTGCGAGGCGGTCACCCGCGCCACCGTCGCCGTCGTCCCCGCGGCGGCGACGACCGCGCCCGCGCCCAGGGCGAGGCCCGTCGCGGTGCCGAGCGCCAGATCCGCGCCGAAGGCCGCCGCCGCGGCAACGCCCGTCACCAGCAGGGGTGTTCCCAGCGTCGCTCTGCTGAAGCGTGCCGACAGCGGCTGCTGGCCGGCGCCCGCGGCGTCCAGCGCCCGGGTGTAGGCGGCGTACTCCTCGGCCGCCCCCGCCGCCAGGGTGTCGAGCGCGGCCCGCGCCCGCGCCAGCAGCACGCCGGAGTCCGTCCTGCCCCCTGTCCGCCGTGCCTCTTCCTCCACGGCACGTACCAACAGCCGTTCGGCTTCCGCCCGATGGCTGTCCCGCATGCGTCCCCCTAGGTTCCAGCGACTGCGACCTGACCGTCGGTCATGGACACCCAGTGTCCTGCGTACGGGCCGTCGGCGCGAGAGAGCGCGACGGTACGTCACGCGAGGGCGGGTGCTCCCGTGGAGCTGATCCGCCGACGGTCCCGCGCCAGGGGGGTCATCGCTCCTGGAGGGGTACGGCCCGGGCGCGCCAGTACGCGACGCTCGCCCCCAGGGCGTCGAGTGCGGGCGACGTCACCGCATCCGGTGCCGCAGTGCCGTCGGCGAGGGCCTCTTCGAGCAGGGCGCACGCCGTCGCCGGGTCTCCCGCCTCACCGACCGCGGCGGCGTGGACGTGGCGGTAACGCAAGGTGTCCGGGTGGGCACGGCCCCTCACCCGCACCGCGTCCTGCGCCACCGACCGCAGGAGCCGGACCGCCTGGTCCAGGCGGCCTGAGCGGCCCTGCAGCCCCAGACCGCGCACCTGGTCGGCGAAGCGGGCGCGGGCCAGCAGGCCCGGTCCGGACAGTGCGGTGCCGTAGGCCTTGTTGCGGAACAGCGCGAGGTCGCCGGAGCTGCCGTACGTCCGCTGGAGCGGTGCCGGGAGCCCTGCCGACGGGAGGGTGACCGCGAGGCGGCGGTAGAGCGTCGCCAGGTCCAGGTGTTCGGGCCCGTCCGGCACCCCCTGGTCGAGGAGGTCGATCAGGGCGGCGGTGAAGCCGGTGCGCAGATGGCCTTCGGGGGTGAGGGCGCGTCTGGTGCGGCCCGCGGCCGCCAGCACATGGATGTCCGCGGCGTCGGCCGCGTCGAGTGCCCTCGCGGCGAAGCAGCAGTCCAGCACCGCGATCCGGTGTTCGGCCCGCACCTGGCGCATGGCCTGGAAGAGTGCCGCGACCGGCAGGGAGGTGCGCTCTGCGCTGTCCCCGTCGTCGACGGAACCGGGCAGCGCGAGACACAGCCGGGACTCCTCGCCGCACAGCCCGTGCCCCGCGAAGTAGAAGAGCAGGACGTCGAGCCGGGGGGTGTCCGGCCCGGGGAACAGCCGGAAGACGTCCGCCGCGCCGGCCGGGTCGACGTGGCGCCGGACGGCGCTGGAGGTGAAGGAGCCGAGCGGCCCGACGAGCGCGTCGGCGAACGTCGCGACGCTGAGCGCGGCCTGAGGCAACGGCGGGAGACCGCTCGGAAGCACGTGCGTGGCGGTCCCCACGACGACGGCGGCCGAGTTCGACGCGACGGGGACCGTCAGGGACCAGGACATGGCGGAGGAACCTGGCCTCAGTCCCGGTCCGTGGTTCCGGGGTCCAGGAAGGTGCGCAACTGCCGCTGGACCTCGGCCGCGTCCTGCGGACTGCCGGCCGACACTTCGACGCTCGTCCCGTCCGGCCTGGTGACCTTGAGGTCGACGCGGCGCGACCTGGACCGTTGCACGAGCCATACGGCCACGCCGCTGATCACGGCCTCCAGGGCAGGGCCCACGGCGCCGGCGATCTCCACCGCCTCCGCGAGGCCGCCCTGTTCGCCCCGTGCGGGCGGCAGCATCCGCAGCCGGGCCGACCCGCTGAGGTCCTCGTCGTCGTTCAGCCACGCGGCGAGGGAGCGGGTGTGGGCTTCGGCCCCGTCCGCGTGGCTGTCGATCTCGAAGGTGATGGTGGGCACGGACACGGCTCCTGAGGATCGGGGAGGGGCAGGTGGCTGGGGTCAGAAGGTAGGGGTGTGCGGGTCCCGGCTTCCCGGGACCCGGGGGGCGTCCCCGGACGTGGGCGTCGCCGCGGGCCCGGCCCGTCGCGAGGCTGCGAACAGGGGCGGCCGTCCTGGGATCTCGTACGGGAAGCGGAAGACGGCCGAGGCCTGTGGCACGTCGACCAGATCCGCCAGGACACGCTCCCAGGACCCCAGGGGCTGCGGGACGTCCTGCCCGTACGTCGTTTCCAGCCAGCAGTGCTGAAGCCCGGTGATGTTGCCCCAGGCGTAAGGGGCCTCATGGGCTGCCACCGCCTGTGCCACCGGCCGGCCGGCGCCGGTGGCGTACGGCGCCGAGACCGTGGCGGCGATCAGTCCGGCCAGGTGGTGGGGGACCGCGCCGGGCGTTGCCAGCGAGATCCGCAGCCGGTAGGCGCGGCCGGTCAGTGTGCCCAAGGCCTCCTGGTACAGAGGCGCCGCGCGGACGGCGAAGGGGTCCGGCGGGATGTACTGCGCGAAGACGGGACTGGGCCGGCCGGGCTGCGAGAGCCTGCCGTACTCCTGCGCGAGGTAGGTGAGGTACGAACGCAGCTCGTCCGGCGGCGCGTAAGGCTCCAGACAGATGCTCACGGTCGTCGCCACGCTCTCGCGCACGAGCGCTTCCCACACCGGCTCCCAGCTCACGGACTCCGGTATCAGGGGCTCGAAGGCGACTCCGAGCGGGAAATCGGTGTCGCGGCGGCCCAGATAGGACCAGAGGAGGCGTTTGCGTACCTCGGCGAGCCCGCTGGGCGGGTGCGCCGACGGCACGAGCACGCCGTGGAGTTCGTCGGCGTCCTCGATCGGCGCGGCGCGGACGTGGCGAGGGCTGTCCGACAGCGCGTCGCGCAGCGTGAGCGCCGCCGCGGACGCTGACGCGCCGTCCGTCCCGCCGGCCCGGCACAGGAGTGTGCCGGTGATGCCGTGCGGCCCGTTGGTGTACCGCAGCTCGAACGCCCGCCCGTCGGGCACCCACTGACGTGACAGCCAGACCTGTTCGAGCGCGGCTGCCTCGGCCCGGCGCTGCGACTCGGGGAGGCCCACATGAGCCCCGTTGTCGCTCATGGCGGGCCGGGGTTCCAGCCGCAGACCGGACCAGGCCCACGCGCCGGTGGCCGAGGCGGACACCAGGACACTCACCGGTGCGTACCGCCTCCGGCGCCGTACTCACCGCCGGCCGGCCCCGGCTGCTGCTGGGGCTGCGACGGGACCGGGGGCGCGGCCGGGGGCGCGACGGGCGGCGCCATCGGCGGGACTCGGGGAGGCGGAGGGCTCGACGGGCGCGGGAATCCGCCGCTCGTGGCGGTGCCCGGTGCCCCCGCCGGAACCGGTCCACCGTCCAAGGCCGCCATCAGCCCCTCACGGCAGGCGAGATGGACGGCCTCCCGCATGGCGCGGGCGCCCTCGCTGCGGAGCAGCTGGTGCTCGATGCCGTTCTGTCCCTTGAGGCCGCGCACGATGTCTCCGAGGAACTGCCCCATGAGTTCGGTGCCCCGTCGTGAACGCCACATCATCCAGCCCAGGTAGAGGCTGTCGCCGTAGTTGAAGACGGAGACGTACGCGACGTACGGGGCGTCGGTCAGCGTGATCCGTGTCCCGTGCGGGGCCGGCGCGAGCGGGTACCGCCGGCCCGTGAGGGTCGTGAGGATCACCCCGTACACGGACTGTGCCCGGTCGGTGCGGTCGGCCAGCAGCACCCGCCATTCGGCGACCGGTTCGGGCAGCCGGGACAGGAGGAGCGCCAGCCAGAAGACCACGAACGAGGCGAGGCAGGCGAGCGTGAACCAGATGCCGAAGCTGCCGTCGCTGTCGCTCGACCCCCCGTAGGGGCCGTAGTCGGAGCTCTCCCCCAGGTCGGACAGCAGGACCATGAAGCCGATGAACGCGGGGACCACCCCTACGACGAAGGCGGCGAGGGCCGCCCTGAGCCAGAGGAGGAAGATCACCTTGAAGGTGACGCTCTCGTTGAGCGACATCTCGATGGGCTCGTGCCGCAGGGTCTTGTCGAGATACGCCGCGTTTCCGTCACCTCCCCGCCATCCCGGCAGCGGGGTCGTGGAATCCAGCATGCTTCCTCCACATCGACGTGTCCGCGGGCAGGGGTGGCCCACGCGAGCCCCGGGGGCAGGCGTCCCTGTCGCGGTGTGACGCCAATTAACTACTCGTCACCAGGAATCGCAAGTTGGATCCCGGTGGCCAACGGGGCACTCCGAGGCGCAAGTTGAGGAATGGACTATTCAGCCGGCGGTGCGATACGGCCGGTCCGTCTCAGATCGACTCCAGGCTCCGCCCGGTCGTCCGCGGTCCGAGGAGCCGCACGTTCAGGCAGAGGACGAGCATCAGCGCACCCGAGCCGACGAACACGGCGTCAGGACCCAGGCCTTCGAGCACGTCGATCGCGACGAACGGCAGCACGACCGACGTCAGCCGGGACAGTGAGTACGCGATGCCGATGGCGCTGGAGCGCAGGTCCGTGGGGAAGATCTCCGTCTGGTAGACGTGGAAGGCGTTCGAGAATACGTTGCTGCACACGGTGAGCAGGAAGCCCGCACCGACGATCAGCCAGGACGCGTCCGCGAATCCGAAGACGAGGCCGAACGCGGCGATCCCGAGCGCCGACAGGATGATGAGCGTGCGCCGCTCGATCCGGTCGATCAGCGGCACGGACAGCGCCGAGCCCACCGGGTAGCCGAGGTAGCTGAGGGCGGCGTACGAGAGGGACTCGGTGACGGTGTGTCCCTTGGCCTGCAGCACGATGGGGGCGAGCGAGCCGAAGCCGTAGTAGCCGACGGTCTGCAGCACCTGGAAGATCCACCACATGACGGTGCGGCGCGCGTACGGGGCCTTGAACATCCGCCCGAGCGGCACCTTCCCGGCCGGGACAGGAGCCGCGCCGGCCTCGGGGCGGGGCGCCGGAACGGCCTCGGGGTGAGGTGCCGCGCCGGCCTCGGAGCGTGGTGCCGGAACGGCCTCGGGGGCTACGCCCACCCGCTTCTCGATGTCCCGTACGACCGCGTCCGCCTCGGCCCGCCGCCCCCGCGCGGCCAGCCAGCGAGGCGACTCCGGCAGCCGGGTCCGCAGCACCTGGATGAACGCGGCGCCCAGTGCGCCCGCCACGAGCAGCCAGCGCCAGCCGTCGATGCCGAGCAACTCGTGCTTCGCGACGAGCCGGGCGCCGAGCAGCGCCGCGACGGGCACGGCGACGAACCCGACGGTGTAGGCCCAGGCGATGTAGCGCCCGCGTACCTTGCGCGGCAGGAACTCCGCCAGATACGTGTCGACCAGGACCAGTTCCGCGCCGAGACCGAGCCCCGCGAGGAAGCGGAGCACGGACAGCTGGGTGGCGTCCTGGGCGAAGGCGCAGGCCAGCGAGAACAGCGAGTAGAGCCCCAGGTTGACCAGGAACATCTTCCGCCGGCCGAACCGGTCGGCGAGCACGGAGAGCACGTTGGCCCCGACGAACATGCCGAGGAACCCGGAGGCGATCAGCCAGGACTTCTCGGTGCCGGACAGGGCCCAGGACTCGGCGAGCGCGGCGGCGAGCACCCCGCCGAGGAACACCTCGTAGAGGTCGAAGAAGGCCCCTACGCCGACGATCGCGGTCAGTCGGCGGTGCCACGCACCGACGGGCAGCCTGTCGAGTCGCCCGACCGGGTCGGACATGTCGTTCGTGCCCAGGGGCGCGACAGCCCCCGTGACGCCCTGATCAGTCATGCACCAGGATGTTAGCTGTAGGCGACACGTAAATGAAGCCCTCATTCCGCTTCTGCTCCGCTGCGGGAACTCCTCCACCCCCGAGTTCAGGGCCGGCCGCCATGCCGCGGCAGCTGACCCCCGCGCCACCTCTGCCGGTGGGGGAAACGGGGCGGTTTCGGACCCAGCCGTGCCCGGCGCCGGAACCGGATGTGCCGAAAGCCACCCCGTTTCCGCGCACCGGTGGTTCAACGAGACGCGGTCCGGGCAGCGGTGGTGAGGGGGCGTCCGGCAGACGGACGTACGTGCCGTTCGGTCAGGCGGGTGTGCCGAGCCCGCCACCGACGCCGGCCCTTCCGCGGCCCCGCCCCACAGCCGCGCCGGCGGATCGTGACCCGACCGGGCTCGCGCGTGACGACCGAAGGCGCCTGCGGTGCGAAAAGTGTTATGCCCGGGGGACCCGCTCGTCTCCTGCCGCGAAGACCGCCCACCAGAGCGGCCACACCCGCTCCAGCCCGAGGATGAATCGCATGCGACATGACGGGTCCGCCAGGACCGACACCTTTCCGGACAGCCGCACGGTCGAGGCGGCCCGCGACGGGGACGCCGGGGCAGTCGAACGGCTGACCGTAAGCGCTCTGCCGCTGGTCTACAACGTGGTGGGGCGGGCGGCGGAGAGCGACCTCGACGTCGACGACATCGTGCAGGACACCATGGTCGCAGTGATCCGTGCGCTGCCGGACCTGCGGGACGCGGCGAAGTTCCGCTCGTGGCTGATGGCCATCGCGGTCCGCCAGCTTACCGACGCCCGGCGCCGGGCGGGGTCCCGCCGGCTGACGACTCTGGAGCACGCCGACGAACGGCACGCGCCGGAACCCGACTTCGCGACCCTCTTCCTGCTGCGGCAGTCGCTCACCGCCGAGCAGCGGCAGGTCGCCGCAGCCACCGCGTGGCTCGACCCGTCGCACCGCGACCTGCTGTCGCTGTGGTGGTTGGAGGCGTGCGGACGGCTGTCCCGCAAGGACATCGCAGCGGCCTTGAACCTTCAGGCGGCCCATCTGGCGGTCCAGGTCCGGCGGATGAAGTCCCAGCTGGGCGTGGCACGGACGGTCGTCCGAGCGCTGTCCCGCACCCCGCGCTGCGCGGAACTGACCGAGCTCGCCGGCCCGGGCGACCCGACTCCCAGCCCCTTGCTGCGCAAGCGGATCGCCCGGCACCTGCGCGGGTGCGAGGCGTGCGGTCGTTCTGCCGGCCGACTCATCTCGCCCGAGCGGCTGCTCGCCGGCCTGCCCCTGCTCGTACCCGGCCGTGCGGGCGACCCTGTCGAGGCCGCTGCCGTCGGCGCCTGGGCCCACCCCCATCCGGCCGCAGCCGCCCGGCACACCGCTCCCCGGCCGTCGCTCCGCGGGCACGGCCGTCGCGCGGCCGGCCGCGCGAGCGGGGATCACGGTGTGCTCGTCGGTCTCTCCGCCAAGGTGACGGGCGCGACCGCCGCCGCCGGAGTGGCAGCGTTCGTCGTGACGGCCCTCGTCATGGTCCCGTCGGGGGCGGAGCACTCCGCCGACGCGCGGAACACGGCCTCCCACATAGGTCCGTCGAGGGTGACGACGATGCCCGCCCCCACGGAGAGCCCCGCCTCGACGAAGAGCCCCACCCCCACTCCTTCGCCCGGTCCCGTGCGCGTGCGCACGTCCCCGCCCGCGAAGGCCCCCGCCCCCACCTACTTCGTGAGCGCCGGCGGCAGCGATACCAACCCCGGCACGTCGGCCGGATCACCGTTCCGCACCCTCCAGAAGGCCGCGGACCTGGCCGGCCCCGGCGACGTCGTCGCCGTCATGAACGGCACGTACATCGAGCCCCGCAAGGGTTCCAACGTGCTGACCGTCACACGCTCGGGGCGTCCGGGATCTCCGATCACTTTCATGGCATATCCCGGTCACCGGCCGGTCCTGCACCCGAAGACGGCCTGGAACGGCATCAGCGTCTACGGCGCGTCGCACATCGTCATCAAGAACCTTGAGGTCAAGGGCAACAACGCCGCCCTGTCCCTGGCCGACGCCGAACGCTCGTCGAGCAAGACCGACCCCACGTACAACACCAACTGCATATCCGTGGAGAAGAACCGGGAGTCCGGCGCGTACCCCGACCACGTCGACATCGTCGGCAACCTGGTCCATGACTGCGCGGGGGGCGGGATCTCCGCGATCGAGGCCGACCACGTCGCCATCACCGGCAACCACGTCCACTCCAACGCCTGGTTCACCGTCTACGGCAGCAGTGGCATCTCCGTCCTCACCCCTCGCGACATCGGCGGCGGTGACCCGCGGACGTACAAGATCCGCATCACCGGCAACCGCGTCCACGACAACGAGACCAAAGTCAAGTGGGAAGGCTGCGGCTGCTACTCCGACGGCAACGGCATCATCGTCGACACGACGAAGGGCGACCCCGAGCGCGGGAGGCCGGCCTACAGCGGACGCGTTCTGGTCGACAACAACATCAGTTACGACAACGGCGGTTCAGGTATCCACGCCTACAAGAGCCAGCACGTCGACATCGTCCACAACACGGCCTATCTCAACGGCCGCAGCACCCGGATCACGACGCCCTACGCCAACATCTTCGCCCACGACACCACCGACGCACGACTGCTGGACAACATCGCCTACGGCCGCCCTGGCCAGGCGAGCAACAGCAAGTCCCGCAACGTGGACGTCACGTACGACTACAACGTCTACTTCGGTGGCAAGGCACCCGAGGTCAACGGACCGCACGACATCGTCGCCGACCCGAAGCTCATCGCTCCGGGTACGAGCCCGAACGCGGATTTCCGCCTCATGAAGGGTTCGCCCGCCATCGGCTCCGGCCTCGCGTTCCCGGCCGTATCCACCGACTTCACCGGGGCGACCCGCAAGGGCGGCGCACCGGACCGGGGCGCGTACGCCTTCGGAGCCGCCGCGGGGGCCGTCATGGGTGGCACCGAGTCGTCGGCACCGGAGCAGGAGAGCCCGGACGCGGCCGAGGACGCGGGCACGGAGACCGGCCCGGACGCCGCCGGCGGCAAGGGCGCGGCATCCGGCGCGGCCGGTGACGACGGTTCCGGCCTCACGGCCCACGGCGGGAGCGAACCGCTGGCGCAGACCGGTGGGTCCGACCCGGTTCTGCCGCTGGGCATCGCCGCGGGCGTCCTTGCCGCCGGGGCCGCTCTGCTCGCGCTCGCCCGGCGCAGGCGTTCCTGAGGTGGCCGGTCCGTCCCCGGGGTTGCCGGGGACGGACCGGCCGGTCGGGGCGTTCCTGGTTTTCCTACAGGACCCCGAGATCGACCGCGAGGGGGAAGGGCGCGGTCGCCTTCACCGTGCCGGTGAACATTTCGCCGTCCCTGTACGCCTTGGTGGCGGGGTCGAGGACGTACGTATAAATGATGGGGACACCGGTGGCGGCCTGCTCAACCCGCCAGTAGAAGGGAATGCCGGCCTTGGCGTACTGGTCCACCTTCACGATCCGGTCAGTGGTCTCCGAGCCGGGCGACACGACCTCGACGACCAGCAGTACGTGCTCGGGGCGGGTGGGCGTGAGGTCGATGGTTTCTGCCCGGTAGACGGTGACGTCAGGGCGGGGGTTGGTGAGCGGAACGTCCTGCAGGCGGACGTCGAAGTCGGTGTCGGCGTTCCAGTCCGGGCCCGCGGCGGCGTCCAGCTGTCCTGCGCGGTGGGGGCGCCCGACTTCGGAAGTGCCCACCCGTCCCACCTGACCGTTCCCGCCCCGTCCCGTGGCGCGCATGTGTCGTGGGGACGGGTGCGCAAGGATTGGGGCATGGCCAACCGACTTGCGCAGACCACCTCCCCGTACCTCCTCCAGCACGCCGACAATCCCGTCGACTGGTGGCCCTGGTCGCCCGAGGCCTTCGAGGAGGCGCGGCGGCGCGGCGTCCCGGTGCTGCTCAGCGTCGGCTATGCCTCGTGCCACTGGTGCCACGTGATGGCCCACGAGTCGTTCGAGGACCAGGCCCTCGCCGACTACCTCAACGCCAACTTCGTCCCGGTGAAGGTCGACCGCGAGGAGCGGCCCGACGTCGACGCCGTGTACATGGAGGCCGTGCAGGCCGCGACCGGTCAGGGCGGCTGGCCGATGACCGTCTTCCTCACCGCGGACGGCGAACCCTTCTACTTCGGCACGTACTTCCCGCCCGAGCCCCGCCACGGCATGCCCGGCTTCCAGCAGGTCCTCGAAGGGGTCGTGGCCGCCTGGACCGACCGCCGCGAGGAGGTCGCCGAGGTCGCCGGGCGCATCGTCCGCGACCTCGCCGGCCGCTCCCTGGCCGCCGGTGAGGGGGGCCTGCCGGGCGAGGCGGAGCTGGCACAGGCCCTGCTGCGGCTCACCCGCGACTACGACGAGAAGCACGGCGGATTCGGCGGCGCGCCCAAGTTCCCGCCGTCCATGGTCATCGAGTTCCTGCTGCGCCACCACGCCCGTACGGGTGCCGAGGGCGCCCTGCAGATGGCAGCCGACAGCTGCGCGGCGATGGCCCACGGCGGGATCTACGACCAGCTCGGCGGCGGCTTCGCCCGCTACTCCGTGGACCGGGAATGGGTCGTCCCGCACTTCGAGAAGATGCTCTACGACAACGCGCTGCTCTGCCGGGTCTACGCCCATCTCTGGCGCGCCACCGGCTCGGACCTGGCCCGCCGGGTGGCCCTGGAGACGGCCGACTTCATGGTGCGCGAGCTGCGGACCGCCGAGGGCGGCTTCGCCTCCGCGCTGGACGCCGACAGCGAGGACGCGCAGGGACGCCACGTCGAGGGCGCCTTCTACGTGTGGACGCCCGCACAGCTGCGCGAGGTGCTGGGGGAGGAGGACGCCGCCTTCGCCGCCGGGTACTTCGGGGTGACCGAGGAAGGCACCTTCGAGGAGGGCTCGTCCGTGCTGCAGCTCGTGCGGAACGGGGAGCCGCAGGAGCCGGAGGAGGAGGCGCGGGTCGCCGACGTCCGGGCCCGGCTGCTCGCGGCGCGCGAGCTGCGGGTCCGCCCCGAGCGCGACGACAAGATCGTCGCCGCCTGGAACGGACTGGCGATCGCCGCGCTCGCCGAGACCGGGGCGTACTTCGACCGCCCGGATCTGGTCGAGCGGGCCACCGAGGCCGCCGATCTGCTCGTACGGGTGCACATGGGCGACGTCGCCCGGCTCTGCCGCACGTCGAAGGACGGCCGCGCCGGGGACAACTCCGGGGTCCTGGAGGACTACGGCGATGTCGCCGAAGGGTTCCTCGCGCTCGCCTCCGTCACCGGTGAGGGCGCCTGGCTGGACTTCGCGGGCTTCCTGCTGGACATCGTGCTGGAGCACTTCACCGGCGAGGACGGACAGCTGTTCGATACCGCCGACGATGCCGAGCAGCTGATCCGCCGCCCCCAGGACCCCACCGACAGCGCCACCCCGGCCGGCTGGACCGCGGCCGCGGGAGCCCTGCTCTCGTACGCCGCGCACACCGGCTCCGAGCCGCACCGCACCGCGGCCGAGGGTGCCCTGGGCATCGTCGGGGCGCTCGGGCCGAAGGCCCCCCGCTTCATCGGCTGGGGCCTCGCGGTCGCCGAAGCCCTGCTGGACGGCCCGCGCGAGGTCGCGGTGGCCGGTCCCGTCGGCGGCGAGCTGCACCGGACGGCGCTGCTGGGGCGGGCCCCCGGCGCGGTCGTCGCGGCGGGCGAGGAGGCGGACGCGGGCACCGAGTTCCCGCTGCTGGTGGACCGGCCCCTGGTGGGCGGCGAGCCGACCGCGTACGTCTGCCGGCACTTCGTGTGCGACGCGCCTACGACGGACGCGGGGGAGCTGGCCGTGAAGCTGGGCGACTGAGACGGGTGCGGCGAAGGGCCCGGCCGTGGCCGGGCCCTTCGCCGTATGCGGTCAGGTCACTGCTGGTAGGCGACCAGGGAGATGCCGACGTAGTGCACGATGAACGCCGCCAGCGTCAGCGAGTGGAACACCTCGTGGAAGCCGAACCAGCGCGGTGACGGGTTGGGGCGCTTGATGCCGTAGATGACGCCCCCCGCGCTGTAGAGCAGCCCCCCGACGACGACCAGGACCAGCACGGCGATGCCGCCCGCCCGCATGAAGTCCGGCAGGAAGAACACCGCGGCCCAGCCCATGGCGATGTAGCACGGGGTGTAGAGCCAGCGCGGGGCGCCGACCCAGAACACGCGGAAGGCGATGCCGGCCGCCGCGGCGCCCCAGATCGCCCACATGAGCGGGCGGCTGGTGGACTCGGGCAGCAGGAGGAGCGTCAGCGGCGTATAGGTGCCCGCGATGATCAGGAAGATGTTCGCGTGGTCCAGCCTGCGCAGCACCGCCTCGCCGCGCGGGCCCCAGGTGCCCCGGTGGTAGACCCCGCTCACACCGAACAGCAGGCAGGCGCTGAGTACGTAGACCGCGCAGGCGACCCGGGCGCGCGTGCTGTCGGCCAGGGCGATCAGCGTGATTCCGGAGATGACGACCGCGGGGAACATCCCGGCGTGCAGCCACCCGCGCATCCGTGGCTTGACCGGGACGGGGTCGGTGAGCTCGACGGGTCCGGACCCGGAGGCGGCAGAAGTCATATCGGCATGCTACCTACGCTCCCGTAGGTACCTCATATCAGTGGCGATGCTCACGTGTGCGGCCCTCTGGACATATGGGCGAGATGGTCGGATGATCAAATGAGTGCGGTCGGCACCGGATGAGCGCCAGGGGAATTCGAAGGGGTCAGCATCCGGGTCGCAGCCCCCACGGGGCCGGACAACACACCCTCTCGACAAGGAGCGATCGTGGCGCGAGACATCGCGGCTCCCCTCACTGTTCCCACTCGGCACCAGGAGCTCGTCTCCTGGGTGGACGAGATCGCCGCCCTCACCCAGCCGGACCGCGTGGTCTGGTGCGACGGATCCGAGGCCGAGTACGAGCGCCTGTGCGAGGAGCTCGTGGCCAAGGGGACCTTCACCAAGCTCGACCCGGTCAAGCGCCCCAACTCGTACTACGCCGCCTCCGACCCCAGCGATGTCGCCCGGGTCGAGGACCGCACCTTCATCTGCTCCGAGAAGGAGGAGGACGCGGGCCCGACCAACCACTGGAAGGCGCCCGCCGAGATGCGGGACATCTTCACCGGCGAGAAGGGCGTCTTCCGCGGCTCCATGCGCGGCCGCACGATGTACGTCGTCCCGTTCTGCATGGGCCCGGTCGGCTCCCCGCTCTCCGCGATCGGCGTCGAGATCACCGACTCCGCGTACGTCGCCGTCTCGATGCGCACGATGACGCGCATGGGCCAGGAGGTCCTGGACGAGCTCGGCACCGACGGCTTCTTCGTCAAGGCCGTCCACACGCTGGGCGCGCCGCTGGAGGAGGGCCAGGACGACGTTCCGTGGCCGTGCAACTCCACCAAGTACATCTCGCACTTCCCCGAGGACCGCGAGATCTGGTCGTACGGCTCCGGCTACGGCGGCAACGCCCTGCTCGGCAAGAAGTGCTACGCCCTGCGCATCGCCTCCGTGATGGCCCGGGACGAGGGCTGGCTCGCCGAGCACATGCTGATCCTCAAGCTGACGCCGCCGCGCGGTGAGTCGAAATACGTCGCCGCGGCCTTCCCGAGCGCCTGCGGCAAGACCAACCTCGCCATGCTGGAGCCCACGATCTCCGGCTGGACCGTCGAGACCATCGGCGACGACATCGCCTGGATGCGGTTCGGCGAGGACGGCCAGCTGTACGCGATCAACCCGGAGGCCGGTTTCTTCGGCGTCGCGCCCGGCACCGGTGAGCACACCAACGCCAACGCCATGAAGACCATGTGGGGCAACTCCGTCTTCACGAACGTCGCGCTCACCGACGACGGCGACGTGTGGTGGGAGGGCATGACCGAGGAGCCGCCCGCGCACCTCACCGACTGGAAGGGCAACGACTGGACCCCGGAGTCCGGCACGCCCGCCGCCCACCCCAACGCCCGCTTCACCGTCCCGGCCGGGCAGTGCCCGATCATCGCGCCGGAGTGGGAGGACCCGAAGGGCGTGCCGATCTCGGCGATCCTCTTCGGCGGCCGCCGCGCCTCCGCCGTCCCGCTGGTCACCGAGTCCTTCACCTGGCAGCACGGCGTCTTCCTCGGCGCCAACGTCGCCTCCGAGAAGACCGCCGCCGCCGAGGGCAAGGTCGGCGAGCTGCGCCGCGACCCCTTCGCCATGCTGCCGTTCTGCGGCTACAACATGGGCGACTACATGAAGCACTGGGTCGAGGTCGGCGCCGACAAGGCCGACCAGTCCAAGCTCCCGAAGATCTACTACGTGAACTGGTTCCGCAAGAACGAGGCGGGCAAGTTCGTGTGGCCGGGCTTCGGCGAGAACAGCCGTGTCCTCAAGTGGATCGTCGAGCGGCTGGAGGGCAGGGCCGAGGGCGTCGAGACCCCGATCGGCGTCCTGCCGGCCAAGGGCTCCCTGGACACCGAGGGCCTGGAGCTCTCCGAGTCCGACCTCGACTTCCTGCTCACGGTGGACAAGGAGGTCTGGCGCGAGGAGGCCGCGCTGATCCCCGAGCACCTCAACACCTTCGGCGACCACACGCCGAAGGAGCTGTGGGACGAGTACCGCGCGCTGGTCCAGCGCCTGGGCTGACCCACTCCCGAACCCCGCGGCCGGGCCTTCCGACATCCGCCCTGACCTGTGGGGTCAACGGCCCGCCGCGGCACGGCACCCGGAGCCCCCTCATGGCTCCGGGTGCCGCTCGTTCGTTCCGGGAGGTTCCGCCCGGCCGTGTGTGGCACCCGGTCCACACGTCTTCGCGACCCGTGGACCGGGGCCGTCAGGGGGCGCCGACCAGCACGGTCGGCGCGGTGGGAGCGGCCAGGGCCGCGGTGTGCGCGTCCATGGCCTCCGCCGCGAGGATCGCCACGGCGGTGTCCGCGCGCGAGGCGGCGACCACGAGGGCCCGGCCGGCGAGCGCGTGGGCGCGGCGGTGCAGAGCGGCCGGGGACGCGTCGCTCCGGCCGGCGTGCCGGGCGGGCGGCGCGGCGCGCAGCCGGGCGACCTATTCGGCGATGCGGTCGCCCATGGTGTCGAGACCCAGCTCGTCGGTGACGGCGAGCAGGGCCGCGAGATGTCCGGCGAGCTGGATGTCCAGCTCGTCCTCGCGGCTGCGGTGGGGGAAATCGGCGTCGTCGGCCGATGTGTGGACCGACTTCGTGCGGATCGGCTCGTACATGGATGGCCTCCTGATCGTGCAGTAAAGCCATCCTATCTTAGATTCAGTCTAAAGTTGTGTCGGATCCGAAGATCTTGGCCGCCCGGAGGTCCTCAGGGCTGGCTGTAGCCGTCCAGGAAGTTCCCGATACGCGTCACCGCGTCGGTCAGATCCTTGACCGGCGGCAGCGTGACCACCCGGAAGTGATCGGGATCCGGCCAGTTGAAGCCCGTGCCCTGCACCACCATGATCTTCTCGGCCCGCAGCAGATCGAGGACCATCTGCCGGTCGTCCTTGATCTTGAAGACCTTCGGATCGAGCCTCGGGAAGAGGTACAGCGCCCCCTTCGGCTTCACACACGTCACCCCGGGGATCTGCGTCAGCAGGTCGTACGCCACGTCCCGCTGCTCCAGGATCCGCCCGCCCGGCAGCACCAGCTCGTTGATCGACTGCCGGCCGCCGAGCGCGGTGGCCACCGCGTGCTGCGCGGGCATGTTGGCGCAGAGCCGCATGTTGGCCAGGATCGTCAGGCCCTCGATGTACGAGGAGGCGTGCGCCTTCGGGCCGCAGACCGCCATCCAGCCCGAGCGGTACCCCGCGATCCGGTAGTTCTTCGAGAGCCCGTTGAAGGTCAGCACCATCAGATCCGGGGCGATGGCGGCGGTCGGGGTGTGCGTCGCACCGTCGTACAGGATCCGGTCGTAGATCTCGTCCGAGCAGACGACCAGGTTGTGGCGCCGGGCGATCTCCGTCAGCCCGCGCAGCATCTCGTCGTCGTAGACCGCGCCCGTCGGGTTGTTCGGGTTGATGATCACGAGCGCCTTGGTGCGGTCGGTGATCTTCCGCTCGATGTCCGCGAGGTCGGGCATCCAGTCGGCCTGCTCGTCGCACCGGTAGTGCACCGCCGTACCCCCGGCCAGCGAGACCGAGGCCGTCCACAACGGGTAGTCCGGAGCGGGGACGAGCACCTCGTCGCCGTCGTCGAGCAGCGCCTGCATCGACATCTGGATCAGCTCGGAGACGCCGTTGCCCAGGTAGACGTCCTCGACGTCGAGGTCGATCCCCTTGGTCTGGTAGTGCTGCATCACCGCACGGCGCGCGGACAGCAGGCCCTTCGCGTCGCCGTAGCCGTGCGCCCCGGAGAGGTTGCGCAGGATGTCCTCGAGGATCTCCGGCGGACATTCGAACCCGAACGCCGCGGGGTTGCCCGTGTTGAGCTTGAGGATGCGATGACCTGCGGCTTCGAGCCGCATCGCTTCCTCGAGCACGGGGCCGCGGATTTCGTAACAGACGCCGGCGAGCTTCGTGGACTGGATGACCTGCATGTCTGCGAGCTTACGGCCGTGTTTCCCGCGCTGCGCCCGGTTCGCGCACCGGTTGCTCCCTCCGGGGGTGCGCACCGGCGCGCCGGGTCTTCCATCGGCATGCCGCCCCGCCCGCGGACCGTGGGAACGGCCGGTCGGGGCGGGGCCACGGCTTGGAATCCGGGCGTGGGCGGCGGTGCCGGGTGAGATGCGCCACCCGCCACGCGTCCACCCCGGTCAGTCCGGCAGGACGGTCCCCTCGGGGAGGCGTACGCCGAAGTCCTCGGCCAGCACCCGCACCACCTCGGCGGAGTCGCTCAGCTCCCGCTCCGTGACCGTGCCGTCGTCGGCGGTCTCCACCAGCGTCCGCCCGGACAGGGCCCGGTGCAGGCCCGGCAGGGTGCGCTGGGCGTACAGCGCCTGCCGGAACGGCGAGCGCGGGTTCGTCGCGATGTGCCAGTTGATGACGTCGTAGTCCGGGGCCTCGAACGGCTCCAGGGTGAACTCGTACTGCGGCTCCCAATAACCGCCCTTGTCCGCCTGCAGCTCCCACATCTCCAGCGGCCCGTCGTGCGGGGCGTGCACGAGCCGGTGACGGCGCGGGGTGTCGAGCAGCTCGGCGTCCACCACCAGCGGGATCGGCTCCAGCAGCGCGCCGTGCGACCCGAAGCCGACGTCGGCCAGCCAGGAGGTGGCCTCACCCTCCACGTCCACCTGCATCAGCATGTGCGTACGGGGCCGGATGTCACCGGGCGCGGCACCCACCACCACCCGCGCGGTCAGCAGCGTCACCCGGAACCCCAGCTGGGTCAGGACGGCGGCGAGAAGGGTGTTGTGCTCGTAGCAGTACCCGCCGCGCTCACTGCGGACGAGCTTCCGCTCCAGGTCGGGGAGCGCGAGGGACGGGGCGCTGCCGAGGAGCGGCTCCAGATTCTCGAACGGGATGCCCAGCATGTGGGCGCGGTGCACGGACCGCAGCACCTCCACGGTGGGTCGGCGGTCCGTGTCTCCCGCCCAGCCGATGCGGGCGAAGTAGGCGTCGAGGTCGAGTGTCATACCCCGACACTACGCAGACGCCTCAAGGGTTTCTCACAGGGGCAGCAGGGCCGGGGAAGTGCCGAACTCCCACCGTTTTGCGGTTCTCCTCCCCCGGAGCGGAGGGCAGACCGGTCGTTGACGCCCCGTTCGTCGGGGCTCACCTCGAAGGGGGCGGAAACGGAAGGGAGATCGGACGGAACCGGCGCGGCTGCCGCCCGCCGTTCAGCCGGCCGGGCGCGGGGGTTCGGTGCGGGACAGCCAGGTGGTCAGCAGCGTTTCCAGCTGCGCGGCCTCCTCGGGGGACAGGGTGTCCAGCAGTCGGCGTTCGTTCTGCATGTGGGCGGTGAACGCCTGGTCGATCAGGTCCCGTCCGGCCCGGGTGAGCGCCACGACCCGGCCCCGGCCGTCCGCCGTCGAGCGGCGGCGGGTGACCAGGCCGTCGCGCTCCAGGCGGTCGATCCGCTTCGTCATGGCGCCCGTGGTGACCATGGTGTGCGCCGCGAGTTCACCCGGGGCGCGCTCGAAGGGCTCGCCCGCGCGCCGGAGGGCGGCGAGCACGTCGAACTCGCCCTCGCTCAGGCCGTGGCGCCGGTAGACGGCGCAGAGCTGCTCGGTGAGCAGCGCGCCCAGCCGGTGCAGCCGCCCGATCACCGCCTGCGGACGTACGTCGAGATCCGGGCGCTCCCGGGCCCACTCCGCCTGGATGCGGGCCACGTGGTCGAGCGGTGCGTCGAGTGGTGCGTCGGTGTGCTTCTGCATGGGTTCACTGTAGCTTCCCGGGAAGACATAATAGCTTCTATGGAAGCTAATCTGCGCTGGACGCTCGTCACGGCCGTGGCTCCGGTGGCCTGGGGCACCAACTACTTCGTCACCCACGCGTACCTGCCGGCCGGGAACCCGCTGTACGGCGCCGCGATCAGGGCGTTGCCCGCCGGGCTGCTCCTCCTCGCCGTACGCAGGGAGCTGCCGTGCGGGTCGTGGTGGTGGCGCAGTGCCGTCCTCGGGTTCCTCAACACGGGCGTCTTCTTCGCCCTGGTGTACCTCGCGGCCCAGCTGCTCCCGACCAGTCTGGCCTCGACGGTCATGGCCACCTCGCCGATGGTCATGATGCTGATCGCGTGGGGGCTGGTGGCCGAACGCCCCCGCGCGCGGCACCTGGCCGGGGCGGGTGTCGGTGCCGGGGGAGTGGCGCTCATGCTCCTCGCGGGCGAGGTGTCGGCCGCCCCGCTCGGGGTGCTCGCCTCCGTGGCCGCCATGCTCCTGTCGTCCCTGGGGTACGTCCTGGCCAAGCGCTGGGGCGGGGAGGTGGACGTACTCGCCTCGACGTCCTGGCAGTTGACCGCCGGCGGGCTGTTGCTGCTGCCCTTCGCCGTGCTCGTCGAGGGTGCGCCGCCCCGCCTCGACGGGCCCGCCCTCCTGGGCTTCGCCTATGTGGCCGTGGTGGCGACGGCCCTGGCCTTCGCCGCCTGGTTCGCCGGGCTGCGGCATCTGCCCGCCGCGACGGTGGGCCTCGTCGGCCTGCTCAACCCCGTGACCGGGGTCCTGCTGGGCACGCTGGTCGCGGGCGAGGTGCTGACGGTCCGGCAGTTCTGCGGCCTGGTCCTGGTGCTGGCCGGTGTCGTCCTCGGCAGGCCCGTCGCCGGCAAGGTCCGCGCGGTGCGGGCGGCGCGTCGGGGCGCGGATCACCACGCGGCTTGAATTCGCCCCTTGTGGGGGCCCTCTCCGTACGCAAACATGCGCATGTCAAAAACCGGAAGAACTCCGGTCACAGGCAACACGGAGGGGACCCCCCACATGAAGAAGCCTCTCATCGGTGCGCTTTTTGCTGTCCTGTTCCTCGGCGCGGGCATCGCACCCGCAACCGCGGCCACCGGCCCGGACACCGCCGACGTCCGGGTGAAGGCCGTCGATCTCGCCGGGACGGTCGCGCTCAGCAACTGTTCCGGATCCGTCGTCCGCGCGCCGTCCTCGCAGCCCGACGACCGGGCCCTCGTCCTGTCCAACGGGCACTGCCTGGAGTCCGGTTTCCCCGGCCCCGGCGAAGTCGTGCTCGACCAGGCCTCGACCCGGAGCTTCACCCTGCTGAACGCGTCGGGCGGCGGTGTCGGCACCCTGCGCGCCGACAAGGTCGCGTACGGCACGATGACCGACACGGACGTCTCGCTCTACCGGCTCACCAGCACGTACGCCCAGATCGAGAGCAGCTACGGCATCGAGGCGCTGGAACTCGACGCGGGCAGCCCGGCCCAGGGCACCGCCATCACGGTCGCCTCGGGCTACTGGAAGCGGACCTACAGCTGCGCCGTCGACGGGTTCGCCTACCGGCTGAAGGAGGGCGCCTGGACCTGGAAGGACTCGGTCCGCTACACCTCCGCCTGCCAGACCATCGGCGGCACGTCCGGCTCCCCGGTGATCGACGACGCGACCGGCAAGGTGGTCGCCGTCAACAACACCGGTAACGAGGACGGGCAGCAGTGCACGGACAACAACCCGTGCGAGGTCGACGAGAGCGGCACCGTGACCGTCCGCGAGGGCATCAACTACGCCCAGCAGACCTACGGCCTCGTGCCCTGCATCGGCAGCGGCAACGAGATCGACCTGGACCTGGCCGGGTGCACGCTGCCCAAGCCCTGACCCCGGGCAGCGTCACGGGGCGGCCTCCGGGCGACGGCAGGATCCTGCCTCCCGGTTGGCAGGAGGCTGCCCCGCACGGCCGTCCCGCGCGGGGGCCCCGGCTGCCAGACTGACGGCTGTTCACCCGGGACGCCCCAGCTGTACGGGGACTGGGGTGCCGGGCGGGGTGCGAGGGAACATGATGCGTGTGATCTTCGGCGGTACGCGTGGAGCCATTGCGGGAGCGGCCCTCGTGGTCCTCACGCTGGCAGGGTCGTCCTGGGTGACGGCTGGTCAGACGGACGGTCGGACGGGTGGTGCGGACAGGGGCGTACGGCAGCTGGCAGACGATCCCCTGAACGACCCCTGTCGCGGCCCGATCAACGGCTGGCAGGGAAAGCCGCCCGCCAGCTGCTCCGGAAAATGACGGCCCGGCACCGGACCTGAGGCCGACGGCTCCCCGGCGCGTCCGGGAGAGCGGTCGGCTCCCCGGCACGTCCGGGGGAGCCGGCGGTTCCTCAGATCCAGTTGCGTTCGCGGGCGAGCAGCGCCGCGTGGGCACGGTTCTCCGCGCCCAGCAGCTGCATCAGGTCCGAGATATGGCGGCGGTAGGTGCGCAGGGCGATGCCCGCCTCGCGGGCTCCGATCTCGTCCTTGCCGACCGTGCACATCAGGCGCAGCACCTTCCCCTGGACCTCGGTGAGCCCGGGACCGTCCAGGCCGCCACCGAGCTGCCCGACCAGGGACGTGAAGTCGTCCGCCCCCGCCCAGAGCCGCTCGAAGTTGTTGACGACGGTGGTGACGATGCCCTCCTCCCGCGAACACAGGGCCCCCTTGGACGTGTTGCCGGGGTCGAGGGGCACCAGTGCGGTGTGCCGGTCGTAGACGAGCATGAGCTCGTCCAGCTCTTCCAGGACCCTGATCCGCGCGCCCGCGGCGGTGAGTTCCAGGAGATAGGCGAGGGTGGGCCCGTCCTCCATGGCGGTCCGGCGGATCAGGCTGCGGCAGACGACTCCGCGGCGCAGACAGCGCATGTCCAGCGGCCGGGAGTTCTCGATGTTCTCGGGCGTCAGCGCGTCGTACGGCTCGGCGGCGAGCACTTCGTCACGGGCGAAGAACGCCAGCTCGTCGAGGCGTGTACGGATCGCCTCCAGGCCCGTGATCCGCTCGACGGGCTTCTCGTCCTCGCCCAGCTCCGGTTCGGGGATCTCGCGTCCCAGGGAGTCCACGAGGGGGCGCAGATGGGTGAGCGAGCGGATGTCGTCGTAGAGCTCCTCCAGCCGCTGCTCGGCGAGGCGGGCCACCACGAGCTCGGGCTCGCACGCCCGGGTCTGGCCGTCGACCTGTTGGATGATCTTCAGCTCGCGCAGCCTCTGGATGGACCGGCGGGTCGGCTCGGCCTCGTGGCGCAGCAGGACGTGGATGTCGTCCACCTCGATGCCGGGGTTGCGGAGCAGATGCCGGTAGACGTCTTCCTCGATGTGCGACAACCCGAGTACGAGCATTTTGTGCTCAGGCAATGGGGACACTCCGTTGTGAACCGGTCCGGTGCGACCGAGTGATCTCCAGGTCTTCGACGGAGTCTAGGAGCGGCGTGACTGCCTGGTAAAGCTTCCGTGGGCCGTGGTGGAGGGACGGAGACCGTATGCGAACGGTTCGTGGACATAAGCGAGTTGGGGTCCTGACGCACCTCGGCCCGCCGGGGTCGGGGCCGGCGGGCCGAGGTGGCCGGGTGCCCCGTGGGGGCGGCGTCCTCAGCCCCGGGAGCCGCCCGTGCTCCGCACCGCGCGGCCCGCGAGGGTGGCGGTCCGCCTGCCGTCCTCGATGACGAACCGGCCGTCGATCAGGACGTGCGGGATGCCCACCGGGAGGACGCGCGGCTCCTCGAAGGTCGAGCCCGCCGCCACCGTGGCGGGGTCGAAGAGGACCAGGTCCGCGCGGTAGCCCTCGCGGACGTACCCGCGGTCGGGGAGCCGCAGCCGGGCGGCCGGGCGGGACGTGAGGTGGGCGACGCACTCCTCCAGCGAGAGGATGCCCAGCTCCCGGACGTACCGCCCGAGGTACTGGGGGAACGTGCCGTACGCCCGAGGGTGCGGCTTGTCGCCCTGGAGGATGCCGTCGCTGCCGCCGGTGTGCACCCGGTGGCGCATGATCTGCCGGACGTTCTCCTCGTGGCCGACGTGCTGGAGGATCGTCGTGCCCAGCCGGTCCTCGACGAGCAGCCGGCGGGCCGTCACCCAGGGCTCCTCGCCGCGCAGCCGGGCGGACTCGGCCACCGTACGGCCGACGTATCCGGCCAGTTCGGGGGAGCCGACGCCGGAGATCTCGATCCGGTCCCACTCGATCGGGACGCCGTGGCAGCCGTCGGACCCCACGACCTCGACGTCGTGACGCATCCGCTCGGCCGTCGCCTCGTCGGCGAGCCTGGTCAGGACGGACTCCGGGCCGCCCTCGTTGGCCCAGCTGGGCAGCATCGCCACGAGGGTCGTACAGCCCGGCGTGTACGGATAGGTGTCGAGCGTGATGTCCGACCCCGAGGCGAGCGCGTCGTCCAGGAGGGCGAGAAGATCGGGCGCCTTGCCCTTGTTCACACCGAAGTTCATCGTGGCGTGGGCGAGGTGGAGGGCGCACCCGGCGTCGCGGGTGAGCTGCACCATCTCCTCGTACGCCTGGAGGGCTCCCGCCCCGTAGGAGCGGTGGTGCGGGCAGTAGTAGCCGCCGTGCTCGGCCACCACCCGGCACAGCTCGGTGAGTTCGGCGTCCTTCGCGTACATCCCGGGGGTGTACGTCAGACCCGAGGACATGCCGACCGCGCCCTCGGCCATGCCCTGGGCGACGAGCTCCCTCATGCGGTCCAGCTCGGCGTCGGTGGCGGGGCGGTCGTCCCAGCCGACGGCGAGCATCCGGACGGTGCCCTGCGGGATGAGATAGGCGGCGTTGACGGCGATGCCCTGGCCGCCGAAGTTGCGGTCGAGGCGGTCCAGATAGCCGCCGACGGTGCGCCAGTCGAAGTCGATGTCGCTGCCGTCGCCGTTCCACCCGGCGATGGAGCGGCGGACCTCGGCGAGGGTGCGGTCGTCGGCGGGGGCGTACGACAGGCCGTCCTGGCCGAGGACCTCCAGGGTGACGCCCTGGCCGGCCTTCGCGCTGTGGTCGGGGTCGCGCAGCAGGGCGAGGTCGCTGTGCGCGTGCATGTCGATGAAGCCCGGTGCGAGCGCGAGGCCGTCGGCGTCCAGGGTGCGGGTGGCGGTGGGGCGGGGGCCGTCGCCCTCCCCGCGGATCTCGGTGATCCGGCCGTCCGTGATGCCTACGTCGGCGCGGTAGGAGGGGGCACCGGTGCCGTCGACGACGGACGCGTTGCGAATGACCAGGTCCATGGGTGCAGCTCGCCTTTCAGGAGTGTTTTTTCCCCGCCCCGCCCCTTCCCGTAACCGAGGGCTCCGCCCCCGGACCCCCGCGCCTCAAACGCCGGCGAGGCTGGAATTTCAGCCCGTCCGGCGTTTGAGGACCGGGGTCGGGGCGGAGCCCCGGTTACGGGATCAGAAGAAGGTGCGGATGTAGTCCGTGACCGTGCCGTCCGCCTCGACCAGCGGGATCAGCTGCCACTTGTCGAACGACGTGCAGGGGTGCGAGAGCCCCATGCCGATCCAGTCGCCGACCTCCAGCTCCGCCCCCGCCTCCGTACGCACCCACCCGTGCTGGTCGGAGAGCCCGCTGACCGTGATGCCGGTGGCCGGACGGACCGAGCCGTCGCGGGCGGAGCGGACGACCTGAGCCTCGGGGAGGTCCAGGTCGTAGGCGGCGTCGCGCTTGCCCGCGTTGACGAAGGCCTGCTCCGGCGTGGGGCGGGAGACGACCTGGGCCCAGAGGCGGAAGGCGGGCTGAAGGGCGCCCTCCTCGGGGATCCGGTTGAAGGGGGTGAGGTGGCGGTAGTGGCCGTCGTCGTGGCTGACGTACGCGCCGGAGCGCAGCAGCTTGAGCACGGGCCGGCTCAGCGCGGGGACGTCGGCGAAGACATCGGCGACCGCGTCGAACCAGGCGCTGCCGCCCGCGCTGACCAGGATCTCCTCACCGTCGGCGAGCGCACCGAAGCGGCCCGCGGCGTCGAAGGCGGCGGCCAGCGCGACGAGCCGGCGCAGCCACTCACGCACCCGCTCCGGTGAGGCGTCCGGCACCTCGCCCTCGTACCCCGCGACACCTACCAGCCGCAGGGTGGACGTCGCCGCCACCGCGTCCGCGACGGCCGCGCAGTCCGCCTCCGTACGGGCGCCGGTGCGGGCGCCGTCGCCGGCACCCAGCTCCACCACGACGTCCACGGGGCGTACGGCGCCCGCCGCGCGCAGGGCCTCGTCCATCAGCTCGACGCCGCGCACCGAGTCCACGTAGCAGGCGAACGTGAAGCCGGGGTCGGCGTCCAGCTCACCGGCGAGCCAGCGCAGCGCCACCGCGTCGACCAGCTCGTTGGCCAGGAAGATCCGCTTGATGCCGTACGCGCGGTACACCCGGGCCTGGTGGGGGACGGCGGCGGTGATGCCCCACGCGCCGTACTCCAGCTGGCGGGCGAAGAGCTGCGGGGACATCGACGTCTTGCCGTGCGGCGCGAAGGCCAGACCGTGCCGCTCCGCGTACGTCTCCAGCAGGGCGAGGTTGGCCTCGACGGACTCGGCGGACAGGGCCAGCACCGGGGTGGTGAACCCGCCCGTGAAGAGGTTGCGGCGCTCGGCCGCCAGCGCGCCCACGGTCAACCCCTCCGCGTCGGGCGGCAGCGCCTTGAAGCGGTGGTCGACCCGTTCGCCGGCCAGGGCCGTCACGGACTGTTCGGGGGACTGCTCGGCGGCCAAGGGGGTCTCCTCGGGAACTAGTCGTTGCATTGTGTGCAACAGGCGTTGCGTATATCGCTCAAGGCTGTCTAACATCCGAGCCGATGCCGGGTCAATGGTGGACACCGGCGCCCACGGCCGACCACGAGGAGCCCAGAGTGCCCGGATCCGCAGCCAGGACAGCCACCGCGGACGTCGTCTGCCTCGGCGAGTCCATGGTGACGTTCCTGCCCTCGCAGCCGGGCCGCCTCGCCGACGTGCCCTCCTTCGGCCGGGGCATCGGAGGCGCCGAGTCCAACGTCGCCTGCGCCCTCGCCGCCGCCGGCCACCGCGCGAAATGGGTCGGCAGGGTCGGCGCCGACGGCTTCGGCGACCACCTCGTCGACACCATCGCCGGCTACGGGGTCGACACCTCCGCCGTCCGCCGCGACCCGGCCCGCCCCACCGGCATCTACTTCCGCACCGCGACGGACCGGGCCACCGACACCCACGAGGTGGCGTACTACCGGGCGGGCTCCGCGGCCTCCGCGATGTCCCCGGGCAACGTGCCGTACGAGGACCTCCTCGACACCCGCGTCCTGCACCTCTCCGGCATCACCGCCGCGCTCTCCGCCGACTGCCTGGCCCTCCTCCACGACCTCACCGCACCCCGCGACGGCCGTCCCCTGATCTCCTTCGACGTCAACCACCGCCCCGGCCTCTGGCGCGACGGCGAGGCCGGACCCGAGGTCCTGCTCGACCTCGCCCGCCGCAGCGACCTCGTCTTCGTCGGCGAGGACGAGGCCGAGGAGGCCTGGGGGATCGTGGGAGCCGAGGCGATCCGCGCGGCCCTTCCGGAGCCGGACGTGCTGGTCGTGAAGCGCGGCTCCGACGGAGTCACCGTCTTCTCCCGCACCGGCGCCGGCGCGTCACAGAACACCGTCACCACCGTCCCCTCCCTGCACGTCGACGTCGTCGCCGCCGTCGGCGCGGGCGACGCCTTCGCCGCCGGGTTCCTCTCCGCCACCCTCCGCGGCCTCCCCGTACGCGACCGCGCCCGGCACGGACACCTCATGGCCGCCGCCGTCCTCACCGTCCCCGGCGACCTCACCGGCCCCCCGCCCCGGGACCACGCCGACCGGCTCGCCGCCCTCGACGACGAGGCCTGGGGCACACTTCGTCTCGGCCCCGGCTGGACCGTCACCGCCGGGGCGAACGAGGAGGTACGAGTCACATGAGCCAGACCGTCGACCGCGCGCTGAGCATCCTGCCGCTGCTCGCCCAGGGACCCGCCGACCTCGGCCAGGTCGCCGAGCGACTGGGTGTCCACAAGTCCACGGCGCTGCGCCTGCTCCGTACGCTCCACGAGCACGGCCTGGTCTACCGCCAGGAGGACCAGCGCTACCGCCTCGGCGCCCGGCTCTTCGCGCTCGCGCAGGAGGCCGTCGAGAACCTCGACGTACGCGAGATCGCCCACAGCCACCTCGTCGCCCTCAACGAACAGTGCGGGCACACCGTCCACCTCGCGGTGTACGAGGAGAACGAGGTCCTCTACATCGACAAGGTCGAGAGCCGCTACCCGGTCCGGATGTACTCACGGATCGGCAAACCCGTCGCGATCACCGTCGCCGCGGTCGCCAAGCTGCTCCTCGCCGACCTCACCGAGCCGGAACGGCGCGCCATCGCCGAACGGCTCGACTACCCCATGTACACGTCCCGTTCGCTCCCGAACGCCGGCGCCTTCCTCAAGGAACTCGCCGTCGTACGCGAACAGGGCTGGGCCACCGACCTCGGAGGCCACGAGGAGTCCATCAACTGCGTCGGCGCCCCCATCCGGGGTGCCGACGGGCGGGTCGTCGCCGCCATGTCGGTGTCCGCACCGAACGTGGTCGTCACGGCCGAGGAACTCCTCACCCTGCTCCCGCTGGTGCGCCGTACCGCGGACACCATCAGCCGGGAGTACTCCGGTACCACCCCCACCAAGAAAGCCTGAACCGCCATGACCGAGAAGACCGCTCTCACCCCGAGCACCCACACCGCCCCGCCCGCGAAGTTCTCCCACGGCGTGAAGAAGGGCAACATCCTCCAGGTCGCCGGTCAGGTCGGCTTCCTGCCCGCCGTGGAGGGCCAGGCCCCCACCCCGGCCGGCCCGACGCTGCGCGAGCAGACCCTCCAGACCTTCGCCAACGTCAAGGCGATCCTGGAGGAGGGCGGCGCGAGCTGGGACGACGTGATGATGATGCGTGTCTACCTCACGGACGTCGACCACTTCGCCGAGATGAACGCCATCTACAACGAGTACTTCGAGGAGCAGGGCCTCAAGGCCCCCGCCTCCGCACGTACGACGGTGTACGTCGGCCTGCCCAAGGGCCTCCTCATCGAGATCGACGCCCTCGCGGTCCTCGGCTGATCACCCCCTGATCCGCTGACCTCACGGCACGGCGCCCCTTCCCCCCGTACGGGCGCCGTGCCGCGCTCCTCCCTGCCCCGAAGGACCCTGTCACCAACGGAGTTGACCGCTCATGCTGCTTGCCGCCGCCCCCGTCCCCGCCCCCGAGGCGCCACCCCACACCGGTGGACTGCTCCTCCTGATCGGCGGTACGCCCGGTCTGCTGACCGTCGCCGCCCTCGGGATCGCACTCCTGCTCGTCCTGATCATCAAGGTCAGGCTCCAGCCGTTCGTCGCGCTGCTCGCCGTGTCCATAGCCGTCGGCCTGGGTGCCGGTCTCTCCGTCACCGAACTCTTCGGCACGGTCCAGAAGTCGGCCGCCGTCTCGGTCATCGAGTCCGGCATGGGCGGCATCCTCGGGCACGTCGCGATCATCATCGGCCTCGGCACGATGCTCGGCGCGATCCTGGAGGTGTCCGGCGGAGCGGAAGTCCTCAGCGCCCGCCTGCTGAACCTCTTCGGTGAGAAGCGCGCCCCGCTCGCCATGGGCCTCACCGGCCTCATCTTCGGCATCCCGGTCTTCTTCGACGTCGGCATCTTCGTCCTCGCGCCGATCGTGTACGCCGCCGCCAAGCGCTCCGGCAAGTCGATCATCCTCTACGCGATGCCGCTGCTGGCCGGCCTCTCCATGACCCACGCGTTCCTGCCGCCGCACCCCGGCCCGGTCGCCGCCGCCGGCCTCTTCAACGTCTCCCTCGGCTGGGTCATCCTGATGGGCGCCCTCGTCGGCATCCCGTCCGTCCTCGCCGCCTGGGGCTACGCCGCCTGGATCGGCAAGCGCATCTTCGTCGACGTACCGCAGGACATGGTCGAGGCCGCCGCCGAGGCCAAGGCCGCCGTCGTCGCCGAACAGCAGGCCGCCGGTGTCACCCCCCGCGAGAAGCCCGTCGCGCTCGGCACCGTCCTCGCGATCATCGGTACGCCGCTGATCCTCATCCTGGCCGCGACGTTCTCCTCGATCGCGCTGGACCCGTCCACCCTGCGCTCCGTCATCGAGTTCTTCGGCAACCCGTTCGTCGCGCTGACGATCGCCCTGCTCCTCGCCTACTACCTGCTGGGCATCCGGCGGGGCTGGTCCCGCAAGTCCCTGGAGTCGGTCTCGACGTCCTCGCTGAAGCCCGTCGGCAACATCCTGCTGGTCGTCGGCGCGGGAGGCATCTTCGGAGCCGTGCTCAAGGGCAGCGGCATCGCCGACGCGCTCGCCGACACCTTCAACGACGTCGGCCTGCCCGTCATCCTGCTCGCCTGGCTGATCTCCGTCGTCCTGCGGGTCGCCCAGGGCTCGGCGACGGTCGCGATCGTCACCACCGCCGGCATCGTCGTCCCGCTCGTCGAGAACCAGGGCATGTCGCAGGCCCACCTCGCCCTGATCATCATGGCGATCTCGGCGGGCTCCATCTTCGCCTCGCACGTCAACGACGGCGGGTTCTGGATGGTCTCGAAGTACTTCGGCATCTCGGAGCGCGACACCCTGAAGACCTGGACGGTCCTGGAGACCGTCCTCTCGGTCGCCGGCTTCGTCGTCGCCGCCGCACTGAGCCTGGTCATTTAGATCCGTCCGTCCGGATCGGGCGGACGGCCCGATCCGGACGGAACCCGTCCAGACCGTCCCACCGCCCCCTCCTGTCACCGGAAATCCACAGGTGTCCGTGACCCGAGGGGGCCTCACGGCGGTATGACGCGCCCCCTTGTGCGATGCCGCGTGATGCGCTTCGTTGATCGACATGGCGGAGACAAGCGAGACCACAGGAGCGGGGGAGCTGAGCTCCCGGCCGCGTAAGTCCAGTTGGCGCTACATCGGACCCGGCATCGTCGTCGCGGCCACCGGTGTCGGAGCGGGAGACCTGGTCGCGACACTCATCGCGGGCAGCAAGTTCGGCTACACCCTCATGTGGGCGGCCGTGATCGGCTGCCTCGTGAAGATCTCCCTCGCGGAGGCGGTCGGCCGCTGGCACCTCGCGACGGGCCGCACCCTCTTCGACGGCTGGCGCACCCTCGGCGGGTGGACCACGGGCTACTTCGCGGTGTACGTCGTCGTCTGGGGCTTCGTGTACGGCGCGACGGCCATGTCCTCCAGCGCCCTGCCCATCGTGGCGCTCTTCCCCGACGGGCCCGGCCTGAAGACCTGGGCGATCATCACCGGGCTGATCGGCCTGGTCTTCGTCTGGTTCAACCAGTACGCCGTCTTCGAGAAGGTCATGACGGTCCTGATCGGCGTGATGTTCGTCGTCGTGGTCTACGTCGCGATCCGGGTGGTCCCGGACATCGGCGCCTCCTTCGCGGGGCTGCTCCCCGTCCTCCCCGACGGCTCGCTGATCTACACGCTCGGGCTGATCGGCGGGGTCGGCGGCACCATCACCATGGCGGCGTACGGGTACTGGGTGAACGCCAAGGGCTGGTCCAACACCTCCTGGATGAAGGTGATGCGGATCGACAACCGGGCCGCGTACATCACGACCGGCATCTTCGTCGTGGCGATGCTCATCGTCGGCGCCGAGCTCCTGCACTCCTCGACCATCGCCCTGACCAAGGGCGACCGGGGGCTGATCGACCTCGGCCAGGTCCTGGAGGACCGCTTCGGGGCGGGCACCGCGAAGCTGTTCCTGGTCGGCTTCTTCGCGACGTCGTTCTCGTCGCTCATCGGTGTGTGGCACGGCGTGAGCCTGATGTTCGCCGACTTCGTCGAGCGGATCCGGGCCGCCCGCGGTGCCGTGAGCGTGGAGAAGGCGGGCAGCGGGACGATCGGCCGGCAGGAGCGGTCCGTGCCCTTCCGCGCGTACCTGCTCTGGCTGACGTTCCCGCCGATGACGCTGCTGTGGCTGGACGAGCCCTTCGGGCTGGTCATCGGCTACGGCGTCCTGGGCGCGTTCTTCATGCCGTTCCTGGCCCTGACCCTGCTCTGGCTGCTCAACTCCTCCCGTACGCCGAGGGAGTGGCGCAACGGCTGGCTCAGCAACGGCATGCTGGGCGCGGCGGGACTGCTGTTCGTCGTGCTGTGCGTCCAGCAGGTGCGCGAACTGCCCTGGTGACGGCGGCGTAGACCTCCTTACTCACGCAGCACGCACGCACGCAGCACGCACGCAGCAGCGCCGCCGGGGGAGCGGCGGCGCTGCTGGACCGGAGGGGCCTTCGCGTTACGGGAGGCCGTGCACGTGCGGGCCGACCGCGCCGGACCAGGCGTTTCCGGCGGTGGCGTCCCAGTTCGTGGACCAGGTCATCGCGCCGCGCAGGTCCGGGTAGGTCCTGGAGGGCTTGAACGAGCCGCAGCCCGTGCCCTTGGCCAGGCAGTCCAGGGCCGCGTTCACGACGGACGGGGCGACGTAGCCGCTGCCCGCGCCGCGGGTGGACGCGGGCACCCCGAGGCCGACCTGGGACGGGGCGAGACCGCCCTCCAGCTGGATACAGGCGAGCGCGGTGAGGAAGTCCACCGAGCCCTGGGAGTAGACCTTGCCGTCGCAGCCCAGCATCGAACCGCTGTTGTAGTACTGCATGTTGACGACGGTCAGGATGTCCTTGATGTTGAGCGCCGTCTTGAAGTACTCACCGGACGTCGACTGCATGTCGATGGTCTGCGGGGCCATCGTGATGACGAGGCCGGAGCCCGCCTTCGACGACAGGGAGCGCAGGGCCTTCGTCATGTAGGTGGAGTTGAGGCCGTTCTCCAGGTCGATGTCTACGCCGTTGAAGCCGTACTCCTGGATGAGCGCGTACACCGAGTCGGCGAAGGCGGTGGCGGAGGCGTCGCTGTTGACGGCGACGGCCCCCTTCTCCCCGCCCACGGAGATGATGACGTTCTTCCCGGCGGCCTGCTTGGCCTTGATGTCGGCCTTGAACTGGGCGACGGTGTAGCCGTTCAGACCGGCCGAGTCCAGGTTGAAGGTGACGGCTCCGGGCGTGGCCGTGGCGTCCGCGAAGGAGACGGCGATGATGTCGTAGTCCGCGGGGACGTCGCTGAGCTTCTGGACGGCGGCGCCGTTGTTGAAGTTCTGCCAGTAGCCGGTCACCGCGTGCTTGGGCACCGAGGTCGTCGGGCCGGGGCCCGGGTCGGTCGCCTTCGCCGTACGGCCGCTGACGGTCGCCGACTTGACCGACTCACCGGCGGCGTTCGTCGCGCTGACGGAGAACTGGTAGGCGGTGTCCGCGGCGAGCCCGGTCACCGTCGCGGAGGTGCCGGTGGAGCTGGTCGCCTTCGCGCCGTCCCGGTAGACGGTGTAGCCGGTGGCGCCGGAGACCGCGTTCCAGGTCAGGGCGACCGAGGAGCTGGTCGTCGTGGAGACGGTCAGCCCGGCCGGGGAACCGGGGATCGCGGGCTCCGGGTCGGTGCCGCCACCGCCGTCCGGACCGGTCACCTCGACGTCGTCCGCGACGTAGGCGGCCTGGCCGTACCAGCCGTGGGTGTAGACGGTAACCGAGGTGGTGGAGGGGCCGGTGGTGAAGGTGGTTCGCAGCTGGGTCCAGCTGCTGGAGCCGGGCGACCAGGTGGAGACGTCCGTCGTGCCGGTGCCGCTCGCGCCGAGATAGGCGTAACCGCCCTGCACCCAGGAGCTCAGTGTGTAGGTGGAGCCGGGCTTCACGGCCACGCTCTGCGTGCACTTCGCGTTGTCCTGGCCGGCCGGGGTGGCCTTGAGCGCGGAGGAGCCGCCGTGCACGGGGGAGGTCACGGTGGCGCCGGAGCCGCCGGAACAGGTCCAGTTGGAGAGCCCGGACTCGAATCCGGCGTTCTTGGCCACGTTGACGTCGGCCGCCTGCGCGGTGGTGACGAGCCCGGTGACGCCCAGCGCCCCGGCCGCGACGACGGCGACGGCCCCGCCGAGGAGAGGCCGGATCCGGCGTCTTCTGTGCCTGCTGCTGCCTGCGGAGCGTTCCACTTGCTGCCTCCGGTGGGGGAGTTGGGGGTGCTGGCGGGAACGGTGGCCACCGTTGGCCGATAAACTGGTCCAGACCAATCGAGTTGTCAAGACCTCTGGCGGCCCGGATGCCCGCGAGGGGCCGGCGAGGGGCCGGCGAGGGGCGTGCGCGCCTCCGGGTGAACGGCCCCGGACCCTCCCGTATGCACTCGCGCGGGTGACAGTGCGGGTGACGGTGCGAGTCGCGCCTCGGGGATGGCCGGAACGTGACGGAGCGGATATCGCGGAAGGCCGGGGAAAGGGGAGGAAATACGTTCTGACGTGGGCGGATTAATTCCCGCCGATTTCAAACCCCACCGGTCGGGGTAACTCTACGCAGTGGTACAGGAGTTAACCACTCTGCTTTTCGTCCGATTTCATACGGAGGCGTAGCGAACGCCTGTGCCGCACGTCTTCGTACTGGGTTCCGATATCTGTTCTCTGCATGGTCTGACGTGGCTAAAGTGCTGGGGAAGAAGCACGGAGCAGGAGCGATTGCGGCCGGAGTCACACCCGACGACGGCCGGGGCCGAACGGGGAAGAGCGTGCCGACCGCAATAGCAGTGACCAGCGCTGATCTCGTGCTACCGCCGACCGATCAGCAGACACCCACGGCGGCCCTGCTGCAGGCGCCCGACGCCCAGCCCCTCGATCTCGCCATCGGTGACATGAACCTGCTTCTGGAACAGCACGGTTATGTGATCGCGGTCTACCCCACGGGCATCAGCCCCGCCCATGAACGCCGGCTGCACGCCATCCGCTCCGTCCTGGAGAGCGACCGCATCGCCCTGCTCAGGACGGACCTGCCGCCGCTGGGCGTCGCCGTCCTCGTACGCCAGCTGCGCCAGCTCTCCATCTGCGACTTCAGCCCCGGAGTGGTGGCCTCGGCGGCGCGGCTGCTCGCCCACTACATCCACGCCGGAGCCCTGCTGAACTCCGTGGCCAGGCTCGACCGGGTCCCCGTCAGCCTCAAGAGCCACGCCAAGTCCTGGGTGCCGGGATCGCAGTTCGCCGTGCTCGCCGGTCCCAGCCCGCAGCTCGTCAGGATCGGACCGACCGCCGAACCCCCGGCAGGCCCGCCCTTCGCCACACAACTGCTGATCGCCAAGGGACAGTTGACATCCGAATGGGTCCAGCAGACCCTGGCTCCGGCCTGGGGCGTGCAGGCCGTTCAGGAGTGCGCCCTGCCTTCCGGCTCGCCGCGCTGGTGGGGAACGGGGAAGCTGGTGGAATTCGCCTCCTTCCTTCCGGACATCTCCGTGATCTACCAGCTCGTTTCCTCCGTACGCCGGGAAAACTGCCACTGGTGCGGAATGGAGCTCATCGGCGACCGCTGCGGGTTCTGTTCCTCCCCGCTGGCACCGCCGGAGAACCGAATGCACTCCCCGGGTGTCCTGAGCCATGGAGCGCCCGCGCCGCCCAGCACCTAGCGAGCCCCGGGCTCTCCGCAGACACCGCGCATCCCTCTCTGTCCGCTGCCCCACGCATCCGATTCGAACGAGGTTGTCCGGCCCATGAACTCCCGCCAGCGCCGCGGCGTGATACTCCTGCTCCTGTCGGTCCTGTGCGCCTTCGGCGCCTTCGCCGGGGTGCTCTCGGTGATCAGCGACGTCAACTCGAAGGTCGGACCCGAGGTCGACGCCTACCGGCTCAAGTCGGACGTGGCCCCGTACACGGCCCTGTCGGCCGACCAGTTCGAGAAGGTCTCCATGCCCAAGCGCTGGCTGTCGGGCAACGCCGTCACGGAGATCGGCGAGATCGACGGCAAGATCGCCGTCACCGAACTGCAGAAGGGCTCCCTGATGCAGTCCGACATGATGGTCAGGAGCCCGGAACTGCGCCCGGGCGAGCAGGAGATCGCCATCATGATCGACGCCGCCACCGGTGTCGCGGGCAAGATCCGGCCGAACGACAAGGTGAACATCTACGCCACCTTCGCGGGCGAACGCGACGGTGAGGCGTCCCAGTCCAAGGTCATCGTCTCCAACGCCAAGGTCCTCGACGTCGGCGAACTGACCGCCCTGGAACCGAAGAAGGACGACCGGAACCAGGCGACCGAGGCCGTGCCGATCACCTTCGCGCTCAACACCCTCGACACCCAGCGTGTGGCCTACGCGGAGTCCTTCGCCGAGCACGTACGACTCGCACTGATCGCACCCGGCAGCGACGGCACCATCCGGCCGGGCGACCGGACCTACACGCTCGACAAGGACAAGTGAGGGCCCGGATGACCACCAGAATCCTCCCGGCCGTCGGTGACGCCGACGCGGCCAGGTCCGTGACCACCCTCCTCAGCCAGCTCCCCGACGCGGAGCCGGCGGCGCCGGTGGGTGACTCGACGCAGCTCATCGACACCCTCGCCCGGCTCGCCGGCGAGTCCATCGAGGAACTGCCCGAGGTCGTGCTGGTCCACGAGCGGATCGGCCCGGTGCCCGCCCTGGAGCTGATCCGGGAGGTTTCCCTGCGCTTCCCCGCCGTCGGGGTCGTGCTGATCACCGCCGACGCGAGCCAGACCCTCTTCGCCGCCGCCATGGACGCGGGAGCACGGGGCCTGGTCACCCTCCCCCTCAGCTACGAGGAGCTCGTCAACCGCGTACAGGCCGCCGCACAGTGGTCCACGGGCGTACGGCGCCACCTCGGCACGGGCGGCGACGTCTTCACCGGCCCCGGAGGCACGGTCCTCACCGTCACCGGCGCCAAGGGCGGGGTCGGGGCCACCGTCACCGCCGTACAACTGGCCCTGGCCGCACAGGCCTCCGGGCACACGGCCGCACTCGTCGACCTCGACCTCCAGACCGGCGACATCGCCGCCTACCTCGACGTGCAGTTCCGGCGCTCCGTCGTCGACCTGGCGGCCATCACCGACATCTCCCCGCGGGTCCTCTCCGACGCGGTGTTCTCGCACGACACCGGCCTGGCGCTGCTGCTGGCCCCAGGGGAGGGCGAACGCGGCGAGGAGGTCAGCGACCGCGCCGCCCGCCAGATCGTCAGCGCCCTGCGCTCGCGCTACGAGGTCGTCGTCATCGACTGCGGGAGCCAGATGAGCGGGGCCAACGCCGCGGCGATCGAAATGGCCGACACCGCCGTACTGGTGACGACCCCGGACGTCGTCGCCGTACGGGGCGCCAAGCGGATCGTACGGATGTGGGACCGGCTCCAGATCCGCAAGGCCGAGGAGACGTTCACCGTCGTCAACCGCTTCAACCGCAACACGGAGATCCAGCCCGCCCTGATCCAGCGGATCACCGGGACCCGGATGGCGGGCACGGCGGTACCGGCGAACTTCAAGGAACTCCAGGGCGCGGTGGATTCGGGCCGTATGCACGAACTGGACCCACGCTCCACCGTGAAACAGGCCCTCTGGGCCCTGGCGGGCGAGCTCGGACTCGTGAAGCCTTCCCAGGGAGCGGAGCCGCGCGGCGGGATGCTGCGCGGGGACCGGGGCTCGATCGGGGGCCGCAAGCGCAAGGGCGGCACGACCAGCGGGGGAGGCCGACAGTGAGACCAGGCAGAGGAGAACCGGGCCGGATACGGGCACGGCTGGGACAGGACCGTGGCCAGCTGACCATCGAGTTCACCGGGATGGTGCCGATCATCCTGGTGACCCTGGTGCTGCTCTGGCAGGCGGTGCTCGTGGGGTACACCTTCACCCTGGCGAGCGGCGCGGCCGACCAAGGCGCACGCAAGGCCGCCGCCTCGGGCGCCTGGGACCGCCGGAGCAACTGCGAGGCAGCAGTGTACGAACGGCTCCCGAGCGCATGGGACGGGCCCGCGCAGATCCACGAGTGCGGGTTGCTGAAGGACGACATGGTCACGGTCCGCATCACCCTGAAGGCCCCCGTCCTGTTCCCCGGCTTCGCCAGCCTCCCCATCCCCGTCAGAGCGACGGCCGGCGCGGCCGCGGAAGGGAAGTGACGCGTCATGGCAGCCGTACGGACCACACGCGCGGCCCGGCGCATCCCACGCCCGGCCGGACGGCGAGCGGGAACGGCCAGGCGTGGTGACCGGGGCTCGACCGCCATCGAGTACCTGGGCTTCCTCCCCGTCCTCATCCTCATCGGCATGGCCGGCCTCCAGCTCGGCCTGATCGCCTACACCGCCCAGCAGGCCGGCACCGGCGCGAGGGCCGCCGCCCGCACCGCCTCGCAGGACGGCCTGCGCGGATCGTACGAGCGCGTCGGCAAGGCGTCGATGACCGACTGGGTGGCCCAGCGGGCCCGGATCGCCCCGCCGACCGGCGGCGACTCGGTCACGGTGAAGGTCACGGTCACCATCCCCGACGTCCTGCTCGGCCTGCTCGGCGACCGGACCGTCGAGAAGTCCGCCACCATGCCCCGCGACTGAGCGCACCCCCCATCCCATCCGAGGAGTACCACCCATGAGCCTGCGGGCACGCATCACCGCCCCCGAGGAGCGCGGAGGGGGACGGGAGGACGGCCACCTGGTCGCCACCTACCGCGCCAAGCTCCTCGAGGAGATCGACCTCGCGGAGATGTCCTCGCTGGCCGCCGCCGACCGGCGCGCCCGCCTCGAACGCGTCCTGGGCCACATCATCAGCCGCGAGGGCCCGGTCCTCTCCACCGTCGAACGCTCCCAGCTCATCCGCCGGGTCGTCGACGAGGCACTCGGCCTCGGCGTCCTCGAACCGCTCCTGGAGGACGCCTCCATCACGGAGATCATGGTCAACGGGCCCGACCAGATCTTCGTCGAACGGGCCGGCCGGGTCGAGCAGCTCCCCATGCGCTTCGCCAGCCACGAGCAGCTCATGCAGACGATCGAACGCATCGTCTCCACCGTCAACCGGCGGGTGGACGAGGCCAATCCGATGGTCGACGCCCGCCTGCCCAGCGGCGAGCGCGTCAACGTCATCATCCCGCCGCTCTCCCTCACCGGCGCCACCCTCACCATCCGGCGCTTCCCCCGGTCCTTCTCGCTCCAGGAGATGATCGGCTTCGGCTCGCTGGACCAGCAGATGCTGCTGCTGCTCGCCGGGCTCGTCCAGGCCAAGTTCAACCTGATCGTCTCCGGGGCCACGGGCACCGGGAAGACCACGCTCCTCAACGCGCTCTCCGGGCTCATCCCCGAAGGCGAACGCATCGTCACCATCGAGGACTCCGCCGAACTCCAGCTCCAGCAGAACCATGTGATCCGGCTGGAGTCACGCCCCGCGAACGTCGAGGGCAAGGGCCAGATCACCATCCGCGACCTGGTCCGCAACTCCCTGCGCATGCGCCCCGACCGCATCGTCGTCGGTGAGGTCCGAGGCGGCGAGTCGCTCGACATGCTCCAGGCGATGTCGACCGGCCACGACGGTTCGCTGGCCACCGTCCACGCCAACAGTGCGGAGGACGCGCTGATGCGACTCCAGACCCTCGCCTCGATGTCCGAGATCAAGATCCCCTTCGAGGCGCTGCACGACCAGATCAACAGCGCCGTCGACGTGATCGTCCAGCTGACCCGGCACGCCGACGGCACCAGGCGCGTCACCGAGATCGCGGTCCTCGACTCCCACGGACGCGACCCGTACAGGATCGTCACCGTCGCCCGGTTCGACGCCCGGCCGATGGACACCGACGGTGTGATCCACGGCGAGTTCCACGCCCTCCCGCTCCCGCGCCGCATCGCCGACCGGCTCTACATGGCCGGACAGCCGATCCCCCAGGCCTTCGGGGTCGCCCCGTCAGACGAATACCTCGCCACCCGAGAGGCCAGATAGGTACCCCGACATGGACAACCTCGCACCGCTCACCATCGGCGTCACGCTGCTGTGCTGCGTACTCGGCGTCCTGGGCCTGCACGCCTACACCTCGGGCAAGGCCCAGCGCGAAGCCCTCGTCGACCGCCTCTCCTCGACCGGCCAGATCGACATGGGCCCGCAGCGCCGCTTCCGGGGGCTCGACCGCAGGCTGCGCCGTACGAAGCTGGGCAAGAGGATCGAGCTGAAGCTCGCCGCCACCGGCCTCGACCTCACTCCGGGCGAGTACTTCCTCTACGTCCTGGCCTCGGCAGCGGCCCTCTGGCTCATCGCGGCCTCCGTCCTGGCCTCCTTCTTCGGCCCGCTCGCCGGCCTCGCCGCGCTCTGGGGCGCCAACACCTTCCTGAACTGGCACCGCACCAAGCGCACCGAGGCCTTCATCAGCCAGCTGCCGGAGATCTCCAGGGTGCTCGCCAACGCCACCCAGGCCGGGCTCTCGCTGCGTACGTCCATCGACATGGCCGCGGACGAACTCGAAGCGCCGGCCGGGGACGAACTCCGGGTGGTCGCCGACCAGCTCGGTGTCGGCCGCACCCTCGACGACGCACTCGGTGAACTCGCCGAACGCCTGCCCTCCCGCGAACTCGTCGTCCTCGTCTCCACACTGATCCTCTCCAACCGGGCCGGCGGCCAGGTCGTCTCCTCCCTGCGCAACCTCACCATCACGCTGGAGGAACGCAAGGAGACCCGGCGTGAGGTGCGCACCCAGCTCTCACAGGTCAACACCACCGCGTACGCCGTCCCCGCCATCGGCGTCGGCGCGATGCTCCTCGTCAACTCGATCCTCCCCGGAGCGCTCGACCGCATGACGGGATCCGTCGCCGGCCAGATCGCCGTCATCATCTCGCTCGGCCTCTACGCCCTCGGCTTCGTCGCCATCCGCCGCATTTCCAAGATCGATATCTGAGGAGGGGACCGGTATGGAACTGCTGCTTGCTCTCGTCGTCGGCCTCAGCGTGTTCGGCGCCTTCAAGGGCGTACGGATGTACCGCGCCGAGGCCACCCTCCCCGGAGACCTCGCCCTCGCCCTGGAAGTCGGCTCGACCCGCACCACCGCCGTGGGCTCCGGCATCGACCGGCTCGGCATGCGCTGGGCGCCCCTTGTGCTGCGCCTCATGGGACCCAAGAAGGTCAACGAGAAACGCCGCAAGATCGACATGGCCGGCAACCCCGGCGGCCTCACCATCGACCGCTACGCCGCCCGCCGCGCCGTCTACAGCGCCCTCGGCGGCTTCGCCGCCTTCGCGATGCTCACCAGCGGCCAGCTCTTCATGGCCCTGTTCATGATCGCCTTCGGCCTGTTCTGGGGCGAGGTCGGCATCTGGGCAGCCGTCCGCAAGCGCCGCGACGACATCGACCGCACCCTCCCCGACTTCCTGGACGTCCTCGCCGTCGTCGTCTCCGCGGGCCTCGGCTTCCGGCAGGCCCTCGACCGGGTCGCCGAGAAGTACCAGGGCCCCTGGTCCGACGAACTGCGCATCACCCTGCGCCAGATGGACATGGGCATCAGCCGCCGCCAGGCCTTCGACGAACTGCGCAAACGCAACGACTCCGAACAGGTCGCCATGTTCGTCACCGCCCTCCAGCAGGGTGAGGAACTCGGCGCGCCGATCGTCGACACCCTCATCGCCATCGCCAACGACATGCGCCGCACCGACGCGCAGAACGCCCGGCGCAAGGCGGCCAAGGCGGTCCCCAAGGCCACGCTGATGGTCACCACCTTCATGATCCCCGCAACCATGATCCTCATGGGCGCGGCCATGCTGCTCGGATCCGACACCGACCTCGGATCCCTCACGGGGGAGTGAGCGGCAGCCGATGACGATCTCCCTGCAACCGGGCGCCGAGGAATCGCGACACGCCGCCCTGTCCACCCCCGCCGGCCCGACACCCACGGTCTCCATCCAGGTCAACGCCCTCTCGGCGCTGGCCCGCCAGGTGTTCCTCTTCCGGCTGGCCATGATCGCCATCGGCACCCCGCAGGCCCTCGACAACACCGCCCCCGGCCTCCCGAGCTGGCTGGTCGCCTCCGCCGTCCTGGTGACCGTCGTCGGCTCGTACGCCCTCTACCGCGACTGGGAACGCTTCGGGCCGCTCCTCGTGCGCTCCCCGCTCCTGCTCGGGGCCGACACGGTCTTCGGCGCGCTGCTCCTGTTCACCGCCACACCCGACTCGACCCTCGGATACGCCGTCGTCTGCACCCCGCTCCTGGCCGGACTGGTCTACGGCTGGCGAGCGGCGGGCGTCTTCGCCGCCGTACAGAGCCTGATCCTCGCCGCGGCCTACGGCGCCGAGGACAAACTCCAGGCCGACGGCCTGGCCTCCGTGCTCCTGCTGCCCGGTTTCTGCATCCTCGCCGGGGCGGTCGGCGTCGCCCTGCGCAATCTGATGCTCCGGGTCGGCGCGGCCAGCCAGGCGCTGACCGAGACCCGCGCCCGCCTCGCCGTCAGCGTGGCCGTCGAGGACGAGCGCGCCCGCCTCGCCCGCGAGATGCACGACTCCGTCGCCAAGACCCTGCACGGCCTGGCCCTGGCCGCCGACGGACTGGCCCACTCCTCCGACCGGATGGACCCGCTCACGGTCCGGCACCAGGCGGAACTGGTCGCCCGCTCGGCCCGCCGCGCCGCCGCCGAATCCCGCGAACTCCTCTCCGACCTGCGCCGCGAATCCGGCCTGGACGGCGGGGTCGACATTGTCAGCGAACTCCGCGCCCGAGCCGACGACTTCTCCCGCCGCCACGGGACGAGCACCGTCTTCCGCACCCTCGGCGACACCCCGGTCCCCCCGGTACCGCAGGTCGTCGCACGCCAACTGCTCACCGTCGCCTCCGAAGCCATGGAGAACGCCCACCGGCACGCCCACCCCACCTACCTCGCCGTCCTGGCCGGCATCAAGGGCGACGTCCTGCGCGTCAGCGTGTATGACGACGGCCGGGGCCTCCCCGCCGGGACCACCCTCGACGACCTCAGGCGGGCCGGCCACTTCGGCCTCGTCGGCATGGTCGAGCGCGCGGCCTCCATCGGCGCCCGCATCCGCATCGGCAAGGGCAGGGCCGCCAAGGGCACGGAAGTCCGCCTGGAACTCCCCGTCGCCGCGCTCACACCCCCGCCGGGTGCACGACCGGGCCCGGCCCCGGGCAGCTGAACCCGCACCACCACCGCTCCGTCACCCGTCCCCATCACACCTGAGAGGAGGTCGCAGAATGCCGGACGACGTCTCCCGTGCCTCGGGCCAGAACTGGGCCTCGCAGAACCATGTCTCCCAGCACACCTCCCCGCACTCCAATCCCCTCAGCACGGACTGCAGTTCCCCCGGATTCCCGGCCGCCCCGCACTCCGGCCCGCAACCCACGGGACCCGAAGCGATGCCCCCGTTCCCCAGCGGTCCCGACCTGCCGGCCACCGGCCCCCTGCGGGTCGTGGTCGCCGACGACAACCCCGTCGTACGCGCAGGCCTGGGCGTCCTGCTCAGCGGCCGCGCCGACATCGAGGTCGTCGCCGAGGCCGCCGACGGCCGCCAGGCCTACGAGGCGGCCGTCCGGCACCGCCCCGACGTCGTCCTGCTCGACGTCCGGATGCCCGGCGTGGACGGCATCTCCGCCTTGCCCCACCTGGTGCAGGTTGCACCTGTGATGATGCTGACGTACAGCCGTGAGAGCGACATCGTCCACGAGGCGCTGCGCCTGGGCGCGGGCGGCTACCTGGTGCACGGCGAGTTCACCGCGGACGAACTCGTCCAGTCCGTACGGGACACGAAGAACGGCCGCGCCCCCTTCACCACCACCGCGGCCAACGCCCTGCTCGCCCATATGCGCCAAGGCCCCGACCAGGTCCCGAGGAACCTCCCGGAAGGCCTGGGCACGGCACTGACGCCCGGCACCCCCGACGGCGTCCCCGGCCACGCGCCCCACACCGCGCCGCCTCCCGGCCCCTCCGGCGCGCGACCTGCGGGCGTTCCGGAAAGCCTTTCGCAACTGCAACCTGTTGTGGCACAGTCTTCGTCTGAAGGAAGCCACAACGGGCTACGGACGCCCAACAGGCAGCAGTACGACCTGAGTTCGAGGGAGGCGGAGGTCATGGAGCTCATCGCGTCCGGGATGAGCAACCACCAGATCGCCGCCACCTGCTTCATCAGCGAGAAGACAGTCAAGAACCACATCAACAGGATCTTCACCAAGCTGCACAGCAGCAGCCGCAGCGAAGCGATCGCCCGCTGGCTCGGCACGGCGCCGAGCCCGGGACCTGGGACGAGGGGGACAGACCGCCATGGCTGAACGGGGGAGAACGACGGGTCGGGCCCAACGCGCGTTTTGGGCCCGGCTTTGGGCCCTGGGGCCCTGCGCCGAACGGGGTGTCCGGCCGTACGTTTCTCATGTCGCAGACGGCACCGGCCAGGAGGAAGCCGGTAACGGGGGCGACGCCACAGAGACTTACGCGTCGGCCGGCACACGGTCGGCCGAACCCGGAGGGGAACATCATGAGCAAGCTGATGCTGAAGGCGTCCGTCAACGCCAAGGTCTGGGCGAACACGTCCGTCGAGCGCATGAAGGCCCGGGCGGACCAGGGGCAGGGCGCGGTGGAGTACCTGGGCATCATCGTGGTGGTCGTGGCGATCATCGGGGTGCTCATGACGACGAACTTCGGGACCACGATCGCAACTGCCATCACCACGCAGATCGGCAAGATCACGGGCGGCGGCGGCGAGTAACCAGACAGTCGCGCGAGGCAGGGCAGGCTTTCCCCATCTACATCATGGTGGTGGCGGGCCTGCTCTTCCTTGCGTTCGCTTACTTCGCCGTCGGCCAGGCCTCGATGAAGAAGAACGAGGCCCAGACGGCCGCCGACGCAGCCGCGCTGGCCGCGGCCCAGGACGCGCGGGACGAGTGGAGCTGGCCCGGGGCCTTCGACCTCGACGCGTGGGACAACCTGCTGAGCGGCCGGGACATCGGAGAGAGGTCGTGCTCCGCAGCCGACCGGCTCGCGGCGGCGAACGACGCCCATTCGGTCATGTGCGACCCGGATTACTGGCCCGAGGCGTCCTACACGGTCAAGGTCGAGACCAACCGGACCGTCGGCAGCTCGGTGATCGCCAGTACCAAGACGAAGAAGGCCGAAGCCACCGCCAGGGCGGTGATCGAGCCGCGCTGCCGTATCGAAGAGGACACACGTCCCACGCCGAGCCCCCCGGCGGATGACGACGGCGACACGGACGAGTCCGAGGAGCAGAAGGCGTACAAAGCCGTCTGCGATGACGAAGACTTGGACTTCGATATCGACCCGAAGAACCTCAGCCTCCTGCCGGACCTGGCAGACCTTTTCTCCGTCCACCTGGCCGACAAGTAAGTGAACGTCACCGAGAGGAACACGCCGATGCGTGCAGCCATGACCCGGATTCGCTTCAAGGGGGCCGCCGTCGCTGCCGCCTCCGTTGCCATGGCTGTCGTCCTGACGGCTTGTGGTGGCGATGACGGTTCGGACGAGCCCGAGAGCAAGCCCCAGGGCTCTTCGTCCTCGTCAACCGACCAGAAGAGCGAAGCTCCCGCACCGGCAGAGGACGACGAGAGCCAGGTGCTTGCCTCGATCAAGGGCAAGGACGGCGTGGAGGCCATTATCAGCTCGGCCAAGCGTGAAGCTGGAGGATTCGTCACCGTCAAGGGCAGGGTCAAGAACGGATCGAAGCAGATCTGGGCGGCGGTTGGCTGGCAGGGCACCGAGCAGGAACTGGTGAACAACGGCGCCTCCATGGCGGGTGCCTCGCTGGTGGACCAGCAAGGGAAGAAGCGGTACCTCATCCTTCGGGACACCGACGGCCGCTGCCTGTGCACCAAGTTCGAAGGCCTGACGGCGGGAGCAGAGGCTCCGTTCTTCGCCCAGTTCCCCGCCCCGCCGCAGAGCACCACCGAGGTCGACTTCCAGATCCCCACCATGCCCACCGCGACGATCAAGATCTCGGGGTGACGACCGCCATGCAGCTACTCACCCCCACACCACCCGCACCGCGCAGCGCTCTCCGATGCCGTATCGGTCTCTGCGCCGCCGCAGCGGTCGTCCTCGGCACCTCGACGCTCTGGGGCGCCACCTCGGCCTCGGCGGACGACAACCCCACCGCCGTGCCGAGCGCCTCGCCACCCGTCGAGGTCGACGCCAACTCGCCCGGGCTCATGCTCGGCGACGGGGCGACGCTCGGCGATGTCCGTGTGCTCGACATCAAGTCCATCGTCGAGGACATGGGCGGTGAGGAACGCCGAGAGGACACCAACGCCGACATCACCTTCGCCCTTCAGGCCGAAGTCCTCTTCGGCAAGGACAGCGCCAAGCTGAGCAGCGAGGCCACGGCCCGTATCAACGCGATCGCCCTGGAGATCCAGACCCAGGACGCCCCGAAGGTGCGTGTCTTCGGCTTCACCGACAACCTCGGGTCCTCCGCTCATGGCGACGTCCTGTCCAAGCAGCGGGCGAACGCCGTGCAGGGGGTGCTGGCCACCAAGCTCCCGAGCGTCACGTTCGAGATCCGCGGTTACGGCGAGCAGTACCCGATCGCCAGCAACGACACCGAAGAGGGCCGGAAGAAGAACCGTCGCGTGGAGGTCTCCTTCCCGCGCACCAACGGCTCGTAGAGTCGGCACACACGCAGTCTGGGGGTTCGGTGCCCGCGGCCGTAGGGTCGGGCACCGGACCCCGCACGAACGGGGCCCAGTGCCCGACGAGAGGAACCGAATCGTGTCGAGGCCCCGAGGCGGTGCCGCCGGGGTGGCGGCAGCACTCTGCGTCCTGCTGCTGCCGAGCGCCGCGGTGGCGGCCCCGCAGGCGGACGACACCCCGGGAGGCGCCGCCCGCTCGTACCGGCCGGCCGACGGATCGGTGCCGGTCACCGGCGCGGAGTCGAGCGTGGACGGGCCCGAGCTGGAGCGGGCGAAGATCTACTCGGACACCATCGCGCCGGGCGAGAAGAAGTACTACCGGGTCCGGCTGGACGCCACCTCCCACGCGTACGTCTCCACCGTGCTCGCCCCGCCCCCCGGCAGCAAGAGCGCCATCCTCGACGGCATCCAGGTCTCCCTGACCTCGGCCGACGGTACGGCGTGCGGCTCCAGCCCGGCCGCGTACTTCGGGGGCGAGACCGCTCGTACGATCGCGAGCTACGCGTCACGGCGCATCAAGGACAGCAGCACACCGTGCCAGGAGGCCGGGGACTACCTCTACACCGTGGCCTGGGCGGGTACGAAGACCAGCGGCGGTGCGAAGTGGCCGATCGAGCTGACGTACATGGCGGAGCCCGGCCTCAAGCCCGGCGCCGATCAGCCCACTGCGCCGACCGGTTGGAACTCCAAGGCACCGTCACCGAGCGGCGGCACCCCGCAGAAGGTGAGCGGCGGCACGGGGTTCAACGACGCGGCAGCCGTGGAAGGCGGCGCCTGGAGGGACGACATCCGGCCGGGCGAGAGCCGCTTCTACCGGGTGCCGGTCGCCTGGGGCCAGCAGCTCTTCCTGCGGGCCCAGCTGGCCAACGGCACGTCGGACACGTCGTTCTTCACCGTCAACGGGCTGCGCCTCGCGCTGTACAACACCGCCCGTGGCCGCGTCTCCGACAAGAGCACCGGCTATTCGGGCGCCCCCACCGGAGTCGACCTCGGGACGGCCCCGGCCGCGTACGCGAACCGGTTCGAGGTGGGGACGGACGCGGCGTCGGCGATGCGGTTCCAGGGCTGGTACTACGTCCAGGTGACCCTCGATCCCAAGGTGCCCAGCAGCGTCCCCATGACGTTGAACGTCGGTATCGAGGGCACGGCACAGCAGGGACCCCCGTACGACGGTGACGCGGAGGCGGCCGGATTCGGGCTCGGGAGCAGCGTCCCCGGCAGCGGCCCGAACTCCACCATGCGGGCGATCGGGTTCGCGGGGATCGGCGTCGGTACCGTGCTGGTCCTGGGCCTGGGCGCCTGGCAGCTCGTGAGCCGGCGCAGGCGCCCGGCCGGCGGGCATGCGGAGGGGAATGCGGTCTACAGCAGGTGATCGGCCTTGCCGGCCTTGATGTCCCGGATCATCTGCTGGAGGGCTTCGCGGCTGTCGGTGAGGTAACGATCCTCCTGGCCGAGGACGGCGATGAACGCGTTGCCTTCGGTATCCGTCCCCAGCCGGAAACAATTGTTTCCCTCGCCGCAGTAGGGGGCTTCCCAGTTGATCTCGGCCATCGTGAGGCTCCTCAAAGTTGACGTGCGACGGAGTGGATGAAGTCGCGTGACTCTGCAACGTCCAGCGCCGCTCCCTCCATCCAGTCCAGGTGGGCGCGGTACTTGGTGAGCTGCGCTTCGGCGTGCATGAACTCCGGGCCGTGCGCGGAGTCCAGCTGCACCGTGTCCAGTTGGGGCACGACACCGTGCGCGTACAGGAGTGCGTGACCCGCGCCGGGAAAGGCTCCGCGGCTCACCGGGACGACTCGTAGGTCGATGTTCTCGCGCTCGGAGGCCTCGCACAGATACACGAGCTGGTCCCGGGTGACCTCGCGCCCGCCGAACTGCATGCGGAGCGCGGCTTCATGGACGTAGCCCACGTAGTCGACCGGGTTCTCGCGTTCCAGCACCTGCTGCCTGTCCATGCGATGGGCCACACGCAGCTCGACCTCCAGCCGCGAGAGCGCCGGCAGTACGGCGCCGAAGACCGCGCGAGCGTACCCATCGGTGTGGAGCAGGCCCGGGAGGTGGACCGTCTGCGCGGTGCGGATGCGCACGGCGTTCCATTCGAGCTCGGCGATGTCCAGCAGGCCCGAAGGCAGGGTGCCCCGGTACTGCTCCCACCAGCCGCGCTCTCGTTGCTCTGCCATCTCCACGAGCGCATCGACGTAACGGCCGTCAGGGCACGCGTAGTTGCAGGCCAGCGTGCGAACCCGCTCGGGCGCCACAGGTCGGACGCCGACCTCCATGTTGGAGATCTTCGTCCTGTCGACGCCGAGCAGGCCTGCTGCGTACGCAGTCGTGGCCTCGGCGGCGGTGCGCATCTTGCGGAGCTCGGCGCCCAGGCGCCGTTGCCGCTCGGTAGGTGTGGAACTGCTCGGCATGGCCCTCTTCTTCCGCCGACGGTAGGCACAGTCTGCCGCTGAGTCAGGTACCCGGTCCACCCGTAAGGAGGCAATTGCCTCCAACACGGAGACATCTGTGCCACGCAGGGTCTACCGTGAGTCACGCACCGCAACACACTGCGCGCCCAGCCGAAGTGCATCGCGCGGCCCTGCCCGTAACTCCTGCCCTGGGAGGGGTCGGTCCGCGCCAGGGAGACAGGCCACAGCTCGGCCGTAGCGGCGGTGTCGGTCAACTCGCCACCAGCACCAGGGAGTCAGCCATGCACCCGTACGCACCCCCACCCCAACGCACCGCCCTGTGCCCCGCAGCGGTGCAGCACCCCTACCCGCCCCCGGGGCTCGTCCTCAGCCTCACGCTGCCCGGTGACCCCCGCAGCGCGGCGGTCGGGCGGCGCGCGGTCACGGCGGCGCTGCCTGCGCACGGGCTCCGGTCCCACGCCTGGCCCGTCACGCACGTCGTGAGCGAACTCATCGCCGTCAGCGCCGCGCTGACCCCCGGCCGCGACCTCTACCTCTCGCTGCGCCGCTGCGACGGCACCCTCCGCCTGGTCCTCCGGGACCAGCACCCCCACCACCCGGACCCGGACACCCTCGCCCTCTGCGAGGCCCGGCGCCGCCGGGCCCTCTGGCTACTGGCGGTCGTCGTCGACGACTGGGGCGGCGACTGGGGTCTCCGCGCCGCCCAGGCCCCGGACGCGGGGGTCACGTCGTGGGTGGTGCTGCCCCAGTAGCAGAATCCACAGGGATTCCGGTCCCCGAGGTCCAAACCCGGTTGTCCCCGAAGTGCCGAAACCCCTCCCTTTCCCAGATTCCCCCTCCCGCCTGCGGCGTCGGCGCTGGCTGCACGCCCTGTTCGGGGAAGGGGGGAGCCCGGCCCGGCGCCCCCGGTGGCTCGGACGCGCGGGTGGCGACGGGCCCGCTGCCCACCCCGCCGTTGCTGCCTCTGTGCGCGCTTGCGCGCGAGACGCTCCAGCAGTCGACGGAGCCGTATGCCGCCCCACCGGACCGCCTCCGCTGCCCGCGCCGCTCGCTCCCGCCCGCTCGCTCCCGCCCGCCCGCTCCCGCCCGCCCGCTCCCGCTCCAGACCGGTGTGGGCTGCGCCACAATCGCCGGGTCCGCGCCGAGGGTCAGTCCGTACGGCGAAGGGATCGTGCCTGTTCATGAGCGCTGCGATGCGGGTGGTGTCAACCGTGGATCTTGCACGTGGTTGCTGAATGAGCACGTCCGGTAATTTTTTCTGACCGGGATTGAGTCCTGTGGGCCCGGATTCGCTTGAGTGGGACCAGAAGCCGACCGGGCCGAAGGCACCGGGAGTCGGCACCCCTCAACAAAGAGGAATCCCCGTGAAGAGTGCTGTGCCCATCAGAGCGCCGCGTGCCGGAGGTCCCCATGCGTGATGACGACGTCCGTGAAGGAGAGAGACCCGCGGGCAGCAGGAGCCACGAAGTGCACGAACCGTTGGCGCTGCCCCTGGACTTCGAGGCCTTCGTCCTCAGCCACCAGCAGTTCTTCCACGCCTACGCGGAGATCCACTGCGGCACCAGGCCCGCAGCGGAAAGCATCGTCCACGAGGTCTTCCTGGAGATCCACGCGGTCTGGGACGGGCTGCTCCAGGAGGACGAGCTGGAGCGGCGCACGCTCGCGGTGCTGCACCGCCACGTCACCCGGCGCCTGGCCAGGGAGGGCAGGGACCCGGCCTACATCATCAACGGGCAGATCAAACGGAATCTCCAGGTGCTGCGGGGTGAACTCGAACTCGCCGAGAGCCGTATCGGTCTCTACGAGGCCATCTCCGAACTCCCGGTCCGGCAGTACACGGTGATCGTCCTGCGCTACCTCCTGGGCTACCCGACCGGCCGGATCGCCCGCTTCATGAGCCTGGACGACCGCACCGTGAACTACCACTGCCGCAGGGCGAAGGAACGGCTGGGCAGAAAGCTGGACCTGCCCGTACGCACCCGCGTCACGCAGGGAAACGAGGGAGGACAGTGACCGCAGCGACCGGTACCACGATCGACGGAGCCCTGGAACGGGCACGCGTCACGGTCACGGACCCCGAGGGATTCGACGTAGGGGCCGCACTGCGCCGACTGGCCGCCGACGCGGGCCGGACCGCACCGGCGACCGACACCGCGAGGGCCGCGCAGGCGGGGCACCGGCTGACCACGGTCTGCCGGTGGATGATCAACGCCCCCGGCGCGGCGGGGCACATCGACAAGCTCGCGGTCCCGCTGCCGGAGACGACGTTCGACGTCGAAGGGGCAGCGGTCTTCGCCTGCCTCCTTCACTTGACCGGACACCCCCACAGCGCCCAGTTCTGGTGGCAGCTCTCTGCCGGGGCCGGGCACAGGGTCTCCGCGTACTGCCTGCACCTGCACCATCTCTCCCTCGGGGAGGGCCGGGAAGCCGCTCACTGGCGGCATGAGGTCACCGACTCCCGCCCCGGCGCCGAGAGCATCGACGACGTGCTGCTGGGCTGCCTGGAGACGGTCGCCACGTACGTACGGAAGAACGGCTCGGACGCCAGTGCGCCGCCCACCGGGCTGCTGGAGATGGAGGTGGACCGTCTCGCGGGGGACGGCAGCAGTCCCATCCTGAGCCGTCCCGACCGGCGGCTGGCCGATCACCTGCGTGAATTCACCAGCCGCTGACACCCCCACCCCGCTACCCAACCCCATCCCCCCACGTCACCCCCACTGCGACCGACCGAAGGGAGCCCCCGGGGCGCTGATCCCCGCAGGGCTCCCTTCCCCATGCCTGGAGGACCGACATGCACCGTGTGAACACCACGCCGCCCGCACACCGGACGCCTCATCCCCGAACCGGCCGCTTACGCCGATGGGCCCGGTCCCAGCGTCGGTCGGCGGCCGGCCACTTTGTGCGCGGGCTGTGCTACGGGGCGGGTCTGCTGACCGCGAGCCTGGCCGGGCTCTGGTTCCAGCAGTACCTCTGAGGAGGCGCCGGGCAGGGCCCCGGCGTCGGACCGGGCGGCAGCAGAAGCGAAAGGGCAGCAGAGCTGTAAATGCAGGGAGTTGGAGCGGAAGGGGGCAAGAGGGCAAGGGGCAAGGGGGCCTCCGGGAAGCGCCGTAACGAACGTCGCCCCCGTACGTCAGTCCTCCAGTCCGGCGAGGGCGAGGGCGGCGCGGACCTCGGTGATGAAGCGGTCCGGGTGGTGGAAGACCTCGTTGGCCGTGAACCGCAGGACGCGGCGGACCTCAGGGCAGCTCTGCAGCGCGTTGAAGCGGCGCAGGTCGGCGGCGTGGGCCTCGCGCGTGCCGTGGAAGGCGTACCCCTCGACCTCGACCACCAGGCCCTGGGCGGGGAAGAGGAAGTCGGGGCGCAGGGTGCGGCCCGACGGGGTGCGCAGGACGGCCTGGGTGACGGGGTGCAGGCCCGCGTCGTGCAGGCGGAGGCGCGCGACGGTCTCGGCGGGGGAGCCGGACCGGGGATCGAGCAGGGGCAGCCAGGTGCGGGCGCGGGCGGCGCCCGCGCGGTGGGTGGCCAGCTCGGTCCGCAGGGCGGCCGTGTCGAGCAGCGGGGGGCGCCGGACCCCGCGCACCGTACGGGCGCTGAGCGCCGAGTCCGCCGCGGCGACGGCGTCGTCGCGCGGGAGGCACCGTATGAGGTCGCCGACCGTGCGGGCCGGAGTGGTCGTGCACAGCCCCCGGCGCACCGTCCGGTCGGCAGGGCCGAGTGCCGCGCAGTGCACGCGGACGCCCGGGCGGCGGTACACGCCGGGGCGCGGGTCGGTGAACTGGGCTTCCTGGCACGGCCGTCCCGGCAGCTCCACGAGGTGCAGTGCGGCAGCGGTCCGGTGGCTGCAGACCAGGTGCGGCTGCAGCTTCTGCGCGACCCAGGCGTAGGTCAGCCAGTCCACCAGCCGGCCGGGAGCCGCCCACGCGCCCTGATGGACCCGCTGCCAGCCTCCCGCGTGCAGGCGCCGGTTCAGCAGGCGGGGCGGCCAGTCGGCCTTCACCGCCTCCGAGACGAGGAGGATGCCGCCGGACGTCAGGTCGCCCAGCTCCCGTAACTCACGGTCACGGCGCCGGGGGCGCGTCTCCTGCGCGTGCGGCGGGTTCCAGGCTTCCGTGTTCCAGGCTTCCGTACGGCTCATGGGCCAACGATCCACGATCGGGGCGTGGGCCGCGCAAGCCTGTGGATAACCGGCCCTTTTGGGCCCTGGGGCCCATGCTTTCGGCCGCCCCGCCGTGGTCCGATGGGCCAGGCGGGTGAACTCTCGCCTTGCAGCGCCTGGTTGGGGGCCGGAGTGTCTGGTATAGGCGGATTCGCGGCATCGGGGGGCTTCGCCGGGGTGCCCGCTCCGGCAGGCGGGATTCCGCTGCCGCGGCCGTTGCGGGTGGTGCTGCTCCTCGTCCGGACGCTGTTCGTGTTCACGGTCGTCGGAGGCATCGGCGTACTCCTGCGGGCGTCGTCGGTCGACGCCGTCGACGGAGAGCTGCTCGGGCTCCTGCTGTACGCGGCGCTGCCGGGCGCGGCGGGGTTCGCGCTGTCGGCGTACGTACGCTCCGGGGACACCTGGATCTGGCGCGGGCTCGTCGCCGTACACACGTGGTTCCTGCTCGGCGCGCTGGCGACGCTGGGTGGGGACTACGGCACGCGGGGCGTACCGCAGCTGGTGATCCCGGTCGTCACCCTGATCCTGCTGCTGCGCCGTAGCTCGCGTGACTGGTTCGAGCTGCCTGCCTCGCAGCGCGTCGAGCACCGGCCGTTCAGCGTCGCGCGCCTGATCCGGTGGCGCCGGGACGGGGGCCAGACGGCGACGGAGTACCTGGGCCTGATCGTCATCGTCGTTGCGATCATCGGCGGCCTCCTGGCGACCGGGATCGGCGGCCAGCTGGCCGGGGGGATGCGCAGCGCCATCTGCGAACTGACCGGCAGCGCATGCCCCGCGCCCGACGGAAGCGAGGTCGTCGCGGGCGACGGCCCCGAGTCCGGCGAGGAGACCGGCCCCGGGGACGGGAATACCGGCGGTACGGGGACGGGCGGCGCGGCATCGGGGGGTTCGGCGTCGGGCGGTACGGACGCAGGCGGCACGGACGCAGGCGGCACGGACGCCGGGGGAGCCGACAGCGCTGGTGGCGACGCGGGGGGAACCACCTCCGGCGGCTCCGGCAGTGGCGGCGGCTCCGGCAGTTCCGGCGGCGGGGCGAACGGTGGTTCCAACGGCGGGGCGGGCGGCAACTCCACGGGCGGCAACTCCACGGGTGGCAAGTCCGCGGGCGGCTCCACCGGTGGTCCCGACGCTGTGCAGGTCGGTGACGGCGGCGACGACGTGGACGACTCGGGCGGAGCGGACGGCGGCGATCCGGGGGACGGCGGCGACGACGAGGAGAAGGGCGGCGAAAGCTGCACCTCGGGCGTGGGCGCGTTCTTCTCCTGCGCCGCGCACCAGACCGGCGGCTTCTTCACGGGCGTGTTCGCCAACGGCCTGTGGGGCGACGTCACCGGCACGTTCGACACCGTCATCCACCCCGTCAAGGCGTGGAACGGCCTGATGGACTACGGCAAGAGCCTCGGCGACAAGTGGTCCCAGGACTCAAAGGGCGCCGGCGACAAGTGGTCGGACGGTGATTACTTCGGGGCCGCCTGGGACTGGACCAAGGCGAGCGGCGGCACAGGCCTGAAGGTGCTCGACGACGTCTTCATCGGTGACGAGGTGCGGGACCAGTGGAAGGACGGGAACGAGGGCCAGGCCATCGGCACCGGCCTCTGGAACATCGGCTCCCTCTTCATCCCCGGCTACGGCGAGGCCAAGCTCGTCGGCAAGGTGGGGAAGCTCGGCAAACTGGGCAAGCTCGGCAAGCTGGGAGAGGTCGCCCAGAAGGCTTCCGAGGCCGCGGCGAAGGCCAGGAAGGCCGCCAAGGCCGGCGATGTGGAAGGCGCCGAGAAGGCCGCCGCCGACGCGCAGAAGCACGCGGACGACGCCGCGGACGAGGCCGGCCTGACCGGCTGCACCGTCGGACTGGGCGGCCTCCTGCGCGTTCCGTACGGCGATGGCGGCGACGGCGGCGACGGCGGTGATGACGGCCATGGCGGCAGTGGCAGCAGCGGCACGATCGGCCACCCCGGCACCGGCACCGGCGTCATGGCGGCCCCGCACGCCTCGGTGCGCGTCGGATTCCTGGCCCAGCAGTGCGACGAGGTCGACCCCGAGAAGAAGGCAGCCGCCGAGGAGGCGCAGAAGCAGGCCGACGAGGCCAAGAAGGCCGCCGCCGAGGCCAAGCGGAAGAAGGAGCTGGAGCGCGCCAGGAACCTGCCGAAACCGGCCTGGTACAAGGACCTCAAGAACCCCCGGGCCGGCTCGAAGGACGGCGGCACCGGCGCCTGGACGAAGATCAAGCCGGGCGTCTGGAACTACCCGACCGAAATGGGTGCCCGCTACCAGGAGCAGATCTCCAAGGTGGCCCGCGGCAAGGAGTACCAGGTCCCCCTCGACAAGCTCACGGGAAAGCCGGTCGACTTCGACGGCTGGGACGCCGCGCGGGGCACCTACCTGGAGGCGAAGTACGGCTACCGGGGCAAGGACTTCTACAACGCCGAGACAGGGGAGCTCACCCCGAAGGTCCAGCAGCGCTGGGCGGAACAGGCGACCCGGCAGGTGGACGCGGCCCGGGGCAAGCCCGTCGAGTGGCACCTGTCCGACCCGGACGTCGCCGAGGCGGCGCGGGAGCTCTTCGAGGACCGGGGCATCAACGTTAAGGTCATCAACACGCCTGACGATGTGACGGGGTGAGCCGCCGACGGAAGCGCGAACCGGCGGCGCGGCGGAGCAGGGCCCCGGAGCAGGGCGCCGGAGCAGGGCGCCGGAGCAGGGCCCCGGAGCAGGGCGTGGAGCAGGGCCCCGGAGCAGGCGTGGAGAAGGGCGGGGAGAGCGTCGTGCTGAACGTCGTCGTCAACGGTTTCTGGGGTGTCCGGGACGAGGGCCCGCAGGTGATCGCCGAGCGGTGGTACGCCACTCTGGCGCGGCTCGGGGAGCTGGACGGCGGGACGTTCCACGGGTGGCACGAGGCGGGCGACGGCGTCCCGGCGGACCCTCTGCTGATGCCTTCCGTTCCCGCGCTGGCCGACTACGTCGTACGGGAGAACACCGGCCCGGACCTCGAAGTGGTGGGTTACGGGGCATCCCTGTGGGCGCACAACTCGGGTGCGCCGAAGGTGACCTCGGCCATCCGTGTGGGTGGCTCGTCCCCGTACCTCACCAACTCCGTCCTGGTCACCTTCCGCTCGCGCACGGTGGGCGAGGACGCGGACGTCATCCGGCGCACCCCCGAGATCCTGGCGGCCATCGGTGAAGCGTGGGACATCGACGGCGGCCAGGTGTACGACAGGGCGCTGTACCGGGCGGTGGCGGACCACTTCGGCCTGAAGAACTCCGACCCGCGCTGCGGCAGGGCGGTCTTCCTCTCCGAACGGCGGGCGGCTCTCGCCCCGGAGGGGCTGCCGGGTGCGTACACGCCTGCCGCGCACGGCGGGCTGATCATCGACCTGACGTACGGCGGCACGCAGACGCCGTCGGCGGAGACCGTCATCGACGTCAACACGCAGCTCCGGGCGACGGGCGCGCTGGAGCCGCTCGCCACGCCCTTCGACCGGGCCAAGCTCTGACGGGCAGCCGTCAGACGCACATCACCGCGAACCCGGCCAGCCGTCCTGGTGCGTCGGGCGTCAGAACCACGTCACCGCGAACCCGGCCAGCCGTCCTGGTGCGTCGGGCGTCAGAACCACGTCACCGCGAACCCCGCCAGCAGCCCCAGCGAGAACAGGCCCAGGACCGCCGCGAACACCGCCGGCATGAGCAGCGGCCCCCACGCACCCGGCCCCGCGACCGTGGCCCGCAGCTCCGGGGCCGCCGGGTCGTAGGAGACGCGCACGGGTGCCCCGACCTCGAAGCCGAACGGGCCCGGGGCGTGGTCGGTGAACTCCAGCTCCCGGCCCTCCGTAGTGCGGAAGGCGAAGACGTACTCCGTGCGGTAACGGTTCTCCGTGCCGGTCCCACGGTCCTCCACGCGCCGGTCCGAGCACCGGCCCTCGGCGCGCTCACCGTGCCGGACCAGCCGCAGCACACGGAACAGCCGCAGACCGGAGCGGACCGCGAACGCGCCGAGGAACAGGCCGAACAGCAGCAGGAAGGTGGCCGTGCCACCGGGCAGTACGTCCATCGACAACGCTCCGGTACGGGTTACTTGACGGTGATCGACTCGACGAACGAGTCCAGGTCGGCCGGGCTCAGCGCGTCCTTCACCGCATTGATCCGGATGGCGAACGGTACGTCCTTCGAGTCGACGCCGGCCACCACGACCCCCGTCATCCGCGTACCCTCCGCCGGGGTCGACTCCTCGCCCGTGGAGGTGAACTCGTAGTCGATCCTGCGGGCTTCACGGGCGCTCTCCTCACCCGCGAGGCGCACCTCCCGGGTCTCCTTGCGGGTGGTCCCGAGGCCGATCCCGGCGCCCGCCGCGGCGGCGGCCTCACCGGCGTCGCTGACGCCCGTGGCGAAGTCCAGCTGGACCGAGACCATGCCGGTGCGCACGCCCTTCTCCTCCTTGAGCGCGACCGCCGCGTTGGCCTCGCTGCGCTCGGCGGCCGGCTGCGGGGCGTACCCCTCGTCCTCGGGGTAGCCGACGGAGACGCTCTTCGTGTCGAGCGTGCCCCAGCCGTCCGGGACCGCGGCGGTGTCCGTGCCGCCGCAGCCGCCGAGCAGCGTCAGCCCGAGGGTGGCGGCGACGGCCGCGCCGAGCGTCCTGGACTTCGTCAACGTCATCGCCTCTTCCATGGGGGTGTTCACTGCGCGCAGTAGCTGTACGGGAGATACGTGCGCTTGTCGCCCTGCGGAGCCCCGAGGAACTGCGCGTCCGTCAGTGTCTCCTTCTTGTGCTCGTCGGAGATGGAGAGGCCGAGGCTCATGCCGAGCGAGACCTCGAAGCCGAACTCCTGGGCGTCCGTCTCGCCGTGGTACCGCATCGTGCTGGACAGGCCGTCCTGGTACATCAGCTGGTCGAAGGCGTCGGTCCCGGCGGGCTTCTCCTGCAGGGAACGATCGCCGAACATGTACTCGAACGGCGCGGTGTTGTTGCCGGAGCCGTCGAGCCACTCCTCGGCGAGGGACCGCTTGGCCTCGGTGGCCTTGTCGGTCTCCTTGCCGAACACGATCGAGTTCGTCTGCACCTCGATGCCCGTGTCCCCGGAGGAGTCGGTGATGCCGCCCTTGCCGCCCCGCTTGTCGGAGCCCTTCTGGCCGTTGTCGCCCCCGACCTCGCCCTTGTCGGAGGTCGAGGTCTTCTCCACCGTCTTCGTCATGTCGATCCGGACGATCTTCCCGGTCTTCTGGTCACGGGTGACGGTGAGCGCCCCGGTGCGCGAGTCCTTGGCCCCGGCGGTGCCGCCCAGCGGGCCGGCGTTGCCGCCGACCTTGCCCTCGATCTCCAGCTTGGCGGTGTAGGTGTACGACTCGTTGCCGTTGACGTCGTCCTTGGTGATCGTCACGTCCGGCGAGAACTTGGCCTTGCCGCCCAGCTTGGCGCCGAGCTTGTCCTCGTCGCCCGCCTTGATGGAGAGGCCGCCGTCCGCGTACACGTTGAGGCCGATGGTCGAGTAGGAGATCTTCTTGTCGCCGATCTTCTTCTCGATGTCCTCCTTCTTCTCGGCCCACTTCATGCCGGAGTACCAGTTGCCGCCGTAGCCGCCGCTGTGCTTCATCGAGGTCTCCCACATCTTCATTTCCTCGATGTCGTCCCGCATCTTCTGGGCGTCGGCCTCGCTCTTGAACACCCAGGTGTCCCCGTTGGTGATCTTGATGCCGCCGCCGATGTCGACGTCCGCCTTGCCCAGACTGCCGAGTTTGACGCCCGGTGTGCTGGCGTTGACGCCCGCGGACGCGGCGTCGGTGAACGTCATGTGGACGAGCTTGTCGTTCTCGTCGACCTTCCCGTCCTCGTTCACATCGGTGTTGGCCTGGGAGACCTTCTGCTGGAAGCCGTACTCCTCGCCCCACTCGAACCAGCCGATCTTGACCTTGCCGCCCGCCGTGTCGGAGACGTTGGAGATCTGGCAGAGCTTGGGCTCGTAGTCCGCGTCGGTCTTCGGCTTCGCCGTGCCGTCCCCGCCCGCCGTGCAGCCGCCGCCGCCCTCCCCGGTGAGCGAGCTGATGGCACAGCGGATGCCGTCCCCGATCCGGCCCCCGAGCCCGGCCAGGGCGAGCGCGCCGACCAGTGCGACGACGAGGACGATGACGCCCAGGTACTCGGTCGCCGTGGCGCCGCCGTCACGCCAGTCGTACGAGCGGGTGTACGCCGACGAGGGCGCGGGACCGTCGTCCCGGTCCTCGACGAGCCGGTCCAGGGCCAGACCCACGGCGGTGCCCGTGACCATGGCGACCGCGGGCATCACCAGTCCCTCGGTGCCGACCACGTCCCACGCCACGGCATAGCCGTACGCCAGCCCGGCGACGGGGACCGCCAGCGTGGCGAGGAGATACAGGAGCCGGGAGTCGCGGTGCCGGGCGGGAAGGGCGCGGGCGGCCGCCAGGACCGTCAGTACGGTGACGAGGACGCCGGGCAGATGCAGCAGCGCCAGCCGCCAGCCGAAGAGTTCGAGCCGTTCGTCGGTCGCGAGGGTCTCGACGAGCGCCCGCGCCATCAGGTACCCGGCGAAGACGTAGACGAGCGCACCGGCCGCCCAGCTGCGGCTCAACGGGAAGAACCACCCGCCTTCCGGACCGCTCGGCGGTATATGGCCCGTGCTCCTGTCCCCCCAGCCGCCGCCACCACTCACGGTTCACCCTCTCGCCGTCACCTGCCCTGCTGCCTCTGGGGGTGAATGTACGGCCGGGCGACGCGCCTGACCTGGGCCCTCGGCCCCAAAGACGGGCCCAACGGGCTTGTATGAACAGCGATGTGGGGACGGTGTCTCCTGAGGTGCCTTTGGGTGCGGGCGGGGCCGGTTTGGGTCCGCGGGCCCAAGACCTGGGAGCCGTACGGTCGTTAGCGTCGCGGGTATGACTGGTCCGGGGGATGTGCGTCGTCGGTTACGCCGTTGGTCGCGGGGGAGGGTGCCGCGGACCGGGGTGCGCCTGCTGGGGCTGAAGCGTTCGCGCCGGGGCCAGCGCGGTCAAGGCGCGATCGAGTACGTCGGTCTGGTCATGATCGTCGCGGCGATCGTCGGTGCGCTGGTGGCGACCGGGATCGGTGCGGAGCTGTCGGAGAAGATCGGCGTACAGATCTGCCGGGTCACCGGGGGCGGTGACTGCGGTGGCGGCGGGAATCCCGAGGCGCAGAATTCCCCGGGGGACGGCGAGCCCCTCTCCGACGACGGCACGCCCAAGTCCCAGTCGCAGATCGACTACGACGCCGCGCTGAAGGAGCTCCAGGACGCGCAGAGCGCGGAGAAGACCAGCTCGGACAAGGCGCTGGAGGCGGCGAAGGAGCTCGCCAAGATCCTGGCCGAGGAGCTGGGGATCACCGACGCCCTGGACTGCATCACCAAGGGCGACATGGGCGCCTGCACGGAGACGCTGATCAACGTGCTGCTGAGCCTGATCGGGGGTGCGGTCGGGAAACTCGCGGCGAAGTACGGGGCGCCGTGGAAGTGGAAGAAGGCCGCCAAGCTCATCAAGGCGTTGAAGAAGCACGGCGGGGACCTCTACGACGGGCTGAAGGGCCTGGTCAAGAACCGTAAGAAGGTCAAGGACGCCGAGAAGAAGCTCGCCGACGCGAAGAAGAAGCTCGACGCCGAGAAGAAGGACCCTCCGAAGAAGGACGACAAGCCGGACGGCAAACCGACCACGTGCCCGGCAGCACACAGCTTCCCTCCGGGAACGCGGGTCCTGCTGGCGGACGGTCGTCGCATCGGGATCGAGAAGGTCACCGCCGGTTCCCTGGTGTACGCGACGGACCCGGACACCGGATTGTCCGAGCCCCGTGCTGTCGAGCGGCTGATCACCACACACGACGACAAACACTTCACCCGGCTGACGTTCCGTACGCCGGCAGGTCCCGCAGTCGTCACGGCGACCGACACCCACCCCTTCTGGCAGCTCGACAAGGGACGGTGGCTCGACGCGGGAGACATCCGGCCCGGAGCGGATCTGCGTACGGCGGACGGCACCACACTGACGGTGGCTTCCGTCTCCCGTTACACGGAGCGGCAGACGACGTACGACCTCACCGTCTCCGGCATCCACACGTACTACGTGGTCGCCGGGTCCGAGGCGGTCCTGGTGCACAACACCGACTGTGGCGTTCCGATCTCGAAGGGGCGATGGGACCACATCTGGGATCGCCATGTGAATCGGTCGAAGTACCCGAACAAGAGCAAGTTCACCACCACGAGCAAGCCCAAGATCGAGAAGATGATCAAGCGCGCCCTCAACGGCGAGACACGCGACGGGACGTACTACCACAAGTTCAACGCGGCCATCGGCAAGACTGCGTCGGGAGATCCCCAGTACTACATCCGAGTGGTCGTGCGTGATGGGAAACTCATCACCGCGTTCCCGTCCGCAGCGCCGTAGGGCGGGCCCGTGACAATGACTCCGACGGTGAGACATGAGAGACGAAGGTGGCCCATGGGCGTCGACGCAGTGCTGATGCGGGTGGCACAGCCCGGCACCGGCCCGAGACGGCGCCGGCTGACCCAGGTCGATGTCTTCGTGGACGAAGCGGACCTGTTCGCGCGGCTCTGTACCGGGAGCGGTCTGCCGATGCTCTCCCGGGTCGATCCCTACGGAACACTGGTCCTGACAGCCGTCGAAATGGCGCAACTGCTCTCCGAGATCGACGCGACGCGCAGGGGTGTCACCGAGGCGTCGCAGCGAGCGGCTCTGGACGAGGTCGGTCGTCTGGCCAGGATCTGCCAGGAGGACTCCTCCACGGAACTCCATCTGGAGGGCGATTGACCCAGAGGTACGGGCCGGACTCGTGAACCATGGCTGCTGAGTCCGAGCACGATCTGCCGGCACGGCTGTCCGCGCTGGACGCGGCGGTGGACGGGGATACGGCACCCCCGGGCAAGGCCTCCTGGGAGGACGGCCATGCCCGGTGGGAGCTCTACCGCCGGGCCGCGGAGCAGCCCGCGGCGCACGCGCTCCTGCTGGACGCCGTGCGGGCGGAGGACGACGGGCCCCTCTCCTCGGCCGTCGTGGTCCTGATGCTGGAGAGGACGCCCGTCGCGGAGCACGGCAGCTGGACCGCCGCCCTGGACCCCGAAGTCCGGGACTTCGCCGAACGGCGCTCGGGGGAACTGGCGGTGCTCGGCTCCCTGGACCGGAACGCCGCCGGCTACGACGCCGCGGAGGTCGGGTCCTGGTCGGACTGGCTGCAGCTCCGGGTGGCGCACGGCCGTGCGGAGGGTCGCCGTCATGTCCTGGAGCTGCTGGCCGGGCACGGCAGGACGAAGAGGATCCGGCGCACCGCGACCGAGTCGCTGGCGGCCATCGGGAAGGCCGGCCCACCCGCCTGACGAAGCATCGGGAAGCACCGGGACGGCCGGTCCACGGGCCTGGGGAAGCACTGAGGGGGATCGCCGATGGCCGCGTACACGTTCCTGACCGTGCACCGGCTCTCGGCGGCCGCCATGGCGGTGGCCCTGGCCGAGGCGGTCGGGGTGACGGCGGCCGACGTGGACGTCGCCGACGAGTCCGCCGGGCACCGTGACTGGGCGGCCGTGGTGCTGTGCGACCGCATGAGCCTGGCCGGTGACCTGACGCTCGCCTGGGACGTCCATGTGTCACCGCACGCCGGGCCCGCGCCGCCGGCCGAGGCCGAGGCGGCCCTGCGGCTCGCCGCCCGGCTCGGTACGACCGTGCTCCATCCGGCCGACGGGGTGCGCCCGTCGGCCTACTGGGCGGCCACTCCGGACGGCATCAGGACACGGGCCCGGGTGCTGGACGGAGGCATGGACGGGGACGGGCGCCCCGTCTTCACCGTCGACGCCGTCGAGAGAGCTGTCGCCCAGCTGCCCCGGGCCCGGGTGGAGCGCATCGTCGAAGCCCGGCAGGACGGCTGAGGCCCCGGGTTGGGCCCCTGGGCCCAAGACGGGTGGCCTCCGTACCCCTAGCGTCTGTGCCGCAGGTGATCGACGCCCGTCCCGGCGCACCCCCACGGCGCCGGGCCGGGCCGCAACCGGAAGGTGACGGCGCGTGCCCACCGCTGAGCAGCTGAGCCTGACCGACGAGGAGACCCGTCTCCTCCAGCAAGGGCTGATGGAATGGTGCGGCCCCGCCCGCTGCACGGAGGAGTTCGCCGTGGCCATGGGCTTCGACAGCGCCCAGGACCTGAGCCGGCGCGGCATGTCGATACGCGGCGCCCTCGCGGAGAAGGCGGCGCTCGACCCGATGGACTGGGCGCGGGCCCTGCTGGCGACCGAGCTGGCCTTCGTCAGCGAGGTGGTCGGCTCGGGATACGAGTGGTCCACCACGACCGGCTGGCCCGACGACACCACGATGCGCGTCCTGCGCTCCGCGCAGCTGAAGCTGATCCGCACGGTCGGCCCGCTGGTCGGCCGGGGGCTCGGCACCCGGCAGGACCCGCACACGGAGGTGCTGCGGGCCGGCGGAGGACCGCCGCCCGCCCCGGCCTGGTGACCCCCGTACGCCCCCGCCGCGTGCCGGGCCCGGCCTGGTGACCCGTACCGCTTGAGAGCCCCGGCTCGGTGGCCGGTGCGGTGGCGGGCTCATAATCAGCGGATGCCCGATCAGCAGACGCGCCCCCGCCCGGTGGCGCCCGAAACCCGTGCCGCCGTGCCCCGTGCCAAGGCCCTGCTCACCGCCGCCGCGCCCGCCCTGGGCGCCTACGCGGCGGTCAGGGCCGTCGGGCTCCTCGTGTTCTGGGTGTCGGCGTCGGCCGCCGGGAAGGACGCCCTGTACCTGCTGGGCGGCCGCTGGGACTCCGTCTGGTACCAGCGGATCGCCTCGCACGGCTACGGCCACACCGTCACCCTCCCCGACGGCGGCGTCCACCCCGACCTGGCCTTCTTCCCCCTCCTCCCGGCCCTGGAGCGCGGTCTCGCCGCGGTCACCCCGTTCACCGTGCAGGGCGCCGGGATCGCCGTCGCCTGGCTGGCGGGGCTCCTCGCCGCCTGGGGGATCTTCGCCGTCGGGGCCCGGCTGCACGGGCGGCGGACCGGTGTGGTGCTGGCCGCGCTGTGGGGCGCGTACCCGACGGCGTTCGTGCAGTCGATGGCGTACACCGAGACCCTGTTCACCGCGCTCGCCGCCTGGTCCCTGTACGCCGTGCTCAGGGGCCGCTGGATCGCCGCCGGCGCCCTGTGCGTGCTCGCCGGGCTGACCCGCCCCTCGGCCGCGGCGCTCATCGCGGCGCTCGCGCTCACCGCCGCAGCCGTCCTCGTACGGGAATGGCGGGCGGGCCACCGGCGGGACCTGCTGCGCCGGAACGCGCGCATGCTGCTGGGGGTCTGCCTGGCGCCGCTGGGGTGGCTGGCCTACGTGGTGTTCGTCGCCGTACGGCAGGGCGGCCCGTTCGCGTACTTCGACGTCCAGGCGCAGTGGGGCAACAGCATCGACGGCGGCCGGGCGCTCGCCGCGTTCATCGCCGGGCTCCCGCTCCCTGCCGCGCTCGGACTCTGCGCCGCGCTGGGACTGCTGGGGTGGCTGGTGTTCCTGTGTGTACGGCATCGGCAGCCGCTGCCCGTGCTGGTGTACGGCATCGCGATCGTCGTCGTCTCGCTCGTCGGCTCCGGCTACTTCGGGTCCAGGCCGCGTCTGATGATGCCCGCGTTCCCCCTGCTGCTGCCCCCGGCCGTCGCGCTGACAGGGCTGCGTACGACGGTGCGCACGGGCACGGTCCTCGCCGCGCTCGCCGTCGGCTCCGCCGCGTACGGGGCGTGGACGCTGCTGGGACCCGGCCCGCCGTGAGTTGGGCCCACGGGCCCACGCGCCGGGAGCACCCCGGTTGTTAGCGTGCTGACCCGGTGCACGGCGGGGGTCAGGAGCGGTGAGCGATGAAGGTACGTGGCACGGCCGTGGCGACGAGCGCGCTCGCTCTCTGTCTCGCGGCAGCCGGATGCGGGCCCGACGACGGCGAGGGCAAGGGGTCCGGGGGGAAGGCCACCGCCTCGCGGACACCGGAAGCCTCCGCCTCCGCCGCGCCCGAGGCAGGCACAACTCCGGCCCCCACGCCCACCAGCGACGGCAGGACCCTCACCGAGGCCGAACTCGCGAAGGTGGCCCTCACCACGGGCGAAGTGCCCGGCTACGAGGTCGCGCCCCTGGAGGGCACCGACGAGCGCGGCACGGAGGAGTCCGAGGACGAGGCCTGCCGGCCGATCGCCGCGATCATCAACGGCTCGCCCGAACCCGCCCCGGCCGCCATCGTCTTCCGTACGGCCATGGACACGGCGGAGGAGGGCAAGGACGACCAGACCGTCGTCACCGAGATCCTCACCTCGCACCCGAAGGGCGGTGCCGAGGAGCTGCTGCGCTCGGTCCGCGAGGCCGCGCGGGCCTGCGCCGGAGGGTTCCGTACGACGAGCGAGGACGGCCCGTCCACCTACACCGGGGTCAAGACGCTGCCCGCGCCCGGGGCGGGCCAGGAGTCGTTCGCCTACCAGGTGACGGGCAGCCTGGAAGGGGTCAGGGTGCCCCTGGTCTTCCACCTCGTACGGACCGGGTCCACGGTCGTCACCTTCTACGCGGCCAACTTCCTCGGCGCGGCGGTTCCGGAGGTCCCGGCCGCTCTCGTCACCGCGCAGGCGGCGAAACTTCCGTAACGGGTACGGAGACCCGCACCCGCGTCCCGGGCCGCAGCCCCCAGCGCTCCATCGCCCCGGCCTCCGACTCCACCACATGGCGGGCCCGGAGCCTGGGCAGGCCGAGCCGGCCCGGCTTCATCGTGCGCACCGCCAGCACACCGAACTTCCGGTCCAGGTACGCCACATCGATGGTGAACCGCATGCGGAAGGTGTGCACACTCCCGCACGGGGTGATCAGCAGCGCACCGTCGACGCCGTCGGCGCCGAGCAGCCCACGCGTCCGCGCCCGGTACGAGGCGGCGATGCGCAGCGGCACCTCCCGCACCTCGGAGTCCGCCCCGACCGTCAGTGTCCCGCTGCCGTTACGCCATTTCCCCATGGGAACCGACCGTAGCCGCCGCGACCGGCGTGTGGGTCCGGAACGGCCCGCAGTGGGCCCACGGGCCCAAGACCCCGCCGCGCGGGCCGGTTTAGGGTCGCAGCTGTGGACGCCACACTGATTGCGGTCGCCGCGCTCTGGGGCGCCGCCGCCGGACTGCTGCTCCCGCGTGCCGCGTACCGCTTCTCCGTCGAGCCCGAGGAGCCCTGGCGGGACGCCTGCCCGGCCGGACACGCGCTCACGGGGCCCGCCCGGGGGTGGCTCGGCCCGGCCAGGTGCACGGTGTGCGCCGTGGCCGTCCCCGCGCTCCCGGGAGGCACCGCTCCGGGGGTCCCGGCGCCGGACGCGCGGGGCCGCTACGCCCCCGCCGTCCTCGTCCCGGTCGTCACCGTGCTCGCCTGTACGGCCCTCGCCGCCGCCGTCGGCACCCGCCCGGAGACCCTCGTCTGGCTGCTGCTCGCCCCCGTCGCCGTGCTGCTCGCCGCCATCGACCGCCGTGTCCACCGGCTCCCTGACACGCTGACATTTCCCCTGGCCGGTGCCGCCGCCGTACTCCTGGGCGGCGCGGCCCTGCTGCCCGAGCACGGCGGGTCCTGGACCTCCGCCCTGCTCGGCGGGGCGGCGCTCGGCGGCTTCTACCTTCTGCTCTACCGGATCAACCCGAACGGCATGGGCTACGGCGATGTGAAGCTCGCCCTCGGCCTGGGCGTCGCGCTCGGCTGGTACGGCTGGGGGGTGCTCTGCGCGGGCGGCTTCGCGGGCTTCCTGTTCGGCGCGCTGTACGGGGCCGGGCTGATGCTGCTGCGGCGCGCCGGGCGTAAGACGGGTATCCCGTTCGGCCCGTTCATGATCGCCGGCGCGCTGACGGGCCTGCTGTTCGGGGGCCTCGCCGCATGACGCCGCCCTCCGCCTCACCCGGCACACGGATGCACGGAATATCCGGTCGCGCCGGGCCTCGACCGGCTGACACCCTCCCCGTATGACCGGATCATCCGTCCCCGCCGCTTCCTCCTCCGTTCCCGCAGCCTCCTCCGACGAGCGTTTCGAGGCCCTCGTCGCGGAGGCAGACGCCGTCCCCGTCGACGGCTGGGACTTCTCGTGGTTCGACGGGCGGGCCACGGAGCAGCGCCCCTCCTGGGGGTACGCGCGCTCCATGGCGGCCCGGCTGGCACAGGCCGGGGCCGCCCTCGACATCCAGACCGGGGGAGGGGAGGTCCTCGCCTCCGCGCCCGTACTGGCGCCGCTGACCGTGGCCACCGAGTCCTGGCCGCCGAACGTCGCCCGCGCCACCGCCCTGCTCCATCCGCGCGGCGCAGCCGTCGTCGCGGACCCCGACGAGCCGCCGCTGCCCTTCGCCGACGGGGCCTTCGACCTGGTCGTCAGCCGGCATCCGGTGACGACGTGGTGGGACGAGATCGCCAGGGTCCTGGCGCCCGGCGGGACGTACTTCTCCCAGCAGGTCGGCCGGGAGAGCGTGTTCGAGCTGATCGAGTACTTCCTCGGTCCGCGGACCGAGGAGGAGCGCGGCGCCCGGGACCCGGGGCGCGCCCGCGACGACGCTGAGGCCGCCGGGCTGGAGGTGACGGACCTGCGGGCCGAGCGGCTGCGTGTCGAGTTCTTCGACATCGGCGCCGTCGTCCACTTCCTGCGCAAGGTCATCTGGATGGTGCCGGGGTTCACCGTCGGCGCCTACCTGCCCCAACTGCGGTCCCTCCACCGGCGGATCGAGGGGGAAGGGCCGTTCGTCGCGCACAGTGCCCGTTTCCTGATCGAGGCGCGCAAGCCTGGCCGACGGCCGACGGGCCTACGCTGAGGGCGGCTTCCCCGGACCCGGATGCAACGGCATCCCCTGCCTCTCCGTCCTACCGATGAGTAGTGCGACCCTGGTGGTTGAGCGCACAACGAAGGAGCAGGTCATGTCGGTGGGAAGGGATATGCCGGGCGGAGACATCAGTGCGCCGACGGGCCGGCCGCGCCACGGGAAGGCCGACTGGCTCACGGGCGCGCGGATCACCGCCGTCCAGGGCCTGTTCTACCGGCCCGAGGGCCGCGCGGGGGAGCCGGAAGCCGTCGAATTCGTGCTGGAGGGCGGGCAGTCGGTGCTGCTGACCTGTGCCAGCGGGCGGACGCTGGGCATCACCTCCGGAGCCTGGCCCGGCCTTCCCGACTGGTGTGTGCCCGCGGGCCAGTGGCAGTTCGAGCAGCTGAGCCGGCTGCCTCCTCCTCCGTACGGCGGGGTCTGGACCGTCATCGGCACGCAGGAGCGGCGCGACGAGCACGGGGAGGTGCGCGAGGCGGTGATCCGGTGCGAGAACGGCGACTTCGTGATCATCGGCGGCGACACGGTGGCGATCCGCTTCGTACCCTGCTGACCGCCGGGGACGTTCCGCCCCTGTTGCCCGCCGGGACGCCCCGCCCCTGCCGGCCCCCGGGGAGGCTCCGCCTACGCGTGCCCGCCCACGGTCACCTCTCCCACCGTCAGCTCCGGACTCCCCTCCAGCACCCGGCCCACCGCCTCCGCCTGCTCCTCCAGCGCCCGCGTCCGCCCCGCGTCCGGCGTGATCAGCGGTTCCACGGTCACCGCGATCCGCTTCCCCGAGCGGCGCTGGTGCCACACCCCGGCGACCACGCCGTCCACCAGCAGCACCGGGAAGTTGCCCGCCTGGCCGCCTGCCAGCGCGCGTCCGTACGCCGCGCCGGGGAAGAGCCGCTCGCGGGGCCGGGAGGCGATGGCGAACGCGTCGAAGTAGGGGAGCAGCCGCACCCCGCGCGGCGGGTCCGACGGGAAGCGGGTGTCGCCCGCCGCCACCCAGGCCGCCCCGCAGCCCTCGAACTCCACCGCCTCGATCGCGCCGGACCCGGCCAGCTCCTCGAAGAGCCGGCCCGCCCAGCCGCGCGGCGCCGCGAGCCACCGGGCGAAGTGCTCCGGGGTGGCCGGACCGTACGCCCGCAGATAGCGCCGTACGAGCTCGGCCGTCGCCTCCCGGGCGGGCATGGGGACGGCCCCGGGGTTGGTGTACGTGGCCTTCCGGCCCCGGTTCGGCCCGTAGCACAGGGCGCCCCGGTGGCCCGCCAGGTGCAGCACCTGGCGCCAGCGCGGCCACATGCCCTGGAACGCGGGCATCACCAGGTCGCCCGCCCAGGGCCCGGTGCGGGCGATCACCTCGTCGGAGAGCTCGTCGACCGTGAGCTCGGCCCCCGTGAGGGCGTCCGCCACCGCGGCCACGACCGCCTCGACCTGCTCCGGTGTCATCCGGGCGTCCTTGGGGAACGGGCTGCTGCCCATGGGCACGGCCGACAGGGCTCCCGTCCACATCGGCAGCTCATCGGCGGGCAGCAGGTGCACGGTGCCGCGCGGGCCGAACGTCTTGACGAGGGCCCGGTCCGTCCACAGCGCCGTACGCACATCCGTACGCGTCGCCCCCGGTGCGCGGAGCCCGGCCGAGAGTTCGGCGGCCGACAGCACCTGTGCGTGCGCCCCGAGCATCGCCGAGACGGCCCCGGTGACGCCATGGGCGGAGAACTGCCGGTCCAGGCGCCGGGCGTTCGCCCGGTCCCAGCTCACGGTCATCGTGCGGGCTCGTGTCGTCATGGGCCGAAGGTAGGACGCCTACAGGACAGGAACTGTCCTGTACGACGCCAATGGGCGCCCCGGAAAGCCCCGGAAGGCCCCGGAAGGTGTGCCCGCAGCGCGATCCAGCAAATTCGGAGAGTGATTATTTCGTGCCGTGGCACGCAGCATCACTTACGAAGGGTTATGGTGGAAACCCCCCCTCGGGCCGGTCCGTAACCCCCCCCACGGACCGGCCCGTTTTTTTGTGCCCGGACTCCGGTCCGCAGCCGGGGGCGCCCCGCGTCAGCCGCGGTTGGCCCAGATGTTCGTGCTCGCGGTGTCCACGGCGAAGGTGTCGATCTCCTTCAGCTCGGCGGCGGTCAGCGCCGGGGCGCCCAGCGCGGCCACGTTCTGCTCCAGCTGCCGCACGCTCGACGCGCCGATCAGGGCCGAGGTCATACGGTTGTCGCGCAGGACCCAGTTCAGCGCCAGCTGCGCGAGGGACTGCCCGCGGCCCCGCGCGATCTCGTTCAGCCCGCGCAGCCGGCGCACCATCTCGTCGGACAGCAGACCCGGGTCCAGGGACTTGCCCTGGCTGGCGCGCGAACCCTCGGGGATGCCCGACAGGTACTTGTCGGTGAGCAGCCCCTGGGCGAGCGGCGCGAAGGAGATGCAGCCCATGCCCGCGGTCTCCAGCGTGTCGAGCAGCCCGTCGGCCTCGATCCAGCGGTTGACCATCGAGTAGGACGGCTGGTGGATCAGGGCGGGCACGCCCATCTCCTTGAGGATGCGGGCCGCCTCGGCGGTCTGCTCCGCGCTGTAGGAGGACACACCGGCGTACAGCGCCTTGCCCCGGCTCACGGCGGAGGCGAGCGCCCCCATCGTCTCCTCGAGCGGGGTCGCGGGGTCGAAGCGGTGGGAGTAGAAGATGTCGACGTGGTCGAGGCCCATCCGCTGCAGGGAGGCGTCGAGCGAGGAGAGCAGGTACTTGCGGGACCCCCACTCGCCGTACGGGCCCGGGTGCATCCGGTAGCCGGCCTTCGTGGAGATGACGAGCTCGTCCCTGTACGGGGCGAAGTCCTGGCGGAAGAGCTTGCCGAAGTTCAGCTCGGCGGACCCGGGCGGCGGGCCGTAGTTGTTGGCCAGGTCGAAGTGGGTCACGCCGAGGTCGAAGGCGCGGCGCAGGATCGCCCGCTGGGAGCCGAGGCCCCGGTCGTCGCCGAAGTTGTGCCAGAGGCCGAGCGAGACCGCCGGCAGCTTGAGGCCGCTGCGGCCGGTGCGGCGGTACTCCATGGAGTCGTAGCGCGACGCTTCGGGGAGGTAGGAGAAGGAATCAGTCACGTTTCACTCTAAGGCCGGCCGGCGGCCGGGCTTATCGCGGAGTTGTGACAGGCCGGGTTGGGCCCCTGTGACCCCGCCGCAGTAATGTGGCGGCTTCGGGACATGCCGGTCCGCGGCGCGAGCAGCGCGGTGCGCGGACCGCGCGGCGATCCCCCGGGGGGCGGCCCCGGACCCCCCGCGAGGGGGAGGGCGGGCCCGGTGCCCGTACGGAACCGAGAGGGTGAACTCAGTGAACTTGCGCGACCTGGTGTACGGGCTCTACGCACGCCGGGTGGGAGGCCGCCTGGACCACGACCAGGTGCCCAAGCACATCGGAGTCATCCTCGACGGCAACCGGCGGTGGGCGAAGGCGTCCGGCGGCTCGGCCGTGCAGGGACACCAGGCCGGGGCGGACAAGATCTCGGAGCTGCTCGGCTGGTGCAGCGAGACCGATGTCGAGGTCGTCACCCTCTGGCTGCTCTCCACGGACAACTTCGACCGGCCGGAGGCGGAGCTCATCCCGCTGCTCGGCATCATCGAGAACACCGTGCGCCAGCTGGCGTCCGACGGGCGCTGGCGCGTCCACCACGTCGGCACCCTCGACCTGCTGCCCTCCCGGACCCAGGCCGTCCTCAAGGAGGCGGAGGAGGCCACTGCGGGCGTCGACGGGATAATCGTCAACGTCGCCGTCGGCTACGGCGGACGCCAGGAGATCGCGGACGCGGTCCGTTCCCTCCTCCTGGAGCACTCCTCCCGGGGCACCACCTTCGAGGAGCTCGCCGAGGTCGTCTCCACGGACCTGATCTCCGAGCACCTCTACACCCGCGGACAGCCCGACCCGGACCTCGTGATCCGTACGAGCGGCGAGCAGCGGCTGTCGGGCTTCATGCTCTGGCAGAGCGCCCATTCGGAGTACTACTTCTGCGAGGTCTTCTGGCCGGCCTTCCGCAAGGTCGACTTCCTGCGCGCCCTGCGTGACTACGCGGCCCGCCACCGGCGCTACGGGGCCTGAGGCCGCCGCCCCGCACCTCCTCACCCGGGTGCGGGCCGATCCGAACGGAAGACCCTTGTCGCAGGCAGGGGCATGGCTTCGCGTGTTCGAGGGAATACAGCTCTCAGGTCGATGTCCGGTCAGTAACCAGGCGGACGTCGCAGCCAAGTGAGCGGCACCCAGCCCGCTCGCCCGGGAGGCCCTTTGCACACGAAGGACCGCACACCGTGCGGCCGACGCGGAGGGCCGGTGTTCGGCCCGCGCACGGGGCCCGAACCCGGTCCGTCCTCTCCCTTCGGGAAGTTCCGCGACGTGCGTCGCACTCCCCGACCTCGTCCGAGGGGGTACGTCCTTCCGTGGTGACCAGCACTAAGCGCCGCATGCCCGACAGGCGCACCTATGTTCTCGACACCAGCGTCCTGCTGGCCGACCCCAAAGCCATGACCCGGTTCGACGAGCACGAAGTGGTGCTGCCGATCGTCGTGGTCACGGAGCTGGAGGCCAAAAGGCACCACCCCGAGCTGGGATACTTCGCCCGGCAGGCCCTGCGTCTGCTGGACGACTTCCGCGTCCGGTACGGCCGGCTGGACGCCCCGATCCCGCTCGGGGATCTGGGCGGGTCGCTCCGTGTCGAACTCAACCATTCCGACCCCGGCGTACTGCCCGCCGGCTACCGGTTGGGGGACAACGACTCACGGATCCTCGCGGTCGCACGCAATCTGCAGGCCGAGGGGTACGACGTCACCGTCGTCTCCAAGGACCTGCCGCTCCGGATCAAGGCGTCCTCGGTCGGCCTCCTCGCCGAGGAGTACCGCGCCGAACTCGCCGTCACCGACTCCGGCTGGACCGGGATGGCGGAGCTCTCCCTCGCCGCGGAACAGGTCGATCTGCTGTTCGGTGAGGAGAGCCTGTTCATCCCGGAGGCGGCCGAATACCCGGTGCACACGGGGCTGGTCCTCCAGTCCGAGCGGGGCAAGGCGCTCGGCAGGGTCACGGCCGAGGGCAACGTGCGTCTCGTGCGCGGCGACCGGGAGGCCTTCGGGATCCACGGCCGCAGCGCCGAGCAGCGCATCGCGCTCGATCTGCTCCTCGACCAGGACGTCGGCATCGTGTCCATGGGCGGCCGGGCGGGCACCGGCAAGTCGGCCCTGGCGCTCTGCGCGGGCCTGGAGGCCGTGCTGGAGCGCCGCCAGCACCAGAAGGTGATGGTCTTCCGTCCGCTGTACGCGGTCGGCGGGCAGGAGCTCGGCTATCTCCCCGGCAGCGAGGCCGAGAAGATGAGCCCCTGGGCGCAGGCCGTCTTCGACACGCTGTCGGCGGTCGCCGGGCGCGAGGTCATCGAAGAGGTGCTGGGGCGCGGGATGCTGGAGATCCTGCCGCTCACCCACATCCGGGGCCGTTCGCTCCACGACGCGTTCGTGATCGTGGACGAGGCGCAGTCGCTGGAACGGAACGTCCTGCTGACCGTGTTGTCCCGTATCGGGGCGAATTCGCGGGTGGTGCTCACGCATGACGTGGCGCAGCGGGACAACCTCAGGGTCGGCCGGTACGACGGAGTCGTCGCCGTGGTCGAGAAACTGAAGGGGCATCCGCTCTTCGCGCACGTCACGCTCACCCGCTCCGAGCGCTCGCCGATCGCCGCACTGGTGACCGAAATGCTGGAGGACGGTCACATCTGACCCGTAACACCCCATAGATGCCGCCCGGCGAGCCAAGGAGCTTAGCCGGGCGGCATTGTGCTGCGCCGTCATTTCCGAAAAAGTGGTGCGCCAAACGGGGTGTGACCTTTCCCACGCAACACAGAATTGCAACGGGCCGTGTCCGTCCGGCAGAGTCTTGCTTCCGTCAGGCCCCGCATACGGCACTTGGGCACCTCCAGAGGCGCCACGCACCACACAACTCAACAATCGCCGTCCGTATGCCGCCCGCGAGCACCACGCGGCGCTTCCGTGAGGAAGTCGCCCACCGGGCCCGTGCCTCCCGTGACCCAAGCAGTAGGGAGGCCAGTGTCAGGGGCACGATTGCGCCCGCGAGGTCACCTAAGCGGGCGATGCTGGAAGGACACCGTGTGAGCCGGATCTCGGTCCGGGGGTTCGCCGTGGCATCCGCCACCGCCGTAACCACCGTAGGCGCCGTCGTGGGCGTTGCGTCGGGCAGCACTCCCGCTGCCGACGACAACAACTTCGAGGCGGCCGCAGCCGACACCACGCTGCTCGCAGACATCCCCGCGGGCCAGCAGGCCCAGGTTCAGACCGCTTCGCTGACGCAGCAGGCCGACGCCCAGGCGTCCGCGGCCGACGCGGCGGCGAAGAAGTCGGCCGAGGAGACGGCCCGCATCCAGGCCGCCAAGGACGCCAAGTCGAAGAAGCAGGCGGCCGAGGACAAGCTGGAGGCGGATCGCCAGGCGAAGAAGGAGGCCGACCGGGCGAGCCGGTCCGCCGTCCGCGACGCCACCTCGTTCTCGGCGCAGGGCTCCTACAGCGTGGCCGACGTGCAGGCGATGGCCCGCCAGATGATCCCGGCCGACCAGTTCCAGTGCTTCAGCAACATCGTGAACCACGAGTCGAGCTGGAACTACCAGGCGTCCAACCCCTCCTCGGGCGCGTACGGTCTGGTCCAGGCGCTGCCCGGTTCCAAGATGTCGTCCGCCGGTGCCGACTGGCAGACCAACCCGGCCACCCAGATCAAGTGGGGCCTCAGCTACATGGACGGCCGCTACGGCAGCCCGTGCGGCGCCTGGTCCTTCTGGCAGGCCAACAACTGGTACTAGAACCCCGCGAGGTTCGCTCAACTCCGGGAAGCCCCGCACCGTCCTACGGTGCGGGGCTTCCCGCGTGTACGGTCGACCCGGAGAGCTCCGGGGGGCGTGCGGGGAGCGGACGGGGGAAGGGAAGATCCATGTCGAAACTTCCGGGGTGGCTCGGCCGGCTGGGCGCCGAACTCACCGAGATCGGGGCGCGCCTGGAAGAACGCCGCGCCGAGGACGAGCGCAGAGCCGACGCGGATGCCGTGAGCGGCTCGTCGTCGACGCTCTCCACGGTCGTCGCCGAACAGGTGCCCGCCCCGCCCGCCTACGCCCCCTCCGTGGCGGCGAAACCCGACCCGGTGGCCGCGATCCCCTGGGGGATGCGGGTGGCGGCCGAGGCGGGCTGGCGACTGCTGGTCCTCGCCGGCACGCTCTGGGTGCTCATGCGGATCATCAGCGCCGTCCAGCTGGTCGTCCTCGCGTTCGTCGCCGCCCTGCTGGTGACCGCGCTGCTCCAGCCGACCGTCGTACGGCTGAGGCGGACCGGGCTGCCACGCGGTCTGGCCACCGCGGTCACGGCGGTGCTCGGCTTCGTCGTGATGGGCCTGGTGGGCTGGTTCGTCGTGTGGCAGGTGATGGACAACCTGGACACGCTCTCCGACAAGGTGCGCGACGGCATCGACGAGTTGAAGCGCTGGCTCCTCGACAGCCCGTTCCACGTCACCGAGTCGCAGATCAACGACATCGCGAAGAACCTCAGCGACACCATCGGCACCAACACCGAGGAGATCACCTCCGCCGGGCTCCAGGGCGTCACCGTGATGGTGGAGGTCCTCACCGGGATGCTGCTGGCGATGTTCTCGACGCTCTTCCTGCTGTACGACGGGAAGCGCATCTGGCAGTGGGTGCTCAAACTGGTCCCCGCCCAGGCCCGGCCGGGCGTCGCCGGCGCCGGACCGCGCGCCTGGCGCACGCTGACCGCCTATGTGCGGGGCACGGTGATCGTCGCCCTGATCGACGCGATCTTCATCGGGCTGGGGATCTACTTCCTCGATGTGCCGATGGCGGTGCCGCTCGCCGTCTTCATCTTCCTCTTCGCGTTCATCCCCCTGGTCGGCGCGGTGGTCTCCGGAGCCCTCGCGGTGGTCGTCGCGCTCGTCACCCAGGGCGTGTTCACCGCGCTGATGGTGCTGATCGTCGTGCTCGCCGTCCAGCAGATCGAGGGCCACATCCTGCAGCCCTTCATCCTCGGCCGCGCCGTACGCGTCCACCCGCTGGCCGTCGTGCTGTCCGTCGCGGCGGGCGGCATGGTCGCCGGCATCGGCGGCGCGGTCGTCGCCGTACCGCTGGTCGCGGTGACCAACACGGTGGTCGGCTATCTGCGCTCGTACGGACAGGACCCGGCCGTGCTCCAGGGGCCGGGGCCGCACGGCGCCACGGCCTTGTCGGCCATACCGCCCACCGAACCGCCCCCGGCCCGGCAGGCGGAGGAGCCCGCGGGCGGGGACGAGCGGCCGGAGCACCCGGCGGACGAGCCGGGAAAGTGACATAAGAAGGGCCCCGGGGACGGTCGGTCGTCCTCGGGGCCCTTCTCGTTCACGGGGTACTACTCGGCGAGCACGGCCTCGGCTTCGAGGGTCACGCCGACCGCCTGGATCACCGAGGCGATCTTGACGGCTTCCTGAATGGTCTCACGGTCGACGCCCGCCTTGCGCAGCACCTGCTCGTGGGAGTCCAGGCACTGGCCGCAGCCGTTGATCGCGGAGACGGCGAGCGACCACAGCTCGAAGTCGACCTTCTCCACGCCGGGCTTGCCGATGACGTTCATCCGCAGGCCCGCACGGAGGTTCCCGTACTCGGGGTCCGACAGCAGGTGCCGGGTGCGGTAGAAGACGTTGTTCATCGCCATGATGGCGGCGGCCGACTTCGCCGCGGTGTACGCCTCGGCGGAGAGGTTGGCCTTGGCCTCCGGCTCCAGCTCGCGCAGCACCTTCGGCGAACGCGAGGCGATCGCGCAGGCCAGCACGGTGCCCCACAGCTGCTGCTGGGGGAGCTCGCTGTTGCCGATGACCGAACCGAGGTTCAGCTTCAGGTCCTTGGCGAAGTCCGGTATGGCGGACTTCAGTTCATCGAGTGCCATGTCGTATCAGCTCACTCGCCCGAGAGGAGGGCGACCGGGTCGAGGGTGTTCTCGCCCTTGGTCCAGTTGCAGGGGCACAGTTCGTCGGTCTGCAGGGCGTCGAGGACCCGCAGGACCTCCTTGGGGTTACGGCCCACGGAACCGGCGGTCACCATCGTGAACTGGATCTCGTTGTTCTGGTCGACGATGAAGACGGCGCGCTGCGCGAAGCCGTCCTCGCCCTCGATGCCGAGGTCACGCATGAGCTCGTGCTTCGAGTCGGCCAGCATCGGGAAGGGCAGGTCGGTCAGGTCCGGGTGGTCCTTGCGCCAGGCGTGGTGCACGAACTCGGAGTCACCGGAGAAGCCGAGGACCTGCGCGTCACGGTCGGCGAACTCGTCGTTCAGCTTGCCGAAGGCGGCGATCTCGGTGGGGCACACGAAGGTGAAGTCCTTCGGCCACGCGAAGACGATCTTCCACTGACCCTCGTAGGTCTTGTGGTTGATCTGCTCGAACTCCTTGCCGCTCTCCAGCGACACGCAAGCGGTCAGGTCGAACTCGGGGAACTTGTCACCGACAGTGAGCACGCGCACTCCTTGCTGCATAGGAAATTCCCTTTTGGGGGCGTTCCTGGGGGTTGGACTGCCCCCACCTTGGCACAGAGTGCATTGATCACAGAAATAGCTACACTCGGTCGGGATGATCGGAGGTGCCTATCAGTGGCGTACGTAAATCAGACTATGCGGGCCAAGCAGCCCAGCCTCTCGCAGCTGCGCGCCTTCGCGGCCGTGGCGGAACATCTCCACTTCCGGGACGCGGCGGCAGCAATCGGGATGAGTCAGCCGGCACTCTCCGGAGCGGTGTCCGCGCTGGAGGTGGCACTGGGTGTCCAGCTCATCGAGCGTACGACGCGGAAGGTGCTGCTCTCGCCCGCGGGGGAGCGCCTCGCGGTGCGGAGCCGGGTGGTGCTGGAGGCGCTCGGGGAGCTGATGGAGGAGGCCGAGGCGGTGCGCGCGCCGTTCACCGGGGTGCTCAGGCTCGGCGTGATCCCGACGGTCGCGCCGTATCTGCTGCCCGCCGTGCTCCGGCTGGTCCATGAGCGCTACCCGGACCTGGACCTCCAGGTCCACGAGGAGCAGACCTCCTCGCTGCTGGAGGGGCTGGCGGCCGGCCGGCTGGACCTGCTGCTGCTCGCGGTGCCGCTCGGGATGCCCGGGGTCACGGAACTTCCGCTGTTCGACGAGGACTTCGTGCTCGTCATGGAGAAGGAGCACCACCTGGCCGGGCGCACCGGCCTGCCGCGCGAGACGCTGCGCGACCTGCCGCTGCTGCTGCTCGACGAGGGGCACTGCCTGCGCGACCAGGCGCTGGACGTCTGCCGGGAGGCGGGGCGCACCCAGGGGGCGCCGGTGACGACGACCGCGGCCGGGCTCTCCACCCTGGTCCAGCTCGTCGCGGGCGGGCTCGGGGTGACGCTGCTGCCGCGTACGGCGGTGGCGGTGGAGACCGGGCGGAACGAGGCGCTGTCCACCGGCTACTTCAAGGGGCCGGCGCCCTCGCGGCGGGTGGCGCTGGCCGTGCGGACGGGCTCGGCGCGCCACGAGGAGTTCGAGGAGCTCGCCGTCGCGCTGCGCGGTGCGATGGAGGCACTGCCGGTACGCGTGGCGGCGGCCGGCCGGACCTGAGACCACGGGTCCGGCCGGCCGCCCGGACGCTATTCGCTGCGCAGCCCGTCGGGGCGCATCATGCGCCACAGCGGCGGCAGGGAGAGCAGGGTGACCAGGAGGATGAGGGCCGCGCCCGCACCTGCCAACGGCAGGAACAGGAACCAGTCCGAGACCTCCTTGTCGATCATCCAGCACAGGGTGGCGCCGAGGGCGAGACCGCCGGCCACCGCGACCAGCAGGCCGATGACCACCGGGATCGCCGTCTGCCACAGCACCGACCAGCCGAGGGTGACCCGTCGGGTGCCGAAGGCGACCAGGACCGACAGCAGCCGCTTGCGCTCACGGAGCTGCTCCAGCTGGGAGACCAGCATGGACGCGGCGATCAGCAGCAGGGTGGCGGTCGCGCCCACCTGGAGGCCGGTCTGGATGCTGGCGTACTGCCGGTCGCGCTCGACGGACATCATGGTCACCAGGCGCATGCCGGGGTCGATGCGGGCCGCCGTGTTGCGTACGTACTCGGCGGCGTCCGGGACGCTGTCGTCGATGCGGATCTGCGAGACGGTGATCGCGCCCGGCAGGGTGGTCGCGTCGATCGCCCCGGGGGTGACCATGATCCCCCAGCGGTCCTCGCCGACCGGGTCCTTGCGGCTCGTCACGGTCTTCGCGTCGGCCGGCAGCGTCCAGCGCAGCGACTTGCTGCTGCCCGAGTCGAACTGGACCACCTCGCCCTTGCGGGCGGTCTGGTCCATCCAGTCCGCCATGTCCTTGTCGCCCCTGGGGTGCACCACGAAGGTGTCGCCGTCCTCGCAGGAGTCGATGCGGGCGACCTCGCGCAGGGTGGCGCAGTCGCCGACGCTGAAGGAGGTGGTGGGCTGGATGTCGTCCTCGGAGTACTTCCCCGGCTTGGTGGCGTACGCCTCGACCATGCCGATGACCTGGGTGACGCCCCTGGTGGCGCGGAACTCCTTGATCGTCCGCACGGCGGCGTCGCCGCTGACCTGCTCCGACGAGGCGTAGAACTGGGCGCGGGTGGTGTCCTGCCCGGTGGCCTTGTTGAAGTCGGCGTTCATCGCGGCGAACAGCATCTGCACGGCCACCGCGCCGGCCACCGCCACGGTGACGCCGCTCACCGCGCGGGAGGCCGCTCCGCTGCTCAGCTGGAGCCTGCGGGTGGCGAGCTGCCAGGGCACCGGGCCGCCGCGCAGCCGGTTCACGCAGGCTTCGACCAGCCACGGCAGCAGCAGGGCGAGCCCGACGAGGACCAGGACCGCGCCGCCGGCGATGGCGTACGGGTTCACGACCTGGTACTCGCCGGCCTTGCCGGTGAGCCCGAACACGCCGAGCCCCGCGAGCGGGAACAGCAGCCGCCACCACAGGCGGCGCTTGCGGGCCCGGCTGTTGCGTACGACCCCGAGCGGTTCGATGACCACCGAGCGCATCGCGGTCAGCGTGACGAGCACCGCGGTCAGCGGGACGGCGAGTGCGATGAGCAGGCACAGCCGCGGGTCGGGGGCGAGGTCGGCGGGGAAGGCGCTGACGTCCCAGATCTCCACGTAGCCGACGAACTGGCGTCCTGTCAGGAACAGTGCCAGTCCGACGAGAAGGCCGAGCAGTGAGCCGAAGAAGGCCTCGCCGGCCGCGATCCGGCGGGTCGACCGGATGTCCGTACCGACCAGGCGCAGGGCGGCGAGCCGGCGGTCGCGGCGGTCGCCGCCGAAGCGTACGGCGGTGGCGATGAAGATGGCGACGGGTGCCAGCAGCACCACGCAGACCATGATCACCAGCACGATGAGCAGCGGGGCGAGCGGTGGGTTCGGGCCGGGGTCGCCGTATCCGGTGAGCCGGTGGCCGCCCGCGGCCGTGGTCAGGGTGTCGCTGCCTGCGTAGAACCACAGTTCGCCGGGTGAGCGCAGCCCCTCGTCCGCGATCGTGCCGGTCACCTCGTACGGAAAACGCTCCTTGAGCAGGGCGTTGTCCGGGGAGTCCAGCAGGTCCTTCAGGGCGGGGGAGGCCACCATCTCGCCGGCCGCCGGCATGGCGTCGATGCCCGGCGGGAGGACCGGGTGGTCGCCCTCGGCGCGCATCAGATAGCCGGTGATGGTGCGGTCGTGGTACTCGGAGTCCGCCGAGATCCGCAGGACCGAGCTGTCCGACTTCTTCCCCTGCGCGTCGGGGTTCTCGGAGATCTTGGTCTCGCTGCGGGCCTGGTCGCGGGCGTTGCGCGCGTCGAGCGCGTGCGGCACGGAGGCGGCGAGGAACAGGAGCGTCACCCCGAGGCCGACGCCCACGGCGGTGAGCAGGGTGCGGGTCCAGCCCTCGCGGCCGCCGCCGACGGCGAAGCGGACGCCGAGGGCGAGGTCGCGCAGCCAGGGCGGGGTGCGGGAGGGGCGGGCCGGCGGTGCGGGTGCGGGTGTCGGGGTCCGCTTCTCGTCGAGCAGCGTCATATGGCGTGCTCCAGGTCGCGGGCCCGGCCGTCGCGCACGGTGACGTCGCGGTCGGAGTAGGCGGCGACACGGGCCTCGTGGGTCACCAGGACCACGGCGACGTTGGCGGACCGGGCCGTCTCGGTGAGCAGCTGCATGACGCGCTCGCCGTTGAGGGAGTCGAGGGCGCCGGTCGGCTCATCGGCGAAGACCACCTTCGGGGACGCGGCCAGCGCACGGGCCACGGCGACGCGCTGGCCCTGGCCGCCGGAGACCTCGCCGGGGCGCTTGGCCCCGAGGTCCTCGACCTCCAGACGCTCCATCCACTCCAGTGCGGTGCGCTCGGCGGCCTTGCGCCGGGTGCCGTTCAGCCGGAGCGGCAGTGCCACGTTCTCCACGCAGGTCAGCTCGGGGACGAGCTGGCCGAACTGGAACACGAAGCCGAAATCGCTGCGGCGCAGGGCGCTGCGCTCGGCGTCGGACATCGCGGACAGGTCCCGGCCCGCGTAGGTGATGGTGCCGGAGTCGGGGGTGATGATCCCGGCGAGGCAGTGCAGCAGGGTCGACTTGCCGGAGCCGGAGGGGCCCATCACGGCGACGACCTCGCCGGGGTGGACGGAGAACGAGGCGCCGTCGAGCGCGGGTGTCGACCCGTAGGTCTTGCGCAGGTCGTGGGCGGCGAGCAGGGAGCCGGCGGGGGTCACGGGGCCACCACCTCGGCGAGCTTGCCGAGCCGTGCGGCGGTCAGTTCCAGCCACCGCAGATCGGCTTCCAGGTGGAACAGGGCGTGGTCGCAGATCAGCTGGTCGGCGAGGTCACCCTTGCGCTTGCGGTCGGTGAGGATGCGCATCATGCGCAGGTGCTCGGAGCGCTGGGCGTCCAGTACGTCGGCGGCGCTGCGGCCGGTGAGCATGGCCAGGACGACCTTGGTGTACAGGGTCGACTGGAGGTACGGCTCCGGCTTCTCGGGCTGCGCCAGCCAGGTGGCGACGTCGGTGATGCCCGCGTCCGTGATGGCGTACCGCTTGCGCTCGGGGCCGCCGTCCGTCTCGACCCCGTCGACCTCGACGAGCCCGTTCTTGAGCAGGCGGGACATGGTCGCGTAGACCTGCCCGTAGTGCAGGGGACGATCGTGCCCGAACTTCTCGTCGAAGGCGCGCTTGAGGTCGTAACCGTGGCGGGGGCCGGACTCCAGGAGCCCGAGGAGGGTGTGACCGATTGACATGCCCCGCACTGTACACGTTGTGTATACCCGGCATGTATACGCCCCCGGCGCCCGGGACGCAGGGGGCGAATTCAAGCCCGTCCGGCGATTGAGGACACCCGGGCCCGGAGTGCGGGCCACCAGGGGCTCCGCCCCCGGACCCCCGCGCCTCAATCGCCGGCGGGGCTTGAATGGGCGGGCCGGGAGAGTCACTCCGGCGGTGGCTCCGGCGGCGCGCTCTTCGGGGGCCGCCCCCGGCGGGCGATCGGGGACGCCCCGCCCGGAAGCCGGCCCGCCTCCGACAGCGCCCGCCGCAGCAGGAACTCGATCTGCGCGTTCGCGCTGCGGAGCTCGTCCGAGGCCCACCGAGCCAGCGCATCGTGCACCGCCGGATCGAGCCGCAGCAGCATCTGCTTACGGGTGGGCCCGCGCCGGGCCCCCCGGTCGGGAGGAGGAGCCGCGTCGTCGGTCACTGGTAGAGCGACCCCGTGTTCAGGACCGGCTGCGCCGCACGGTCACCGCACAGCACCACCATCAGGTTGCTGACCATGGCCGCCTTCCGCTCGGAGTCGAGCTCGACGATGTCCTGCTCCGCGATCCGGGTCAGCGCCATCTCGACCATGCCCACCGCGCCCTCGACGATCTGCTGACGCGCCGCGACGACCGCCCCCGCCTGCTGCCGCTGGAGCATCGCCGAGGCGATCTCGGGGGCGTACGCGAGGTGGCTGAAGCGGGACTCGATGATGCGGACGCCCGCCGCCTGCACCCGCGCGGTGAGCTCCACCGCGAGCTTCTCGGTGATCTCCTCGGCGTTGCCCCGCAGGGAGAGCCCGCCCTCCTCGTGGGCGTCGTACGGGTACTCGATCGCGATGTGCCGGACGGCCGCCTCGGTCTGGGTGGCCACGAACTCCAGGAAGTCGTCCACCTCGAAGAGCGCCTGCGCGGTGTCCTCGACCTTCCAGACGACGATCGCCGCGAGCTCGATCGGGTTGCCGTAGGCGTCGTTGACCTTCAGGACGGCCGTCTCGTGGTTACGGACCCGGGTGGAGATCTTGCGGCTGGACGTCAGCGGGTTGATCCAGCGCAGGCCGTCCGCGCGGATCGTGCCGACGTAGCGGCCGAAGAGCTGGATGACCCGGGCCTCGCCCGGAGCGACCATCTTCACACCGCTCATGCAGAAGAAGGAGGCGATGGTCAGGAGCAGCCCGAGGATGAAGAGCGGTATGCCGACTCCGTTGTGGCCGTCGGAGCCGAGAACGCCGCCGATGATGGCCAGGGCCACGCCGAGGAAGACCCCGAGGACCGTGAGCAGCAGGCCGAGACCGCCGGGGATGGAGTGGGCGGTCACCTCCCTGACCTGGGGCGCGGGCATCTCGGGCGTGTCAGGCGTCAGTTCGGCGCCGGGGCCGGTGGCGCCGGGAAGGTCGTGCGGTGCGGACATGGGTCCCCCCGTTCCGTGCGGCTTATCACCGCGCTAGCAATGTGATTACACATTAACGCCCCTCGCAACCTTGCGCACCTCTCGTGAGTCGGTTCCTTCAGAACCGGGTGCTGATTCTCACGTCCGGAAAAGGCCGGATCGCTTGTCTTTTGTCCAGGCTTTCGGTGTTAGCTGGCAGGTCTGACTGGCCGGAGCGGTACGAGCAGAAGAACAGGAGCACCACAGCGATGGGTCGAGCGGAAGCGCGACGAGCCCAGGGGCGGGAAGCGCGCCGGGCCGCCAGGGGCGGTGGCATACGCCGGCTCTTCACCTGGCGGAAGATGCTGGGCACCTTCTTCGGGCTCTGCCTGCTCGTGATGGGCGCCTTCGCGGCGCTCTACGTCTACGTGGACGTGCCTGAGGCCAACGCCCAGGCCCAGAAGCAGAGCAACGTGTACAAGTACAGCGACGGCACGCTCCTGGCTCGGACCGGCAAGGGTGTCAACCGCGAGATAGTCGACCTCGGCGTCGTACCGAAGAAGGTCCAGCACGCGTTCGTCGCCGCCGAGAACAAGTCCTTCTACCGGGACCAGGGCGTCGACCTCAAGGGCACCACGCGAGGCCTGCTCAACACCCTCTCCGGCAAGGGCAAGCAGGGTGGCTCCACGATCACCCAGCAGTACGTGAAGAACTACTACCTCACGCAGGACCAGACGGTCAGCCGCAAGCTCAAGGAGCTGGTGATCTCCCTCAAGGTCGACCAGCGCATGAAGAAGGACGACATCCTCGCCGGGTACCTCAACACCGTCTACTATGGACGTGGCGCGAGCGGCATCCAGGCGGCGGCCCAGGCCTACTACGGTGTGGACGCCAAGGACCTCGACACCTCCCAGGGCGCCTATCTCGCGGCCCTGCTCCAGGCGCCCAGCCAGTACGACTGGGCGAACGCCACGCCCACCGGCAAGAAGCTCGTCAAGGAGCGCTGGGCCTACACGCTGAACAACATGGTCGACGAGGGCTGGCTGGACCGGGCCGAGCGGGACAAGCTGACGTTCCCCGTCCCGGACGCGCCCAAGGCGGCCCCGGGCATGGAGGGCCAGACCGGCTATCTCGTCGAGGCCGCGAACCGCGAGATGGAGCGCCAGGGCATCACCGAGGAGATGCGGGAGGCCGGCGGCTGGACGATCACCCTCAACATCGACAAGAAGCGGCAGAAGCAGCTGGAGAAGTCGGTCGACCAGCAGCTGGAGGACCAGCTCGACCGCAAGAACAACAAGGTCGACTCGACCGTCCAGGCCGGTGCCACGTCCGTGGACCCGAAGACCGGGAAGGTCGTCGCGCTGTACGGCGGTGTCGGCGCGACCGAGCACTACATCTCCAACGCCACCCGCCGGGACTACCAGCCGGCCTCCACCTTCAAGCCGCTGGTGCTCGCCTCCGCGCTGGAGAACGAATCGACCACCCAGGACGGCGACCTGATCGGCCTGAACACGGTCTACGACGGCACCAGCAAGCGCCCGGTCGTCGGCAGCGACACCCCGTTCGCCCCGGAGAACGAGGACGACCGCAGCTACGACAGCCCGACCGTCCGGACGGCGATGGACAAGTCGATCAACTCGGTCTTCGCGCAGATGGTCGTCGACGTCACCCCGGCCGCGGTGAAGAGGACCGCCCTCGACCTGGGCGTGCCGGACGAGAACTTCCCCGAGCGCCCCGCGATCACCCTGGGCACCATGAACGCCTCGACGTGGGACATGGCCGGCGTCTACGCCACGCTCGACAACCACGGCAAGAAGGTCACCCCGACCATCGTGAAGTCCGCCGAGCACCGCGACCGCACCATGGAGCCCGTCGACGGGGTGGGCAGCCAGGTGATCAGCCGGGCGTCCGCGGACACGGTGACGCAGGCGCTGACCGAGGTCGTCGACGTCGGCTCGGGGCACGAGGCGAACACCTCCGCCTACGACGCGGCGGGCAAGACGGGCACGTCGGAGAACAACAAGGCGGCGTGGTTCGCCGGCTACACCCCGGAGCTCACGACCGTCGTCGCCCTGTACGGCGAGTCGACCAAGGAGGGCGGCGGCCAGGTCAGCCTCACCGGCACGGCCAACTCCGGCCGGGCCAACGGCGGCGGATTCCCCGCGAAGATCTGGGCGGACTACACCCTGGGCGCACTCGGCGGCGGTTCGGACGCCACCTTCGACCTGGAGGGCGTGGAGAGCGGTGAGACGGCGGTGACCGAGACCCCCTCCACCACCCCGTCCGAGACCGAGGAGCCGTCGGAGACCCCCTCCGAGGAGCCCGAGACGCCCACCGAGTCGCCGAGCGAGACAGCCGGCGAGGAGTCGCCGCCGGCCGAGACGCCGAGCGAGACCCCTTCCGGGGAGCCGAGCGGGAGTCCCAGCGCCACGAAGGACCCCGACGACGGGGACCAGCCGCCGGGCGAGCGCCCGGGCAGCGACAGCCTGCTGGGGCAGTAGCGACGGCTGAGGGGCGGATGGCTGAGGGGCGGGTGCCGGCCGGCACCCGCCCCTCAGCCGTGTCCGGCGTCAGCCGCCGTTGACCTTCGTCGCGACACGGTCACCGAGACCCTTGTCCACGTTGCGCCAGTACTGCACGGCACGCTCCAGGACCGGCTTGCTCACGCCGTCCAGCAGATGCCCGGCGATGTTGGAGACGAGCCGCTCGCGCGCCGCGTCGTCCAGCACCTCGCGCACCAGGGTGCCGGGCTGCCCCCAGTCGTCGTCCTCGCTGCGCAGCTTGTACGCCTCGTGGACCATCTCGCCCGCCGAGGCCCAGCCCGCCGGGTCGCCGTAGCGCTCGGTGTCGGCCGCCGGCCCGCCGTACGAGTTCGGCGCGTAGACCGCCCCGGTGCGAGACGGCTCGTACCGCATGGGTCCGTCCTTCGCGTACGAGTGGACGGCCGAACGCGGCCGGTTCGGTGGCAGCTGCTGGTAGTTCGGCCCGATCCGGTACCGGTGGGTGTCCGGGTACGAGAACAGCCGGCCGAGCAGCATCTTGTCGGGCGAGGGACCGATCCCGGGGACCATGTTCGACGGCTCGAACGAGGCCTGCTCGATGTGGACGAAGAAGTCCTCGGGATTCTTGTTCAGCGTCATCCGGCCGACCTCGATCAGCGGGTAGTCGCCCTGCGGCCACACCTTGGTCAGGTCGAACGGGTTGAACCGGTAGTCCGGAGCGTCGTCGAACGGCATGATCTGGACCTTCAGGGTCCAGCTCGGGAAATCACGGCGCTCGATCGACTCGAACAGGTCACGGCGGTGGACGTCACCGTCCGTGAGGAGACCGGCGTGTTGTTGCCGACCAGGTCGTAGTTCCCGTGCTCCGTGTAGAACTTCAGTGCGAATCCACGGGGTCACGCCGGTGTCGGGCGACCCCTGCTCACCGGCGACGGTGGAGAAGCGGGCGAGCATCTCGGTGCGCCTGCCCGGCTGGAAAAGATCCGCCTTGGTGAACTGGCTGACATCGTTCGTCACTTCGAAGGTGCCGTAAGCACCGCTGCCCTTGGCGTGGACCACGCGTTCGGGGACCCGTTCACGGTTGAACTGGGCCATCTTCTCGATTAGGTAGTGGTCCTGGAGCAGCACCGGTCCGTCCGGTCCGACGGTGAGCGAGTGTTCGTCGCTCTCCACCGGGATCCCGGCATTGTTCGTGGTGTACGGAACCTTCTGGGCTTCCTGGGTCAGGAGCGTCCTCCCGTCGGGGTGGGGTATCGGTCAGGTCGCTTCGTTCACGACTGAAGTCAACTCCGCCGACGGGAGGTCGGCAACACGTGAAACGGGAGGAGACGGTACGAACCCCTACGGAGTGGCCATCTCGAACCAGACCACCTTGCCCGTCGACAGCCGGGTCGCCCCCCACCGCCTGGCCAGCCGGTTGACCAGGAACAGCCCGCGCCCGCCCTCGTCCGTCTCCCGGGCGCGCCGCTGCCGGGGCAGCTGCGGGGAGTCGTCGCCGACCTCGCAGCGCAGGATGTCCGTACGCAGCAGCCGCAGCGTCACCGGCCGCTCCGCATAGCGCACGGCATTGGTCACCACCTCGCTGACCAGCAGCTCCACCTCGTCCGAGAGATCGTCCAGACCCCACCGGCTCAGCGCCCTGCGGGCCAGCCTGCGGGCCCGGCCGGGCGCCGCGTCCTCCGGCTCCAGGAACCAGTACGCGACATCGCTCGGCGCGATCCCGTCGAAGCGTGCGGCCAGCAGAGCGATGTCGTCGTCCCGGTCGCCGGGGCCGAGCATGTCCAGCACGTCGTCGCAGAGCGCCTCCAGCGGCGGCGAATGGTCCGGGCCGGTCAGCTGCGCGGTGGCGGCGAGCCGCTCCCGCAGGATCTCGATGCCCGTCCAGACGTCCCGCAGCCGGGACTCCACCAGACCGTCCGTGTACAGCAGCAGCGTGGCCCCCGCCGGGGCGTCCAGCTCGACCGCCTCGAAATCGACCCCGCCGACACCGATCGGTGCGCCCGGCGGCACCCGCAGCACCTCGGCCCGGCCGCCCAGGTGGAGCAGCACGGGCGGCGGATGGCCCGCGTTGGCGATGGTGATGCGGTGGGCGACGGGGTCGTACACCGCGTACAGGCAGGTCGCCATGCGGTCGCTGCCGAGCCGCTGCGCCTGTTCGTCCAGATGGTGCAGGACCTCCTGCGGGGGCAGGTCGAGGCCGGCCAGGGTCTGCGCGGTGGTGCGCAGCTGGCCCATGATCGCCGCGGACGTCATGGAGTGCCCCATCACGTCACCGACGACCAGGGCGACCCTGCTGCCGGGCAGCGGGATCGCGTCGTACCAGTCCCCGCCGACCCGGGCCGTCTCGGCGGCCGGGAGGTAGCGCGAGGCCAGGCGTACGCCGGTGGGCTGCGGCAGGGAGTCGGGGAGCATCGTGCGCTGGAGTTCGTCGGCGATGTACGCCTCACGGCCGTACAGCACGGCCTTGTCGATGCCCAGCGCGGTGTGCGTGGCCAGCTGGGCCGCGACCAGGAGGTCGTTCGCCTCGAACGGCGGACGGTCCGTGCCCCGCAGGAAGACGGCGGCGCCGATCACCCGGCGGCGGCCCCGCAGCGGAGCCAGGATCGCGCGGTGCCCGGTCGGCACGGTCCGTCCGGCACCCAGCAGCTCGGGCAGGGCGACACGGGCCGCAGCGGAGTCCCCGAAGACGGGCCGCACCCCGCGCAGCACCTCGGCGAGCGCCCCGCCCGCCCGGATCTCGCACAGGTCGGCGGCGGGCAGCAGCCCGGCCTGCGGGTCGGTGACGGACAGCCGCAGCCGCTCGCCCTCCGGCCCGCTCTCGCTCTCCTCGTCGGCCAGCCGCAGCCGGTCGGTGCGCCGCAGCCGCAGCACGAAGGGGCTGACGGGCCGCTCGTCGCCCACCGGGAGCGGGTCGCGGAGGTAGACGAGTATGGCGTCGGAGAACGTGGGCACGCTTGCCCGGCACAGGCCCAGCACGATCTCGTCCAGGTCTATGCCGCGCGCGATCCGGCGGGTCGCCGCGCCGACGAAACGCAGCCGGTCCCCCTCGCGGCGGCTGACCGTCTGCGTGTCGGCGACGGGCGTGGCGGCATCGGGGCCGGGCGCCGGACTCGGTACGGCGCCCGGGACCGGGCCCTTCGCCGGGTGAGGCACCGGGGAAGGGCCGGGGATCGCGGCGGTGGCAGCGGCGCCCGGCGGGGCCTCCTCCTGCCGGGGCCGGGCGCGTTCCTGCGGCCGGGCGGCGAGGGGCTGCCGGCCTTCGTGGGAGGTGGGGTGCTCCGTCACGCGTGGGATTCCGTCCGTCCGGGCCGGTTGTATGAGGCAATCACCTCGGGGGGCTGCGCCACTGTGCCCCGGCAAGAGCGGTGAGAACAACGGCTGTCACCGGATGCCCTCGGAAAAGGGGCCGAAACCGTACGGCCACCAGGTCGACCGGTAAGGGTTCCTCCGGCGGCTGGGCAGCGGACAGCGAACACGTCTCCACCCCTCGTAAGTGGTTCGTGCGACGCACGGTCCGCCCGGCTCCGTGGGCCGTGCGACTCATGCGGTGCGTGCGGTGACTGGTGGTCAGGCCCCTGGCCGGTCACGCCGGTTGTGGCACATCGGTCCGGCGGAGCGGTCGTGGAGGGCGATCCTACGTTTGCCCCCCTGGGGTGCATCAAGGGTCTCACGGCGGCGTGGGGGCAGGGGTGCGGTCCCAGTCATCAGGCAACGGGGGCACCTGCCAGCGGGGGTCGGGCCGCCAGTGCTCCCAGCCGTCGCTGAACGGCGTGCCCCAGCGCTGGATCACCTCGACGGCCGCCAGCCCCGCCTCCCGCACCCGCCGTGCGGTGGCCTCGTCCATCAGCCCGACCCGCTGCGCCTGTGCGAACTCGTCCTCGTCGAGCCACTCCCAGCTGTGGTCGGGACGTACCGAGATGTCCAGGAAATGGTCCTGCGAATCGACCCCGCCCGCCCAGCGTGAGCGAGGCTCCTCGAGGTTGACGTACCAGTTGCGGAAGAGCCAGCCGCGGTCCCAGAACAGCCAGACCGACCAGGGGTCGCCCGGCCGGGCGAGCTTCAGCACACCCGAGCCGAACCACCGGGAGCGCACCGTCGTGCGCGGGCGTGTGTAGCGGGTGGCGAGCGGCTCGGCGTGCACCTGGGTGCCGTCGGCGAGGACGGGTTTCACGCACTCGGTGCCGGACGCCATCCACACCGCCAGTAGCTCGTCGGTGTCCTGGACGACGGTGACCGGCCGGCAGATGTGGACCGCCTGACCGCCACCGCCACTGCCACCGGCGTTGCCGTGGCCGTTGCCGGGACGGGGTCTTCCGTTGTCCCGGTAGCGCCAGAGGATCCGGTCCCCGGGCGACCAGCGCCCGCCGTCCCCCGCACCCGCCCCGGTGCCTGCTCCCGTACCCGCTTCCGTCGCTGTCATGAAGAGATCTTAGGGACGCGCCCGCCCGCACGGTGCGTTACGCGTCAGGGTCGGGTCATACGCAACACGTCCAGGGCCTCGTCGAGCTGTTCCAGCGTCAGGTCGCCGCGCTCGACGTATCCTCCGGCCAGCACGGTCTCCCTGATCGTCGTGCCGTCGGCCAGGGACTTCTTGGCGACCTTCGCCGCCTGCTCGTAGCCGATGTACTTGTTCAGCGGGGTCACGACCGAGGGCGAGGACTCCGCGTACTGCCGGGCCCGCTCCACATGGGCCGTGATGCCGTCGACCGTACGGTCGGCGAGCAGCCGGGAGGCGTTGGTGAGCAGCCGCACCGACTCCAGCAGGTTCTTCGCGATCACCGGGAGCATGACGTTGAGCTCGAAGTTGCCGGCCGCTCCCGCGACGGCGACCGTGGCGTCGTTGCCCGTGACCTGGGCCGCGACCATCAGCACGGCCTCGGGGATGACCGGATTGACCTTCCCCGGCATGATCGAGGACCCCGGCTGCAGGTCAGGCAGGCTGATCTCGGCCAGACCGGTGCGGGGCCCGGAGGCCATCCAGCGGAGGTCGTTGGAGATCTTGGTGAGCGATACGGCGATGGTACGGAGCTGGCCCGACGCCTCGACGAGCCCGTCCCGGGCGCCCTGCGCCTCGAAGTGGTTCCGGGCCTCGGTGAGCGGCAGCCCGGTGGAGCGGGCGACCTCGGCGATCACCGCGGCGGAGAAGCCGGGCGGGGTGTTGATCCCCGTGCCCACCGCGGTTCCGCCCAGGGGGAGTTCGGCGAGCCGGGGGAGCGAGGCGTGCAGCCGCTCGACGCCGTGGCGGATCTGCGCCGCGTAACCGCCGAACTCCTGGCCCAGGGTGACGGGGGTGGCGTCCATCAGGTGCGTACGGCCCGACTTCACGACCTCCGAGAATTCGGCTGATTTCCGCTCCAGGGATGCAGCCAGGTGTTCGAGCGCCGGGATCAGGTCCGCGGTGACGGCGGCGGTCGCGGCGATGTGGATCGACGACGGGAACACGTCGTTCGACGACTGGGAGGCGTTGACGTGGTCGTTGGGGTGGACCTCGCGCCCCAGCCGCTCCGTGGCGAGCGTCGCCACGACCTCGTTGGTGTTCATGTTGGACGACGTGCCGGAGCCCGTCTGGAACACGTCGACGGGGAAGTGCTCGTCCCAGCGCCCCGCCACCACCTCCGCGGCGGCCTCCTGGATTGCGTCCGCGATGTCCGGATCCAGCACCTTCAGCTCGGCGTTGACCTTGGCCGCCGCGGCCTTGATCCGGCCCAGGGCCTCGATGTGGGCCCGCTCCAGCCGTTGCCCCGAGACGGGGAAGTTCTCCACCGCGCGCTGTGTCTGCGCCCGCCACTTCGCGTGGACGGGCACCTTCACCTCGCCCATCGAGTCGTGCTCGACGCGGTACTGCGTGTCCTCGGCCGGTTCGCCCATGGTGTTCATACCTCCTGCCGGTGCGAGCACGGTCCGCGCCCGCCGTATTCCCCGCTCCCTCTGCTACCCGCTGCCCGGCCGTGTGCCCCTCCGGACACGCCGGAGGGGCGCGACCCGTCACCGGTCGCGCCCCTCCGTCAGGTGTGCGGTCAGCCGAGGCCGGGGCCGCGGACCGGGATGCTGGTGAAGGTCGGCGCCGGGGCGGGCTCGGTGAAGAAGTCGTTGCCCTTGTCGTCGACCACGATGAACGCGGGGAAGTCCTCGACCTCGATCCGCCAGACCGCCTCCATGCCGAGCTCCTCGTACTCGACGACCTCGACCTTCTTGATGCAGTCCTGGGCGAGACGCGCGGCGGGGCCGCCGATCGAGCCGAGGTAGAAGCCGCCGTGCGCGTCGCACGCGTCGGTGACCTGCTTGGACCGGTTGCCCTTGGCGAGCATCACCTTGGAGCCGCCCGCCGCCTGGAACTGCGCGACGTAGCTGTCCATGCGGCCGGCCGTCGTCGGGCCGAAGGAGCCGGAGGCGTAACCCTCGGGGGTCTTCGCCGGGCCCGCGTAGTACACCGGGTGGTCCTTGAGGTACTGCGGCATCTCCTCGCCCGCGTCCAGCCGCTCCTTGATCTTGGCGTGCGCGATGTCGCGCGCCACGACCAGCGGGCCGGTCAGCGAGAGCCGGGTCTTGACCGGGTACTTGGTCAGCTCGGCCAGCACCTCGTCCATCGGCCGGTTGAGGTCGATCTCCACGACGTCCCCGCCGGCCTCGTCGAGGTGCTCGTCGGTGGTGTCGGGGAGGAAGCGCGCCGGGTCCTTCTCCAGCTGCTCCAGGAAGACGCCCTCGGCGGTGATCTTCGCGGTGGCCTGGCGGTCGGCCGAGCAGGACACGGCGATGGCGACGGGCAGCGAGGCGCCGTGCCGGGGCAGGCGGACGACCCGCACGTCGTGGCAGAAGTACTTGCCGCCGAACTGGGCGCCGATACCGATCTTCTGCGTCAGCTCGAAGACCTTCTCCTCCAGCTCCTTGTCCCGGAAGCCGTGGCCGGTCGGGGAGCCCTCGGCGGGCAGCTCGTCCAGGTAGTGCGCGGAGGCGTACTTCGCGGTCTTCAGCGCGAACTCCGCCGACGTACCGCCGACGACGATCGCCAGGTGGTACGGCGGGCAGGCCGCCGTACCCAGCGAACGGATCTTCTCCTCCAGGAACTTCATCATGGAGGCCTCGTTGAGGACCGCCTTCGTCTCCTGGTAGAGGAACGACTTGTTGGCCGAGCCGCCGCCCTTCGCCATGAAGAGGAACTTGTACGCGCCGCCGTCGGTGGCGTACAGCTCGATCTGGGCCGGGAGGTTCGAGCCGGTGTTCTTCTCGTCCCACATGGTCAGCGGGGCCATCTGCGAGTAGCGCAGGTTGAGCTTGGTGTACGCGTCGAAGATGCCGTGCGACAGGGCCTCCTCGTCACCGCCCTCGGTCAGCACGTTCTGCCCGCGCTTGCCCATGACGATCGCCGTACCGGTGTCCTGGCACATCGGCAGGACGCCCGCGGCGGCGATGTTCGCGTTCTTCAGGAGGTCCAGCGCGACGAACTTGTCGTTGGACGAGGCCTCGGGGTCGTCCACGATGCGGCGCAGCTGCGCCAGGTGGGCGGGGCGCAGGTAGTGCGAGATGTCGTGCATGGCCTCGGCGGCCAGCGTGCGCAGGGCCTCCGGAGCCACCTTGAGGAACGTACGGCCGTCGGCCTCGAAGGTCGAGACGCCGTCGGCGGTCACCAGCCGGTACGGCGTGGTGTCCTCTCCCAGGGGGAGCAGATCGGAGTACGCAAACTCTGGCATTACGGCCATTCCTCACTCGGCGACAGCAGCTGACCACCCTTGGGCAGCGCATCCACCAGGGTAGAACGCCGCCGACGCGCCGGGCCTGTGAGGTAAGGCTCACCCCGGAACGCTTGATCCCGTACGGCCGATTCCGCGCAAGGCCGGAGAGGTACTGGTCGCGATCTATCGCGTTTGGGTACGCTGGGCCGGTGGACCTCGAGAAGCAGCCCCAGCAGCCCGTCGCTCCGGCCGGTCCCGCGCCCGCCGGAATCCGCGCCTCCGACGCGGACCGTGACCGGATCGCGGACATCCTCCGGGACGCCGTGGCCGAGGGCCGGCTGACCGCCGAGGAGCATGCCGAGCGGGTCGACCTCGTCTACCGGGCCAAGACCGTCGGCGAGCTGGAGCCGCTGGTCCAGGACCTGCCGGCGGCGGGCGGCGCGGCCCGGCCGGCCGCCTCGCCCTACAGCTACGGCCCCGAGGCGGCGACCGGCCCCGCCGAGAACCTGGTGGCGGTCTTCAGCAGCTCCACCCGCAGGGGCCGTTGGCGCGTCGGCGGGCGTACGAACGCGTTCTCGCTCTTCGGCAGCGTGGAGATCGACCTGACCGAGGCCCTGTTCGGCCAGCGTCTGACCGTCATCAACGCGACGTCCATCTTCGGCAGCGTCGAGATCAAGGTCCCCGAGAACATCTCGCTGCGCGGCAGCGGGACGGGCATTTTCGGCAATTTCGAGGTCGACACTCTGGAATCCACCGACCCGGAAGCCCCGGTGGTCGTCGTGAACGGCTACTCGGTGTTCGGGACCGTCGAGGCAAAGCCCAAGCGTGGCAAGCTCATCACCAATCTCCACAAGCAGTTGCGCAAGCACCTCGGCCACTGAGGCCGGGTGGCCGGTTCACGGCGAATTCAGGCCAACGGGCGACACGGTGGCGCGGCGGGGGCCGGACGGCGGCGCCACTCAGTGCATAGGCGTGCGTACAGCGGGTAGGGAGTGCTGCATCGCCTCTCGCTCACGAAGCCGAAGCCGTCGTCAGGAGTGGACCGTGCTGCACATGCCGCATCAGCCCCTGCAGGTCGCCGCCGTTCCGTCCCAGCGCACACCCGCGCGGGAGGACCAGGCGGGGCCCTGGCACTCGGAGGCGGTGTGCCGCCGGGACGAAGCCGGGCTGTTCTTCGCCCCGTCGAAGGAGCCGACTGCTGCCCGGCTGTCCCGTGAGCAGGCCGCGAAACAGGTCTGCGCGGGATGTCCGGTGATGGTGGAGTGCCGGGAGCACGCGCTCGTGCAGCCCGAGCCCTACGGGGTGTGGGGCGGCCTCACCGCCGCCGAGCGCCGTGTGGTGCTCGCCCGGCGCCGCAGGCGGGACGTGGAGCTCAAGGCCGCGGCGCCGACAGGCCGGATAGCCGGCTGAGACCGTACGTGGATGTGGGGGACGCCCGGCCGGGCGTCCCCCACATCCATGCGCTCCTGGGCTACTTGGCGCGGTCGAAGTCGATCGCGCTGTAGGCGCGCAGCTTCGACAGCCGGTGGGTCGAGGAGATCGTCCGGATCGTGCCGGACTTGGACCGCATCACGATCGACTCGGTGGTCGCCGTCTCCGCGCGGTACCGCACACCGCGCATCAGCTCACCGTCGGTGATCCCCGTCGCCACGAAGAACACGTTGTCGCCGCTGACCAGGTCGTCGGTCGACAGCACCCGGTCCAGGTCGTGGCCCGCGTCCAGCGCCTTCTGCCGCTCCGCCTCGTCCTTGGGCCAGAGCTTGCCCTGGATGACACCGCCGAGGCACTTTATGGCGCACGCCGAGATGATGCCCTCGGGGGTGCCTCCGATGCCCATCAGCAGGTCGACGCCGGTGCCCTCCCGGGCGGCCATGATGGAGCCCGCCACGTCGCCGTCGGAGATGAACTTGATCCGGGCGCCGGTCTCGCGGATCTCCTTGACGATGCCGTCGTGCCGGGGGCGGTCCAGGACGACGACGGTGACGTCCTCGGGCGCGGAGTTCTTCGCCCGTGCGACGCGCCGGATGTTCACCGCCACGGGCGCGTTGATGTCGACGAAGTCCGCCGCCTCCGGCCCTGTGACCAGCTTGTCCATGTAGAAGACCGCGGACGGGTCGAACATCGCGCCGCGGTCCGCGGCGGCCAGGACGGCGATCGCGTTCGGCATGCCCTTGGCGTTGAGCGTGGTGCCGTCGATCGGGTCGACGGCGATGTCGACCTCGGCTCCGGTGCCGTCGCCGACGCGTTCGCCGTTGAACAGCATGGGGGCTTCGTCCTTCTCGCCCTCACCGATGACGACGATGCCGTTCATCGACACGGTGGAGACGAGGGTGCGCATGGCTTTCACGGCGGCGCCGTCGGCGCCGATCTTGTCGCCGCGGCCGACCCAGCGCCCGGCGGCCATGGCGGCGGCCTCGGTGACCCGCACCAACTCCAGGGCCAGGTTGCGGTCGGGGGCCTCCGGGGAGACCTCGAGCTGGGACGGCAGATGATGCTCGGACATCGGAGCGCACCTTTCTGTACGACGACGACCGGAAAAGAGGGTGCTGTGACTCTATCGGTAGGTCGATAAAATGAGCAGGGCGGGTCACTTATGAGCGGGTGCCCGCTGGCCGGGCGCCCGGCGGCTCATGCCACCATTGAGTCCGTGGCAAGCAAGCGAGGCAAGCAGACCGTCCGGGACATGATCCTGTCGATGCTCGTGATCACCGCAGTGGCGGGCGTCGTCTACATCTTCATTCCGCACGACGACAAGGCCGACCCGATCAAGGCGGTCGACTACCGGGTCGAGCTCGCGACGGCCCGACGCGCCGCGCCGTACCCGGTGGCGGCCCCGGCCGGGCTGCCGGAGGGCTGGAAGCCGACCTCCGTCTCGTACGAGGGACAGAACGGCTCGGGCTGGCACCTCGGCTTCCTCGACCCGGACGACAAGTACGTGGCCGTGGAGCAGTCGACGACCCCGGCGAAGAAGTACATCCCCGCGGTCAGCCAGGACGCCGAGAACACCGGCCGCACGCGCGATGTCTCGGGCCGGGCCTGGGAGGTCTGGAAGGGGCCGAAGTACGACGCGCTGGTGCTGCATGCCGAGGGCGTGACGACGGTGGTCACCGGCTCCGCCCCCGCCGACCGGCTGGCGGAGATGGCCGCCGCGCTGAAGACGGCCTCCGCCGACGACGCCTCCGCCTCTCCCGCCGCTTCCTGACGGGCCGCACGCGACCACGCGAGAGCCCCGCGACGCTCGGCGTTGCGGGGCTCTGTGCTGTCCGGGGGCTCTCGTGCCGTCCCGGGCAGGGGCTCAGACGGTCGTGACGACCTCGTCGTAGGAGAGGCGCGGCAGACGCGGGAACCAGGCGTCCTCGCCCGGCTTGCCGATGTTGACGGCCATGAGGAGCTTGTGGTCGCCGTCCAGGAACTCCTTCTCGATGCCCGCGGCGTCGAAGCCGGTCATCGGGCCGGCGGCCAGACCGGCGGCGCGGACGCCGATGATGAAGTAGGCGGCCTGCAGCGCGGCGTTCAGCGCGGCCGACTGCTCGCGGACCGGGCGCTCGGAGAAGAACGCGTCCTTGGCCTGCGGGAAGTGCGGCATGAGCGCCGGGAGTTCCTCGTGGAACTCGTGGTCCGCGACGAGGAGCGCGACCAGCGGGGCGGCGGTGGTCTTCGGCCGGTTGCCCTCGGCCATGTGCTTCACGAGACGCTCGCGACCCTCCGGCGTACGCACCAGGATGACGCGCAGAGGCGACTGGTTGAAGGCCGTGGGGCCGTACTTGACCAGGTCGTAGATCGCCTGGACCTGCTCGTCGGTCACCGGCTCGTCGGTGAACGTGTTGGCAGTGCGGGCCTCGCGGAAGAGGAGGTCCTGGGCGGCGGGGTCAAGAACGAGGGACATCTGGAGCGTTACCTTCCGGACGGTGCGGGTCAAGCGATGCGATCACCGTAACCGAGGAATAGATTAAACTTCAACTAAATCTGCTCCGGAGTGATCCACCGCACAAGCCCCCGCGAAACGCCCGGGCCGCCCCTACTCCGAGGTGCCGCCGGGCTCCGAGGCCTCCTCGGGGCGCGCCAGCGCCGCGTCCAGCCGGGCCCGGGCGCCCTCCAGCCAGCGCCGGCACACCTTCGCCAGCTCCTCGCCGCGCTCCCACAGGGCCAGCGACTCCTCCAGCGTCGTGCCGCCCGCCTCCAGGCGGCGTACGACCTCGATCAGCTCGTCCCGCGCCTGCTCGTACCCGAGCGTGCCCGTCGCGGCAGCCGTCGTCGTCCCGTCGTCCGTCATGCCGACCACCCTATGCGCGGCCTCCGACAAACCCGGCCCCTCACGAGCTCGCCCGGGGCCGTCACTCCGCGACCCGTACGGTGAACTCGCCCTCGGAGACCCGCGCCCGCAGCTCCTCGCCCGGCGCCCCGGCGTCCGCGGGGGAGCGCACCACATGGCCGTCCGGCCGCTGGAGCACCGCGTAACCCCGCTCCAGCGTCGCCGCGGGCGACAGCGCCACCACCCGGGCCCGGGTGTGCGCGAGCTCCGAGTCGGCCCGGTCCAGCAGATGCCCGAGCACCCTGCGGCTCCGCCCCACCAGCGCGTCGACCTCCGCCTCCCGCTCGTCCACCATCCGCTGCGGCCGCTCCATGGAGGACCTGCCCAGCGCGTGGGCCAGCCCCCGCTCCTCCCGGTCGATCAGCCCCCGCACGGTCCGCAGCGCGCGGTCCCTGAGCTGCTGGACGCGGTCGAGCTCCTCGCCCACGTCCGGCACGACCTTCTTCGCCGCGTCCGTCGGCGTCGACGCCCTGAAGTCGGCCACCAGGTCGAGCAGGGGGGAGTCCGGTTCGTGCCCGATGGCGGAGACCACCGGCGTACGGCACGCGGCCACCGCCCTGATCAGCGCCTCGTCGGAGAACGGCAGCAGGTCCTCGACACTGCCGCCGCCCCGGGCGACGACGATCACGTCGACCTCCGGCAGCCCGTCCAGCTCCTGGACCGCCTGCACCACCTGGTTCACGGCGTGGACCCCCTGCACCGCGGTGTTGCGCACCTCGAAGCGCACCGCCGGCCAGCGCCGCCTGGCGTTCTCCAGGACGTCACGCTCCGCCGCCGACGCCCGCCCCGAGACCAGGCCGATCAGCTGCGGCAGGAAGGGGAGCGGCTTCTTGCGGTCCAGGGCGAAGAGCCCCTCGGCGGCCAGCGACTTCTTCAGCTGCTCCAGCCGCACCAGCAGCTCGCCGATGCCCACCGGCCGTATCTCCGTGGCCCGCAGGGACAGCTGGCCGCGCGGGGCGTACCACTCGGGCTTGGCGAGGACGACCACCCGGGCGCCCTCCGTCACCACATCCGCGATCCGGTCGAAGACCTGCCGGAAGCAGGTCACGCTCACCGAGATGTCGTGGGACGGGTCGCGCAGCGTCAGGAACACCACCCCGGCGCCGGGCCGGCGCGAGAGCTGGGTGATCTGCCCCTCGACCCAGACCGCGCCGAGCCGGTCGATCCACCCGCCGATCAGCCGCGACACGTCGCCGACGGGCAGCGGGGCTTCCGGGGACGTAGTGAGAGCCATACGGGCGAGCGTATCGGCCGGTAAGGACAATCAGGCCGCCCGCCGCCCCCACTGCACCGCGAGCACCACCAGCCCGATGCCCAGCCAGCACACACCCACCAGCTGGGCGCTCGTCGTCGCCTCCAGGATCACCGCGACCAGGACGGCGGCGCCCACCACCGGCACCACGATGTGGCGCAACCAGCTCGGCGGCCCCTCCATCCGGCGTACGGCGAACCAGCCGACCACCGACGCGTGCAGCAGCACGAACGCGGTGAGCGCGCCCACGTTCACGATCGACACCAGATGGTCGAGGCCGTCGTCGCGCCGGGCCGCCCACACCGCCGCCACCAGCGTCACGACCGCGGCGCACGCGATCGCGACACGCGGCACCCCGGACCGGCTGTCGACCCGGGACAGGAACGACGGCAGCCGCCCCTCCCGGCCCATCGCGAACACCAGCCTGCCCGCCGCCGCCTGCCCGGCCAGCGCCGCGAAGGCCGCGCCGATCGCCTTGCTGACGGCCACCAGATCGTGCAGCCACGTCCCGACCGAGGCGTCCACCGCGTCGTAGAACGCCGACCCCTGCTTCACCGGGTCCGCGGCCAGCTCCGCCGAACTCACCGGCTCCAGCAGCGCCGCCAGATACGACTGGACCACGAACAGGGCCCCGGCGAGCACCAGGCAGAACAGCACCGCACGCGCCACCTTCGCCGAACCCCCCGTCACCTCCTCCGCGAACGAGGCGATCGCGTCGAAGCCCAGATAGGAGAGCACCGCGACGGACACCGCCCCCAGCACCGCGGTCATCGAGAACCCGGTGTCCCCGGTGAGCGGCGTCAGCCAGCCACGCTCCGCCCCGTCCCGGGCCAGCACCACCACCGCCGACACCACGAACACCAGCAGCACCACGATCTCCATGGCGAGCACCGCGAAGCCCACCCGGGCAGCCGCCCGTACGCCCCAGAGGTTGAGCAGGGTCGTCACGACGACCGCGATCGCCGTCCACACCCACCGCGACACCTCGGGGACCAGCGCGTTCATCGCGATCCCGGAGAAGAGGTACGCGACGGCGGGGATGAGCAGGTAGTCGAGCATCGCCATCCAGCCGGCGATGAACCCGGGGCCCTCCCCGAGCCCCTTACGGGCGTACGCGAAGACCGATCCGGCGAACGGGGCCACGCGCACCATCTGGGCGTAGCTGAACGCGGTGAAGGCCATCACCACCGTCGCCACCAGGTACACCAGCGCCACGGCCCCGTCGGACTTGGCGTCCAGCGTGCCGAAGACCCCGACCGGGGCCATCGGCGCGATGAACAGCAGTCCGTAGACCACCAGGTCCCGGAACCCGAGTGTGCGCCGCAGCTTCCCCTTCTCCGTACTGCTCCCCGCCATGAAGCCTCCGTCGCTGGTCCGCGTACGCATCAGTCTCACCACCACACCGTCCCGGCGCCTGTTCGATACGGCCTTACGATGGGACGCATGACTGCAACGCCTGCCCGCCGTGTCCTGCTCGCCGCACCCCGTGGCTACTGCGCGGGTGTGGACCGCGCCGTGATCGCCGTCGAGAAAGCCCTGGAGCAGTACGGTGCCCCGGTCTACGTCCGTCACGAGATCGTGCACAACAAGTACGTCGTGCAGACGCTCGAGAAGAAGGGCGCGATCTTCGTCGACGTGACCGCGGAGGTGCCCGAGGGCTCCATCGTGATGTTCTCCGCGCACGGGGTCGCCCCGACCGTCCACGCGGAGGCCGCCGAGCGCAAGCTCGCCACGATCGACGCGACCTGCCCGCTGGTCACCAAGGTCCACAAGGAAGCCGTCCGCTACGCCAAGGAGGACTACGACATCCTCCTGATCGGCCACGAGGGCCACGAGGAGGTCATCGGCACGAGCGGCGAGGCGCCCGACCACATCACGCTGGTCGACGGCCCGGAGGACGTCGCCAACGTCGAGGTGCGCGACGAGTCGAAGGTCGTCTGGCTCTCCCAGACCACGCTCTCCGTCGACGAGACGATGGAGACCGTCGGCGCGCTCAAGAACAAGTTCCCGAACCTCCTCTCCCCGCCGAGCGACGACATCTGCTACGCCACGCAGAACCGCCAGATCGCGGTGAAGAAGCTGGCCGAGGACGCCGAGCTGGTCATCGTCGTCGGCTCGAAGAACTCCTCCAACTCGATCCGCATGGTCGAGGTCGCCCTGGACGCCGGCGCGCCCGCCGCCCACCTGGTGGACTTCGCCGACGAGATCGACGAGGCCTGGCTGGAGGGCGTCACCACGGTCGGCCTCACCTCCGGCGCGTCGGTGCCCGACGTCCTGGTCGACGGGGTGCTGGAGTGGCTCGGCGAGCGGGGTTACGCCGACGTGGAGACGGTGAAGACGGCCGACGAGTCGATCACCTTCTCACTGCCCAAGGAGCTCCGGCGCGACCTGCGCGCCGAGGCGGCCGCGCTCGCCGCGGAGTAGCGCCGGAGCGCCCGGCTCCCCGTCGGGCGCCCCCTGGCACGTCCGCCGGATCGCCCTTCCGGGGAGTGATCCCCGCCACCTGCCCGTACCGTGGATCACATGGAGATCTTCGGTGTGGACATCGGCGGTTCGGGCATCAAGGGTGCGCCCGTGGACCTGGACCGCGGAGAGCTGGCGCAGGAGCGCCACAAGGTACTGACACCCCACCCGGCCACGCCCACGAGCGTGGCCGACGGTGTGGCCGAGGTCGTCGGCCATTTCGACTGGCAGGGCCCGGTCGGCATCACGTTCCCCGGAGTCGTCACGGGCGGTATCACCAGGACCGCGGCCAACGTGGACAAGGGCTGGATCGACACCGACGCCCGGGCGCTGCTCAGCGACCGGATCGGGCAGCCCGTCAGGATCCTCAACGACGCCGACGCCGCCGGGGTCGCCGAGATGACCTTCGGCGCGGGCCGCGACCGCAAGGGCACGGTGATCATGCTGACCCTCGGTACGGGCATCGGCAGCGCCGTCTTCACCGACGGGCAGCTGGTCCCCAACACCGAGCTCGGCCACCTGGAGCTGCACGGCCACGACGCGGAGAAGCGCGCCTCCACGAAGGCCAAGGAGGACGAGGACCTGAGCTGGCAGCACTGGGCGCACCGGGTGCAGAAGTACCTGGTCCACGTGGAGATGCTGTTCTCGCCGGAGCTCTTCATCATCGGCGGGGGCGTCAGCCGTAAGGCGGAGAAGTTCCTGCCGCTCATCGAACACGTACGGGCCGAGATGGTCCCGGCCCAGCTGCAGAACAACGCGGGCATCGTGGGCGCCGCCATGGCGGCCGCCGGCAAGTAGTCCCCGCGCGGTTCCTATGTGCGGTTCCTACGTGCGGGGGCGGCGGGCGGCGCGGCCGGCCCTGAGCAGGTGCCGCTGCCGCTCCCGCATCTGCCGGATCTTCCGTACGGAGGCGATGAGACCCGCGACGAGCGTGCCGCCGTACAGCCAGCCGGCATGGACGGCGAGCGCGGTCACCACGGCCATCGCCTGCCCGCCGAAGCCGCCCGAGCCCCCGGCGACCGGGATCACGCCGACCGCGAAGGCGATGGGCACGATGATCGGGGCGGTCACCAGGTCGGCGGGCCGCACCCAGAGGGCGGTCAGGGCGCTGACGGGCAGGAACAGCAGCCCGTACACGATGTCCGAACCGCCGAACAGCAACTGGTCCACGCAGGCCAGCAGGAACATGGTCAGGGCCGCGAAGAGCCCGGCGCCGATGCCGGTCAGCCGCGGGTTGGGGAATCTGCGCAGCGCCAGGACCACGGGCGGAACGCCGCCGGGGCGGGAACCCCGCGCCGCCGGCCCCGGGCCCGTCGTCGGCGCAGGGGCGACCGCGACCGTCACCGGATAGCCGGCCGCGGCCGTGACCTCGCCGAGGCCGCCGGGCGGGGCGGGCTGAACCTGCGGGGACTGCGCGCGCTGCGGGGTACGTGTCCTGTGCTGCTCCACCCCGACAACCTAGGTCGCCGGGTGCACTCTTTCGGGCGTTGGACACGCGCTTTGGGTGACCTTGGCGTTGCGTTCGACCACACACGGCCGAAACCGCACCGTTCGGCCCTCGGCCGGCCCCCTCCTCCGCACCCGTGACGGGACGCCCGGCCCCGCCCGTAAACTGGAGAATCGGTCCACTCCCGGCCCGCCCGCACAGCCCCTCTCCTCACTTCAGGAAGTCGCCAAAGTGTCGCTCACGATCGGAATCGTCGGCCTGCCGAATGTCGGCAAGTCGACCCTGTTCAACGCCCTGACCAAGAACGACGTGCTGGCGGCCAACTACCCGTTCGCCACCATCGAGCCGAACGTCGGCGTCGTGGGCGTCCCCGACCCCCGCCTGCACACGCTCGCCGAGATCTTCAGCTCGCAGAAGCTGCTCCCCGCCACCGTCGACTTCGTCGACATCGCGGGCATCGTGCGGGGCGCGAGCGAGGGCGAGGGCCTGGGCAACAAGTTCCTGGCGAACATCCGCGAGTCCGACGCGATCTGCCAGGTCATCCGCGCCTTCAAGGACGAGAACGTCGTCCACGTCGACGGCAAGGTCTCGCCCAAGGACGACATCGAGACGATCAACACCGAGCTGATCCTGGCCGACCTCCAGTCCGTCGAGAAGGCCGTCCCGCGCCTGACGAAGGAGTCCCGCCTCCAGAAGGAGAAGGTCGCGGTCCTCGCCGCCGTCGAGGAGGCCCAGAAGATCCTCGAGGCGGGCGACACGCTCTTCTCCCAGGGCATCACGGCCGGCACCGAGAAGGGCCGCCTGCTCCACGAGCTGCACCTGCTGACGACGAAGCCCTTCCTGTACGTCTTCAACGTCGACGAGGACGAGCTGGTCGACGAGGACTTCAAGAACGAGCAGCGCGCCCTGGTCGCCCCGGCCGAGGCCATCTTCCTGAACGCCAAGATCGAGTCCGAGCTCATCGAGCTCGACGACGACGAGGCCCTCGAACTGCTCCAGTCGATGGGCCAGGAAGAGCCCGGCCTGGCCACCCTCGGCCGCGTCGGCTTCGACACCCTGGGCCTCCAGACCTACCTGACGGCAGGCCCGAAGGAAGCCCGCGCCTGGACGATCAAGAAGGGCGCCACGGCCCCGGAGGCGGCCGGTGTGATCCACACCGACTTCCAGAAGGGCTTCATCAAGGCGGAGATCGTCTCCTTCGAGGACCTGGTCGAGACGGGCTCGGTCGCCGAGGCCCGCGCCAAGGGCAAGGCGCGCATGGAGGGCAAGGACTACGTGATGCAGGACGGGGACGTGGTGGAGTTCCGCTTCAACGTCTAATACGTTCGGCGAAAGGCCGTCTGACCTGCGGCGGAGTGGGTTGGGCGGCCTTTGCGGTCCGCACGGAGTCCGCAGCGTTCCGACTGCGCCAGAGGGTAGGACGAGTCCGCAGTTGAACAGAGCGGCTCGCCGCCAACGACGGCAGCCAAGAGTTCGCCGGGCCGGACGGTATTGGCCTGCGACCAGGTCCGCACCGTATGGAGCGCGGCGGCGCCGACTGCGGCGAGGGCATCAGCCGTCAGATGGCGCGGGCTGTGGGTAACTGCGAGACCCACTTCGTCACCTCGGTCAGATGCTCGGGCTGCAGCCCGCGATGTGGGTCGGGCTGCACGAGGAGGGTCGGCGCTCCCCCGGCGGTGCGCTCCGCTGCCCATGCGTGGTCGAGGCTGGTGAAGTCGTCGTCGATCCAGACGGCTGGGGCGTCTGCCAGCCAGACGTCGACGTGGTCGCGTTTCCAGAGGTAGCCGTCGGGGTGGCTGGTGGTGATCTGGAGGCGAGGCAGGTCGAGGTAGGGGAAGTCGGGCAGCCCCAGGAGGGGGCCGATGATCGTGGTGGCGTCCTTGCGCCAGCTCGTGCACCACACGGGGGTGAAGAGTCCGCTGGTCGTGAGGCCGGTGAGGATGCTGCCCTGACTCGGGTCGAGCCAGATGGGCACAGGGTCGTTGGGGTGTCGGCCGGTGGGCAGGACGGTGTGACGGACGTGGGTGGGCGGGGTGCTGCCGTCGGCGGCCGGGAACGGGATGAGGACGCCGTCGATGTCGAGAAGCAGATAGGGCAGGGGCATCGTTGCCTCCGGTGGTCAGCGTTTGCGGGCGGTGATCAAGAGGGTGGTGGCCCACGGGTCGCGGCGCGGGTGCCGCAGCTCCACCGTCGAGGTGACGCGCAGGCCCGCCCGGGAGAGGTGGGCTCCCCAGCGGCGGGCGTCGAACTCCCATCGAGCGAGGGGCAGTCGGGTGCGGTCGGGCATGGTGACGTAGTCCTCGCGCGGACGGTCGTCCGTCGATGGATGTCTTCCGGCCCGTGCCGGGTGAGGAACGGAGAAAGCCAGGACACCACCCGGCTTCAGACGTCGGGAAACGGCGGCGAGGAGGAGCTCGGGGGCGACGAGGCCGACAGCGCCGAATACGGAGTAGATCGCGTCGAAGGCCCGGCCGGTGGCCTTCAGGTGGTGCAGTGCGTGCCCGGCAGCGAACGTGACACCGTCGATGTGGCCGTAGTGGGAGCGGGCGCGGCGTACCTGGAGGCCGACCAGGTCCACGCCGGTGGCGCGGGCCTGGTGGTGTTTCGCGATGTGGGCCACGTTGTGGCCGGGGCCGCAGCCCAGCTCCAGGACGCGTTTACCGCACAGGTCCCGTCCCAGGATTTCGGCGCCGGGACCGATGCCCGCGTGGGTACTCCATTCCATCCGGGCCGGTGCGGTGAGGGTGTGCGCGGGAGCAGCGGCCGTGCGCTGGGCTGCGTGGGCGTACCAGGGGGAGATCTGGGCGAGCACTTAGACCTCCAGGAGTTGGACCACGTCGTTCAGGTGGCGGCGGACGACGGGGATGTACGCGGGGTCCTTGGCCGGGTCGTCGATCCAGCGGATGGCCTGCTCCATGAACCACTCCACGGCCCACATGCGGTGCCAGCCCAGGGCCCATGCCTCTGCGGTCAGGCCGCCCCGGGCGGCGAGGGCGTCCGCGTGACCGCCTGCGGTGACGTACTGCTCCAGGAACGCCCGCATGCGGAAGGGGCTCGGCACGTCGGTGGTGCCGTGGTACGAGGCGAGGTCGATCAGGCCGGGTCCGGTGAAGGCGCGGGCGAAGTCGAGGAGGTGCCAGCCGTGTTCTCCGATGTGGACGCTCGTGGGGTGGAACTCGGAGTGGACCCAGCCGAACGGGTCGAGCGTCGCCCCCTGGACACGGGTCTCGGCTGCGGCGGAGATCTTCCCCAGCGCGGTCTCGATGTCGTCGCAGTCCGCCCAGCGGTCGCTCTTCCGCAGCTGCTGGAGGTGATCGAGGGCTCGACCGGGCAGAGCCGCGAGGCCCGCCCCGTCGAGGAGGGGCAGACCACCCGCAGGGCGGGCGGCATGGAGCATGACGGCGGCGGCGACGCCGTCGAGGTCGTCGGCGTCCCGTACGGGAGTGCCGAGGTCGTCCATGAGCATCCCGAGCCACTTGTCCTGCATGGCGGTGGCGTGGAGGGCGGGGACCGGGAGCCCGCGCTGGTATGCCGCCCGCAGGGCCTGGGCCTCGCGGTCGAAGGGCTCCTTGGCGTACTTGAAGACGGCTGTGGTGCCGTCGGGGAAGGTGACGCGTTCGACGCCGGACATGCCCCAGACGCGAATCTCGGCACGGTTGGGGAGGGGCTTGCCGACGAGGGTGCACAGGTCGTCTAGCAGGGTGGCGGACAGGCTCTGGTCCATGGGGGTCTCCAGGGGACTGGTGGGCTCCGGGGCGGGCGCGCGCGAGCTGGCCCCCCCCGGAGCCGTACTGGGGTGGGAGCTACTCGGCTGCGGTCACGCGGTGGGCGTAGACCTGCTCGATCCAGCCCGCCTTGAACTCGGCCAGGTCGTCACGGAAATTGGCCATCGAGGCACCGTAGGGCGCGACGACGCCGCCGGACTGGTCCGGCACGGACTGGCAGCCGTGCACGAGCCGGCCGCCGAGCGCGGCGTGGGCTTTGATGGACTCGATCCGGCGGTGCTCGTTGAACCAGCCGCCGTGGTAGACCTCGTCCAGCATTCCGCCCGTCGCGTCGTCCAGGTCGAAGACGACGGAAGCGGCGGCGGGGAAGAACCAGCACGGACCGACGTTGGAGATGTGCCCGTCCAGCTCGACCTTGTTGAGCGCCATCAGCGTGGCCGCCTCACGCAGCATGCGCAGGTGGTCGGCAGTGATCTGCGGGAGGCGGAGGCCGGCCAGGTGCTCCTCACGGAAGAGGTACGAGTACACCGCGTACGCCGTTGCCAGCACGCGGGCCGCGTCGGAGGTGGACTCGCCGTGGTTCTTGATGAAGTCGAGCGCGAGCTGCTCGACCGCGCTCTCGGTGGTCTCGTCCACGTCCAGGAGCTGAGTCTTGACCAGCTCCCAGTCGGCGACGAGCCAGGTGTTGGACTCGAAGCGGAAGAAGTACTCGACCGGGTCGATGGTGATGCTCCGGCCGTCCACGTGGATGCCGGGCAGGCGGTTCCAGCGCGGGTCGAAGGCGTCGGGCAGCTCGACCGTGATGGTCGCGGTGTCGATGGTGGTCACCGTATCTCCGTCTCTGATCGTCCGGGCCGGGGCACAGGAATGCCCGAGCCCGGTGGGGCGTACGGAACTTGGGGGCCGCCCGGCCCGCGATGCCGTGAGTGGGGCGGCTGTCGATAAGTGAACCGTCCGCTACGCAGAGTGGGTACGGTGTGAGCGAGGCCAAGCGGTATACACGGTTTACGGATCCGGAGCGGAGGCGATCGTGCCAGCATCGACCAGCGCCAACTCCCGCCTGCGCGACACGATCAACGCCGCCGGGTGCACGTACGACGCACTCGCCAAGGACGTACGGCGCATCGCCGCCGAGAACGGCGAACTGCTCCAGACCAACAAGTCGGCCATCTCCCACTGGGTGGGCGGTGCCCGCACGCCGTCCGGCCAGGCAGGCCAGTACCTCGCCGAAGCCCTCTCCCGGCGGCTGGGCCGCGTCGTCACCCGAACCGAGCTCGGCCTCCACTCACCCGACACGGAGTCGCCCCCGGACACCGACCCCGTCACCGCGGTCACCGACCTCGGCCGCGCGGACGTCGAGCGCCGCCGCTTCCTCGCCATCGCCGCCTTCACCACGGCCGGCGTGGCCATGCCGCTCCTGCACGACCACGAATCCACCTCGCGGATGCTCCGCGCCCGCACCGCCCGCTCCCTCGTCGGCAGCGACGACATCGACGTCGTACGACAGATCACGGCAGCCTTCAGCGCCGCCGACGAACGGCTCGGCGGCGGGCACGGCCTGACCACGGTCACCGCGTACCTCGCCGACACGGCAGCCCCCATGCTGCGCGGCCGCTTCCCCGCAGAAGTCTTACGCCAGGCCGCCTTCGGCGCCGTCGCCGAACTCGCCTACCTCGCAGGGTGGAAGCACCACGACCTTGGACACGAAGGCGCTGCCCAGCGCTACTACCAGGTCGGCTATCAGCTCGCCTGCGAAGCCGACCCTCACGGCCATGCCGCCTGGATGATGCGCGCCCTCGCCCACCAGTCCCTCAGCCTCAAGCAACCCCACCACTGCGTGGATCTCGTTAAGGGAGCCCTCACCCGCGGCCTCGGCCACGTGGACGGCCAGACGGAAGCGCTCCTCCACATCACGCACGCCCGCGCTTATGCAGCGGTCGGCGAGAACTCATTGGCCGCTCGTGCTCTCCTCGCCGCCGAAGACGCCCTCCTGCGCGAGGACGGACCCCAGCCCAGCTTCTCCCGCGTCAGCGGCCCCGCCGCCGGCACCGTGGCCAGCCACACCGCACGCACGCTGACCGACCTCGCCGACCATATCGGCACGGAACAGCAGCACCGCGACGCGCTCACCCGCTGGGACCCGGAGAAGTACAAGCGAGTCCACGCCCTCACCCACGCCGACCTGGGCGACAGCCTCGCCTCCCAGGCCCGAGCCGACGAAGCGGTCGCGGCCTGGACTCAGAAGCCGTATCTCAACCGATGATGGAACGTGTGAGTCGAACGGGTTTCCCGCTGGGGTGATCTTCCGGCGGTAGGTGCATGAAGGCAGGGC
>NZ_JBIWKD010000017.1:0-181891 GCF_044765485.1 Streptomyces sp. NPDC102451 | reverse complement strand
GGCTACCAGACGCCGCACGAGGAACGGCAACGAAGAAGCCACCCCCTCACACTCGCGGCATAATCGGACGTGTCGGCCCCAAAGGGGTCAGGTCAGCACCGACCCGGCAACCCGGAGCGCCTCAACCCCGCACGTGTCCCCGTACGCCTACGCCGACAACCAGCCCACCCTCCTGACCGACCGGAGCGGCCTGACCCCCGAGGACCCGAACGACAGCGTCGACGGCTTCGGCGACGTGCTGGGCATCTTCGGCGACGCTTTCGTCGACGTCGTCAAGTCACCGTTCGTGTTCCTCGGAGACGCACAGGACGCGTTCACCGGCGAGAACGGCGGCGCCGGCGCCTTCCTCGACAAGTACCTCCCCGTCCGCCCCGCCTACCGCCTCTACCGCGCCGAATACATGCTCCGCCAACAAGGCTGCGACGCACTCGCCGACCTCTACGCCGAAGCAGCCGACGAACTCACCCAACAGATCGCCGTCACCGGACTCGGAGGACTGACCGGGTGGCGCAAGGCAGCAGTCAACCCGGGCGGAGGCCGCTACCACGGAGAGCCCGAGTCGACGCGATTCGGCCTTCCCTACTACACGCCCGAGACCCCGTCCTCGCGGCAGCGCATCAACCCGGAGGGCGGCAGGAGGAACTGCGGGCTGTGCGCTACAGCGGGTGACGATCTCATGGCAGGCCGCAACCCGAACTCCGTCCCCGGGGCCGACCGGCCCATGACCAGGGCTGAGGTGTCGGCAGCCACAGGTCTCCCGTTCCGCAGCGTCGGGGGCTTGAATGTCATCGTCAGCGACATGCTGCGCTGGGGTCCGGGAGCACGTGCAATCGTGGGGGCCTGGCCACAGAAGGGGATCGGCCATTACTTCAACGTCGCCAATATCGACGGCAAGGTGGTGTTCCTCGACTTCCAGTCAGGCAAGGCCAACCCAGCCGCGAGCAGGTACCGCAACTACTACATCATGAGGACCAACTGACATGCTCGACAGGGAACAGGCCGAGCGCAGAGCCGCGGAGTTCCTCGCAGGCGAAAGCCGGTCCTGGGGACCGTCCTCCTCTGTCCGAATCATCTCCGAGTACTGCTTCACTGATGGGGGGCAGTTCATCGCTCCCTACGACCACATCGACTACCTCGACCACGGACGCGAGGACATGCAGCTAGGCGGAAACCTACCGGTCGCGGTCGACCTGACCACCGGATCCTGCCGCTTCATCGACTGGGAGGAGGCGGACGTCTTCATGGAACGCAACCTACTCTGAACAGGAGCCGCCCCGAGCACGCACAGCGGGCCTCGCCGAAAGCACCCTGGCGAGGCCCGCTCTCGTGTGTTCGACATCAGGGATCAAGGCCCACCAATGAACGTAGGGCCGGGATGGCAGCTCACACCGCCGCTGGGAAGTGCAGCGGGACCCCCTACCGGAGTCCCTTGCCCTGTGCCGATGGTCCGGTCCGCACTGGCCCAGCCGGACAGGTCCGTGAGGTTGAGACTTCGAAATTCGAGCGTCACACGGGCGTCAAGAATCTCCGAACGAGGCCTTGAAGGCGTCGCCACCACAAGCCCCTCCCTCATGAATTCGCAGGTCAGGTGGCCTACAAGGGTCGATCAGTCCGCTCGACCCGCTGTACCTCGGAAACATGTCGAGCAACCCCGGCCATGCCTGAGCAACCTTAGAAAACCGCAGGTCAGACTCAGGTCAGACACCCCTATCGGCAGGCTCCAGAATCGCCACGCACTCAACGTGCGAGGTCATCGGGAAAAGGTCGAACGCCCGCAGCGTCCGCACCTTGTAGCCGCCGTCCTTGAAGTACGCCAAGTCCCGCGCGAGAGCCGCCGGGTCGCAGGCGACGTAGGCGATCTTGCGGGCGCCCAGGCCCGAGAGGTGCTTGACCGTCGCCTTGCCGGCGCCCGCGCGCGGCGGGTCCAGGACGATCAGGTCGCACTCGGTGATCCCCGTGCGCGGCAGCACCTGGTCGACCTTGCCGTGTTCGATGCGGACCCGGTCCAGGTCCTTCAGGTTGTGCCGGGCGTCCTCGACCGCGCGCTTGCCGGACTCGATGCCCAGCACCGCGCCCTTCTCGCCGATCCGCTGGCCGATGGCTCCGGCGAACAGGCCGACGCCGCAGTAGAGGTCCAGCGCGGTGTCGTTCTTACGGGGCAGCAGGCCCTGCATGACCGCGCGGACCAGCGTGTCGGCCGCCTGCGGGTGCACCTGCCAGAAGCCGCCCGAGCCGACCCGGTACGTACGGTCGTCGGCGCGCTCGCGGACGAAGGCCCGGCCGTGGACGCGGTGGACGCCGCCGTCCTTCTCGTCGACCCGCATCACGGAGACCGGCTTGTCCAGCTCGACCAGCGGGAGCCGGCCGCCCTCGCGCGGGGTCAGGATGACCTGGCGGTCGTGCGAGCCGGTGGCGGCGATGGCCTCCACCGCGGCCATCTGCGGCCAGTCCTGCTTCTCGATGCCGAGCTCGGAGACGCCGGGGGCGGCGATCAGGCACTCGTCGATGATCTCGATGTCGTGCGAGCGGTGCTTGCGCAGCCCGACCCTGCCGTCCTCGTCGATGGCGTACTGGACGCGGGTGCGCCAGGCCGGGACCTCGCCCGGCGGGAGCTTGTCGCCCTCGGCCGGCATGACCGTTCCGTCCCAGCCGGCCTCCTCGGGCGTGAGGCCCGCGAGGCGCTGGAGCTGCTCGGCGATCACTTCGCCCTTGAGCCGGCGCTGGGCGCCGGGCTTGGCGTGCTGCCAGTCGCAGCCGCCGCACTTGCCGGGGCCGGCGTACGGACAGGGGGCCTCGACCCGGTCCTTGGACGCCTCGATGACCGTGACCGCGTCGGCGCGCAGGAAGCGCGAGTCGCTCTCGCCGTCGGTGACCCTGGCGATGACCTTCTCGCCGGGGAGGGTGTGGCGCACGAAGAGCACCTGGCCCTCGGACGTGCGGGCGATGCAGTGGCCGCCGTGGGCGACGGGGCCGACCTCGACCTCGTACTCCTGACCGATCAGAGACTCCCCGGTCTGCGACGACGTGGATTCGTTCTGCATGGGGGGTGGCTCCAGAGATCAGGAAAAGCGGAAAACGGCCGGACAACAGCCCACCAGTCTACGTGGGCGCGCGCCGGCCGCTCACCACAGCCGGCGTGCGCCGCCGGCCCGTGTGGCCGGCCGCGAGGGCCGGCCTACTTGGTGCCGCTCTCCTTGTGGCCGGGCTTGTGGCCGGACTCCTTGTGGTGCCGCCGCTCCACCGGGCCACGGCGCACCGCTCCGGGCGCGTTCCAGTCCGCGCGCCTCCTGGCCCGCACCTTCGCGGCCTCCGAGGACTCCAGCTGGTACGGCACCGACGTCACCATCACCCCCGGGGTGAACAGGAGCCGGCCCTTGAGCCTCAGTGCGCTCTGGTTGTGCAGCAGGTGCTCGTACCAGTGGCCGACGACGTACTCCGGGATGTAGACGCTGATCACATCGCGCGGCCGGTCCTTGCGCAGGCCCTTGACGTAGTCGATGACCGGCCGTGTCACCTCGCGGTAGGGCGAGTCGAGGATCTTCAGCGGGATGTCGATGCCCCGCCGCTCCCAGTCCGTCCTGAGGGCCTTGGTCTCGTCCGGGTCGACGCTGATGGACAGCGCCTCCAGCTGGTCCGAGCGCACCAGCTTGGCGTACGCGAGTGCGCGCAGCGTGGGCCGGTGGAGCTTGGAGACCAAGACGATCGAGTGGACCCGCGAGGGCCTCATGGTGTCGTCGGACGGGCCGTCGGAGGCGGCGATCTCCTCGGCGACCCGGTCGTAGTGCTTGCGGATCGCGGTCATCGTGCCGAAGAAGATCACCATGCCCAGCAGGGCGACCCAGGCACCGTGGCTGAACTTGGTGGCCAGGACGACGACCAGGACCAGGCCGGTGAAGAACGCGCCGAAGGCGTTGATCGCCCGGGAGCGGATCATGTGCCGGCGCACGGCAGGGTTCTTCTCCGTACGCAGATGGCGGTTCCAGTGCCGCACCATGCCGGTCTGGCTGAGCGTGAAGGAGACGAAGACGCCCACGATGTAGAGCTGGATGAGCCGGGTGGAGTCGGCCCCGTAGACCCAGACGAGCAGGATCGCGGCCCCGGCGAGCAGCACGATGCCGTTGGAGAAGGCGAGGCGGTCACCGCGGGTGTGCAGCTGGCGGGGGAGGTAGCGGTCCTGGGCGAGGATCGAGCCGAGCAGCGGGAAGCCGTTGTACGCGGTGTTCGCGGCGAGGAAGAGCACGAGGGCCGTGGCCGCCGCCAGCAGGACGAAGAAGAACGTCCCGTCGCCGAAGACCGCCGCGGCGACCTGGGAGATGACCGGGTCCTGGGTGAAGCTCGCGCCGACCGGGGCGCCGTTGTGGATCAGGTCCTTCGCGGGGTTCTCGGCCATCTTCACGTCGGTGGCCATGGCCAGGCCGATGATGCCGCAGAACATGGTGACGGCGAGCAGGCCCATCGCCGCGAGGGTGGTCGCGGCGTTCTTGCTCTTCGGTTTACGGAAGGCGGGGACGCCGTTGCTGATCGCCTCGACGCCGGTGAGGGCCGCGCAGCCGGAGGAGAAGGCGCGCAGGAGCAGGAAGATCAGGGCGAAGCCGGCGAGCCCCTGGTGTTCGGGCTTGATCGTGTAGTCCGAGGTGGGGGCGTGCATGGTGTCGCCGAGGACCAGCCCGCGGAACGCGCCCCAGAGGATCATCACGAAGACCCCGGCCACGAACAGATAGGTCGGGATGGCGAAGAGCTTGCCGGACTCCTTGACGCCGCGCAGGTTCATCAGCGTCAGCAGGACGATGGCCCCGATGGCGCAGAACGTCTTGTGCTCGATGACGAAGGGGATGGCGGAGCCGAGGTTCTCCACGCCCGAGGAGATCGACACGGCGACCGTGAGGATGTAGTCGACGAGGAGGGCGCTGGCGACGGTCAGGCCGGCCTTCGGGCCGAGGTTGGTGTTGGCGACCTCGTAGTCACCGCCCCCGCTCGGGTACGCGCGTACGTTCTGCCGGTACGAGGCGACGACGGTGAACATCAGGACCACGACCGCGACCGCGATCCACGGGCTGAAGTGGTAGGCCGACACGCCCGCGATGGACAGCACGAGGAGGACTTCCCCGGGTGCGTACGCAACGGAGGACAGCGGGTCGGACGCGAAGACGGGGAGGGCGATGCGCTTGGGGAGGAGCGTCTCCCCCAGCCTGTCGCTGCGCAGCGCCTGGCCGATCAGGATCCGTTTGGGCACGTCGGTCAGTTTGGACACGGTGAGGATCGTAAGCGCTGCCGGGACACGTCGCCGAAGCACCACCCCCTCGGCGCCCCGAAAACCTCCATGATTACCCGCCCTCACCGGAAAAGTCCATGGAATCCTTAACGAAATCCTTGCGATGCGGAGGGGCCGGGAGCCCCGGAGGGCGGCCCCTTCCCCCCTCCTCCGGTGTCCCCTTCCGCCCTCGGGCCGCCTCCCTTTTGCTGACCGGCCCGTGGGATACGCACACTCGGATGAGGCGGCACGGGCGCCGCCGCATAAGCTCATCCACGGGCAACACCGAAGGTGGTTGCCCCATTGTTTGCCCCGCAAGCTGAGAGAGAAGTGTGAGCAGGGTGTTTTCGCAGGTCATCCGGACGACCAGGACGGCGAGGTAGGCGCGAGGTGCACATCGTCATCATGGGCTGCGGGCGCGTCGGAGCCGCTCTCGCGCAGACCCTGGAGCAGCAGGGGCACACGGTCGCCGTGATCGACCAGGACCCCACGGCGTTCCGCCGCCTCGGTTCCGGATTCGGCGGCAGGCGGGTCAGCGGGGTCGGTTTCGACCAGGACACCCTGCGCGAGGCCGGGATCGAGGAGGCCGGAGCGTTCGCGGCCGTCAGCAGCGGCGACAACTCCAACATCATCGCGGCCCGGGTGGCCCGCGAGATGTTCGGCATCGAGAACGTCGCGGCGCGCATCTACGACCCGCGGCGTGCCGAGGTCTACCAGCGCCTGGGCATCCCCACGGTCGCCACGGTCCGCTGGACGGCGGACCAGATGCTGCGGCGGCTGCTGCCGTCGGGCGCGGAGCCGTTGTGGCGCGACCCGAGCGGCGGTGTGCAGCTCGCCGAGGTGCACACCACGCCGTCCTGGATCGGGCACAAGATCAGCACACTGCAGGAGGAGACGGGCGTCCGCGTCGCCTTCCTCACCCGGTTGGGTGAGGCCATACTGCCCACGTCGCAGACGGTTCTGCAGGAGGGCGACCTGGTCCACGTGATGATGCGTACGGACGAGATCGCGAAGGTCGAGGAGGCCTTTGCCGAAGGTCCCGAGGAGGGCGGTCACTGATGCGCGTCGCGATTGCCGGGGCCGGTGCGGTGGGCCGTTCCATCGCGGCCGAGCTCCTGGAGAACGGGCACGAGGTGCTGCTGATCGACAAGGCGCCGACCGCCATCTCGGTGGAGCGCGTCCCGATGGCCGAGTGGCTCCTCGCGGACGCCTGTGAGATCACGTCGCTCGACGAGGCGGCGCTCCAGCGGTGCAACGTCGTGATCGCCTCGACGGGTGACGACAAGGTCAACCTGGTCGTCTCGCTGCTCGCGAAGACCGAGTACGGCGTGCCGAGGGTCGTGGCCCGGGTGAACAACCCGAAGAACGAGTGGCTGTTCAACGAGTCGTGGGGCGTCGACGTCGCGGTCTCCACACCGCGTCTGATGTCCGCCCTGGTCGAGGAGGCGGTGAGCGTCGGCGATCTCGTCCGGCTGCTGCGCTTCAGCCACGGCGACGCCAACCTGGTCGAGCTGACGCTGCCCCCGGAGTCGGCGCTCGCGGGCATCCGGGTGAGTGCCGTGGCCTGGCCGGAGGACACCTCCCTCGTCACGATCATCCGCGGTACGCGGGTGCTGACGCCGAGCCCCGAGGAGACCTTGGAGGCCGGTGACGAACTGCTGTTCGTGGCCGCGCAGGCGCGCGAGGAGCAGCTGGAGGACCTGCTGTCGGTGCGCCGGGAGCCGGCCGAGGACTGAGCAGCCGTACGTACGTGAGGGGCCCCGGACCGTGTCACGGTCCGGGGCCCCTCGCGCATGCGTGCCGCGTGAACCTCAGAGGTCGTAGGTGCGGGCCTCCGCGGCCCGGGCGCTCTGCTCGGCCTCCGCCTTACGGGCCTTCTCGGCCTCCTCCTCCGCCTCCATCTCGGCGAAGACGTCGATGGGCGGCGGCGCCTTGGCGAGGAAGACCCAGGTCAGATACACCGCGAGCAGGAACGGCGGGATCTTGAGCGCGACCAGCACCCAGCCGAGCTGGGCGGTGTCCGCCCACCAGTACAGCGGGAAGAGGATCGCGCACTTGGCGAGCAGGATCAGCCCCCAGGCGTAGCTGGCCTTGGCGTACGCCTTCTTGCGGCCGGGGTTCCTGGTGCGCCAGGAGAGGTTCTCCTTGAAGACCGGGCCGAGGATGAGGCCGATCAGCGGGAGACCCGCGAGGGTCGTGACCAGGTACGCGAGGGCCAGTCCGAGCGTGTAGATCATGCCCGGCAGGTAGAAGTCCTTGGCGTTGCCCGTCATCTTCGCGAAGAGCACACCGAAGGCCACGCCGAAGACGCCGCTGAAGGCGTGCTTGACGGTGTCCTTGCGGAGCAGCCGTACGACGACGAGGACCACGGAGACGGCCAGCGCGGCGATCGCCGAGGCCGTCAGGTCCTTGTTGATGGTGAAGATCGTGACGAAGAGCAGCCCGGGCAGGACTGTCTCCACCATGCCGCGCACGCCGCCGAAGGCCTCGAAGAGCGCGGCTTCCGTGACCGCCTTCGCGTCGGCGTCCTGCTGGTCGGTGCGGTGGGGCTGGTCCGTTTCGGACGTCGGCTTGTCGAGAGACGTCACCGGCTACTCCTTGCCGAGCGGTCGGAGTTCGTATTTGGGGTTGAACAGCACCCGGCGCCCGTGACTCATGGCTACGCGGCCCGACGCGATGAGCTTGCGGCCCGGCTCGATGCCGACGATGGAGCGCCGGCCGAGCCAGACCACGTCGAGCGGCGCGGTACCGTCGAAGAGCTCCGCCTCCAGGGCGGGCACTCCGGCGCGCGGTCGCAGGGTGACGGTCCGCAAGGTACCAGTGACCTTGACGATCTGGCGGTCCGAGCACTCGGAAATGCGCGTGCAGCCCGATGCGTGCGTGTCCTCCTGCAGCTCCTCGGACTCGAGGTCCTCCTGGGAGCTGGACAGCCGGTCGAGCATGCGGCGGAAGCGGCCGGACGGCGTCCGGCCTGACTTCTCGGATCGGGAAACAGCGCTCATACCCGAAGGGTACCGGTCTCCTGTGGTAGGGGCTGGCCCGGACAGGTGCCACCCGAACGAGTGACCCCTGGGCCCCTCGGGTCACTCCGGAACGGCTGGTCCTCCCCGCTCGAAGCGGTACCCCATGCCGGGCTCGGTCACGAAGTGTCTGGGGTGCGAGGGATCCGCCTCCAGCTTGCGGCGCAGCTGCGCCATGTAGACCCGCAGGTAGTTGGTCTCGGTGCCGTACGAGGGCCCCCAGACCTCCTGGAGCAGCTGCTTCTGGCTGACGAGCCGCCCGGCGTTGCGCACGAGGACCTCCAGGAGGTGCCACTCGGTGGGCGTGAGCCGTACGTCACGGCCCTCGCGGTGGACCTTCTTCGCCGCCAGGTCGACGGTGAACCCCTCGGTCTCGACGATCACCAGGTCGTCGCCGACGTCCTGGCCGACCGGTTCCGCCCGGCGCACGGCGGCGCGCAGCCGGGCCAGGAGTTCGTCCATGCCGAACGGCTTGGTGACGTAGTCGTCGGCCCCGGCGTCCAGGGCCTCGACCTTCTCGTCGGAGGTGTGGCGTGCGGAGAGCACCAGGATCGGCACCCGGGTCCAGCCGCGCAGGCCTCTGATCACCTCGACGCCGTCCATGTCCGGCAGCCCGAGGTCGAGGACGACGACGTCGGGGTGGCGCGCCGCCGCGAGCTGCAGGGCGGTCGCCCCGTCGGGTGCCGCGTCCACCTCGTACCTGCGCGCCTTCAGGTTGATCACGAGCGCGCGTACGATCTGCGGCTCGTCGTCGACCACGAGCACCCGGGTCATCGCGGGCCTGCCTTTCCGGAGTACGTGTACGGGGCGGGGATGCGCCACGGGGATGTCATGAGGTGACGTGCGCGGGCGGCACGGGGCCGGCCCGTACCTGCCCCGGGGCGGCGGTGAGCGTGAGGACCATGGTGAGGCCGCCGCCGGGGGTGTCCTCGGCGTCCAGCGTGCCGCCCATGCACTCCACGAAGCCGCGGGCGACGGCGAGTCCGAGCCCGACCCCGGCGCCGCGCGGTGCGTCACCGTACCGCTGGAACGGCTCGAATATCCGTTCCTTGGCTTCGTCGGGGACTCCTCGGCCGCGGTCGGCCACCCGCAGCTCGACGCGTTCGCCCAGGGCGCTGGCCGCGACGGTGACGCGTTCCCGGCCGGGGCTGTACTTGACAGCGTTCTCGACGATGTTGGCCACCGCGCGTTCGAGCAGTCCCGGGTCCACGGCGACCATGGGCAGCGTCTCGGGGATGTCCAGGTCGACGCTGCCCTCCGGTACGCCGCCGAGGGCCATCGGGACGACCTCGTCGAGGTCGATCTCGCGGATCAGCGGGGTGACGGTGCCGGTCTGCAGGCGCGACATGTCGAGCAGATTGCCGACCAGGTGGTCCAGGCGGTCGGCGCCGTCCTCGATGGCCGCGAGGAGCTCCGCCTCGTCGGCGTCGGACCAGAACACGTCGTCGGAGCGCAGGGAGCTCACCGCGGCCTTGATGGCGGCCAGCGGGGTACGCAGGTCATGGCTGACGGCGGCGAGCAGCGCGGTCCTGATCCGGTTGCCCTCGGCCAGCCGCCGGGCCGCCTCCGCCTCCCCCACCAGGCGCTGCCGGTCGAGCACCACGGCGGCCTGCGCGGCGAAGGCGCCGAGGACCCGGCGGTCCTCGGCGGGGAGCACCCGGCCGGAGAGGGCCAGCGCCATGTGGTCGCCGACGGGCATGTCCACGTCCGCGTCGTCGGGCCGGGCCACCGGTGCCGGGCCGACGGATCCGGCGCAGGTCCAGGGATCGACGTCGCTCTGCCGCTCCAGGAGGGCGACGGACTCCATGCCGAAGGTCTCGCGGACCCGGCCCAGCAGGGCGTCCAGGGCGGTCTCGCCCCGCAGGACGCTGCCGGCGAGGGTGGAGAGGATCTCCGACTCCGCACGCAGCCGGGCCGCCTGATGGGTACGCCGGGCCGCCAGGTCGACCACGGAGGCGACCGCCACCGCCACCGCGAAGAAGATCACGATGGCGACGAAGTTCTCGGGGTCCTGGACGGTCAGGGTGTGGGTGGGCGGCGTGAACCAGTAGTTCAGGAAGAAGGATCCCGCCGCCGCCGAGGCGAGCGCGGGGGCCAGGCCCCCGAGGAGTGCGGCGGTGACGGTCAGGAAGAGGAAGAGCAGGACGTCGTTGGCGAGCCCGGGCCCGTTCTCCATGCCGTGCAGGAGCAGGGTGAGGAGCGCCGGTCCGCCGACGCCGGCCAGCCACCCCGAGATGATCCGGGTGCGGCTGAGCCGGGCCCCGCGTGCGATGGGCAGCCCGCGCCCCTTGGCGACCTCCTCGTGCGTGACGATGTGCACGTCCAGGTCGGGGCCGGACTCCCGGGCGACGGTGGCGCCGACCCCGGGGCCGTAGATGTACTGCCAGGTCTTGCGGCGGCTGGAGCCGAGGACGATCTGGGTGGCGTTGACGCCCCGGGCGAACGCCAGGAGCGCGGTGGGTATGTCGTCGCCGATGACGTGGTGGAAGGTGCCCCCGAGGTCCTCTACGAGGGTGCGCTGGACCGCGAGCTCCTTGGGCGAGGCGGAGGTCAGCCCGTCGCTGCGGGCGATGTACACCGCGAGGATCTCGCTGCCGGAGCCCTTGGCGGCCATCCGGGACGCCCGGCGGATGAGCGTACGGCCCTCGGGTCCGCCGGTCAGTCCGACGACGATGCGTTCGCGGGCCTGCCAGGGGGCGCTGATGTCGTGTTCGCCGCGGTACTGCTGGAGGTACTCGTCGACCCGGTCGGCGACCCAGAGGAGGGCCAGCTCGCGCAGGGCGGTCAGGTTGCCGGGGCGGAAGTAGTTGGACAGGGCCGCGTCGACCTTGTCGGACTGGTAGATGTTGCCGTGGGCCATGCGCCGGCGCAGCGCCTGGGGCGACATGTCGACAAGCTCGATCTGGTCGGCGCGCCGGGCGACCTCGTCGGGGATGGTCTCCTGCTGGCGTACGCCGGTGATCGCCTCCACGACGTCGCCGAGGGACTCCAGGTGCTGGATGTTGACGGTGGACACCACGTCGATGCCGGCCTTGAGGAGTTCCTCGACGTCCTGCCAGCGCTTGGCGTTGCGGGAGCCTGGCACGTTGGTGTGGGCGAGCTCGTCGACGAGTGCGACGGCCGGCGCCCTCTCCAGGACGGCGTCGACGTCCATCTCGGCGAAGACCCGCGAGCGGTACTCGATGTCGCGCCGGCGTATCTGCTCCAGGCCGTGCAGGAACGCCTCGGTGCGCGGCCGGTCGTGGTGCTCGACGAACGCGACGACGCAGTCCGTGCCCCGCTCCACCCGTCGGTGGGCCTCGGACAGCATCGCGTAGGTCTTGCCGACGCCGGGTGCCGCACCCAGGTAGATCCGTAGCTTGCCGCGTGCCATGGCCCCATTGTCTTCTTCCGGGCGGCCGTCGCCGATGCGGCGGTCCTGGTCGAAGCTACCTCGGTGAGGTGCGGGGCACGGCCCAGGATGGTGTCCGCGGGGTCCGTATTGACGGGATTCTGACGCGGGTGGCCGGGTCGGTTCAGGTGGCCCGCGCTCGCTCAGCCGTGTTCGACGATGTGCCCGTCGCTGAGTTCCAGCACCCGGTCGGCGAAGCCGAGCAGCTGGGGGTCGTGGGTGGCGACCAGCACGGTGACGCCCTCGCTGCGCACGACGGCGCGCAGCAGCTGCATGACCGCGAGCCCCGTCTCCGCGTCGAGCTGCCCGGTGGGCTCGTCGGCGATCAGCAGGGCGGGCCGGTTGGCGAGGGCGCGGGCGATGGCGACGCGCTGCTGCTGGCCGCCGGAGAGCTCCCCGGGGCGCTGCTGGGCGTGGTCGCCGAGGCCCACCAGGGCGAGCAGCAGCGCCACCCGCTCCTCGCGCTCGTGCGGGTCGGTCCTGCGCAGGCGCATGGGTACGCCGATGTTCTCCGCCGCGGTCAGGATCGGGATCAGGCCGAACGACTGGAAGATGAAGCCGATCCGGTCCCTGCGCAGCTCCAGCAGCCCGTCCTCCCCGAGCCCGGAGAGGTCGGTGCCGCCGACGGTGATCCGGCCGCCGTCCGGTGCGTCGAGCCCGCCGACGAGGTTGAGCAGGGTGGTCTTGCCGGAGCCGGAGCGGCCCTTGAGCGCGACGAGCTCGCCGCGCGGGACCTCGAAGGACACCCCGCGCAGGGCGTGCACGGCCGCCGCCCCGGTGCCGTACGAGCGGTGCAGGTCCTCGACCCGGATCATGGGCCCGTCGAGGGGGCTCTCGGCCAGGGCCGTGCCGCTCCGTCCGTCGGTGCTCCGTGTCATCGCTCTCCCCCGTGCGTACGCAGTCGCGCGTACCGCTCTTATCCGGCAGCCGCCAGTATGTGCACGAGGCACCCGGTGAGGCAATGGAAAGGCCGGTGGGCCGCACCCCCTTCCCCGGGGTGCGGCCCACCGGCCTCCGACGAGCCGGGGCGGGGTCAGCGCACCTCGGTGATCTCCGGGCCGCGCTGGAGCTGGCCCATGCCGCCGGAGAACTTCGAGTTCTCCTGGTCCTCCTGCTGCACACCCTCGGGCACCATCTGGGCGTCGTTGGGAAGCTTGAGGACGATCGGGTCACGCGGAGCCATCGGGCCCTCACCGCGCACCACGACGGTGTCCCGGAAGATCGTCTCCAGCAGCCCGGCGGCGTCCGGCTGGACCGCGCCCTGACCGGAGATCACGCCGCGCAGGAACCAGCGAGGTCCGTCGACGCCGACGAAGCGCACCAGCTGTACGCCGTTCTTCCCGTCCGGAAGCTGTACGGGGACCTGGGCGCGCAGTTCCCAGCCCAGCGGGCCCTCGACCTCGTCGATGATCCCGCCCTGCTGGGTGATGCCCGAGGCGATCTCCTCGCGGACCTCGCCCCAGATGCCCTCCCGCTTGGGAGCGGCGAAGGCCTGCAGCTGGACCGCGCTGTCGCGCAGCACGACGGTGGCGGCGACGATCGCGTCACCGGCGACCTCCACCCGGAGCTCCATGCCCTCGACCCCGGGCACGAAGATGCCGCCCAGGTCCACCCGGCCCTCGCCGGGCTGGGAGACCTCGGAGATGTCCCACGGCCCGTCGGGGCGGGGCGCCGGCGGAAGGTTCGTGCGGCGCGAGCCGCTCTCGGCCCCGTTGTCGTCGAGCTCGTCGGCGACCTGCTCGGCCTCGCGCGCTTCGTCCGCCGTGTCGTTGGCGGAACCACTGTTCTTGCGACGTCCGAACACGTCAATGTCCTTCCCGGTCGGATACGACCGAAGCGTAGCTGTTCCCACCCTGGTTGTTACCGCCCGTGACGCCGTCCACGGCGGCGTGACCGCCGGTGGATCCGAAGCCCCCCTCGGCCCGCGCCGAGCCGGGGAGCTCCGTCACCTCGTGGAAGCGCACCTTCTCGACCTGCTGGACGACCAGTTGGGCAATCCGGTCGAACCGTTCGAACTTCACGGTCTCGCGTGGATCGAGATTGACCACGATGACCTTGATCTCCCCACGGTACCCGGCATCGACCGTCCCTGGGGCGTTCACGAGGGCCACTCCGCAGCGGGCCGCGAGGCCGGAACGGGGGTGCACGAAGGCGGCGTAGCCGTCGGGCAGCGCGACCGACACCCCGGTGGGGAGGACCGCCCGCTCACCCGGGGCGAGTTCGGCGGCCTCGGTGGTGACCAGATCCGCGCCGGCGTCGCCCGGGTGTCCGTAGCCGGGAATCGGCACGTCCGGGTCGACCCTGCGGATGAGTACGTCGACGGGGTGGCGCATCAGGGGTTCACCTCGAAGGCGCGGGCACGCCTGATCTGGTTCGGGTCGGACATCGCGGCCCGGATCTCCTCCGGCCGTCCGTTGTCGATGAAGTGCTCCACCTTGACCTCGATGAAGAGGGCTTCCGCACGGACCGCCACGGGCCCCTCGGGGCCACCGGTCCGGCCCGTCGCACGGCAGTAGATCTTCCGGCCGTGCACGGCCGTGACCTCGGCCTCCAGGAAGAGCACCGTGTCCACCGGCACCGGCAGGACGTAGTCGGTCTCCAGCCGTCCGGTCACCGCGATGACCCGCAGCATCCAGCTCAGCGCGCCGAGCGTCTCGTCCATCGCCGTGGCCAGGACACCGCCGTGCGCAAGCCCCGGAGCGCCCTGGTGGGCGGGCTTCACGGTGAATTCCGCGGTGACGCTCACGCCCTCGCCGGCCGTCGCCTGGAGGTGCAGTCCGTGCGGTTGTCCGCCACCACAGCCGAAACAGTGTTCGTAGTGCGACCCGAGAAGCTCACCGGGCGCGGGGGCGTCGGGATGGCGGACGGGCTTCACCGCGTCGGCGGGGGGTGTCAGACGTGCAGATGTTCCACTCACAGCCGCAGACCTTACCCGCGCTGCCTGTCACCGGTCGCGCCGTGCCAAGCTTGCTTTCATGCAGCCTTCCGCACCTCCCTTCGACGAACGTCTCACCGCACCCCGTACGTGGTGGCTCATCGCCTTCGGGATCGGCGTCGCCTGCGCGCTGATGTTCCTGCCGCTCGGCACCCTGCCGATGCTCGGCGGCCTGGTCGCCGGCACGGCCGCGGCGTGCGTGGGCGTGAGCTCGTACGGCTCCGCGCGCATCCGGGTCGTGGCGGGCGCCCTCGTCGCGGGTGATGCCCGGATCCCCCTGGAGGCGCTCGGTGACGCCGAGGTGCTGGACGGGGACGAGGCGCGCGCCTGGCGCTCGTACAAGGCGGATCCCCGTGCGTTCATGCTGCTGCGCAGCTACATCCCGACGGCGGTGCGGGTGAAGGTCACGGATCCGGCCGATCCGACGCCGTACGTCTATCTGTCGACCCGGGAGCCGCAGGCTCTGGTGGCGGCCCTCACGCCCGTGCCCGCCTGAGACGTCAGCGGCCGGGGCCGTCCAGGCCCCCGGGCAGCTCCTCGGCGGGCTCCGCGGGCTGTTCCAGCGGGGGAAGCTCCGGCAGGCGGTCCCAGGGGATCTGCTGGCGCCGCAGGTCGTTCCTGACCCGTTCGGCGAGCTTCCTGGTGTCGCGCCGGTTCATGAGCGCGCCGACGGCGGCCCCGATCATGAACGGGATGAGGTTCGGGAGGTCGCGCACGGTGCGCTTCATGATCTGCTGGCGCAGTTCGCGCTTCATCTGTCCGCCCAGCGCCGCGTTGAGCGTGGTGGGGCGCGAGACGTCGATGCCGCGCTCCTCGGTCCAGGACGTCAGATACGCGGTGCTGCGCTGGGCGAGGTTGCCCGGCGGGCGCTGGCCGTAGACCTCGTGGAGCTCGGCGACGAGCTTCATCTCGACGGTGGCCACTCCGGTGATCTCCGCCGCCAGCTCGGCGAGCATGGCGGGTGGTACGGGCATCATCGCCGCCGCCCCGATGCCCGCGCCGACGGTCGCGGTGGCGTTGCAGGCGCCCGCGACGAGCTTGTCGGCGAGCTCTTCGGGGCCGAGCCCCGGGAACTGCCTGCGCAGGGTGGCGAGGTCCCGCACCGGGACACGGGGTGCCGTGTCGATGATGCGGTCGGCCACGATGCCGACTGCGGCCACGGCGCTCTCCCGGCTCCTGCGTACGCCTCGTTTCAGTGTGTGCAGGCGGCCGGAGCCCTTACGGGCCTCGGCCGGACCGTCCTGTCCGGCCGGCGGGTCCGCCGCCCTTACCGCTTCGAGCGAGGCCGGACGGCCCCGCTCGTCGTCAGGTGTGCCGGGAGAGGCAGGCAGGGCGGCCTGGTGCTCGGCAGTGGGGCTCTCGCCCTCTGCCGGGCCTGCGCCGCCCTGATGTGCCTCCGACGACTTCGTGCGCCGCAAGCGCCGCTTCCGGAACGGTGTGTCGCCTGCCACGGCCGGCCGGCCTCAGTCGCAGTCGCGGCAGATGGGCTGGCCGTTCTTCTCGCGCGCCAGCTGGCTCCGGTGGTGCACGAGGAAGCAGCTCATGCAGGTGAACTCATCAGCCTGCTTGGGCAGAACCCGCACGGCCAGCTCTTCGTTGGACAGGTCTGCGCCGGGCAGCTCCAGTCCCTCTGCCGCGTCGAACTCGTCCACGTCGACGGCGGATGCCGTCTTGTCGCTCCGACGAGCCTTGAGCTCTTCGAGGCTGTCCTGGTCCACGTCGTCGTCGGTCTTGCGTGGGGTGTCGTAATCCGTTGCCATGTCGCTCTCCCCCTCATGGGTGTCTGCGGTGTCTCAGCGCACGTAACGCGTGAGAGGCCGGACTTGTGCCCGACCTGAGGCGGAGATTTTGCCTCACATCAAGGTCTGTTACTCAATCGACACCCAACCGGATCTCTCGTGAGCGATCAGCTTGGGTGGCGATGGGGACCGTACACGGTCCGATTGCTGCAGTTCACGGGCGCCACCCCGTGTACTTCCCGTGATATCGCCCCCCGAAAACCCGGACGTTTCCAGGCTTTCGGGCAGAGTTGTGATCACGGAGAGTAGAGGGACCGGAAATCGCCCTTGTGATCGATCACACAGGGACAGAACGGAAACAGGGTTCGAAAATTCCGCCCAAAGCGAACAGAGCGATCCAATGCGGCTTCACACCGTGAAGCTTCTCAGACCGGAAGGGTGACGCGCATCACGAGACCACCGCCCTCGCGGGGCTCCGCGATGATACGGCCTCCGTGCGCCCGCGCGACGGACCGCGCGATCGACAGGCCGAGCCCCACCCCCTTGTCGCTGCCCGTGCGCTCCGTGCGCAGCCGCCTGAACGGCTCGAAGAGGTTGTCGATCTCGTAGGCGGGCACCACCGGGCCGGTGTTCGAGACGGTCAGGAGTGCCTGCCCGTGCTGGAGCTCGGTGGTGACCTCCACCCAGCCGCCCTCCGCCACGTTGTAGCGCACGCCGTTCTGCACGAGGTTCAGCGCGATCCGCTCCAGGAGCACACCGTTGCCCTGGACGACGGCCTGGGCCCGCTCGCCGCGGACCTCGACCCCCTTCAGCGCCGCCTCGGCCCTGGTCTGGTCGATGGCGCGGTCGGCGACCTCGCCCAGGTCCACGGGCTTGCGTTCGACGATCTGGTTGTCGCTGCGGGCGAGGAGCAGCAGCCCTTCGACCAGCTGCTCGCTCCGCTCGTTCGTGGCCAGGAGGGTCTTGCCCAGCTGCTGGAGCTCCTGCGAGGCCTCCGGGTCGGAGAGATGGACCTCCAGGAGCGTGCGGTTGATCGCGAGGGGCGTACGCAGCTCGTGCGAGGCGTTCCCCACGAACCGCTGCTGGGCGGTGAAGGCCCGCTCCAGGCGGTCCAGCATCTCGTCGAACGTGTCCGCGAGCTCCTTCAGCTCGTCGTCCGGGCCGTCCAGCTCGATCCGCCGGGAGAGGTCCGTTCCCGCCACCCGGCGGGCGGTGCGGGTGATCCGGCCCAGGGGGGACAGCACACGGCCCGCCATGGCGTAGCCGAAGGCGAAGGCGATGATGCTGAGGCCGACGAGGGCCAGCAGCGCGCGGTTCAGCAGGGAGTCCAGGGCGTGCTGGCGCTGGGCCGCGGTGCAGTTCTTGATCGCCTCGTTGAGCTGGGTGTTGTTGAGCGCGGCGCCGAGCTGCGGACACATGTCGCTGGAGATCTGCACGTTCGTGCCCTTGACCTGGAACTCCAGCCCGCCGGCGTCGTGCAGTGCCTGGGCGGCCAGCATGTAGATGATCGAGAGCAGCAGGATGCCCGCGATCAGGAACATGCCGCCGTACAGCAGCGTGAGCCGTATCCGGATGGTCGGCCGCAGCCAGGGGTACGGGGATTCCTGCGCCTTCGGTTCCCAGGTCGGCTTGGGGGGCGCCTTCATGGGGGCCGGTGATGCTGCCATCACGCCCTCAGATCCGGTATCCGGAGCCAGGGACGGTGACGATGACGGGTGGCTCGCCGAGCTTGCGGCGCAGGGTCATGACCGTCACCCGCACCACGTTGGTGAACGGGTCGGTGTTCTCGTCCCACGCCTTCTCCAGCAGCTGCTCGGCCGAGACGACCGCGCCCTCGCTGCGCATCAGGACCTCCAGGACGGCGAACTCCTTCGGGGCGAGCTGGATCTCCTGCTCGTCCCGGAACACCTCGCGGCGGTTGGGGTCGAGCTTGATGCCGGCCCGCTCCAGCACGGGCGGCAGCGCGACCGTGGTGCGGCGCCCCAGGGCGCGCACGCGTGCCGTCAGCTCGCTGAAGGCGAAGGGCTTGGGCAGGTAGTCGTCCGCACCGAGCTCCAGGCCCTCTACCCGGTCGCTGACGTCACCGGAGGCGGTGAGCATGAGCACCCGGGTGGGCATGCCGAGCTCGACGATCTTGCGGCAGACGTCGTCGCCGTGCACCACCGGGAGGTCCCGGTCCAGCACGACGACGTCGTAGTCGTTCACCCCGACGCGCTCAAGGGCCGCCCCTCCGTCGTAGACGACGTCGACGGCCATGGCCTCCCGGCGCAGCCCGGTGGCCACCGCATCGGCGAGCAGCTGCTCGTCCTCGACGACGAGTACGCGCACGGCGCAGTCCTTCCCTAGGTCTTCGAAAAAACGGCGAGCCGCCCCTGTTCCGGCCGCTCGCCGCACGTCAGCGGTACCGACTGTGCGCGTCCATCCTGCCCGTAACGCGCATAAACCGGCGGTAAGACGGCGCGGCCCGGGCCGCTGCTCCAGGGAATCGATCGGATTTCCGGGCCAGTTGAGGTTTCTCGCCGGGCGGCGGCGGGGAGGACGCTCTCACACCCGCGATCACGCCATGCATGTGGCGCACCACAGCCCGTCCTGCTTCCAGAGGGACTGCGTGATCACCCGCACTCCGGCCCGCGGGCCGGAGGACCACCGGGCACACCCCCGTGCCACCGACCCACGACGAGGGGGCGCTTCATGGACGCTTTCACCGCAGGTCTGCTGCAACGAATCAAGACCACCGAGTCCGACCTCACGAGGGCTCGCGAGACGGGCGACGACTTCCTCGCGGATGTCGAGCAGGGAGAGCTGGACGACCTGCACCGCCTCGCCGCCGAGCACGGCGTGGAAATCGGCGCCACAAGCGTCTGAGCCGCCACGAGAGGGCCCCGGGAGCCATCACGGTCTCCTGGGGCCCTCTCCGCGTTCCGGTGCTCTCCCGGGCGGCTGGACGGCCTCAGGAGGTCATACGTCAGTCGTGCCAGGCGCCCAGTTCCTCGAGGAGCGCCTGGAGCGGCTCGAAGACGCCGGGGGTCGCCGCGACCGTGAGGTCGCCGTCCGCGGGCCGGCCGGGCCGTCCCCCGGTGAGGGCTCCCGCCTCCCGGGCGATCAGATCGCCGGCCGCGACGTCCCACGGGTGCAGTCCGCGCTCGTAGTAGCCGTCGAGCCGGCCCGCCGCCACGTCGCAGAGCTCGATGGCGGCCGATCCCCCGCGCCGGATGTCACGCAGCCGCGGGATCAGCTGCTGGGCCACGGCGGCCTGGTGGGTGCGGACCTCGGTGACGTAGTTGAAGCCGGTCGCCACCAGGGCCTGGTCGAGGGGGGCCGTGGGGCGGCAGCCCAGCGCGTCCCCGTTGCCGTACGCCCCGCGGCCGAGCACCGCGTGGAACGTCTCGCGCCGCATCGGGGCCTCCACCACGCCGACGACCCGTTCGCCGTCGCGCTCGGCGGCGACGGAGACGGACCAGGTCGGCAGACCGTAGAGGTAGTTCACCGTGCCGTCGAGCGGGTCGATGACCCAGCGGATGCCGCTGCTGCCCTCGGCGCTGGCGCCCTCCTCGCCGAGGAAACCGTCGGCGGGGCGGTGTTCGGAGAGGTAGCCGGTGATCAGCTTCTCCGCCCGGATGTCCATCTCCGTGACGACGTCGATCGGGCTGGACTTCGTCGCGGCCACCCCGAGGTCGGCGGGACGGCCGTCACGCAGGAGCGCGCCGGCCCGGCGGGCCGCCTCCAGGGCGAGGTCGAGCAGTTCGGACAGGAGGGGGTCGGTCACAGCGCTCCAGAGGTGGTTCGCGGGGCCGCGGCAGGCGGGTGGGTGCCCGCGCGGCGGGAGGGGCGGGTGTCGTCGGCTAGAACGGGCTGTCGGCGCCCGCGGCGGCGGGCCTGGGGGCCCTGGCCGGACAGCAGCCGACCGGACAGAGGTCGTGGGAGGGGCCGAGGGAGCCCAGGGCGCACGGCGTGACCGGGCGGTCCTGTTCGGCGGCGGCACGCTCCAGGACGAGCTCACGCACGGCGGCGGCGAACCGGGGGTCCGCACCGACCGTCGCGGAGCGGCGCACCGGCAGTCCGAGCTCGGCGGCCTTCGCGGTGGCCTCCGTGTCGAGGTCGTACAGGACCTCCATGTGGTCGGAGACGAAGCCGATGGGGGCCATGACGACCGCCGGGACACCGTCGCCGTGGAGCGTCTCCAGGTGGTCGCAGATGTCGGGCTCCAGCCACGGGATGTGCGGGGCGCCGCTGCGCGACTGGTAGACGAGCTGCCAGGGGTGGTCGACGCCGGTCTCCTCGCGCACGGCCTCGGTGATCAGCCGGGCGACGTCCAGGTGCTCGGCCACGTAGGAGCCGCCGTCGCCGTGGGTCTCCACCGGCCCGGAGGTGTCGGCCGCCGAGGTCGGGATGGAGTGCGTGGTGAACGCGAGGTGCGCCCCCGCCCTGACGTCCTCGGGGAGGTCGGCCAGCGACGCCAGCACGCCGTCCACCATGGGCCGTACGAAGCCGGGGTGGTTGAAGTAGTGCCGCAGCTTGTCCACCCGGGGCACCGGGAGCCCCTCCGCCTCCAGCGCGGACAGCGACTCGGCGAGATTCTCGCGGTACTGACGGCAGCCGGAGTACGAGGCGTAGGCGCTGGTGGCCAGCACGGCGATCCGCCGGTGGCCGTCCGTGATCATCTCTCGGAGGGTGTCGGTGAGGTACGGGGCCCAGTTGCGGTTGCCCCAGTACACCGGGAGTTCGAGGCCGTGGTCCGCGAAGTCCTTGCGCAGTGCGTCCAGCAGCGCCCTGTTCTGGGCGTTGATCGGGCTCACGCCGCCGAAGAGGAAATAGTGCTTGCCGACTTCCTTGAGCCGCTCCTCGGGGATGCCCCGGCCGCGCGTCACGTTCGCCAGGAACGGGACCACGTCGTCAGGGCCTTCGGGACCGCCGAAGGAGAGCAGCAGCAGGGCGTCGTAGGGAGCGGGACCACGCAGATCGGACATGCCCCCGATCCTGCCACCCGCCTCCGACAGTGCGGCAACCGCCACCGGCGGGTCAGTGGCGCCCGTAAGCTGTATCGGCCATCCATACGCCTGACACGCTTCCCGGAGCCCCCCTTGCCCAGCCCCTACCGCGCCATCTTCGCCGCCCCCGGAAGCCTGGGGTTCTCGGCGGCCGGATTCCTCGGCCGGATGCCGCTGGCCATGATGGGCATCGGCGTGGTGACGATGGTCTCGCAGATGACCGGCCGCTACGGGCTCGCCGGAGCGCTCTCCGCGACGCTCGCCATGGCCGCGGCCGTCATGGGCCCGCAGGTCTCCAGGCTGGTCGACCGGTACGGGCAGCGGCGGGTGCTGCGCCCGGTCACCCTGGTCGCGGCGGCGGCGGTCACGGGGCTCCTGATATGCGCCCAGCAGCGGCTGCCGGACTGGACCCTGTTCGTCTTCGCGGCCGGCGCGGGCTGCGTGCCCAGCATGGGCTCGATGGTCAGGGCCCGGTGGGCGGCGATCTACCGGGGCTCCGGCCGTCAGCTGCACACCGCGTACTCCTGGGAGTCGATCGTCGACGAGGTGTGCTTCATCTTCGGGCCGATCGTCTCCATCGGTCTGTCCACCGCGTGGTTCCCGGAGGCCGGCCCCCTGGTCGCGGGTGTCCTCCTGGTGACCGGCGTCTTCTGGCTGACGGCCCAGAAGGCCACCGAGCCCAGGCCGCACCCGAAGGAGCACCACTCGGGCGGCTCGGCCCTGCGCTCGCCCGGACTCCAGGTGCTGGTGACCGCCTTCGTCGCCACCGGGGCGATCTTCGGGGCGGTCGACGTGGTGACCGTGGCCTTCGCCGAGGAGCGCGGGCACAAGGCGGCGGCCAGTCTCGTGCTCGCTGTCTACGCCCTGGGTTCCTGCCTCGCCGGTGCCGTCTTCGGTCTGGTGCACCTGCGGGGGAAGCCGTCCACCCGGTGGCTGGTGGGGGTGTGCGCGATGGCCGTGAGTATGATCCCCCTCCAACTGGCCGGGAGCCTGCCGTTCCTGGCCGTGGCGCTCTTTGTCGCGGGCCTGGCCATCGCACCGACGATGGTCACCACCATGGCCCTCGTCGAACAGCACGTACCGCGCACGAAGCTGACCGAGGGCATGACCTGGACCAGCACCGGGCTCGCGGTCGGAGTGGCGCTCGGCTCCTCCGCCGCAGGCTGGGTGGTCGACGCCTCCGGGGCGGCGGCGGGGTACGCGGTGCCCGTCGTGGCGGGAGCGCTCGCGGCCGCGGTGGCGTTCCTGGGGTATCGCCGGCTCGCGGAGCCGGTTCCTACGGGAGTTCCTACGGGAGGGCGCGGGGAAGATGACCGACACCTACGCACGGACGACGAGCACGTGGCGTAACTGGGCGGGCAACGTCACCGCGCGGCCCGCCCGCGTGGAGTCCCCCGCCTCCGTCGACGAGCTCGCCGAGGTGCTCCGCCGGGCCTCCGAGGACGGTCTGACGGTCAAGCCGGTCGGCACCGGACACTCGTTCACCGCGACCGCGGCCACCGACGGGGTCCTCATACGCCCGGACCTGCTCACCGGCATACGCGGGATCGACCGCCGGGCGATGACCGTGACGGTCGAGGCCGGCACCCCGCTGAAGCGCCTCAACGCCGCGCTCGCCCGCGAGGGGCTCTCCCTCACCAACATGGGCGACATCATGGAGCAGACGGTCGCCGGGGCCACCTCCACGGGCACCCACGGCACCGGCCGCGACTCCGCGTCGATCTCCGCGCAGATCCGCGCGCTGGAGCTGGTCACCGCGGACGGCACGGTCCTGAGCTGCTCGGCCGAGGAGCATCCCGACGTCTTCGCGGCGGCCCGGATCGGACTGGGGGCGCTCGGTGTGGTCACCGCGGTCACGTTCGCGGTCGAGCCGGTCTTCCTGCTGACGGCCCGCGAGGAGCCGATGACCTTCGACCGGGTCACGGCGGATTTCGATCAGCTGGTCACCGAGAACGAGCACTTCGAGTTCTACTGGTTCCCGCACACCGGCAACTGCAACACCAAGCGCAACAACCGGAGCGCGGGCCCCGCCGCTCCCCCCGGGCGGGTGAGCGGCTGGATCGAGGACGAGCTCCTCTCCAACGGGATCTTCCAGGTCGCCTGTTCGGTCGGCCGCGCGGTCCCCGGGGTCATCCCCTCCCTCGCCAGGATCTCCAGCCGCGCCCTGTCCGCCCGTACGTACACCGACATCCCGTACAAGGTGTTCACCAGCCCCAGGCGGGTGCGCTTCGTCGAGATGGAGTACGCCCTGCCGCGCGAGGCGGCGGTCGACGCCCTGCGTGAGCTCAAGGCCATGGTGGAGCGCTCGCCGCTGCGGATCAGCTTCCCGGTGGAGGTCCGCACGGCACCCGCGGACGACATAGCGCTCTCCACGGCCTCGGGCCGGGAGAGCGCCTACATCGCGGTGCACCTGTACCGGGGCACGCCGCACCAGGCGTACTTCACGGCCGTCGAGCGGATCATGACGGGCTACGACGGCCGCCCGCACTGGGGCAAGATCCACACCCGTGACGCCGCCTATCTGGCGGGGAGCTACCCCCGGTTCGGCGAGTTCACCGCCGTACGCGACCGGCTCGACCCGGACCGGCTGTTCGCCAACGACTACCTGCGCCGCGTGCTCGGGGACTGAGCCCGGGAGCGGTTCAGCGGTCCGTGTCCGTGCCTGCCGCGGCTCCGCCCTGCGGGGCCGGGGCCTCGTCGGCGCCCGTCGGGTCCGGTGCGGCCAGCGAGGTGGCGTCGCCGCCCGGCGTGGCCGGGGTGGTGGCCTCAGGCGTGGTGGCCCCTCCGGACGCCGACGGCGTGGGGGTGGGGCCGGTGGTGGGACCGTCGCCGCCCGAGGGGTCGGGCCGCGTGCTCCCGCCGTCCTCCGTGCCGGTTCCGGGCGAGGTGCTGCTCCCACTGCCGGGCATGTTCCCGTCGTCATCCCGGTCGCCCTGGCCGCCGTCGTCCTCCTGGTCCGTACCGTCCGAGGACGAGGGAGAGGGTGAGGTCGTCCCGCCGTGGCGTTCCCCGCTCACGACGGAGCCGATGGTCGTCCCTCCGTTGCCCCCCAGATCGTGTCCGGAGGCCATTTCGTACACGGTGATGCCGGCCATCGACAGGACGAAGACCCCGGTGGCCGCGAGGGCCGACCGCTTCCAGCCCCGGACGCGGGTGCCGTGCGTACGGGCGTCGGAGTAGGAGTCGTCCGTGACCACCTCGCCGGGGTGCGCGCCGCCCGGCCGGACCTGACGCAGCACCGTGGTGCGGTCGGCGTCCCGGCCCACGGTGCGCAGGGCCCGGGTCGCCTCGGGGTCGCCCTGGCGCAGGACGCGGGTCGCGTCGTCGTCCACGGTGCGCAGGACCCGGGTCGCGTCGTCCTCCGGCTGCCGCGGGGCGGTGGTGGCCTCCCGTGTGTGCACCGTCACCTGACGGCCCGCCGGATGCTTCACCTGGACGGTGACCTCGCGGATCTGCTCGCCGGTGCGACGGAAGAAGTGCTGGAAGACCGAGCCGCCGCAGGTGGCCACCACGCTCATCACGCCCGCACCGGCGATGGTCCCGTACACACCGAGCTGCGAGGCCATCACCGCCGCCGCGACCGCGGCGACAGCGCTGCCCGCGACCTGCGGGAGGCTCAGATCTATGCGCCTTTCCTTGCGTTCCGCATCACTCTGCGGCTTCTGAACCATGATCAGCCCCTGCTCGACAACTACCCCACCTTGCACCAGGAAGGGACATATGAGCGAATCAGATAGTTCCGATTCTGGAGATTTTGTGAAGCAGCACACGCATCGAGGGCATACCGTCGGCAACGGGGTAACCCAACTCCCGTACCCGGTGAGAACTTCGGCGGCGTGCCGGTCCACCCAGGTGGCCCGAATGGAGTACTGTGGCGAGCCCTGGGGCCGGACTCCCACACGGGTGTCCGGACCTTACGGGAGGGGGCCGAAGGACGGCACCCGAACCGGCGGCGCCGCGGCATCGCACGGGCGCCTGCTGCATGGAGGGACCACCCGGTCACTCCGCGTCGCAAACAGGTAACCGTGCCATCGTGGCGTTCCAGGGCCAAGGCCCGACACGCCGGGTAACTTGGCAAGGTTGTGGCAGGCTGAACCCGGGCAGGTCACACTCGACTAGCGGAAGCAGCGACGCACGTGACGTCGGCAGGCACCACCCGGGAGGTTCCCATGCCCGAACTGCGTGTCGTGGCCGTCTCAAACGACGGCACACGACTGGTGCTCAAGGCTGCGGACAGCACGGAGTACACGCTTCCGATCGATGAGCGGCTGCGTGCCGCCGTGCGCAATGACCGCGCCCGGCTCGGCCAGATCGAGATCGAGGTGGAGAGCCATCTCCGCCCGCGCGACATCCAGGCGCGCATACGCGCCGGCGCCTCCGCCGAGGAGGTCGCCCAGTTCGCCGGCATCCCGGTGGACCGGGTGCGCCGCTTCGAGGGCCCCGTGCTCGCGGAGCGCGCGTTCATGGCCGAGCGCGCCCGGAAGACTCCTGTGCGCCGTCCCGGCGAGAACACCGGACCCCAGCTCGGCGAGGCGGTGCAGGAGCGGCTGCTGCTGCGCGGGGCCGACCGGGAGACCGTCCAGTGGGACTCCTGGCGCCGGGACGACGGCACCTGGGAGGTCCTCCTGGTCTACCGCGTCGCGGGCGAACCGCACTCCGCGAGCTGGACGTACGACCCGCCGCGGCGGCTCGTCCAGGCCGTGGACGAGGAGGCGCGCTCGCTGATCGGCGAGACCGACGACGTCGCGGCGCCGGAGCCGAGCTTCCCGTTCGTGCCCCGGATCGCACGACTCCCGCGGGACCGTCCGCTGGACCGCGCGCTGGACCGGCAGATCGAGCGTCCTGCTCCCCCCGCGCCGGAGCCGGAGGAGCGCGTCAGCGGTGTGTCCGCGAGCGAGCGTGATTCACTGACCAGCCTCCTGGAGGCGGTGCCGAGCTTCCGTGGCGACATGGTCGTCCCGGAGCGGCCCTCGCAGCCCGAGCCGCCCGCGCTCGAGCCCGCACCGCAGCAGGAGCCCGAGGCCGACGAGCCCCCGGCCGCGGCGGCGTCCGCCGGCGCGGGTTCCGCCTACGCCGATGTGCTGATGCCCCGCGCGGTGGCCGGCCACCGCGACCGGCTGACCGGGACGACGGACCGCCAGGCCGAGGCGGACGGCGTACGCCCGGGCCGCCGGGCGGCGGTGCCGAGCTGGGACGAGATCGTCTTCGGCACACGCCGGAAGAAGCAGGACTGAGGTCCGGACAGGGTGTCCGCGGCATGAGGAGGGCCCGTACGCAGCCGCGCACGGGCCCTCGCTCCGTCCGGAGGCCGGGCGCGTCAGAGGGGGTCCGGCCCCGTGGCGACGGGACGGGACTCGTCCGAGGACCACTCCGACCAGGACCCGGCGTACAGGGCGGCCCGGTGTCCGGCGAGCTCCAGCGCCAGTACCTCATGGGCGGCCGAGACGCCGGAGCCGCAGTAGACGCCGACCTGGGTGTCGCCGTCGGCCCCCAGTGCGGCGAACCGCGAGGTGAGCGCGTCGGCGGGCAGGAAGCGCCCGTCCTCACCGACGTTCTGCGTGGTCGGGGCGGACACCGCCCCGGGGATGTGGCCGGCGACGCGGTCGATGGGCTCCACCTCTCCCCGGTAGCGTTCACCGGCCCGCGCGTCGAGCAGCAGACCCGAGCGGGCCAGCTTCGCGGCCGCGTCCGCGTCGAGGAGGACGAGCGCTCCAGGCCTGGGCCGGAAATCGCCCTCAGCGGGCTCCGGGATCTCGGTGGTGAGCTCACCGGTCCAGGCGGCGAGACCGCCGTCCAGCACCCGGACGTCGGTGTGCCCGGTCCACCGCAGCAGCCACCACGCGCGGGCGGCGGCCCAGCTCTGACCGCCGTCGTGGACCACGACCGGGGTGTCCTGGCCGACCCCCGCCCGTCGCATGACGGCCCCGAAGGCCTCCGGGGCCGGCAGGGGGTGACGGCCGCCGCTGCCCGCCGGCCCCGCGAGCTCGGAGTCGAGGTCGACGTACACCGCCCCCGGAAGGTGACCGGCCTCGTAGTCGGCGCGGCCGTTCGGCCCGCCGAGCTGCCAGCGGATGTCCAGGAGTACCGGCGGGCGCGGCCCCGTCGACTCGCTCAAATATTCGGATGCGGTGATGATGGGCTTCATGAGTGCCATCTTCGCGCAGGGGCGGCCGTCCTCGGTGACGTAGCACCGAATTGGATGTACCACACCAAAACGGACTTCGGCCTGAGGGGAAGCCGGAAAACGCGGCGCGGCCGGGGTGCCTCGGAGGCTCAGTGGTGCGAGCATCTGCACGGAGCGTACGCACCCGTATCCGTACCGCTGGGCACCGTGCAGGCTCCGTCCCCCCGTACGGCCACCCCGATGGTGCGAGGAGAGAGAAGAAGATGACCGAGGCTGCCACCCGGCGGACGCCTGGAGCGCCGTGCTGGGTGAGTCTGATCGTGCACGACCTGACCGCGACCCAGGAGTTCTACAGCCGGCTGTTCGGCTGGGAGTTCCTGCCCGGGCCCGAACAGCTGGGTCCGTACGTCCGAGCGCTGCTGTGCGGCAAGGAGGTCGCCGGCATCGGACAGCTGCCGCCCGGCCGGCACCTCCCCATCGCCTGGACGACCTACCTCGCGACGGAGGACGCGGACGCCACGGCGGAGTCGGTCCGCTCCTGCGGCGGGACGGTGGCCGTGGGCCCCCTCGACGCCGGGAACGCCGGCCGCCTCCTGCTCGCGTCCGACCCGAGCGGTGCGGTCTTCGGGGTCTGGCAGGCCGCCGAGCACCTCGGTACCGCGCTCGCGGGAACACCCGGCACCCCCGTGTGGAACGAGCTGGTGACCCGGGAAACCGCGTCGGTCGCCAAGTTCTACCAGGCCGTGTTCGGATTCGAGACCGAGGCGGTCGTCTCGGCCGACTTCGACTACCAGACCCTGCACATCCAGGGCCGCCCGGTGGCCGCCCTGCACGGCGTGGGGCACGCCCTGCCCCGCGACCGGGGTCCCCACTGGATGACGTACTTCCAGGTCGCCGACACCGATCAGGCGGCGGCGCGCGTCGTGGAGCTCGGCGGGCATGTGCTGCAGCCGCCGACGGAGGCCACCAGCGGCAGGCTGGCCACGGTGGCCGACCCGGAGGGCGCGGTGTTCACGATCGTGCGGCCGCCCGGCAGCTGACGTCGGGCTTTTGTCCCGTCCGTTGCAGCTCTGTGAACGATTTCCGAACGCCCTGATCCCCCCGGCCGGCCGTCGGCGCACGCCGCCGTGGGGGGATGTTCACTACAGAAGATGGCTACAAGCGTTCGCGTCTACGGGAGTTGTGCGACCGGAGCGCGTGTCGGCGGCCCGCGCGTATCCGCTGCTCCGACACCTGCGGCAGCCGAATCCCCCCGCAGGTGACGCGCCCGGAAAGCACGCGCCGCACCGACGGTAACCATCCGGAACAACGCTTCTCTGTTTGCATCACGTAACGCTCGGTCCCCTGGTCCGCACCGGAAGCGGTTCGGCGTCAAGTCGCCCAAAAGGGGCGGGCCCGGCTGTCATCGCGCCGGACGCCGGTCATGTCCATCGTGTACGTTCTGGCTGCCCGCCGAAGAGAATTTGTCTTGTTCCGGCGTGCGCCCCGTCCTCCACCTGGAGGGTGGAAGGCTTACCGATATGGGGGGAGGCGTGAAAGGGATGCTCGCAGGACTTTTCACGCGACCGCAGAACCCGTGTCGGCGATGTACCGGGACGGCCTGAGCGCCGGCAGAACCGGTACGGTCGGCAAGAACTCCCTTCAGTTTTGCGACCGTTCATCCACGCACTGCGCGAACGTGACCGCTTCCCTCCGGAAGAAGCCCCGCCCCGGGCCCCGGTCCCCTTTTCATGATTTCCCCAGGGTTTGTTACGCGACAACAGGTGGTCGATCATTGTTGCTGCCTTTGACATCAGTCATGTCGGCATGCCTCTCACCGGCAATGCGCTCCACAATGACGAATTCTAGGTTCGAAGGATGATGGAGAAACTAAAGGGACCCGAGGAATTGTCACTGTCGGGCATGCTACGCGCGTCCATAAGCATGCAGCCCGACCGGACCGCCGTCACCTGCGGCACGGAGCGGCTGACCTTTCAGCAACTCGGCGAGCGCAGCGAGGACGTGGCGGAGCGCCTGCGCCGATTCGGTGTGGCGGCCGACGGGTTGGTGGGCGTGTTCATGGAGCCGTCCGTCGATCTCGTGGCGAGCGTGTGGGGCGTCCTGCACGCGGGCGCCGCGTACCTGCCGCTGTCGCCGGAGTATCCGGACGAGCGCGTGCGGTACATGATCGCGGACTCGCGGACCGAGGTCATCCTGGCGGACGAGTCCCTGGCGGCCCGGCTGGCCACGATGACGCCACCCGGCACGGAGATCGTCACCTTCAGCCGCATGCGGGCCGGCCGCGAGGCCGGGCCGGTCACGCAGGACACGCCCGCGACCGCCTCCCCGGCCCGTCCCTCCGCGCAGGGGAACGATCTCGCGTACGTCATCTACACCTCCGGGAGCACGGGCAACCCGAAGGGCATCGGCATCGAGCACCACAGCATCGTCAGTCAGCTGCGGTGGCTGGCCGACGAGCAGGGGCTGGACCGGCGCCGGACCGTGCTGCAGAAGACGCCGATGAGTTTCGACGCGGCGCAGTGGGAGATCCTCGCGCCTGCCTGCGGCAGCAGCGTGGTGATGAGCGAACCGGGGGTGTACGCCGATCCCGGCGGGCTCATCGACCTGATCGTGGCGAACGAAGTCACCACCCTCCAGGGAGTGCCGACCCTGCTGCAGGCGCTCGTCGACACCGGCCGGCTGCCCCTCTGCACCTCGCTCACCCATGTCTTCAGCGGTGGCGAGGCACTCACCAAGAGCCTGGCGGTCGAGCTGCTCGACGCGTTACCCGATTGCGCGCTGATCAACCTGTACGGCCCGAGCGAATGCACGATCAACGCGTCGTCCCACACCGTCGACCGGAGCACCGTCCAGCACGGTCCCGATCACCTCTCCATCGGCCGGCCCGTGCGGGACCTGAGCTTCCACATCCTCGACGCCGCCCGGCAGCCCGTCGCGCACGGCGAATCGGGTGAGCTGTACATCTCGGGCCCTCAGCTCGCCCGCGGGTATCTGAACCGCCCCGCCCTGACCGCCGAACGGTTCCTCACCAACCCGTTCTCCACGGATCCGCTGTCCGACCGCCTCTACCGCACCGGTGACCTGGCCCGGTGGAACGACGACGGCACCGTCCAGTTCCTCGGCCGCACCGACAGCCAGGTCAAGCTGCGCGGCTTCCGGGTGGAGCTGGACGAGATCAAGGTGGCCATCGAGAAGCACGACTGGGTGCGGCGCGCCGCCGTCCTGGTCCGGGACGACCCGAGGCTCGGTGCCAACCTCATCTCGTTCGTCGAGCTCGACGCCGAGCGCGCCGCCCTCATGGACCAGGGCAACCACGGCGCCCACCACCAGTCGAAGAAGAGCAAGCTCCAACTCCGCGCCCAGCTCGCCGATCTGGGCGTACGTCAGGAGGAGACGCCACAGGTCATCGATCTGCCCGGGCGTGTTCCCACGGTCCAGCAGCGGCGCACGGCGTTCGCCCGTAAGACCTACCGCTTCTTCGAAGGCGGCGAGGTCACCGGGGACGACATCCTGGGCCTGCTCGCCCCCCGGACGGAGACACCCGCGGCGCCCCGCACCCCGGACACCCTGACCCGGTCCGAACTCGGCGCCCTGCTGCGGTCCTTCGGTCAGTTCACCAGCGCCGAACGGCTGCTGCCCAAGTACGCGTACGCCTCCCCCGGGGCGCTGTACGCCACCCAGCTCTACCTGGAGCTGTCCGGCGTCGCCGACCTCGAACCCGGCCACTACTACTACAACCCGGTCAGCCATCAGCTCTCGCTGATCAGCCCCGCCGCCGTCGGCACACCGAGGCTGCGGGTCCACCTCGTCGGGCGCCGGTCGGCCATCGAGCCGGTCTACCGCAACAACATCCGGGAAGTCCTCCAGTTCGAAGCCGGCCACATGATCGGCCTGTTCGACAGGCTGCTGCCCGAGCACGGTCTGCGGATCAACGTCCGCGAGGGGGTGCCCGAGGTCAAGGGGCTCCTGCGGTGCCCCGACGAGGACTACTACCTCGCCACCTACGAGGTGGAGCCGTCCTCCGCCCCGGCCGTCCCCAGCCCGGTGGACGTGTACGTGCAGGCCCATCCGGGCCGGATCGCGGATCTGCCCGGCGGCCAGTACCGGTACGACGGCGCCGGCCTGGTGCGCGTATCGGACGAGCTGGTCCTGAAGCAGCACGTCATCGCCATCAACCAGGAGGTCTACGAGCGCGCGAGTTTCGGCATCACCCTGGTCGGCGGCGCCGCCGCACCGTGGCAGCGCTACGTCGACCTCGGCCGGGAGCTGCAGCGCCTCCAGATGAACGACATCGGGGTGGGCCTGATGTCCTCCGGTTACAGCTCGGAGACCGGTAACGACCTGCCCTCGGCCCGGCGCATCGCGGCCGTCGCCGGCCTCGGACCGGACCGGGCCTCCTACTTCGCCCTCGGCGGCCGTGTCAGTGCGGAGCAGCGGCTCAGCGAGGGGATGAAGGAGGACTCCGTCCACACGCGGGGGCCGGCCGAGATCGTCAGGGACAACCTCTCCGCCTCCCTGCCTCCGTACATGGTGCCCAACCGGGTCACCGTGCTGGACTCCTTCCCGCTCACCGCCAACGGCAAGATCGACCACCAGGCGCTGCGCGCCCTCGACGAGGACGCCATGCGCGGCACCGATGCTCCGGTCGTACCTCCGCGTACGCCCACCGAGGAGGCCGTCGCCGCGCTGTGGCAGCAGGTGCTGCGGCAGGAGAGGGTCTCGATCCGGGACAACTTCTTCGCCGCCGGCGGCCATTCGCTGACCGCCGTCAACCTGGTGGGCCGGATCAACCGGGAGCTGGGCAGCTCCCTGCCGCTCCAGGTCCTGTTCGACTCACCGACCATCGCGGAGCTGGCCAGACGCATCGACCGGGAACCGGCGACCGCGTTGTCCCGGGCCGTGCGGCTGCGTGGCGGGGACGGCCGTCGGCCGGTCTTCTGCTGGCCGGGGCTGGGCGGCTACCCGATGAGCCTGCGGCTGCTGGCCGGCCGGCTGGACCTGGAGCGCCCTTTCCTCGGTGTCCAGTCCTACGGCATCAACGCGGGCGAGACGCCGTACCCGACGTTCGACGAAATGGTCGCCAGGGACATCGAACTCATCAGACGGATCCAGCCTGTCGGCCCGTACGTGCTGTGGGGCTACTCCTTCGGGGCCCGGGTCGCGTTCGAGGTGGCGTACCAGCTGGAGCGCCAGGGTCAGCAGGTCGAGGAGGTGATCCTCATCGCCCCGGGCAAGCCACCGGTGGAGGTCCGCGGGGAGGTCTCCGCCGGCGCGGCGGTCAGCTTCGCCGACACCACCTTCGTCTCGATCCTGTACTCGGTGTTCGCCGGAAAGCTCGAACAGCCGGCGGTCGACGAGTGCCTGGCCGCCACGCACGACGAGGACTCGTTCATCGCGTTCGTCTGCGACCGGTTCGAGCATCTGGAACACGATCTGGTGCGCAGGATCGTCGGCGTGGTGAGGCGGACGTTCCTCTTCGAGTACGCCCCGCACGAGCTGGCCGAGCGCAGCATCGCCGCTCCGGTCACGGTGTTCAGGGCCGAGGGGGACCAGGGCTCCTTCATCGACTCCGGCCATGTGCCTTCGAGCGCGCCTCCCAGGATCAGTCAGCTCGAGGCCGACCACTACGGCCTGCTCCGCACCGGCGGGGTGGACGAACTCGTCACCGCCGTTCAGTCCGCACGGCTCACCAGAAAGGCCATCGGAGTGCCCCACGTCAACATAAAACACTTCCCGGGCGACCTCGAAGCGCACCAGGTGTCCGCCCTGGTCGAGGCGATCACCAGCGCCGTCCAGACCGCCTTCTCGGTCGACGGGGGCACGGTGTCGATCGCCCTCGAACCGGTGGCCCAGGACGCCTGGAACGAGCGGGTGTACGTGCCGGAGATAGCCGGCGGCACCGGCAACCTGATCAAGGTCCCGAACTACTGAGCCCGCCGCCCGCATTCGACGGGCCGCCGGGAACCAGGCCATGACCAACGGAGGACCGCATGCGCAGGACGATCGCCAGGGCGAAGGAGGACCTCGCCGTGATCGTGGCGCGAGACCCGTCGATGCGCTCCCGCGCGGAGGCACTGCTGCATCCCGCGCTGCCCGCGCTGTGGGCCCACCGGGTGGCTCATGTCCTGCACACCCGCGGGCACCGTCACACCGCGCGGTTCCTGGCCTACGTGGCACGCTCCGTGACCGGTGGCATCGAGATCCATCCGGCCGCGAGCCTCGGCCGGCGCGTGTTCATCGACCACGGGGCCGCCGTGGTGATCGGGGAGACCGCGCGGGTCGGCGACGACGTGACGATCTTCCATCAGGTCACGCTCGGCGCGGTCGGCTGGTGGCGGGACGGCCGGCGCGAGCCCGGTGCGCGCCGGCACCCGGTCGTCGGTGACCGGGTGGTGATCGGCACCAACGCGATCGTGCTCGGCCCGGTCACCGTCGGCGACGACGCGCTGGTCGGGGCGGGTTCGCTCGTACTGACCGATGTGCCACCCGGTGCCCGTGTCGTGGCTCCCGCGGCCGAGATCGTGCGGCGGCCGTCGGCCGAGGAACGCGAGGACGCCGCCCGGCTGCTGCGCGCCCTGGCCACCTCCGGGTGCTGGTGAGGCCCCGCCCGTCCCCGTCCGTCCCGTCCCCACCCGACCGTGTGTCGGCATGCCATCGGAGGCATACGTGATTCATGTCGGTGTCCTGGAGAGCAACCTCTCCGGTTCCGGCTTCGAGGGCCTGCAGATCATCAAGGAACTCGACTGCCGCGTCACCTTCTTCACCCGCGACCTGGACCGGTACCTGGAAGTGCCGGGCGGTCCGGCCTACTTCGACGACTACGTCGACGAGATCGTCCACTGCGAGACGAACGTCCTCGAGGAGCTCCTGCCGCACGTGCACGCGGCCGGAGCCGAGCACCCCTTCGACGCCTTCCTGACCCTGGCCGAGTACGACGTGGTCGTGGCGGCCGAGGTGGCGGTGTTGCTCGGGCTCCCCACGGTCAGCGTGGACGGGGTGGCCGTGGCCCGGAACAAGGCGCTGATGCGCCGGCGCTGCGCCGAACTGGGGGTGCCGATGCCCGCGTTCCGTACGGTACGGACCCCCGAGGAGGCGGAGTCGGCGGCGGCCGCGATCGGGCTGCCCTGCGTCGTGAAGCCCGCGGACGAGACCAGCAGCGCCGACGTCCGGCTGGTGGAGACCCCGGCTCAGGCCGCGGAGCACGTCCGGCTGATCCGGTCCAGGGTGGAGAACACCCGTGGCCAGAGCCGCTACCACGAGCTGATGGTCGAGGAGTATGTGAGCGGTCCCGAGGTCAGCGTGGAGGTGCTGGCCGAAGGTGACCGGTACGAGGTGTTCGGGGTGACCGACAAGTCGGTCGGCGGCCTGGGCTACTTCGTGGAGCTGGGCCACACCTTCCCGTCCAGCCTGCCCGGTCCGGTCGTGACCGCCTGCGGCGAACTGGCCGTGGACGCGCTGCGCGCGGTCGGGTTCGACCTGGGCATGGCCCATGTAGAGATCAAGGTGACCGCGTCAGGACCCAAGCTCATCGAGATCAACCCGCGGCCCGCCGGCGGGAAGATCACCTACCTGGTCGACCGCGCTCTCGGCATCCGCTCCCTGGAGCTGGTGGCCCGTCAGTACCTCGGCCGGCCGCTGCCGGCCCGGGTCCTGCCGGAGCAGCCGGTCGGCGGCACCTCCATCCGCTATCTCACGGCGCTGCCGGGCCGGGTGGTGTCGATCAGCGGTCAGGAACGGGCCGCCGCACTGCCCGGCGTGGAGGAGGTCGTCCTCAAGCCGAAGCCCGGCGACGAGATACGGGAGCTCCGCCGCAACGGGGACCGGGCCGGTCATGTGCTCGTGGTGGCCGAGACCGCTCAGCTCGCGGCGCGTACCGCAGAGGCCGCCGCCAAGGAGATCAGCATCAGGACCGAGCCGGTCGACCGCCGTCCGGTCGCGGACTCGCTCGTCGAGCTGATCGGCGGTACCCCGCTGCTGCGGCTTCCGGTGGACCGGATCGTGGACGGCACGCCGGGTGACGCCACCGTCCTGGCGAAGCTGGAGCTGTTCAACCCGTGGTCCAGCAGCAAGGACCGGGCCGCGCTCTCGATGCTGCGCGGCGCCGAGGAACAGGGTCTGCTCGGCCCGGTCGGCGGCACCGTCATCGAGGCGACGTCGGGCAACACGGGGATCTCGTTGGCGGCGCTGGCGGCGGCCCGTGGCTACCGCTGCGTGATCGTGCTGCCGGACAACGCGACGCAGGAGCGGGTGGCCATCCTGAAGTCGCTCGGTGCCGAGGTGGTGGCGACCCCGCACACGGGCGGGTACCAGGCGGCGGTCGACCGGGCCGAGGAGATCCACCTGGAGACCCCCGGGTCGTGGTTCTGCCGCCAGCACGACAACCCCGACAACGCGCGGGCCCACTACGGGTCGACCGGGCCGGAGATCTGGTCCGACACCGAGGGCCGCGTCGACGTGTTCGTCTGCGGGGTCGGTACGGGCGGCACGTTGAGCGGTGCGGGCCGGTACCTCCGCGAGAAGAACCCCTCGGTCCGCATCGTGGCGGTGGAGCCCGCGGGGTCGCCGCTCCTGTCCGGCGGGGAGCCCGGCACGCACTGCATCCCGGGGTTCAACGGCGGCTTCATCGCGCCGACCACGGACCAGGCGCTCATCGACGAGGTCATCGCGGTCTCCGACACCGACGCGCTGGAGACCACGCGCCGCCTCGCGCTGCACGCGGGCCTCCTGGTCGGGGTCTCGGCCGGCGCGGTCGCGTACGCCTCCGGTGTCGTGGCCGGCCGCCCGGAGTACCGGGGCAAGCGCGTCGTCACCCTGCTGCCCGACACCGGGGAGCGGTACCTGAGCCTGCTGAGCCGCGCGGCCGAGCCGGTGGCGGCCGGGGCAGGCGTCGGCGTGGGTGCCCGGTGACCGCCGCCCCCGCCGACGGCCGGCCGCGCCTGCTGATGGTCATGCCGTACCGCCAGTTCGTCAGGAAGGCGCAGGAGGAGGGGTTCTGGGTCGGCGCGATCTGGGACCCCCGGCTGGAGTCGCCGGAGTACCTCGACGACGTACGCGGACTGGCGGACCTGTTCGTCCTGACCGACTTCGGGGACGAGGAGCTGCTGCGCGGCACCATCCGCGACGTGGCGCGGGAGCACGGCGTCCCGGTGATCTACCACATCGGCCGCGAAGAGACGATGGTCAGCAGCTACGAGGTGGCCGAGGAGCTGGGCGCCGAGGTCAATCCGGCCGCGGCGATCCGCTACCTCTCGGACAAGCATGCGATGCGGGAGCTGCTCGCGGAACGCGGCCTGTCACCGGTGTCCTTCGCCGCGGTGGCGACCCGGGAGGGGGTGCCCGACGCGGTCCGGCGGATCGGGTGGCCCGCCGTGGTCAAACCGGCCGCGCTCGCGGGCAGCCGGGGCGTGTTCCTGTGGCAGGAACCGGCGGACCTGCTGCCCTGGACCGAGCTGGTCGACCAGTACGCCTACCACGGGCCGTTCCTGGTCGAGGAGTATCTGCGCGGTCCGGAGTACAGCGTGGAGACGCTGAGCGTGGACGGCGGTCACCAGGTCGTCGGCATCACCGAGAAGCTGCTGGGGCCGCCGCCGCTGTTCGTGGAGGTGGGGCACGTCCATCCGGCGCCGCTGCCCGAGGACCGTGAGCGGGCCGTCGAGGAGTTGACGGCGGAGTTCCTCACGGCCTGCGGTTACCGCTTCGGCCCCGCCCACACCGAGGTCATCTGGACGGAGAAGGGCCCGCGCATCGTCGAGTCGCAGGCACGGCTCGGCGGGGACCGCATACCGAGGCTCGTCCAGTTGGCCACCGGCCTGGACATGGAACAGGCGATCTTCGCCGGCCTGGCCGGTACCGCGCCCGGACCGTCCGCACCGACGGCGACGGCGATCGTGCGGTTCTTCACCTTTCCGCCCGGCCACGTCGACGACGTACGGGGTCTCGAAGCAGCCGCACAGCTGGGCAACGTCGACGAGCTGACCATCCGGCTGAGCCCCGGGGACACCGTGCCGGCGGTCACCGACTCCAAGAGCCGCCACGGGCACGTCATCGTCTCCGGCGCCTCTCCCGAGGAGGCGCGGGCCCGCTGCGCCGAGGTGCTGGCCTCCATCGAGGTCGTCATCGACGGAGTGCCCGAGCGGGCCACCGGCCGGAGCGAGGTGCTCGGAGCACCCGCATAAACCGCGTCGCGCACGAGGTCCCACCCCCCATGGAGAAAGGCAGTCCCATGCAGTACTCCGTCCCCTCAACCAGGAGGTCACCATGACCGTCCGCGACACGGACGCCCAGGTGTTGTTCGTCGGTTACAACGCGGCCTACCTGCGTGCGATCGACGGGAGGGTCCCCAGCGGGTCCGTCGTGGTGATCGAGGAACCCGACATCATCCGCAAGCGGGAACTGCGGGACGCACCGGCGGCCTTCGACTGCCTGGACCGGATCGTCCCGGCGAGCTACCAGCAGTCGGCCGAGGCCCTCGATCTGGCGGCCGAGCTGTCGGCGGCGCGGCCGGTGGCCGCCGTCGTCCCGGGGCTGGAGTACGCGGTGCCCGCGGCGGCCGCACTGGCCGAGAAGCTGGGGCTGCCGGGCGCGACGGAGACGGCCGCGCAGGCCCTCCGGGACAAGGTCCGGTTGCGCGAGGTCGCCGGTGCGGGCGGTGTGCGCAATCCACGCTGGCGGGAGGTGCACGGGCCGGAGGACATCCTCGATTTCGCCGGCGGGGGCCCGGTGGTGGTCAAACCGGCGAACCGGCAGGCGAGTGTCGGCGTACAGCTGCTGGACTCCGTGGACGCCACCACTGCGGCACAGGCCTGGGAGCGGACCTCGTCGGCCGCCGAGTACGAGCAGGTGCCCGACAGGCCGCTGAACTGGCGGTTCCTGGCCGAGGAGCGCCTGGAAGGTGCCGAGTACAGCATCGAGGCGCTGGTCCGGGAGGGCGAGATCGTCTTCGAGAACATCACTGCCAAGACGGTGATCCCCGGGCCGTACCCGGTCGAACTCGGCCATCTGCTGCCCGCTCCGCTCGACGAGGACACACAGGCCGCGTTCGGGACGGCCCTCCGGGCACTGGTCGCCGCGCTCGGCTTCCGGACCGGCATCCTGCACGCCGAGTGGATCCTGACGGAGTCCGGTCCGACGCTCGTCGAGTGTGCCGGCCGCTGCCCCGGTGACTACCTGATCGATCTGGTCGACCTCGCCTACGACACCACCATCAGGCTGACCCTCATCGACCTGCTGGCCGGCCGCCCGGTCACGCTGCCGCGGACCGCGGAGCGGACCTCGGCGATCCGGTTCCTGGCAGCCGGGCCGGGGACCGTGACCGAGGTCGCCGGCGAGGACACGGCGAGGGAACTGCCCGGCATCCGGGCCGTGGAGGTGGATGTCGCGGTGGGCCAGGAGACCGGCCCCTGGGCCTCCTCCTGGGACCGTGCCGGGCACGCCATCGCGACCGGACCGGACGCGGACACCACGCTGCGGCGCGTCCTGGACGCCGAAGCAGCCATCCGCATAGCAACCGATTGAGGACGAACATGTCTGAACGCTGGCAGCGCATCCGCGGTTGGCGCGGATCCATGCCTGGGGGCCCGGTCGGCATACAGCTGGCCGTGATCGCGATGATCGACGCGGTGGGCACCGGTGCCTTCCTCGCCGTCTCCGTGCCCTTCATCACCAGATCGGTCCACCTGTCGGAGCGCAACCTCGGCTTCGGCCTGGGCCTGTCCGCCGCGATCGCGCTGGCCACGGCGATTCCGATCGGGATCCTGGCGGACCGGATCGGCCCTAAGAAGGTCCTGGTCGGGGTGAGCCTCTGGCGGTGCGCCTGCTTCGTGGTCTATCCGCTCGTCCAGAACCTGTGGCAGTTCCTGACGGTGGTGTGCCTGCTCGGCCTGGTCGACAAGGCGGCCGCTCCGATGGAACAGGCCCTGGTCGGGCAGGCGGTGCCCACCTCCGAGCGGGTCCGGGTGGTCGCGATCCTGCGCTCGATGCGCAATGTCGGCTTCACCCTCGGAGCGCTGCTCGGCGGTATCGGCCTGCTGATCGACACCCGGGCCGGCTACACCGTGATCCTGCTGCTCAACGCCGCCTCGTTCGCCGTGCTGGCGTCCCTGGCCTCCCGGCTGCCGCTGCTCAACGCGGTGGCCACGCAGCTCCGTCGGCGCTTCTCGGTCAGCGTGCTGCGGGACGGCTCGTTCCTCTCGTTCGCCGGGATCAACGCCATCCTCACCATGCACATGACCCTGCTCAGCATCGGCATCCCCCTGTGGATCGTGGGACACACCGATGTCTCGGCCGCGCTGATCTCACCGCTGGTGGCCGTCAACACCGTACTGGCCGTCCTTCTGCAGGTACGGGCGAGCCGGGGGACCGACGACATCCCCGGCGCGGCGCGCGCACTGGTACGCGCCGGCATCTCGCTCGCGGCCTGCTGTCTGCTGCTCGTCGCGGCACCGGGGCTGCCGGTCGTCCTGGCCGTCGGTGTGCTGCTGCTGGCCATGGTCGCGCTGACCGGCGGCGAGCTGTGGCAGTCCGCCGGCGGGTGGGGCGGGTCCTACCTGCTCGCGGTCCCGGGCCAGGAGGGTGTCTACCTCTCGGTCTTCTGGCTCGGCGTGGCGGTGCAGCAGATCGCGGCACCGATCGTGGTCAGCCTGATCGTCACGGTCGGAGCCACCGGATGGGTCGTCCTGGCCGCGGTGTTCGCCGCCGCCGGTTTCGCGGCACCGGCCATCGGCCGGTGGGCGCAGACGCAGGCGGCCAAACGGCCGCAGCCGGACGCGAGCCTGGCCGAATCCACCTGACCGCCCCTGCCCGCCTTCCTGAGCGGGCCGTCCGTTTCAGCAACATCGTTTTCGACCACTGAGGAGAGAAGTGTCTGTTCCGCTGTATGTCCCGTCGGGTGAGGGCGAGTTCGTCGATATCCGGGACACGAAGAGGACGTACCTCAAGCTCACCACGCCCGACTCCGACGGAGAGTTCGGCTTCTTCGAGCACCACATGGCCCCTGAGGCCAACGGTGCGAGTCCGCATGTGCACAAGAAGTCCACGGAGATGTTCTACGTGGTGAAGGGCGAGATCCAGTTCACCATCGGCGACCGCAAGGTCGTCGGTGAGCCGGGCGCGTTCGCCTACGTGCCCAAGGGCGAGCCGCACGGCTTCACCAACGTCGGCAAGGAGCAGGCGACCCTGCTGATCATGTTCTATCCGATCTACGACCGCGAGGACTACTTCCGCGGTCTCGGGCGGCTCACGGCGAACGGGCGTAACCCCAGCCTGGAAGAGCTGCAGGAGCACATGGCCAAGTACGACCAGTTCATGGTCTGATCCCGACCCCGTCGGAGAACGGCCCGGGCCCGGCAGCGAGAACCGCTGCCGGGCCCGGGCCTCCGCCGTGGTCAGCCGTCGGACGCGTCGGCCCCCGTGCGGGCGCGGAGGGCCAACGCCTTCACCTCGGCCGCGAGTTCGGGGACCGGTCCGGCCGTGTCGAGTCCGGGGACGACCTCCCGGATGGACAGCGGGCGCAGGGGCGAGGTGATGGGCGCGCCCCACTCCGCCTTCCAGTCGCGGGCCTGCTGGGACGTGCTGGCGTAGACGATCCGGCCCAGGCCGACCCAGCCGTGCGCGGCCGCGCACATCGGGCAGTGCTCACCCGATGTGTACACGGTCGCCGTGGCCCGTTCCTCGGGATTCAGATGGGTCGCGGCCCATCGCGCGAGTTCGAACTCCGGGTGCTTCGTCGGGTCTCCGGTGGTCGTCTCACGGTTGCGGTCCTCGGCCAGGATCTTGCCGTCCGCGTCCACGAGCACGGACCCGAACGGCCAGTCACCGGCCTCCACCGCTTCTGCCGCCAGTTCCACGCAGCGGCGCAGATAGGGCAGGTCGGCCTCGGTGACGGCGGCGGAGCGATCGGCGTCGCTCCCGGGAAGGTCATGGTCGGTGGAGGCCACTGCTACTCCGTCTCTGTGGGAAATCGGTGCGCCCGTTGCGCGGCCACGGTGGCCAGGGCCTGCCATGCCGCCTCGGGCCGGAGCGTCTCGTCCGGGTCACCGCTGTAGGGGTCGAGCAGCACGGTTTCCGCACCGGTGAGGCGCAACTGCTCGATGTCGTCGAAGATCTGGTCGATGGTGCCTTCGCCGGCGCGACGGTCCGGATGGTCGACCGGGCTCTCCGTGAGCCGGAGCCTGATGCGCGGCACCAGTTCGGGTACCGGCCGCCCGAGCCCGGCAGCGATCACCTTCAGGCGCTCCACCGCTTCCAGGAACCAGGGCATGGTGAAACGCAGCGGATGCCACGGCATACCGAGACGTGCGGCCCGGCGCAGTGCGGCGTCGCTGTTGCCGCCGATCCAGATCGGAATCTGTCCGCTCCGGTAGTCGTCCTCGTCGTCCCATGCGGTTCGCAGGGTCCGAAGATATTCGTCGGTCAGTGCGCCACGTTTTTCGAAAGGTACGTCGAGTGCCGCGAATTCCTCCCGCGCCCAGCCGACGCCCACGCCGAGAATCAGCCGCCCGCCGGAGAGCTGCTGCAGGTTGGCCGCCATGCGGGCGGTCAGCAACGGGTGCCGGTAGGGCAGGATGAGGACCGTGGTTCCCAGCTTGAGCCTGGTCGTGACACCGGCCAGGAAGGAAAGCGTGGTGAACGGCTCGTAGAACGGGCCGGGATACTGCTTGGCGACATCCGGTGTGATCGCCACATGGTCGGAGACCATCAACAGGTCAAAGCCGAGACTCTCCACCGTTTTGGCCCATCGGACGAGATTGTCCGGGGTGGTTCCGGGGCCGAAGTTAGGAACATTTACGCCTATCCGCATGGTGCAAGAATAACAACTCCTGTACGTCTGCGCAGAGTTACTGCCGAGTGACCACGCCGACCAGAATTGGTGAAATTGGACGGGCGGCTTTCCGTACGGCGTGCGGGAGCGGCTTTGCGAGCGTGTACGCCGATATGCCGGCCGTCATCTCCCTCCGTCCGGGCGACAGAGGCGCCGGGTCGTGGGGAGCAGGAGCAGCCCGGCCAGGACCGCCGCCGTCGCCCCGAAGAGGGTGGCCGGGCCGCCTGCGGCGAGCAGGGGGCCGCCCGCGAGCGAGCCGATTCCGGTGCCGGCGTCGAAGGCGATGTTCCACGCGACTCCGGCCAGGCCGAGCCGGGCGGCGCTGTCGTCGGCCGCCTGCATGACCAGCACCAGGGTGGCGCTCTGGACGGCGCCGAAGCCTGACCCGAACAGCACGGCGCCGGCCACCAGCAGCGCGGTCTCGTGCGACGCCGAGCCCGCAGCGGTGCCGAGCGCGGTGAGGAGGACGGCGGGTACCAGCACCGGCCGTCCGCCGTACCGGTCGATGAGCCACCCGGCGCCGAGCCGGGCGAGCACGGAGGATGCCTGCGCGGCGAACAGCGCCTCGGCCGCGGCCGGTGCGGTCAGCGGCAGGAAGGTGAAGACGACGCCGTACGCCGTGGTGGAGGCGATCTCCAGCAGCAGGGGGCCGGTCATGGGGCGCAACGACGTCCATGTCCCGCTCCGGTTCCGGCCGGCCCGGGGCGCAGCCGGGCGCGCGGACGCCGCTTCCCGGGGGAAGCCGAACGATCCGGCCACGACCAGACCGGCCGCACCCGCCGCGAGGGCGAAGACGAGGCCGTACGCCTCCTGCCGGGCCAGTGCGATTCCCAGCGGAGCGCCCAGGACGCCGGAGACACCGACCACGGCGCCGTACCAGCCGATGGCCCGCCCCCGGTGGGCGGAGGGGAAGAGTTCCGTGGTGAAGGTGACCCCGGCGACGACGAAGACGCCGAAGCCCAGCCCGCGTACCGCCGCGAGGCCGTGCAGGGCGGTCAGCGTGGAGGCGGCCGGCAGAGCCAGACAGGGCAGCCCCAGCAGGGCACCGCTCACCGCGAGGGAATTGCGTCGGCCGAGCCGGGCGAAGAGCCGCGGTGTGAACGGCTGGACGGCCAGGGTGGCCCCCATCAGGGTGGCGGTGAGCGCTCCGGCGCCCGCCGGCCCGGCGCCGGAGCGGACGGCGTAGGCAGGCAGGGCGGAGAGCAGCAGGTTGAAGCTCGCGAAGCCGCCGAACGCCGCGATCAGGGCGCCGCCGACCGCCGCATGCCTCCGCCGGGCGGACGGGGGCGGGCGGCGGCCCGCCGGCGCGGACGGTTCTGCCGGCGTGATCACCGTGATCGGGCCGCCCCCATGGGCAGGGGGTGGATCACGCGTAAGCCGTGGGGTGTCTTCTCTGGCACGTGGACGAAGGTACCCGCGCCGGGCGGCGAAACGGCGTCCGTACACGTGGAGTTCACAGTGGGGCGCGGGGCAGGGCGGCGGCCACGGCTTCCCCTCCCCTGCCCGCCCTCCGGCTACTCGGTCCGGGCCACGGCGACTGTCGGGGAGGTCCGGGAGGCACTGAGAGCGGGCACCATTCCCGCGGCGGCGGTCACCAGGACGAGGACGGTGAAGACCACCGCGAGTTCCCCGGCGGGGACGCTGAACGGGGCGCTCGTCTGTGCGACACGGACCACCAGCCAGGAGTACGGCATGCTGAGGGCCAGACCGAGGACTCCGCCCAGTACACCGTAGAGCGCGCACTCCACCGTGACCATGCGGTGCACGGCCGCTCCACCGAGACCCAGGGCACGCAACAGCCCGAACTCGCGCTTGCGTTCGACGACGGTGAGACCGGCCGTGGTCGCGACTCCGGCGACCGCCACCAGGACCGTCAGCCCCAGGACCATGATCACTGTCGTGGTCATCGTCCGCAGGTCGTCCGACTCCCCGGCCTGTCCGGCCGTGTCCTCGGCGATGACGCGGCCGTCGCCCCGCTCCGGGCCGGTCAGCGTGTCGGTGATGGCACGCTGGGCGCGTATCCGCCCCTGCGCGTCGCCCTGCGAGGCGTTCGCGGTGACCGCGGTGGGCACCGCTTCCATTCCCATGCGGCTGAGGTCCGCGGCGGGGACGAAGAAGTTCCCGCCGTAGGGTCCGGTTCCGGGCAGCGTCGCCGCCACGGTGAGCTGGACGGGACGGCCGTCGAACGTCAGCGTCACGCGATCGCCCGCCCGGACGCCGAGCCGGAGGGCGTGGTCGGCGTCCACCACGACGTGGGCAGGGTCGAGCTGGCCGAGGGAGCCCGTACGGGCGGTCAGGCCCACTCCGGAGCGCACGGTGCCGAGGTCGAGGTCGGAGACCGTCGCGCTGCGGGTGCTCTCGACGACCTCCGCCGTGCGGAACGCGGTGACATCGGCCAGTTCGGGGTGAGTGGCCAGATCGGCTGCCAGCGACCGGTCCAGCGAGTCGCTGTCCCTCGCGAACAGGTGGAAGTCGGCGGGCGCCTCCACCGCCTGCCGGTACCGCTCGTAGGCGTTCAGGGAGGCGAGGCAGGTCAGGGCCGTGCCGACCAGGCAGATGCCGAGGGCGACGACGACCGAGACCGAGGCCGCCCGTCCGGGTGCGCCTCCGACGCCCGCGACCGCGAGGCGTCCGGCGGCACCGGTGCGGCGCAGTGGCACGGCGACGGCCGACAGCACCGGCCGGACCAGACGGGGGCCGAGTGCGATCAGGGCCAGGAAGGCCAGCCCGCCCGAGAGCACCACGACGGTCAGCGCCTCGAACCGGTCGTACCCCGTGTCGCCGGGCTCGGGCAGCCCGGCGTATTGCTGCCGGGCGAGACACGCGGCGCCCGCCGCGCACAGCAGGCCCAGCACGGTCCGTCCGGTGCCGCCCGCGGCGTCCTCTCCGCCCGCCGCGCTCCGCAGGGCTTGCAGCGGGGAGACCCGTGAGGCGCTCAGGGAGGGGGCCAGGACCGCCAGAGCCGCCAGGACGACGGTGCCGAGGACGGTGAGAACGGCTTCCGTCAGCGGGACCCGGGAGGGGGCGAACAGGTCGTGCCCGAACCATCCGGCGACCGGAGGGGCGAGCTGACCGCAGCCCCGGGCCGCCAGCACACCGGTCGTGCCGGCCAGCAGGCCGACCACCGCCCCTTCGACGACGAGCGCGGCGGCCAGCCGTCGCGGGGTCGCGCCGATGGCGCGCAGCAGCGCCAGCTGGCGTACGCGCCGTGCGAAGACGATGCGGAAGGTGGAGGTCGCGACGAGAACGGCCGCGCCGACCGCGACAGCGAGGAAGACGGTGACCAGCTCCAGGATGTCCTTCGCCTCCGCCACCGCCTCACGGGCCTCCTCCTCCCGCACCTCGTCGCCGGGCCGCACCCGTGCTCCAGGCACCGTCTGCCGGATCCGCTCCGCCAGCTCCGCCGGCCCGGAACCGGCCGCGGAGGACGCGGTGCCGGCGCGGATGTCGATGCGGGAGTAGCCCGACACGCCGAGCAGCTGCCCGAGTTGGGGGCCGGGGGCGTACCCCGTGGGCACCGAGTCGTTCGTGGCGGTGCTGCGGACGATGCCGCTGACCTCGACCGTCACCCGTCGGGTGCCTTCGCCATCGGCTTCGGGCTGCAGCAGGATGAGCGACGATCCCGGAGCCAGTGCGTATTCCTCTGCGGCCACGGTGTTGACGGCAAGCCGGCCCGGGCCGGAGGGGTACGTACCGTCGAGCAAGCGGACTTCCGCCAGGGCGCCGGTGCCCGGGTCCGCGGACAGATCGAGGTAGCGCTCGACGGCGCTGCCGGCCAGCGGGCTGCCGCCGTCCATCCGGCCGACGGCCTCGGTGACTCCGGGCGTCCTCCGGACCTCGCGGAGGCGGGCCTCGCCGATGTCCTCACCGTCGTCGCCGGGTGTGACCACCAGCGATACCGCTTCGGGTGTTCCGCGGAACTTCTCGACGACCGTCGCGGTGATGATCTGCTGGGCCATGACGGCCCCGAAGACGACGAACGCCGCGATCAGCAGCGACAGTCCGGTCGCCGCGAACCGTCCGGGCCGCCTCAGGAGTTCCGCCACCTGGGAGCCGAGGACGGTCGCACGCCACGGAGTCCTCATCGGCGCCTGCCCGAGTCGTCGGTGGTGAGTGCGGCGGCCCGCCCGGAGGGGGCGGTGTGCTCGTCCTTCACGACACGTCCGTCCGCGAGGGTCAGCACCCGGTCCGCGTACCGCGCGGCCGCGGGGTCGTGGGTGACCATCACGACCGTCTGGCCGAGGTCGTCGACGGACCGGCGCAGCACGGTGAGGACTTCGGCGCCGGCCCGGGAGTCGAGGTTGCCGGTGGGTTCGTCGGCGAAGACCACGGCCGGCCGGGCCACCAACGCCCGTGCCACGGCGACCCGTTGCTGCTGGCCCCCGGAGAGCTCGGCAGGGCGGTGCGACATCCGGTGGGCGATGCCGAGGACTTCGCAGAGGTGGTCCACCAGCTCGCGGTCCGGGCGCCCGCCGGACATGGTGACGGGCAGCACGATGTTCTCGTAGGCCGTGAGCTGCGGCAGCAGGTTGAACGACTGGAAGACGAAACCGATCCGCTTCCGGCGCACCCGGGTCAGCTGCCGGTCGGACAGCCCGGTGATCTCCGTCCCGTCCAGGACGATGCTGCCGGAGGTGACGGTGTCGAGTCCGGCGACGCAGTGCATCAGGGTCGACTTCCCCGACCCGGAGGGGCCGACGACGGCGGTGAACCGGGCGCGCCGGACACCGACGGACACCTCGTCGAGGGCCCGCACCTCGGCGGTGCCCTGGCGGTAGGTCTTGACCAGGGCGGTGGCCGTGATGACGTCGTCCGGTGTGTGGCCTCGGGCGATGTGGAGAGCCATGGGGACGGTGCTCGCAGTCCGGGTCAGGAGCCGAGCGGCGGCATGGAGAGGGTGACGCCGGAATCCGAGCAGTGTCCCTGCGTGTCCTCCTGAAGGTTCTTCACGTCCTTCGTGGACGGCGCTTCGGGGGACTTCTTGGCGGTCTCCAGCGCCCACCCCTCGTACTGGGAGATCTTGGCTCCGAGGTAGCCGTCCTTCATCTGCGCGCGGCGCTCGTCGCCGGTTTCCCTCCACCACTTCTCCGCGTCCGGCACCGGGCCGGTGGAGATCGCCTCGGCCTCGGTGATGATGCGCTGCGCCAGTCGGCAGTCCTCGGCGGACGCCTGGCTGAGCTCGTTGCGGTCCTGCCACCAGTAGGCCGCCCCGGCAGCCAGGGCCGCGGCGATCACGGCCGCGACCGCGCCGATGACGAGGCGGTTCCGCTTGCGGTTCTGCGTGGTGGGCGTGGTGCTCATCGGGTCCTCCAGTGTGTTCTCGGCCGCGTTCGGCGACAGTGAGAAGTCTGGAGTCCGGCGGCCCGCCGGACATCGGCCACGAATCCGAGACCGGACGCGGCGGATCTGGTACGCCGGACGAGGTGGCTCCTGCACCCCCAGGGGCAGAACCCGGCGGCGCTTCTGCACCCTCAGGGGGAGGGACGGACGAGCCCCGACTCATAGGCGAACGCGACGGCCTGGGCACGGTCGCGCAGGTGCAGCTTCGCCATCAGGTTGCCCAGGTGCGTCTTCACCGTGGCCTGCGCGACATACAGCTCCGCCGCGATCTCGGCGTTGGACAGTCCCCGGGCGACGAGGGCGAGCACGTCCCGCTCGCGCGCGGTGAGGACGTCCAGCCGTTCGGCCTGTCCGTTCGCCGGTCCCAGCCGGTCGGAGACCCGGTCCAGGAGCAGCCGGGTGATACGCGGCGCCACCACGGACTCCCCCGCGGCCAGGACCCGGATGGCGTTCACGACGTCCGCGGCGGGAGCGTTCTTCAGCAGGAAGCCGCCCGCTCCGCTGCGCAGCGCCGCGAACGCGTCCTCGTCGTTGTCGAAGGTGGTCAGCACCAGCACCCCGGGCGGATCGTCCATCCGCATCAGCTGCTCCGTGGCCTGGATGCCGTCCATGACGGGCATGCGGATGTCCATGATGACGACGTCCGCCTCGACCCTGCGCAGCAGGTCGAGGGCGTCGGCCCCGTTCTCCGCCTCCCCCACGACCTCGATGTCGTCCTGACCTGCCAGCACCATGGAGAAACCGGCCCGGATCAGCGGCTGGTCGTCCACGACGGCCACCCGGATCGGTCTGTCTGCCTGCGTCATCACTTCGTCCTTGTCGGAATCGAGGCGTGTACGTGCCATCCGTTGCCGAGCCGGGGGCCGGCCTCGAAGCTGCCGCCGGCGAGCTCCACCCGCTCGCGCATCCCCACGAGTCCGTTCCCTCCGGGGCGCCCACCGACGCCCCGGCCGGCGAGGGTGCCCGCTCCGTCGTCGACCACACCGATCAGCAGGGTGCCCTGCTCCTCGTGGAGCCGGATGTCGACCCCGGCCCCGGCTCCGGCGTGACGGAGCACGTTCGTGAGGCACTCCTGGACGATGCGGAAGGCTGTTATCTCCTCGGCCGGCGACAGCAGTCCTTCGCCGACCTCGACCGACACGTCCACGGTCAGCCCGGCGGTCCGGGCGCGTTCGGCGACCACCTGGATCTCGTCGAGGGTGACCAGGCGCCGTGGCGGGTCGCCGTCGGCCGGGTCCTGGTTTCCCTCGCGCAGCACCCGGACGATGCGGTGCATGTCGTCGATCGCGTCCCGGCCCGTGGCGGCGATCGTCCTCAGCGCGGACTCCGCCATGTCCGGCGACTTCCGCAGCACCGACTCGGCGCCGTCGGCCTGAAGGATCATCACGGCCAGGCTGTGCGCCACCACGTCGTGCAGTTCACGGGCGATCTCGGCCCGCTCCCGGGCCGCGGCCAGCCGGACGCGCTGCTCCTGTTCCCGCTCGACGTGCCAGGCGCGGGCCGCCTGGCTCTCCGCGTAGAGGCGCCGCGTGTGCAGGGCGAAGGCCGTCAGCCAGACCGTCAGCGTCAGTCCCCAGAAGATCAGGAGCGCTTCGGGATCGATGAACGGCTCGATGCCGAGAGCCGGCGCCCCCACCGTCCCGGCCGCCGTGGCGAGCAGCACCACGGCGCCCGCGAGATACGGCATCCAGGTCGTCCGGGAATGGTGGATGACCGACATCATGGCGAACAGCACGGCCACGTCGTACGAGGCCGGCGCCGACACCAGCGGGAGCTCGGGCAGTCCGTACAGGACGAACTGGACGACGCCCAGCGCCAGGACGACTGCCATCACCGTGCCGGGGAACCGTCGGCGGGCCAGCAGGCACAGCGCCATCAGCCCGCCCAGGAGCATGTCGTACTCGGCGTCGTAGTACCCAGCCGCCACCAGGACCACCAGTGCGATACCCAGGTCGCAGGCCCGGGCGACGGCGCGTCCGTACCGGCCGGACAGCGCCGTCCAGGGCGACGCGACCGGGACCGTCGTCTCCTCAGCCAACCGTCGCACCTTTCTCATCCGGCAGAAGCGCAACCGGGACCCGTGGCACAAGTACCTTCGGGCGGGAAGGACTTCACGATGAGGGCGACGCCCTCCTGCGCCCATACTGCCTCAGCACGGGACCGGTGCGCGGCACGGCGGCGACGGGCGTCAAGCAGATGACACGGGCAGGACGTCCGGGGACAGTGCACCCGTGCGAGCGGACGCGGCGGTCATCCGGCGCCGGTGGTGACGGCGGCAGAGCACCTCGTAGCCGATCTCGCCCATCGGCCGGTTCACGTCACCGACCACGACCTGTGCGCCCTCGACGACCATCTCGCCGTCTATGGTCCGCGCGTTGTGCGTGGCACGGGCGCCGCACCAGCAGAGGGCCTCGACCTGGAGCTGCTCGATCCGGTCGGCCAGCTCGATCAGTCGCTGCGAACCGGGGAACAGTCTCGTGCGGAAGTCCGTCGTGATGCCGAAGGCGAAGACATCCATGTCCAAGTCGTCCACGACACGGGCCAGTTGATCGATCTGAGCCGGAGCCAGGAACTGCGCTTCGTCCACGATCACGTAGTCGGCCCTGCCGCCCTTGGTCAGCTGGGCAACGAGGTACGCGTACAGGTCCATCCCCTCGTCCGCCTCGACGGCCTCCGTCACCAGCCCCAACCGCGAGGACAGCTTCCCTTCACCCGCCCGGTCGTCCCGGGTGAAGATCACACCCTGCAGGCCACGCGCCGACCTGTTGTGGCCGATCTGGAGAGCCAGGGTGCTCTTTCCGCAGTCCATCGTCCCGGAGAAGAACACGAGCTCGGGCATGAGAGGGAGCGGCCTTTCGGAGGTGGGTGCGGGGGGAGCGGGAAAACGTCGGCTACGAGCGTACTTCGAGGAGCGGGACCAGCTGTTCGACGGGGGTCAGCGATCCGTGCATCCCCACCATCGCCGACTCGTGCGGCTCCTTGGCCGAGGCGGTGATCACCACGTCGTCATGGGCGGCCGCCACCACGTCGCCGATCCTGCCGTACACCCGCTCGTCGATCCGGGGGCCGAACCAGCCCGCCGCGATCGCCTCGTCACGGCTCGCCACCCAGAACTGCTCGCCGAGCACCTCGCGCCAGACGGTCAGCACGTCCGCCTGGGCGCCGGGGACCGCGTACACATGGCGGGCCCGGCCCTCGCCGCCCAGCAGGGCGACCCCGGCGCTCAGCTCCCAGTCCTCGTCGAAGTCGATGCGGGACTGTTCGTCGAACGGGATGTCGATCATGCCGTGGTCGGCGGTGATGTACAGCGCCGAGCGGGGCGGCAGCTGCTCGGCGAGGCGACGGGCCAACCCGTCGACGTACATCAGCTGGCCGCGCCAGGCGTCGGAGTCGACGCCGAAGCGGTGCCCCTGGCCGTCGACCTCGCTGTAGTACGTGTAGACGAGGGAGCGGTCACCCGCGGCGAGCCGCTCGGCCGCCAGGTCCATCCGGTCCTCGCCGGTGAGCCGGCCGAGGAAGGAACCGCCGCTGAGCGCGACCTTGGTCAGGGGGGTCTGCTCGAAGCCGGGGGCGGAGACCTGAGCCGTACGCACGCCGGCGGCGTCGGCGAGCGCGAAGACCGTCGGGTACGGCTGCCAGGCCTTGAGGTCGGTCCACGGCTTCCAGCGGAGCTGGTTCATGAGCGCGCCCGTCCCCGGGTTGCGCACCGTGTAGCCGGGAAGACCGTGCTCGCCCGGGGGGAGGCCCGTGCCCACGGAGGCGAGCGAGGTCGCCGTGGTGGCCGGGAAGCCCGAGGTGATCGGCCGGCCGGTGCCCCCGCGCGAGGTGGGGAGCAGCGAGTGCAGGAAGGGCGCCTCGTCCGGGTGGGCCTTGATCTGCTCCCAGCCGAGTCCGTCGATCAGGAAGACGCAGTTCCGGTCGGCGGGGGTGAGCTCCGGGATCGCCGCCTCGAAGCCGGGCACGCCCTGCCCCGCGGCGAGCGTCGGCAGCAGATCGGCGAGCGAGCCGGTGCCGTACTCGGGCACGGGGGCGGCCTCGGGAGCGAGCAGAACGGGGTCCTGCCAGGCGGGCTGGGCCATCAGCGGGTGGTCGCCGCGGTCGCGGCCGTGGCCTCGGAGAGCGACTGGGCGAAGGCGAGGGTCTGGCGCACGGTGTCCGGGCCGTCCCCGGCCTCGCTGACACGGAGGCTCAGGTCGTCGGCGGTGGAGCTGCCGGTGTAGCCGTGGTCCGCCTCGCAGTTGGGGTCCCCGCAGGCAGCGGGCTCCAGGTCGATGCGGGAGACCGCGCCCCAGCCGATGGTCAGGACGACCTCGCGGGGCAGGGTGCCCGGCACGTACTTCTCGGGGTTGGCGACGACCCGGCTGACCACGACGGACGAGATCCGGTCGAGCTTGACCGACTCGGTGGACGTCGTGGCGTACGGCGTCGGGGAGCTGGTGTCGGCGGCCTGCTCGTCGGTGTGGCTGACGATGAAGCGGGTGTCCGTCAGGACGAGGACCGTGACGTGGCGCCGGACCTCGTTGGAGTCGAAGGTGGTCTCCTGGTGCACCAGGTACGACGCGACCGGCTCCCCGCCGACGGCGGCCTCCACCGCCTCGGCCACGAGGGCCGGGTAGTAGCCGCTGCGCTCGATCGCCGCGCGCAGCCCCTGGGTCGTCGTACCGGTCTTTGCCATGGGAACCATCCTACGGGGGGCCGGTGGCTGCCGGGGACGCTGTGCGCGGGTCCGTGGGCGGTCAGTAGCTGGGGAGCCGGCGGGGACCGAGATCGCTGCGGGCGGGCGGCGGGGCCAGCCGGACGCTCGCCCCGAGCACCGTCAGGCCGTGCGTGGCCACGACCACGGGTTCCAGGGTGACCGAGACCACCTCGGGATGGTCGTCGACCAGCCGGGACACCCTCAGGAGGAGCTCTTCGAGAGCCGCGGTGTCCGCCGGCGCGGAGCCGCGCCAGCCGAACAGGACCGGAGCCGCCTTGATGGAGCGGATCAGCTCGGCCGCGTCGCGGTCGGTGGCGGGCACGAGACGGTGGGCCGTGTCGCCCAGCAGTTCGGAGGGCGCGCCGGCCAGCCCGAAGGACAGGACGGCTCCGGCGGCCGCGTCGATGGACGCCCTGACGACGGTGTCGACGCCCCTGGGTGCCATGGCCTGGACGACGGGCCGGAGTTCGGCGGGGGTGCCGAGCAGATCGGTCAGTTCGTCGTACGAACGCCGCAGGGCGTTCTCGCCCGCGAGGTCGAGCCGGACACCGCCGAGGTCGGCGCGGTGCCGGAGGTGGGGTGCGGTGGTCTTGAGGGCCACCGGGTAGCCGAGCTCCCCGGCGGCGGCGACGGCGGCCTCCGGATCGGGGGCAGGGAGGGCCGGCCGTACGGTGACGCCGTAACCGGCGAGCAGCTCGCGGGCCTCGTCGTGGGTGAGCGGACGGCCGCGAGGGTCGGGGTCCGGGCCGAGCAGCGTCCCGATCAGCGCGGCGGTCCCGTGCTCGTCGATGGTGTCGTCCAGGAATTCGGGCACCTTGCCGGGGGTGGCCGCCTGGCGCCGCCACTGGGCGTACTTCACCGCCTCGGCGAGCGCGCGGACGGCTCGCTCGGCGGCGGGGTAGGCGGGGATCTGGGCGGCGGAGGGCCCGGGGCCGCCGGTGGCGCCCGCGCCCCTGCCGGACGCGGCCGGCTCCGCAGCGGCGGTCCGGGGGGCGCCCGCACCAGGGGCGTCGGGCGCGGATCCGCCCGTGCCCGGGGTGCCGGCCGCGGATCCGCCCGTGCCCGGGGTGCCGGCCGCGGATCCGCCCGTGCCCGGGGCGTCTGGCGCGGGGGCGGGTGGCTGCGGGGCCGGGCCGGCCGGGCGGTGTGCGGGTGGGGCGGCCGTGCTCGTGGCGGCCGCGAGCGCCTGCGCGAGGCCGCCCATCTCCACGTGCACCACCGCCACCGGCTTGGCCGGGCCGGTGGCCGCCGCCTCGCGCAGCGCCGCCGCCAGGACCTCGCCGTCACCGGTCTCGGCCTCGCCGTCCTCCCCCACCCAGGGGATCGCGGTGACGATCACGGCGTCGCACGTCCGGTCGGCGAGCGCCTCCGCCAGCGCGTTCCGGAAGTCCTTCGGACTCGCCACCGTGGTGAGGTCGCGGGGCGGGCGCGGGCGCAGCCCTTCCGCGAGGCAGGCGTCGTAGGTGAGGAGGCCGAGCGACTCCGAGTTGCCCAAGATCGCCACCCGGGGACCGTCCGGCAGGGGCTGGCCGGCGAGGAGCAGGCCGACGTCGACCATCTCCGTCACCGTGTCGACCCGGATCACGCCCGCCTGGCGCATCAGCGCGGAGACCGTCGCGTCGGGGATGCGGCTGACGGGCACGGCGTGGCCCGGCGGGTTGGTTCCGCTGTGCCGGGCGCCCTTCACCACGACCACCGGCTTCACGGCGGCCGTCCGGCGGGCGAGCCGGGTGAACTTGCGCGGATTGCCCAGTGATTCGAGGTACAGCAGGGCGACGTCGGTGTCCTGGTCCTCGTACCAGTACTGCAGGAAGTCGTTGCCGGAGACGTCCGCCCGGTTACCGGCCGAGATGAAGGCCGACAGTCCGGCGCTCCTGCGGTGGAGACCGGCCAGGACGGCGATCCCGATGGCGCCGGACTGGGTGAAGAGCCCGATGCGCCCGGCCTTGGGCGACTCGGGGGCGAGGGAGGCGTTCAGCCGGACCGCGCCGGAGGTGTTGATGATGCCGAAGGCGTTCGGACCGATGATCCGCATGCCGTACGAGCGGGCCTGCCGGACCAGTTCCCGCTGCCGTTCCCGGCCCTCGGCGCCTCGCTCGGCGTAACCGGCGGAGAGGACGACGAGGCCCTGGACCCCGTTCTCGCCGCAGTCGGCGACGACTTCGGGCACCCGGTCGGCCGGCACGGCGACGACCGCGAGATCGACCTGCTCACCGATCTCGCTCACGGAGCGGTGTGCGGGCACCCCTTCGACCGTGTCCGTACCGGCGGCGAAGGACGTGTTCACGGCGTACGTGCGTCCGGTGAAGCCCGAGGCCAGGAGGTTCCGCAGCACCGACCGGCCGACGCCGCCGGGGGCCCGGCCGACGCCGATGACGGCGACGGACCCGGGGGCCAGCAGGCGCTGGACGGAGCGCGCTTCGGCCCGCTGTTCACGGGCGCGCTGGACGGCGAGGGACTCGGCCGTCGGTTCGAGGTCGAGGGTGAGGTGGACGGAGCCTTCCTCGAAGCTGCGCTGCTGGGTGAACCCGGCGTCCCGGAACACCTTGATCATCTTGTTGTTGGCGGGCAGCACCTCCGCGGCGAAGCGGCGGATCCCCCGCTCCCTGGCCACCGCCGCGATGTGTTCGAGGAGGGCGGAGGCCACACCGCGGCCCTGGTGGGCGTCCTGCACGAGGAAGGCGACCTCGGCCTCGTCCGCGGGTGCCGAGGCGGGCCGGCCCTGCCCGTCGATCCGGTCGAATCGGACGGTGGCGATGAACTCGCCGCCGATCGTCACCGCCAGTCCCACCCGGTCGACGTAGTCGTGATGGGTGAAGCGGTGGACGTCACGGGCGGAGAGACGCGGATACGGGGCGAAGAAGCGGTAGTACTTCGACTCGTCGGACACCTGCTCGTAGAAGCTGACCAGCCGCTCGGCGTCGTCCGTGGTGATGGGCCTGATCCGCGCGGTGCCACCGTCACGGAGCACCACGTCCGCCTCCCAGTGGTCGGGGTACGCGTGATGCGGACTCTGCTCCGGAGTGGGCTCCATGGGCAAAGCCTACGGCTCGGGCTTTTCGTTCGGCCCGAACCCGGGCCGAACCGGGCGGGAGGCCGTGGGGGCACCGGTCGCGGCGGGGTCGCGGCAGGGGCACGCTGAGGGGGCCGGCGGGCGGTGGACGGCCGGCGGCGACGCCGGGCACAGCGATGCCGCACTGCATGAGAGACTGGTCTAGACAACCCATTGATACGTGAAGGGCAGAACCATGGCTGAGCGCCGCGTCAACGTCGGTTGGGCCGAGGGCCTGCACGCCCGCCCCGCTTCCATCTTCGTCCGTGCCGCCACGGCCTCCGGCGTCCCCGTGACGATCGCCAAGGCGGACGGCAACCCGGTGAACGCCGCCTCCATGCTCGCGGTGCTCGGCCTGGGTGCCCAGGGCGGCGAGGAGATCGTGCTCGCGTCCGAGGCGGACAACGCCGAGGCCGCCCTGGACCGTCTGGCGAAGCTGGTCACCGAGGGGCTCGAGGAGCTCCCGGAGACCGTCTGATTCCGGCCACTTCGAACCGGATTTCTTTCTGCGGAAAAGCCGCGGCATCCCCACCGGGAGCCGCGGCTTTTTCCGTTTCCCGTACGGGGCGGCCGGAGCCCCGGAAAATCCGATTCAGGGCAGCAGAAATAAAGCCCTGCGATAACGGCCCTCTTTGTATACGGCGCAATTGTTAATGACGGACACCCGCGGTGTTTACGGGGTGTTGCGAAGTCCTCACCCGGGCCGCGCCCGGCGTGTGGACGGGAGGGCGTCGCAGCCGGTGCGCCGCGGTGGCCCGCTCGGCGTGCTGGGTGGCGAGCGCCCTGGCCCGCTCCGGGTCGCGGCGCGCCACGGCGTCGACGAGAGCGCCGTGCTCGGCCCAGGAGTCCGCGGGACGGGCGGGCTGCTCGACGGCGTACATCCAGGCGATCTTGTGCCGGAGCTGGGTCAGCAGCGCGATCAGCGCGGGGCTGCCGGAGGCCTGCGCCAGCGTCTCGTGGAACCAGCCGCCCAGGGAGCGCAGATCCTCCCCCTCGCCCCGGCGCACACGCTCCTGACCCAGCCTGACCAGGCCGCGGAGCACCTTGAGGTGCGCCTCGGTGCGCCGCTGGGCCGCGCGGGCCGCCCCGAGGGGCTCCAGGAGCATGCGGATCTCCAGGAGGTCGGCGGCCTCCTGCTCCGTGGGCTCGGCGACACAGGCGCCGGCGTGCCGGCGCGTGACGACGAACCCCTCGGACTCCAGGGTGCGCAGCGCCTCGCGCACGGGGACGCGGGAGACGCCGTAGCGACGCGCGAGCACCTCCTCGGTGAGGCGGCTGCCGCGTTCGAAGACACCGGAGACGATGTCGTCACGGATTGCCGTGCATACCGAATGCGCGGGAATGCGCATGTCCGAACCTCCGCCTTAATCCCCGCGAAACGCGGCCGATCGACGCCTGTTCTGTGACTCTATTGCAACCGGCCGGAATTTCCGATGGCGGGGTGGAATCCATGGATATCTTTTGGCCAGGGAGCACTTCCGCGGGGGCTTCGTCGCGCGTCCGCCCCCGAACGCGGCGAAGGCCCCGGCGGGTGCCGGGGCCTTCGTCGGAGCGCTGTGGTGCGGCGTGGGGTCAGACCTGGACGCCGTGGGCGCGGAGGTAGGCGACGGGGTCCATGTCCGAGCCGTACTCGGGGGTGGTCCGGGCCTCGAAGTGCAGGTGCGGACCGGTGGAGTTGCCGGTCGAGCCGGAGAGGCCTATCCGCTCGCCCGAGCCGACGCTCTGGCCGACGGAGACGCCGATCGAGGAGAGATGGCCGTACTGGGTGTACGTGCCGTCCTTCATCCGGAGCACGATGTTGTTGCCGTACGCGCCGCCCCAGCCGGCCTCGACGACCGTGCCGGCGCCGACCGCGACGACGGAGGTGCCGGACGCCGCCTGGAAGTCCACGCCGGAGTGGCTGCCGGAGGACCAGAGCGCGCCGCCGGACTTGTAGCCGGTGGTCACGTGGGAGCCGGCGACCGGGAGGTGGAAGGAGTTCAGCCGGGCGCGCTCGGCGGCGCGGGCGGCGCGCGCCTTCTCCTCGCGGGTCTCCTTGGCACGGGCCTCCGCCTTGCGCTTGGCCTCGGCCTTCGCCTTCGCCTTGGCCGCGGCCTTCGCGGCGACGTCGGCCTGGTGCTTCTGTGCCTTCGCCTGGGCCTCGATCTGGGCGGCGAGGGTGGTGTCGAGGGCGACGGTCTGGGTCAGTCCGGTGGCGGTGACGGCCTCGGAATCCGCGGCGAGGGCCGGGGAGGCAGTGGCACCGATGACGCCGGTGGCGGCCAGGGTGGCGACGCCGGCGACCTTGGCGCTCCTGCGCGTCAGGCGGCTCGGGGCACGGTGCTTCCCGGTGGCACGGATGAACGCCATGGAGGGGCTGGTCCTTTCCTTCCTTCTCGCCTACCGGGTTAGCAGGGGGCGCCCCCTGGCCCTTTAGGCCTTGGGGGAGGGTTCGGAGCAGGAAGGTCTCCTACGGATCACTGGGCCCTCGACGAGGTGCAGGGATCCGATTCACCCCAGGGACTTCATGGGTCCCCGGCTCCCCAGGCTCGCGCCTGACGGGGACTCGGCGATGACTGTCCGGCGCCGCGGATGCGGCATTCGTCCGGCGGACAGCCGAGCCGACGCTAGAGCGCGCCCCTCGGCCCCGCCAAACGGAAAGGACCTTTTGTCACCCATCCCACAGGACGAATGCCAACCTTCTTTTCAAAACGGACAAATGACAGAACCCCGGCGGGAGTGCCCCCGCCGGGGTCCGTCATGTCCCGTTCCGTCAGCCGTTGACGACCGACACCTCGCCGATGCCGAGTGCCTCCACGGGCTCCTTGATCTGCGCGGCGTCCCCGACCAGCACGGTGACCAGCCGGTCGACCGGGAACGCGTTGACCACGGCGGCGGTCGCCTCGACCGTGCCGGTCGCGGCCAGGCGCGCGTACAGCTCGGCCTGGTAGTCGTCCGGCAGGTGCTGCTCCACCTGGTCGGCCAGGGTGCCCGCGACGGAGGCCGCCGTCTCGTACTTCAGCGGGGCCACGCCCACGAGGTTCTGCACGGCGGTCTCGCGCTCGGCGTCGGTGAGCCCCTCGGCCGCCAGGGTGCGCAGGACCTTCCAGAGGTCGTCGAGCGCGGGGCCGGTCGACTCCGTGTCCACGGAACCGCTGATGGCGAGCATCGCAGCGCCGGTCGCCCCCGCGGAGGAGCCGGGCGCCGTCGAGCGCAGCACCTGTCCGAAGGCCCGGACGCCGTAGGTGTAGCCCTTCTCCTCGCGCAGCACGCGGTCCAGCCGGGAGGTGAGGGTGCCTCCCAGGCAGTAGGTGCCGAGGACCTGGGCGGGCCACACGCTGTCGTGCCGGTCCGCGCCGATCCGGCCGATCAGCAGCTGCGTCTGCACGGCGCCGGGACGGTTCACGATGACCACACGACCGGAGTCGTCCGCGGTGATCGGGGGGACGGGCCGGGCCTGGCCCGCGTTGCCCGACCAGTCCCCGACGGTGTCGGAGAGCAGCGCGTCCAGGTCCACCCCGGTGAGGTCCCCGACGACGACCGCGGTCGCCGTGGACGGGCGGACATGGGCGTCGTAGAAGGCGCGTACGGCGGCGGCGTCGATCCGCCCGACGGTCTCCTCGGTGCCCCTGCGCGGGCGCGACATCCGTGCGGTGGCGGGGAAGAGCTCCTTGGAGAGCTGCTTGGCGGCCCGCATGGCGGGGTTGGCCTGCTCGTGGGGGATCTCGTCGAGGCGGTTGCCCACCAGACGCTCGATCTCGCTCTCCGAGAAGGCCGGGGCCCGCAGCGCCTCGGCGACCAGGCCGAGGGCCTTGGCCAGCCGGGAGGCCGGGACCTCCAGGGAGACGCGGACACCGGGGTGGTCCGCGTGGGCGCCCAGCGTGGCACCGCACCGCTCCAGCTCGGCGGCGAACTCCTCCGCGGAGCGCTTGTCCGTGCCCTCGGACAGCGCGCGGGCCATGATCGTGGCCACACCGTCCAGGCCCTCGGGCTCGGCGTCCAGCGGGGCGTCGAGGAAGATCTCCACGGCGACGACCTGCTGGCCGGGCCGGTGGCAGCGCAGCACGGTCAGCCCGTTGGGCAGGGCGCCGCGCTCGGGCGCGGGGAAGGCCCAGGGCCTGGCCTCGCCGGCGGTCGGCTGCGGGTGGTACTCCATCGCTACTCCAGTCACGGCGGCGTCGGTCACTTGTCGGCCCCCTCGGGCGCGTCGGTGCCCTCGGTCTCGTCGGCCGGTTCGACCGGCTCGTAGACCAGGACCGCACGGTTGTCGGGGCGCAGGTGCGCCCGGGCGGCGGCCTTGACCTCGTCGGCCGTCACGTCGAGCACCCGGCCCACCGCGGTCAGGGCGAGCTGCGGGTCGCCGAACAGGACGGCGTACCGGCAGAGTTCGTCCGCGCGGCCCGCGACCGTGCCGAGTCGGTCCAGCCACTCGCGCTCCAACTGCGCCTGGGCGCGCTCCATCTCCTCCGGAGTGGGGCCCTCCTCGGCGAAGCGGGCCAGCTCCTCGTCGACGGCCGCTTCGATCTGCGGCACCTCGACACCACCGGACGTCTTGACGTCCAGCCAGCCCAGCGACGGCGCGCCGGACAGCCTGAGCAGCCCGAATCCGGCGTCCACGGCCGTACGGTCGCGGCGCACCAGCCGGTTGTGCAGACGCGACGACTCGCCGCCGCCGAGCACGGTCAGCGCCAGGTCCGCGGCGTCGCACTCGCGCGTGCCGTCGTGCGGCAGCCGGTAGGCGGCCATCAGCGCACGCGCGGGAACCTCCTCCTGGACCACTTCGCGCAGCTGTTCGCCGATGATGCCGGGCAGCGTGCCGTCACGCGGGGGCTGCTTGCCGTCGTGGGACGGGATCGAGCCGAAGTACTTCTCGATCCAGGCGAGCGTCTGCTCCGGGTCGATGTCCCCGACCACGGAGAGCACCGCGTTGTTCGGCGCGTAGTACGTACGGAAGAACGCCTGCGCGTCCTCCAGCGTCGCCGCGTCCAGGTCGGCCATCGAGCCGATCGGCGTGTGGTGGTACGGGTGGCCCTCCGGGTACGCGAGGGCGGTCAGCTTCTCGAAGGCCGTGCCGTACGGAACGTTGTCGTAGCGCTGGCGGCGCTCGTTCTTCACGACGTCCCGCTGGTTCTCCATGGACTCCTCGTCGAGCGCGGCGAGCAGGGAGCCCATCCGGTCGGCCTCGAGCCACAGGGCCAGCTCCAGCTGGTGTGTCGGCATCGTCTCGAAGTAGTTGGTGCGTTCGAAGCTGGTCGTGCCGTTCAGGGAACCACCGGCCCCCTGAACGAGCTCGAAGTGCCCGTTCCCCTTGACCTGGCCCGAGCCCTGGAACATCAGGTGCTCGAAAAGGTGAGCCAGGCCGGTGCGCCCCTTGACCTCGTGGCGGGAGCCGACGTCGTACCAGAGGCAGACCGCGGCGACCGGGGTCAGGTGGTCCTCGGAGAGCACCACCCGCAGGCCGTTCGCCAGACGGTGCTCGGTCGCCGTCAAGCCGCCGGAACCGGCCTGGGCTGTGGCCGTGTGACCCATGGGCATGTACGTCCCTTCGATCGGTACAGGTTTTCCTGCCGGACCTGCCACTCTAGGCAAGCGAACGGGCACCTGGCGAAGTTCCCGCCGGGTGAATGTTGTCGTAGACACTGCCGCGCGCGGGGCCTCCGCGGACCCCCCGAGGACCGCTTCGGACGGGTCGAGGTCGGCGTTGTCAGCGCGGCGGTCCACAATGGTCGGCGTCAGAACCTGAGGTTGCCCGACAGAATCTGTGAAGGAGTCGCAGCCGCGATGGCCCGCCGCAGCACGAAAACCCCGCCGCCGGACGACTTCGAGGAGAAGATCCTCGACATCGACGTCGTCGACGAAATGCAGGGCTCCTTCCTCGAGTACGCGTACTCGGTGATCTACTCCAGGGCTCTGCCCGATGCCCGCGACGGCATGAAGCCCGTGCACCGCCGCATCGTGTCCCAGATGAACGAGATGGGGCTGCGCCCCGACCGCGGCTACGTGAAGTGCGCACGAGTCGTCGGTGAAGTGATGGGCAAACTGCACCCGCACGGTGACGCGTCGATCTATGACGCACTGGTGCGCATGGCACAGCCGTTCTCGATGCGCCTGCCCCTCGTCGACGGGCACGGCAACTTCGGCTCGCTGGGCAACGACGACCCGCCGGCCGCCATGCGGTACACCGAGTGCCGGATGGCCGACGCCACGTCACTGATGACGGAGTCGATCGACGAGGACACCGTCGACTTCCAGTCGAACTACGACGGCCAGGAGCAGGAGCCGGTCGTCCTGCCGGCGGCGTACCCGAACCTCCTGGTCAACGGTGCTTCCGGGATCGCGGTCGGCATGGCGACCAACATGCCCCCGCACAATCTCGGGGAGGTCGTCGCCGCCGCCCGCCACCTCATCCGGCACCCGGGCGTTGACCTCGAGACGCTGATGCGTTTCGTCCCCGGCCCCGACCTGCCCACCGGCGGCAGGATCGTCGGCCTCGGCGGCATCAAGGACGCCTACGCCGCCGGGCGCGGCACGTTCAAGATCCGCGCCACGGTCGCCATAGAGAACGTCACGGCCCGTCGCAAGGGTCTCGTCGTCACCGAACTGCCCTTCTCCGTCGGTCCGGAGAAGGTGATCGCCAAGATCAAGGACCTCGTCGGCTCGAAGAAGCTCCAGGGCATCGCGGACGTCAAGGACCTCACGGACCGGGCGCACGGTCTGCGTCTGGTGATCGAGGTGAAGAACGGCTTCGTTCCGGAGGCCGTGCTCGAGCAGCTCTACAAGCTGACGCCGATGGAGGAGTCCTTCGGCATCAACAACGTGGCGCTGGTCGACGGGCAGCCGCTCACCCTGGGGCTCAAGGAGCTCCTGGAGGTCTATCTCGACCACCGCTTCGACGTGGTGCGCCGGCGCAGCGAGTTCCGCAGGACCAAGCGCCGTAACCGGCTGCACCTGGTCGAGGGGCTCCTGGTGGCGCTTCTCGACATCGACGAGGTCATCCGTCTCATCCGGGACAGCGACAACTCCGCGCAGGCGAAGGAGCGCCTGATGGAGCGCTTCTCGCTGAGCGAGATCCAGACCCAGTACATCCTGGACACCCCGCTGCGCAGGCTCACGCGCTTCGACAGGATCGAGCTGGAGACCGAGCGCGACAAGCTCACCGAGGAGATCGCCGAGCTGACCGCGATCCTGGAGTCGGACGCGGAGCTGCGCAAGCTGGTCTCGGCCGAACTGGCCGCGGTGGCGAAGAAGTTCGGCACCGAGCGGCGCACGGTGCTGCTGGAGTCGGCGGGTTCGCAGGTCGCCTCGGTGCCGCTGGAGGTCGCCGACGACCCGTGCCAGGTGCTGCTCTCCTCGACCGGCCTCCTGGCCCGTACGGCCAACGCCGAGCCGGTCGCCCAGGCCGAGGACGCCAGGCGCGCGAAGCACGACGCGATCGTCTCGGCCGTCCCCGCGACGGCACGCGGGGACGTGGGCGCGGTGACGTCCGCCGGCCGGCTGCTCCGGCTCTCGGTGATCGACCTGCCGCAGCTGCCGGACACCCATGCGGCTCCGAACCTGTCGGGCGGTGCCCAGATCTCGGAGTTCCTGACGCTGGATGCGGACGAGGAGCTGATCTGCCTCACCACCCTGGACGAGGAGGCGCAGGGCCTGGCCATCGGCACCCTGCAGGGGGTGGTGAAGCGCGTGGTGCCCGACTACCCGGCCAACAAGGACGAGTTGGAGGTCATCTCGCTGAGGGACGGTGACCGGATCGTGGGCGCCACCCAGCTGCGTACGGGCGAGGAGGACCTGGTCTTCATCACGTCCGACGCACAGCTGCTGCGCTATCCGGCGGCGTCGGTGCGTCCGCAGGGACGCGCGGCGGGCGGCATGGCGGGCGTGAAGCTGGCGGCGGACGCCACCGTCCTCTCGTTCAGCGCGGTGGATCCCTCCGCGGACGCCGCGGTGTTCACGGTCGCCGGATCGCACGGCACGCTGGACGACTCCGAGCGGACGTGGAAGCTGACTCCGTTCGACCAGTACCCACGCAAGGGCAGGGCCACCGGCGGGGTGCGCTGCCAGCGCTTCCTCAAGGGGGAGGACGTCCTGGTGTTCGCCTGGGCGGGCGAGACACCGGCGCGGGCGGCGCAGAAGAACGGCGCACCGGCCGAGCTGCCGGATCCGGATCCGCGCCGTGACGGCTCCGGCACACCGCTGACGAGCCCGGTCGCGGTGGTCGCAGGACCTCTGTAGGACTCCTGGCCGGACGGCGGGGGCTCAGGCCTCCGCCCTCCGGCGGGGGCACAGTCCTCCGCCGGACGGTGAGGCCTCAGGCCTCGTCGCCGTCCGGCTGCCGCACGTAACGCAGGACGCCCCACATGCTGCGCTCCAGCTCCTCGGTGGCGTCCTGCCACGCGTCCTGGCAGCCCTCGAGTTCCTTGTGCAGCGCCTCGCCGTCGATACCGGAGCCGATCAGCACCAGCTGGGTCCGCCGCGGTTCGCCGCGGGACCAGCCCTGCGGCACGAAGCGCAGGAACCTGCCGACGGCGTGCAGGGCATACCGGTTGCCGGGGTCGCCCGCGCCGAAGTCGGCGAAGCCCTTGATCCGGTAGAGGCCCGCGGGCCTGGAGTCGAGGAACGCCATGAAGCGGCGGGGGCTGAGCGGCACGTCCGAGGTGAAGGAGACGCTCTCGTACGACGCGTGCAGATGGCTGTCGTGCGCCCGGTCCTCCTCCGGGAGCAGGTCCTCGAAGGTCAGCTGACGGAACGAGTCGTCCTCGTCCGGCCGGAGCACGGGATCGAAGAGCAGCTCCGGGTCGATCCTCCCGTACGCGGCGTCAATGACGGCCGCCCCGCCGCCCGCCGCACCGACCGCCTCCCGCACGGCCCGCAGTTCCGTGTCCGCGACCCGGTCGGTCTTGTTGAGGACGACCAGGTCGGCGACCGCGAGGTGGCGGTCGATCTCGGGGTGCCGCTCCCGGGTGGCGGGGAACTCGGCGGCGTCGACGACCTCGACCAGTCCGCCGTACCGGATGTGCGGATTGTCGCTGGCCAGCAGCATCCGTACGAGCTCCTGGGGCTCGGCGAGACCGCTCGCCTCGATGACGATCACGTCGAGCCGGGCGGCCGGACCGGTCAGTGTCTCCAGGTAGGTGTCGAGCTCACTCGCGTCGACCGCGCAGCACAGGCAGCCGTTGCCCAGCGAGACCGTGGAACCGACCTGCCCCGCCACGGTCATGGCGTCGATCTCGATGGCCCCGAAATCGTTGACGATGACGCCGATCCGGTTGCCCGCCCTGTTGCGGAGCAGGTGGTTGAGCAGGGTCGTCTTGCCGGATCCGAGGAACCCCGCGAGGACGACGACCGGGATCTGCGGGGCGTGGGGCGGGGTCAACGGGGGCCTTCCTCGGGTCGTTCAGAGTGCCGGTACGGGCTGCGGGGGCGGGGTCCCGGTGTAGCGGGCCGCCGGGCGGATGATCTTCGAGTCCTCCGCCTGCTCCAGGATATTGGCGCTCCAGCCCACCATGCGCGCGGCGCAGAAGGTGGGGGTGAACATCTCACGCGGCAGTCCGCAGAGCTCCATGACGACTCCGGCGTAGAACTCCACGTTCGTGTGCAGTTCGCGCCCCGGCTTGAGCTCGGCGAGGATCGCCTCCACCTGGCGCTCCACCTCGACGGCGAAGTCGACGAGCGGGCCGCCGAAGCTCTGCGCGACCGAGCGGAGCATGCGTGAGCGCGGGTCCTCCGTACGGTAGACGGGGTGCCCGAAGCCCATGATCCGCTCCCCCGCGAGGACCCGTTCACGGATCCAGCCGTCGGTACGGTCGGGGGTGCCGATGGCGTCCAGGGTGTCCAGTGCCCGGCTGGGTGCGCCGCCGTGCAGCGGGCCTGAGAGCGCGCCGACGGCTCCGCCGAGGCAGGCTGCGACGTCCGCACCGGTGGAGGCGATCACCCTGGCGGTGAACGTGGAGGCGTTGAAACCGTGGTCGACGGTGGAGACGAGGTACCGCTCGACGGCGGCGGTCCGCGCGGCGTCCGGCTCCTCGCCGGTGAGCATGTACAGGTAGTTCGCGGCGAACGGGAGGTCGTCACGCGGTTCGACCGGCTCCAGTCCCTGGCCGAGGCGGTACAGGGAGGTCAGGACGGTCGGGACCGCGGCACACACGGCGAGCGCGTCCTCGCGGCGCCGGTCCGCGTCGATGTCGTACACCGGGCGGAATCCCTCCGAGGCCCCGAGCAGCGAGAGCGCCGTACGCAGTCCGGCGAGCGGGCCGGAGACCATGCCGGCGCGCGCGATGGCGGGCAGTGCCTCCCGCACCTCGGCGGGCAGCCGGCGCAGGGCCGCCGTACGGGCGGCGAAGCCTTCGCTCTCCACCCGCCCCGGCAGCTCGCCGTGGAACATCAGGTACCAGACGTCCTCGAAGCTGCGGCTCTGCGCGAGGTCGATCGCCGAGTACTGCCGGTAGTGGTAGAAGCCCTCACGCCCGCGCACATCTCCGAGGGCGGTGTCGGTGACGATCACACCGGCGAGACCCCGGGGCACGGCGGGCGGGGCGGCTTCCGTCTGCGGGGCGGGCATGGCGGGTTGCATGGCAGGACGCATGGCAGGTCTCTCCTCCACCGATGAGCTGAACATTGATTCGACTGTCCATGATTGACTCAACGGGTGTCAATGTTGATTGAATCAATATGAAATCCCGTTGGGAGTGATCCGGCATCCATGGATACGGATACGGTGGGCGCCATGACGCATGACGCGGCACACGGAAGCGGTACACAGGTCACGGGAACCGCAGGGGCGGCCACCTCCAGGCTCACCACCCGGGAGGCGGCCGAACGCCTCGGGGTGAAGCCCGAGACCGTGTACGCGTACGTGAGCCGGGGGCAGCTCGCCAGCAGGCGGACCCCCGGCGGGCGCGGCAGTACGTTCGACGCGGCCGAGGTCGACGCCCTGGCCCGCCGCACCGGCCGCAAGGAGCCTTCGCCTTCCGCCGCGGGGGACCTGGTCTTCCGTACCGGGATCACGCTCATCGAGCCGGACCGCTACTTCTTCCGCGGCGTCGACGCGACCGAGCTCGCCCGCCACCACGGCTACGAGGAGGTCGCCGAGTGGATCTGGACCGGGGAGCTCCGCCCGGGCATCCGCTTCGCCGCGGCGCCCGAACCCCTCGCGGCGGCACGGCGCACGGCCGCCGCGATGCCGCGGCACAGCAGCGCGACGGACCGGCTGCGTGCCGCCGTCGCCGCTGCCGCGTCCGCCGACCCGCTGCGCTTCGACCTCTCCCCCGAGGGGGTGCTCAACAGTGCGCGCAGCCTGATCCCCACACTGGTGGGCGCATTGCCGACGGCCGGGGGGCCGGAGGGCGGGGACACGGCCGACGGCCCTCTCGCCGCCCGGCTCTGGCCCAAGCTCTCCGCACGTCCCGCCGACGCGGCCGCACTGGCCGTGCTTGACACCGCGCTCGCACTGCTGGCCGACCACGATCTCGCGGCCTCGACCCTGGCGGCACGCGTCGCCGCGTCGACCCACGCGCATCCGTACGCCGTGGTCTCCGCGGGGCTGGGCGTGCTGGAGGGCCCGCTGCACGGTGCCGCGAGCGGGCTGGCGCACCGCATGCTGTCCGAGGTCGTGGACCGTGGCGGAGCCGCTCCGGTCATCGCGGATCACCTGCGAACCGGCCGGCGGGTGCCGGGGCTGGGCCACCGCCTCTACACGGCCGAGGACCCCCGGGCGGGCGCACTGTTCGCCCTGCTGGACGAGATGCCACAGGCGGCCCCGGCGATGGCTGCGGCCCGTGACGTGGTCGCCACCACCGCTCGCCACACGCCCCTGCACGCCAATGTCGACCTGGCTCTGGCCATCTTCTCGGTCGCGTACGGCATGCCCGCGGAAACGGGCGAGACGGTGTTCGCCGTGTCCCGCACGGCGGGCTGGATCGCCCACGCGATGGAGGAGTACGCGGAACGTCCGCTGCGCATGCGGCCCAGCGGGCAGTACACCGGCCCGCGCCCGCCCCAGCCGCTGCCCGCCCCGAAGAGCACCGGCGGCTCCGCAAATTAGCTACAGCCGGCGGAAATTCTCACCGTCCTCTATCGGGGCGGCCGCGCCGTGGAGCCCCGGACGACCAGCTCCGGCTCGAAGAGGAGCTCGTCGGACGGCACCGCATGCCCGCCGATCTGCACCGAGAGCAGCTCGACCGCGGCCCTGCCCATCGCTTCGATCGGCTGGCGCACCGTGGTCAGCGGCGGCTCGGTGCAGTTCATGAACGCGGAGTCGTCGTAGCCGACGACGGAGACGTCACCGGGCACGGACAGGCCGCGGCGGCGCGCCGCGCGCACCGCGCCGAGGGCCAGCGGGTCGCTCGCGCAGATGATGCCGGTGACCCCTTGGTCGAGCAGTCGCGTGGCGGCCGCCTGACCGCCCTCCAGCGAGAACATGGCCCGCGCGACCCACTCGTCCGGCACGGTGGCCCCGGCCCCGGCGGCCAGCGTGCGGGCGGCGGCGAGCTTGCGCTGCGAGGGCATGTGGTCGGCCGGGCCGAGGACGAACCCGATCCTTTCGTGGCCGAGCGAGACGAGATGCCGCCAGGCCTGCTCCACGGCCACCGAGTCGTCGCACGAGACGGCGGGGAATCCGAGATGGGCGATGGCGGCGTTGATCAGGACGACCGGGATCTTGCGGTCGGCGAGCACCTTGTAGTGGTCGTGGGGGGCGTCGGCCTGGGCGTACAGACCGCCGGCGAACACCACTCCGGAGACCTGCTGCTGCAGGAGGAGCTCGACGTAGTCGGCCTCGGAGACCCCGCCCTTGGTCTGCGTGCAGAGCACGGGGGTCAGCCCCTGCTGGGCGAGCGCGCCCCCGACCACTTCGGCGAAGGCCGGGAAGATCGGGTTCTGCAGCTCCGGGAGGACCAGTCCGACCAGCCGGGCACGCTCGCCGCGGAGCTGCGTCGGACGCTCGTAGCCGAGCACGTCCAGAGCCGAGAGGACGGCTTGCCGCGTGGCGTCCGAGACGCCCGGCTTGCCGTTCAGCACGCGGCTGACCGTGGCCTCGCTGACTCCTACTTTCTGGGCAACCTGAGCAAGTCGTCGCGTCATGAACGCAAGATTAGCGCAAGAAACGCAAGAAGATTGCGCTGATGCGGATACCCGTAGAACGCTCACAGATGAAGGGCGGGAGGACAAGGGCCCGGGCCCTGATCGACCGGCGCCCGCTTGGCGCCGGGGGCGGAGATTTCGGTAAGTACGGTTCGCCCTTTACCGTTCGTACGATGAGCGCCCCACCGACCACCTCACGGGGACCGCGCCGGTTCGGCTGGCCGCGGCGGGTCTTCTCGCAGGTCCTGCTGATGCAGCTGGCCATCATCACCGGCGTCACGGTCCTCGTCACGGGCCTCTTCCTGGCACCGCTCAGCGCCCAGCTCGACGACCAGGCGATGCGACGCGCCCTGGCGATCGCGCAGAGCACGGCGGCGCAGCCGCAGATCTCGGCCGCGCTGCAGAGCACCGAGCCCCGGCCGGACGGCGCCGTGCAGACCGCGGCGGAGCGGATCAGACGGGCGACCGGCGCCGAGTACGTGGTGATCATGGACAAGCAGGGGGTGCGCTGGTCTCACACGGACTCCTCCCGCATCGGCGACGTCGTCTCCACCGACCCCAGTACGGCGCTCGCCGGCAGGTCCGTGATGGAGATCGACAGCGGCACCCTCGGACGCTCGGCCCGCGGCAAGGTGCCGCTGCTGGACGAATCGGACCGGGTCGTCGGCGCGGTCTCGGTCGGCATCGCGTACGACAGTGTCCGCGCCCGGCTGCTCGCCACGATCCCCGGCCTGCTCGCCTATGCGGGCGGGGCCCTGGCGGTGGGAGCTCTGGCCGCCTATCTGATCTCCCGCCGTCTCCAGCGGCAGACCCACGACCTGGCGTTCTCCGACATCTCGGCGCTGCTGACCGAGCGCGAGGCGATGCTGCACAGCATCCGTGAGGGCGTCGTGGCGCTCGACCGCACCGGGCGCATCAGGCTTCTGAACGACGAGGCCCAGCGGCTGCTCGGCCTCGGCCCCGACGCCGCGGGCCGGCAGCTCGACGAGGCCCTGGGCGAGGGACGCACCACGGACGTACTGGCCGGGCGGGTGGTCGGCGACGACCTGGTGACGGTCCGCGGCAGCCGCGTGCTCCTCGCCAACCGGATGCCGACCGACGACGGCGGCGCCGTGGTCACCCTGCGCGACCGTACGGAGCTGGAGTACCTCGGCCGCGAACTCGACTCCACCCACGGCCTGATCGACGCGCTCCGCGCGCAGGACCACGAGCACGCCAACCGGCTGCACACCCTCCTGGGGCTGCTGGAACTGGAGATGCACGAGGAAGCGGTGGAGTTCGTCACGGAGGTCGTCGGTGTCCACCGGGCGACCGCCGAGCAGGTCACCGAGAAGGTGCAGGACCCGCTGCTGGCCTCGCTCCTGGTCGGCAAGGCGACCGTGGCCGCCGAGCGCGGGGTCGCCCTGCGCATGGCAGCGGGAACCCTGCTGCCCGACCGGCTGGTGGATCCACGCGGGCTCGTCACGGTCCTCGGCAACCTGGTCGACAACGCACTGGACGCGGCCGCCGGGTCGGCCGACGCACGCATCGAGGTCGGGCTGCGGGCCGAGGGCCGTACGGTGGAACTGCGAGTGCGTGACAGCGGCCCCGGAGTGCCTGCGGGTGACCACGAATCCATTTTCATGGAGGGCTGGTCGACCAAGGAACTCCCGGCCCACGGCAAGCGCGGCCTGGGACTGCCGTTGGTACGGCGGCTCGCCGAGCGACAGGGCGGCAGCGTGTCCGTGTCCGACGCCGCCGAGGGCGGCGCGGTGTTCACCGTCGTCCTGCCGGAGGCCCTGGGCGAACCGGAACGGCTCGGTGCACCCGCCCCCGGCGGCCCGGACCCGCTCGGCCTCCCCGCCCCGGGCGGCCCGCCGGCTCCCGTACGGCCCGCGACGTCAGGAGGCGCCCAGTGATCGAGGTTCTGGTCGTGGACGACGACGTACGCGTCGCACGGATCAACGCGGCCTATGTCGCCAAGGTGCCCGGATTCCGGGTGGCCGCCATGGCCCACTCCGCGGCGGAGGCGCTCACGAGGATCGGCGAGGCGCCCATCGATCTGATCCTTCTCGATCACTATCTGCCGGACCGCAACGGTCTGGCCGTCGTGCGGGAGCTCCGCGCACTCGGCCATCACACCGACGTGATCATGGTGACGGCCGCCCGCGACGTCGCGACCGTCCAGGCAGCGATGCGCCACGGCGCCCTCCAGTACCTGGTGAAGCCGTTCGCCTACGCCGGGCTCCGCACCAAACTGGAGGCGTACGCGGCACTGCGCCACACCTTCGAGAGCGGCGGCGAGGCCGAGCAGACGGAGGTGGACCGGCTGTTCGGGGCCTTGTGGGCCACCGGCGGTTCCGACCTCCCCAAGGGGCATTCGACGACGACCGCGGAACTGGTCCGCCAGGCGCTGCGGTCCGCCGACGGGCCGCTCTCCGCGCAGGAGATCGCGGAGAGCGCCGGGATGAGCCGGCAGACGGCCCAGCGCTATCTGAAGCTGCTGGAGCGCACGGGCCGCGTGCGGCTCTCCCTCAAGTACGGCGAGACGGGACGTCCGGAACACCGGTACATCTGGGCCACCGGCTCCTGAAACCGCCGTGGGGCGCGCCCGAAGCCGCCGCTGGGACGCGCCTCAAGCAACCGTCTACGCCGCTCCCGCCCCGGTGAGCGACCGGACCTCCGTCTCCGCGTGCTTGGCCGGGTCCGGCGGCTCCGGTGAGGTGACCGTGCCGATCCAGCCGGCCAGGAAGCCTGCCGGGATCGACACGAGCCCCGGGTTCTCCAGGGGGAAGAGCGCGAGGTCCACGCCGGGGAAGAGCGAGGTGGGGCTGCCCGAGACCACCGGTGAGAGCAGGACGAGCAGCACGGCGGGGACCAGCCCGCCGTAGACGGCCCAGACCGCTCCCCGGGTGGTGAAGTTCCGCCAGAACAACGAGTAGAGCAGCACCGGGAGATTGGCTGAGGCGGCGACCGCGAAGGCCAGCCCCACCAGGAACGCGACGTTCAGATTCTGGGCGAGGAGACCGAGGGCGATGGCCACCACCCCGATGCCCGCCGCGGCCGCCCGGGCCACACCGACCTCGCTCCGCTGCTTGGCGCCCGGCCTCCGGAACGAGGCGTAGAGGTCGTGCGCGACGGAGGCGGAGGAGGCGAGGGTGATCCCGGCGACGACGGCGAGGATCGTGGCGAAGGCGATGGCGGCCACGACGGCGAAGAGCACCGTGCCGCCGGTGGAGCCCTCACCGCCCCCGAGGACGAGCGCCAGGAGCGGTACCGCTGTGTTCCCGGAGGCGTTGGACGCCCGGACGTCCGCGGATCCGACGAGCGCGGCCGCTCCGAACCCGAGCACGATGGTCATCAGGTAGAAGCTGCCGATGAGCCCGATGGACCAGACGACCGAGCGCCGGGCCGCCCGGGCCGTGGGCACGGTGTAGAAGCGCGACAGGATGTGCGGCAGGCCCGCCGTGCCGAGGACGAGCGCCAGACCGAGGCTGATGAAGTCGAACCGCGCCGTCCAGCTCCCGCCGTACCTCAGCCCGGGCGAGAGGAAGTCCCGGCCGTGGCCGCTGCGTTCGGCGGCCGAGGTGAGCAGGGCGTTGATGTCGCCATGGAAGCGGAGGAGGACGAGCACCGTGAGCGCCACGGCGCCGGACATCAGCAGGACCGCCTTGACGATCTGGATCCAGGTGGTGGCACGCATGCCGCCGAGCGACACGTAGATCACCATGAGCGCTCCGACCCCGACCACGGTCCATGACCGGGCGGTGTCGCTCGTCCCACCGAGCAGCAGCGCGACAAGGCTCCCCGCACCCACCATCTGGGCCACCAGGTACAGCACGGAGACGGTGACGGACGAGGTGCCCACCGCCGTACGCACCGGGCGCTCCGCCATCCGGGCGGCGACCACATCGGCGAGGGTGAACCGCCCGCAGTTGCGTACGAGTTCGGCGACGAGGAGCAGGACGACGAGCCAGGCGACGAGGAAGCCGACGGAGTAGAGCATGCCGTCGTAGCCGAACAGGGCGATCAGCCCCGAGATGCCGAGGAAGGAGGCGGCTGACATGTAGTCACCGGCGATGGCGAAGCCGTTCTCCATGGGTGAGAACAGCCGCCCGCCGGCGTAGAACTCCTCGGCCGACCCCTGCCTGTTGCGGCTGACCCAGGTGGTGATGCCGAGCGTCACGGCGATGAACACGCTGAACAGCAGCAGTGCCAGCGTCTGATGGTCCCCCCTCACCGGCTGGCCCCTCTTGTCATCTCCTGGGTCTCCCAGCGCAGTTCCAGCGCGGCACGGTCCCGGTGCAGACGCGCATGGCGGGCGTACGCCCAGGTGAGCAGAAAGGTGGTGAGGAACTGTCCGAGCCCCGCCACCATGGCGACGTTGAGCACGCCGACGACGGGACGCGCCATCAGATCGTGCGCGGTGGTGGCCGCGATGACATAGGCGAGGTACCAGAGCAGGAAGGCGACGGACGCGGGAACCACGAAGCGTCGGTAACGACGGCGCACCTCGCGGAATGCCGGGCTGTTCTGCACCTCCAGATAGACCTCGGCCGCGCTGTGGCCGGGCTGCTCCACCGGCCGGGAACGCCCGTCGGGCACAACGGCCCCCGTACCGTCCGGCCCGCCCCACGCCGTGGCCGGCACCCCGTCCCACGGGTCGTCGAGCCGCGTCGCTGCGGCGACCGGCCCTGCTTCCTTCTCCACCGACAACTCCCTTGTCCACGAACCTTTTCGGCCGCGTAGCCAAGAATGGGCAGACCGGGAAGATCCCGGGCACTTCATTCGCCGTGCTTCACCATTTCAGGTGACGGAAGTGCCGGGCGGGTGTGCGAGACCCCGGCCGTACGCATAGCGCACGGCTCCGGTCCTGTCGCGTGCGCCCGTCTTGGCGAAGAGGTTGTTGATGTGCGTCTTCACCGTGGCCCGGGAGATGTGCAGCGTGCGTGCGATCTCCGTATTGGACAGCCCGTCCGCGATGAGTGCCAGCACCTCGGCCTCCCGGGGGGTGAGCCCGTCGGGCAGCTCCGACTGGTCATCGGCGACCACCACCCGCGCGCTCACGCGGGCACCCGCAGATTCACCACGAATCCCTCCTCGTCCGGCCCTGCCTCCAGCGTCCCGCCGAGCAGTTCGGCACGTTCCCGCATCCCCACCAGACCGTATCCGGAGCCACTGACAGCGAGCTCGCCCGCCGGACGGTGACCGCCGGAATCCCGTACCTCCAGCGCCACCGCGTCCCGCTGGTACTCCAGCCGTACGGTGACGGCCGCCCCCGGCGCGTGTTTCCTGGTGTTGGTCAGTGCTTCCTGCGCCACCCTCCGGACCGTCTGCGACGCTTCCGCCGTCAGCTGCCTCCGCTCCCCCGCCACGGACACCTCGGCCGGCTCACCGGCCACCAGCTGACGCAGGAAGTCCTCCACCGGGGTCATCTCCCCGCGCAGCGCGGAGAGCGCCTGACGCGTCTCCGCGAGGCCCTCACGCGCCATGGAGCGCGCCGCCACCACTCTCTCCAGCACCTGGTCGCGGAACTCCGCGGACGGCTCCCGCTCGATCAGCAGGCGGGCCGCTTCCAGGTGCACCAGCTGGGCGGAGAGGCTGTGGGCGAGCACATCGTGGATCTCGCGGGCGATCCTGGACCTCTCCGCCAGGGCGGCCACCCCGGCCTCCGCCTCCCTCGCTGCGCGCTCCTGGGCCAGGAGGCGCCGGGAGTTGCCCCGGGCCTCGGCATCGAGCCGCAGCACGTATCCGCCCAGGCACAGCCCGCCCGTGGTGAGCACGCTCGTCAGCCAGCCGTCGCCCTTGACGACCGCGTAGGCGATGAGCGTCACCGCCGTGAGGGGAACAGCGGCGAACAACGGGAGCCGTTCCAGGGCCACCACGGCGCACCCGCACCACAGCACGACCGCGACTGCCCCCGCGCCCGCCCCCAGGGCCCCGAACGCCACGGCGACGAGCAGGGCCAGCAGCCCGACGGACGGCCCGAGACGGTGTTCCCTGGTGGTCAGGAAGAACGCTCTGCCGACTGCCGCGCAGCCCACTGTCACCACCAGGCCGACCGCCACCTGCCAGAGGGCGAACCGCCCGTCTCCCAGGGCCTTCCAGAGGAAGCCGACGAAAACCGCGGCCCAGACGAGCCGGCTGATCATGGCCCCGGGGCCGGGTGTGGGGCACCGGGGCGAGTGCCTCCTTGGAGGGCCAGCTCGTCCACGTACCGCGGTTCACGCCCCGCCCTTCGCCATGGCCGGTGCGGCCGCCGACGGCGCGTCGCCGGCCGGAGAAGCCGCGGTGACACCGTACTGCTCGCGCATGCCTGCCACCCGCAGGGCCAGCACACCGCTGCGTGCGAACAGCATCGCCGCGAGCGATATGAGCAGAGCCGCTGTCCCCTGGTGTACGCCGAGCAGAAGAGCGGCCACGGCCAGCGCGACGCGCAGCGCGATCCCACCCGCCCATATGAAGGCGGTGGCCCTGGTCCCCCGGCTCCAGAGTGTTCGCTCCGGCCCCTGCCACAACCGGGCCGTCCAGCCCCACCCCGCGCCGGTGACCAGCCCCACCACGAGGCCGGCACCGAGCAGCACGGCGGACAGTGCGCCGTGACGGGGGTCGAGGGCTCCGTCACTGCGCAGGGCGACGATGAAGAGGATCACCGGCAGCACCCACCACCGCTTCTGCTCGCCGACCCGCTGGGCCGAGAACTGACGAACGACCACGAGTGCGACCACAGCGGTGATCACCAGAACGTTGAAAAGCCCTGCCATGCCAGCCTCCGAAGGCGCGAGGATCCGATGTCCTCGACGCTACGGAGGCGCGGGGATCCCGGGATCGGCTCAGGGGCTGACCGTGGGTGGAAAAAGATCTCCACCCACGGGTGGAGAGCCTCAGACGTCGATGCGCGAGCGGTCCAGGGTGGCGGCGGAGCTGGTGATGAACTCCTTGCGCGGGGCGACCTCGTTGCCCATCAGCAGGTCGAAGACCTGCTCGGAGGATTCCAGGTCGCCGATGTTGATCCGGCGCAGGGTGCGGTGGCGCGGGTCCATCGTGGTCTCCGCGAGCTGGTCCGCGTCCATCTCACCGAGGCCCTTGTACCGCTGGATCGAGTCCTTGAACCGGACGTTCTTCCGCTGCAGCTCCAGCAGGGTCTGCCGGAGCTCGTTGTCGGAGTAGGTGTAGATGTACTTGTCCTGGCCCTTCTTCGGCTGGACGAGCTCGATCCGGTGCAGCGGGGGCACTGCCGCGAAGACCCGCCCCGCCTCGACCATCGGCCGCATGTAGCGCTGGAAGAGCGTGAGCAGCAGGGTGCGGATGTGCGAACCGTCGACGTCGGCGTCCGTCATCATGATGACCTTGCCGTAGCGCGCGGCGTCGATGTCGAAGGTGCGCCCGGACCCGGCTCCTATGACCTGGATGATGGCTCCGCACTCGGCGTTCTTGAGCATGTCCGAGACGGACGACTTCTGGACGTTGAGGATCTTGCCGCGGATCGGCAGCAGCGCCTGGAACTCGCTGTTGCGGGCCAGCTTCGCGGTACCGAGGGCCGAGTCGCCCTCCACGATGAAGAGCTCGCTGCGCTCCACGTCGTCGCTCCGGCAGTCCGCGAGCTTCGCGGGCAGCGAGGAGGACTCCAGCGCGGTCTTGCGGCGCTGCGCGTCCTTGTGCTGACGGGCGGCGATGCGGGTGCGGGCCGCGGCCACGGCCTTGTCCAGCACCGCCCTGGCCTGGGCCTTGGCATCGCGCTTCGAGGACGTCAGGAATGCCTTGAGCTCCTTGGCGACCACATTGGCCACGATCCGGTTGGCCGCCGAGGTGCCCAGCACCTCCTTGGTCTGCCCTTCGAACTGCGGCTCCGCGAGCCGTACGGTGACGACCGCGGTCAGGCCCTCCAGGGCGTCGTCCTTGACGATGTCGTCCTCGGCGACCCGCAGCAGCTTGGCGGAGCGCAGGACCTCGTTCACCGTCTTGGTGAGGGAGCGCTCGAAGCCACTGACATGGGTGCCGCCCTTGGGGGTGGCGATGATGTTGACGAAGGACTTGAGGTTGGTGTCGTAGCCGGTGCCCCACCGGAGGGCGATGTCGACCCCCAGCTCACGGGTGACCTCGGTCGCCGTCATGTGCCCGCGGTCGTCCAGGACCGGCACGGTCTCCTTGAACGTTCCCGTTCCGCTCAGGCGCTGGACGTCGCAGACGGCCTTGTCCTGCGCCAGGTACTCGCAGAACTCGCTGATCCCGCCGTCGAAGCGGAACGTCTCTTCCGTCTTGCCCTCGCCGTCGATGCCGCGCTCGTCGCGTACGACGATGGTCAGCCCCGGCACCAGGAACGCTGTCTGGCGTGCCCGCTGGTACAGCGTCTCCAGGTTGAGCTTCGCGTCCTTGAGGAAGATCTGGCGGTCCGCCCAGTACCGCACCCGGGTACCCGTGCGCGTCTTGGGGACGCGCTTGCCCTTGCGGAGGCCGTTGGCGGGATCGAAGGGGCTGTCGGGTCCCTGCTCGGTGAACATGCCCGGGACACCACGCCGGAAGCTGATGGAGTGGGTGGCGCTGTTGCGGTCGACCTCGACGTCCAGCCGGGCGGACAGCGCGTTCACCACGGAGGCGCCGACGCCGTGCAGGCCGCCCGACGCCGCGTACGAGCCGCCGCCGAACTTTCCGCCGGCGTGCAGCTTCGTCATGACGACCTCGATGCCGGAGAGCCCGGTCTTGGGCTCCACGTCGACCGGGATGCCCCGGCCGTTGTCCCGGACCTCGACGGAGGAGTCGTCGTGGAGGATGACCTCGATGGCGTCGCAGTACCCGCCGAGAGCTTCGTCGACCGAGTTGTCGATGATCTCCCAGAGGCAGTGCATGAGTCCGCGGCTGTCGGTGGACCCGATGTACATCCCGGGGCGCTTGCGGACCGCTTCGAGCCCCTCGAGGACGAGGAGGTGCCGCGCGGTGTAGTTGGAGCTGTCCCTGTCTGCGCCGCCTGCTCCGGTCAGCAGCGCAGTGGACGGCACGGAATCGGCGGTCACGCGGTTCGCTCCTCGCTGAATTTCATTTGGGGCCCTGTGGGTATCGGGTTCGGCCTCGGTAGCCGCTGAGAGCCTACAGAGGCCTGGTAGAGCGGTTGTAACGCCACCCAGGGGGAATCCTTATGCTAGTGCAGCCTCGCATACACGTTCGATCACTCGTCGGAGTGACGTGCACATCACGTTCCCATCGAGGCATGAACCATTTAGGCTCCGGGCACGTCCTCATGAACAACCGGCAAGCCAGCCGGCGGACCGGCCCACACAAGCAACGCGAAACCGTAGCGCTACGCAATACGGCACATTCGCCGCCAACCGGCAACAGACAGCCATCCTGAGAAGAAGTTTCGAAGAAATGCCACGAGCGGGAACGTTTTCGGCCTGGTTGGATGTTGACCCTGGTACGACAGCTCGTCGAGCTAGAGAAGAGGCGACGTGACTACTGTTCTGACCCCCGCGAGCCCGCTGACCGCAGCAGACCGCTGTGACCGTTGCGGCGCCCAGGCATATCTGCGCGTCGTCCTGATCAGCGGCGGTGAACTGCTCTTCTGTGCCCACCACGGGCGCAAGTTCGAGCCGGAACTCAAGAAGATCGCCGCGGAAATACAGGATGAGACAGATCGGCTCACTGCCGTGCAGGCCAGTGCCGCCGACGAGGAACAACACTGACACCTCGCATCCACGACGAGCCATGGGCACGGTCCAGGACCGGCCGACGGGCGGCCTCCCCTCGGGGAAAGCCGCCCGTTCTCGTAGGCGCGGACGCGACGGTGCGTACGCGGTCAGTTCCGGTCCGCCATCCACCGGATCGCCGCGGACACGCGTGTGTACACCCCGGGGCTGCCCGGGCTACCGCAGCCGCTGCCCCATGAGACGAGCCCGATGAGGCGCCCACGGGCCACCAGCGGGCCTCCGCTGTCCCCCTGGCAGGCATCCCGCCCGCCAGCGGTGGTACCGGCGCAGAGCATCGATGAGGCGTCGTACGCGCCCTGTGCGCCACCGGGGTACGCCCGGGCGCAGTCGCTGTCCGGCAGCACCCGCACCGTGGCGGCGTGCAGCCCCGACGCGTAGGCGCCGTAACCGGTCGTGTCCCCCCAGCCGTACACCGTGGCCGCGGTGCCCGGTTCGTACGCCGCCTCCCCGGCCCCGGCCATCGGGATGACGCTGTTCTTCGGCAGCGCCCGGGCCAGGGTGAGGACCGCGAGGTCGGCGGCGTTCGTGTGCGGGTCGTAACCCGGATTCACCCACGACGACCGCACAGCGATCTCCTGACCGCCGGGCCCGCTCAGCTCGTCCCGTCCGGCAATGATCCGCAGGTCCCGGACCTCCACGACGGATGCCCCCAGAACGTCCTCCCTGAGGCAGTGTGCGGCCGTGAGCACCTTGGTGGGGGCGATCGCCACTCCGCCGCAGAACTGGCCCGCACGGGTTCCCCCGAACCGGTCACGGCTCGACAGGGCCACGGCCCACGGGCTGTCCGCGACGGCCACCGGCCTCCCACCGACGACGATGCTGTCCGCCGCCGCGAGGCCGGGAGGACCGAGGGGTATCACCGCCCCGGCGACCGCGAGGGTGAGCGCTGCGGGAAGGACACGGGCGAGAACGCGGGGCATGGAGGCTCCTGACGCCGAGGTGAACAGTGCCCACTCAGCGTCATCCGCCCCGGTGCCCGCCGCATGCGGACATGGGCCGGGGCCCGGAACCTGTTCGGTTCCGGGCCCCGGCCCATGTGTCTGTCCGCGATCTAGTCGAGGTAGTCGCGCAGAACCTGCGAACGCGACGGGTGGCGCAGCTTCGACATCGTCTTGGATTCGATCTGCCGGATGCGCTCACGCGTCACCCCGTAGACCTTGCCGATCTCGTCCAGCGTCTTCGGCTGGCCGTCGGTGAGACCGAAGCGCATCGAGACGACGCCCGCCTCACGCTCGGAGAGGGTGTCGAGCACGGAGTGCAGCTGCTCCTGGAGCAGGGTGAAGCTCACCGCGTCCGCCGGCACGACTGCCTCGGAGTCCTCGATCAGGTCTCCGAACTCGCTGTCCCCGTCCTCACCCAGCGGGGTGTGGAGCGAAATCGGCTCGCGCCCGTACTTCTGGACCTCGATGACCTTCTCAGGGGTCATGTCGAGCTCCTTGGCCAGCTCCTCCGGGGTGGGCTCACGGCCCAGGTCCTGGAGCATCTGGCGCTGCACCCGCGCGAGCTTGTTGATGACCTCGACCATGTGCACCGGGATACGGATGGTGCGGGCCTGGTCGGCCATGGCGCGGGTGATCGCCTGGCGGATCCACCACGTGGCGTACGTGGAGAACTTGTAGCCCTTGGTGTAGTCGAACTTCTCGACCGCGCGGATCAGACCGAGGTTGCCCTCCTGGATGAGGTCCAGGAACAGCATGCCGCGACCGGTGTAGCGCTTGGCCAGTGAGACCACGAGGCGGAGGTTGGCCTCCAGCAAGTGGTTCTTGGCCCGGCGGCCGTCCTCGGCGATGATCTCCAGCTCGCGCTTGAGCTTCGGTGCGAGCTTGTCCGCGTTCGCGAGCTTGTCCTCGGCGAAGAGGCCGGCCTCGATGCGCTTGGCGAGCTCGACCTCCTGCTCGGCGTTGAGGAGGGGGACCTTGCCGATCTGCTTCAGGTAGTCCTTGACCGGGTCGGCCGTGGCGCCGGCGACCGCCACCTGCTGCGCAGGCGCGTCGTCCTCGTCGTCGTCGGAGAGGACGAAGCCCTTGTTCTCGCCCTCGCCCTCCTCCTCCTCGCCCTTACCGGCCTTTACTTCCTCGACCGCCTCGTCGCCGTCGAGCAGCTCGTCGTCCTGCTTGCCGGACTTCTTCGCGGCCGTCTTCTTGACCGCGGTCTTCTTGGCGGCGGTCTTCTTGGCAACCGTCTTCTTGGCTGCCGTCTTCTTCGCAGGAGCGGCAACGGCAGCGTCGTCGGCCGCCACGTCCGCGCTCTCGGCCGCCGGGGCGGCAGATGCCGCGACGGTCCGCGTCACGGCCGTCTTGGCCGCGACGGTCTTGGTGGCGGTGCGCTTGACCGGGCTCTTCGCTGCGACGCTCTTGCGGGCGCGCTTAGGCGACTCCGCGGCACTGACCATCAGCGTCACACCCTCTTCCTCGAGGATCTGGTTGAGGCTGCGCAGAACATTCTTCCACTGGGTTGGCGGAATCTGGTCAGCCTCGAAGGCCCGACGCACGTCATCGCCGGCGATCTGCCCATCAGCCTTTCCCCGCTCGATGAGCGCCATCACAGACTCGGACTCGGCGATCTCCGGCGGGAGCGTACGGGATGTGCTGGCCGACACGAACAACCTCTCGGAACGATGGAAACGGCTTCCGGCCCGGCCCTGGAGAGGGCTGGAACCGACGACCGCCGGCTGGGGATGTCGCCGACGGCGCGGGCTTGGCCTCAGAACTGCACAGCGCACTGTGTGGCTGCTGTATTCCTTCCGCGGCGGTCACCTCTTAAGTCATCGCACTGTTTCGAGGAGTGTTACGCCCAATTCGCGTGGCCCCAGTCACACCCCATCCGCGACAAACAGGCGCAGAGGTCACATCTCCGTATAAACACGCCGCCGAACCGCGAAGGTCCGGCGGCACACGGTCCGCATACCCCGGCCTTGCGGCGTTCAGTGCTCGCGAGGCGCGGGAACCACGCGCTCGCTGTCGGCGGGACCGACCAGCAGCTGCCGCATGGCGGCCTCGGCTCCGGCGGAGTCACCCGAGGCGAGGGCCTCCGCGATCCGCGCGTGGTGCCCGAGGGACGCCTCGGCGGGACGGTCACAGCCGGTGACGGGCCCGCCCGAAACATGCAGGGCCGCCGACACGATCCCGGAGAGGTGCTCGAGCATGCGGTTGCCCGCCGCCTGAATCAGCAGGGCGTGGAACTCTGCATCGGCACGGGAGAACGTGATGGCGTCCCCCTGGCCCATCGCGTGCCCCATGATCTCGATCATGTCGCCGAGGCGCTGCTGAATGTCCTCGCGCCCGTGACCGGCGGCCAGCCTGGCGGCGAGCGGCTCGATGGTCCACCGGAGGTCGTCCAGTTCGCGGCGCTGGTCATCGCGCTGCGGACCGAAGGCCCGCCATTCGATGATGTCGGGGTCCAGCAGATTCCAGTCACTCACCGGGCGCACCCGGGTGCCCACATTGGGCCGGGCACTGACCAGGCCCTTGGCCTCGAGAACGCGCAGGGACTCCCTCACAACGGTACGGGAGACCTCGAATCGCTGGCCGATCTCCTCCGGGACGAGCGGCCGGTCGGCGCCGAGGTCACCGGAAACGATCATCTGGCCGAGCTGCTGGACCAGCTGGCCGTGAAGTCCACGGCCACGGCTGGCCGTGCCGCGTCGGCCCGCCCGCCCCAGTTCGGATTCGGTGCCGCCCCAGGAACGGAGCGCGGCGCGCTCGCCGGCCGGAGTCTCCGTGTACGGGTAACGGTCGATTTCGCCCGGGCCGGCGAGGCCGGAGTCGGCGGAGCGGGCGGCGGTCATCATGGTGTGCGCAAGGGTACTCACGCATCCTTTGTCGGCGCGGCTCACCCGGCCCTTGAGGTCTTTGCTGAAAAGCACACGAAAGGGTGATCGGCACCCGCCCCTCAATTGACGCGTTATCGGTAGAAATCACGCCTTTTCAGGGGAGTTGTCCGTATGCAGCTGACGAGTCCCGGTGAAACGGTCACCAACGGGCTCTCCCTCGAAGACTGGTGAACACATACGCGCAGATCAAGGCAGACAACGACAAGGAAAGCGCCAGCCCCACGGGTTGGGCCACGACCCGCACCGCGGCCATGGCCCAGCGGTCCGTCTCGTACGGCCACTGCGCCCACCCCAGTTCACGCAGCCGGCCCGGCAGACCGGTGACCGAACGGGCGGACGGCCCCGTGAGGAGCTTCTGCATCAGCGGTACGACGAGGACGGGAACCGCCAGTACGGCCGCGACGCCGGCAGCGGCCAGCCGGAACACACCGGCCCCCAGCAGCCCGGCCCAGGCGCACCCGACCGACAGGCCTGCCCAACTGGCGGCGAGCTGCGGCGCGTTCGCCGGGACGGTCACCAAGTCTGCGCCGTAGACGAGGTGCAGCGCTTCGGCGTCCGCCAGCACGGAGAGCAGGGCGAGGAGCAGCGCGACGCCCGCGGACACCACCAGTTTGGCCAGCAGGAGACCGAGACGGCGCGGGACCGTCCCCCTGCCCGCGGCGAGCGCGGGGTAGCGGAACTCGTCGCCGAAGGAGAGGGCACCCAGCAGCCCGGCGGCGAACGCGGCGGGCGGCAGCGGCAGCAGATCGGGCCAGGCCACGAGCAGTTCCGGCAGGGGCGCCCTGCCGGAACGGGCCAGCAGCACGGAGAGGACAGCCGAGACGACCAGAACGGCCGCCATGATCAGGGTGGTTGTCCTGACACCGAAGAGCCGGCGCAGTTCGTACCGCAGGGGGCGGAGCGGGCCACGCGCCGGACGTACGGGGATCGGCGGGGGCAGCTTCGAGATCGCCACCGCCGAGGCGGGCCCCGGCAGGACGGTCCTCACCGGAGCGGCCACCGGGCCCGCGTCCCCCGTCTCGTCGGCGAGTTGATGGACGGGAAGGCCGTGCCGGTACGCCGTGTCCCCGACCTCCGCACAACTGCTGCCGTACACCGACAGCCGGCTGCCGCCCTCGGCGACCACCTCGACGGAGCGCTGGGCGGCTCGGGCCTCACGGCTCATCACGGCGGCCAGCCGTGCCGCGTGCGGGGTCCGCACGGCGACCCGGGGCCGCAGGCGGGTGCGGGAGAAGTCCGCGACATCCTGGTCGGCGACGAGTCGCCCCTCGTCGATGGTCACGACACGGTCGGCCGCGCGAGCGGCCTCCTTGGGGTCGCCGGTCGTGTGCAGGACCGTGCCGCCCTCGGCCGCGTGTGCGCGGAGCAGACCGTGGAGCCAGCTCCTCTCACGTGGCGAGAGACCCTGGGTGGGCTCGTCGAGCACGAGCGTATGGGGGTCACCGAGCAGCGCCGAGGCGAGGCCGAGCCGCCGGTCCATCCCCGCCGAGAGGGTTCCGATGCGCTGGTCCCCCAGCCCCGCGAGGCCGACGACCTCGAGCAGTTCGTCGGCTCGCGACGCGGGGACTCCCGCTGCGGCGCACAACATGCGGAGCTGACCGCGCGCGGTGCGTGCGGGGTGCCCCGGCACGTCCCCGAGCAGCACCCCGACCTCACGGGCGGGGTGGCCGATGCGGTGCAGTGGGCGGCCCTTGAAGTAGGTGACGCCCCTGCCCCCTTCGAGTTCGAGCATCAGACGGAGGGCCGTGGTCTTGCCGGAGCCGGGAGCGCCGAGGAGCGCGGTGACGCTGCCGGGCGGAGCTTCGAAGGTCAGGTCGCCCACGGCGGGCGGACGGTCGCGGCGGGGGGTGCTGGTGAGTCCGATGGCCTGGAGCATCGCTTCTCTCGCTGAGGGTGAGACCGCTCGGCGGCAGGGTGGAGTACCTCAGCAAGATAACGCGACATTTCAGACTTTTTGCGCAACGGTGCTTCTGTGGGCGTTCCGCGGGTGCGCTCGTCGTGAGCCCGCGGAACGGACCCCGCTCAGACTTCCGGCCTCAGCATGGGAGGGTTCAGCACGGTCGCCGCCCCGGCCCGGAACAGCTGTGCGGGACGGCCTCCCTGCCGCGTGGTCGTCCCTCCGGACGGCACCAGGAAGCCGGGCGTGCCCGTGACCTTGCGGTGGAAATTCCGGGGGTCGAGGACCACACCCCACACCGCCTCGTACACCCTCCGCAGCTCGCCGACCGTGAACTCCGGCGGGCAGAACGCCGTGGCCAGCGAGGAGTATTCGATCTTGGAGCGGGCGCGCTCCACCCCGTCGTCGAGGATCCTCGCGTGATCGAAGGCCAGCGGCGCGGACTGCTCACCGTCGCGGGCGAAGCCACCCCCCGGCCCGAGCAGGTCCTCGACCGATGCCCAGCGGGCACTGTTCGCGTCCCCGCCCGCCCGCGGGGCCGGCAGGTCGGGCGCCAGCGCGAGGTGCGCGACGCTGACGACCCTCATCCGGGGATCGCGCCCCGGATCACCGTAGGTGGCCAACTGTTCGAGATGGGCCCCGTTCCCGACGGACGGGACCGCCGGGTCGTGCGCGCAGAGCCCGGTCTCCTCGACGAGTTCACGCGCAGCCGCCGCACCGAGATCCTCATCGGCCCTGACGAATCCGCCCGGTAGCGCCCACCGCCCCTGGAAAGGCGTTTCACCACGGCGGACCACCAACGCGCAGAGGGCGTGACGTCGCACCGTCAGGACAACCAGGTCGACGGTGACAGCGAAGGGCGGGAAGGTCGACGGGTCGTAGGGCGGCATGCCGAAATCATAGTCGTCTTCCTGACGATAAACACTCCCTTCGTCACACCGGTTCCACGTCAGTCGCGGCTCCTGGCGCCACGGTGGCCCAGCCGCGGGATGTCCCGGCCCCGGCCCCGGCTCGCAGCGTTGCCCGGACGAGAGGCGGCGCCCGGCCGGTCCGCCGTTCCTCGTTTGCGCCTGGCGGCCGGAGTACGCGGAGCGCGTGGCCCGCTCCGTCGCTCTGCACTCGGCGCACCGCGCTCCCGAGGCCCCCCGTCGCCTCCGCCCTCACGCAGGGTGCGCTCCCCACGGAGACAGCGGCGCAGCGTTTCCGGATCCAGGCCTTGATTGCACGCCTGGTGGAGCAGCTGGGCGAACGTGTAGTCGGGATCGGCCCGCAGGGCAAGCCCCAGTGCCACCCGGGCACCCGACTCGTCGCCGGTGGACCAGGAGACCCAGGCAGCCAGCGTGAGCGGCGCCGCGGCGTGTTCCACGTACGGGCCGACACACCGACGGGCGAGCGCGCTCCACAGCCGGAGCGCGGTCCCGGCCTCGGGGCCCTCCATCCACTCGGCGGCCCGGTCCCTGGTCTCGCGGTCCTGAAGGCCCAGAATCACAGCCGCCGCCTCATCGGGTGTGATCAGGCCGTCGTCCCCGCCGTCCGTCCCGGCGGACCCGGGAGCGGGCGCGTCACCGAGGCGTTCCATGAGGTCACGTGCGAGCGTCAGGGTCTCTTCCGACACCGCACCGCGCCCGTCGACGTCGAGGATCCGGGACACCAGCACGGCACCCGCCGAGTCCAGAGCCCGCTCCTGCTCCTGTGCCACCGCGGAGGAGCCCCACGGCATGAGCCGCGCCTCCATGTCACGCAGCGACCCCCGCACCTGGACCCCGGCGTACGCGGCGGCGGCCGCCATCACCGTGGTCCCCGGGAGCGCCAGCGGGTTGCCCTCGGGTGGACAGCAGCGTTCATCCGGGCAGCAGTAGGACCAGTAACGGCCGTCGGAGATGCAGAGCGCCTCGAGCACGGGAACGTCCAGCGCCCCGCAGGCCGTACGGAGATGCTGCGCGAGCGGCCTCAGGCGCTCCATGGTCCGGGGAGCACTCTCCCCCTCGGCCGGGTCCTGGCAGAGGTAGACGACGATCGCGTCAGGTCGCGCATCGCGCCTCTCGCTCCCCGTGATCAGGCTGCGCGCCAGGTGGTCGGCGACCGGCGCCCACTCCTCCGGCTCGGGCGGAATCCCCAGCCTGAGCCTGCCGCCGAAACGGCCCCGGCCGCCGTGCAGGGCCACCATGACCACGCTGTCGTTCGGATGGAAACCCATCAGGTACGGAAGGGCATCGGCGAGTTCGGCGGGACCTCGCAGTGTGACCTGCTGCGTTTCGGACGGTTCGGTGTTTTCGTCGTGCTTGTTCATGGCATGACCGTCCCGCGGTCCGCCGATTTCCGCGACCCCCTGTGGATAACTTATCCACAGGGGCGGGGTCGCCGTTCGCGGTTTGTCGTAGGCATCGGCTTGCATGGGGGCATCAGACCGCGACGGAGAGCAGGTCCACCACGAAGACGAGTGTCGAGCCCGCCGGGATCAACGGCGAGGGTGACTGGTTGCCGTAGCCGAGGCGCGGAGGAACGATGATCTCCCGTCGGCCGCCGGCCTTCATCCCTCTGACCCCACGGTCCCAGCCCTTGATGACCTTGCCACCGCCCACAGCGAACTTGAACGTCCGGCCCCGGTCCCAGGAGGCGTCGAATTCCTTACCTGACTCGAAGGTGACCCCGACGTAGTGAACCTGGACGACCCTGCCCGGCTTCGCCTCGAGCCCGTCCCCGACGACGAGGTCACGGATCGTCAGCTCGGTGGGAGCGTCACCCTCCGGAAGGCCGATCTCGGGCTTCGTCAGTTCACTCATTGCAACCTTCATTCGCTCGCCGCCGGAAGCCCTCGTACAGACCAGCCAGGCGCATGGTCACTCCGTGCAGTAGATCATCATGCTGCCGTGAACGCCTCGACGTCCTGACCCGCCCCAGGATTGGCCCTGCGTTCTGATCGGTGGGCGAGAGCGTTCACCAGCCGACCAGGTCCATGGACCTTCGCGCGAGCCAGTCCGTGAAGGACACGGGCTGATCATCCAGGTTCAGAGGCAGGATCTGGTCGCAGGTTGCCCGGCCGTCGAACCACAGTGAGCCGTGGTGCGGACCGGTGACAACGAGCAGGGTCGAGAAGCCACAGCCGTTGTCCTGGAGGAATACAGCGCCGGACGTCTTGCGCTCCTGGAACACCTCGCGTGCCAGCCCCGGCCCGTCGCGGATCGGCACAGACGGTTCACCGCGCCGCCGGCGTCCTGACGGAGCAAGCACGCGCGGTACTGGGCCGGGAACACGATGCCCAGCTCCACCTCCGCTTCGCTGATCTCCGCTTCGGACAGCGGCACCGCCGGGCCGGCGCTCTGCCGCGAGGTGGGAGAGCTGAGCTCGTCAAAGCCCCGCCGCCCCCGGGCAACGCGTTGTGCTTCCGCTATCCAGTCGGTCGTCATAAGGGTGAGGCCAAGGGCTGTCCGTCGGACTCTCCGAGGCCCCGGAGCGGCTACCCGGCGAGCGCCAGGACGAGCGGGAGCACTTGATCGGCTCCGGCCTGGCGCAGGAGGCGTGCGCCCACAGCCAGGGTCCATCCGGAGTCGGTGTAGTCATCGACGAGCAGCACCGGGCCAGGCGTGCCGGCCAAGGCAGCGGCGAGTTCGTCGGGCACGGTGAACGAGTCAGCCAAGGCGCGCAGCCGTTGGGCGGAGTTGCTTCGGTGCGCCGTGTACTCGTCGGCGTGCGGGGTGTGGGCCAGGCTGCCCAGGAGCGGGAGACGGCCGACCCTGGCCACTCCCTCGGCCAGGGAGCCGACCAGCTGGGGGCGGGTGCGGGAGGGCATGGCCACGACGCCGACGGGCCGGGTCACCGCGTCAGGAGAGCCACTGGCCCAGCCGCCGGGCGAGCGGGCCCAGTCCGCCAGCACCGTCACGACGGCGTTCAGTACGTCGTCCGGGACCGGCCCGTCCGCCGCCTGCGCCGACAGGAGTGGGCGCAGGCGGTTGCCCCAGCCGATGTCCGACAACCTGCCCAACGCGCGCCCGGTGACGGCCTGCTGTCCTGCGGGGATGCGGCCCTTGAGGTCAAGGCCGACCGCGGCGAGGCCGGTCGGCCACATCTTGCGGGGCTCGACCTCGACGCCCGGCCGGTCCAGCTCGCCCGTCGCCGCCGCGAGGGCCGCGGAAGAGACGGCGGGATCGAGCCAGGGGCCGGCGCAGTTGTCGCAGCGACCGCAGGGGACCGCCTTCTCGTCATCGAGCTGCCGTTGCAGGAACTCCATGCGGCAGCCGGTGGTCGCCACGTAGTCCCGCATGGCCTGCTGCTCCGTGGCCCGCTGCTTCGCGACCCAGGCGTACCGCTCCGCGTCGTACGCCCACGGCTGACCTGTGGCGGTCCAGCCGCCCTTCACGCGCTTGACCGCCCCGTCCACGTCCAGGACCTTCAGCATCGTCTCCAGACGCGAACGCCGAAGATCCACCAATGGCTCCAGCGCCGGCAGCGACAACGGACGACCCGCGCTCTCCAGGACGTCCAGGGTGCGCCGCACCTGCTCCTCGGGCGGGAAACCCACCGAAGCGAAGTACGCCCAGATCGCCTCGTCCTCCCGCCCCGGCAGCAGCAGGACATCGGCATGATCGACACCACGCCCCGCACGCCCGACCTGCTGGTAATAGGCAATCGGGGACGAGGGCGACCCCAGGTGCACCACGAAGCCGAGGTCGGGCTTGTCGAAGCCCATTCCGAGCGCGGACGTGGCGACCAGGGCCTTGACCCGGTTCGCCAGCAGATCCTCCTCCGCCTGCAGCCGGTCGGCGTTCTCCGTCTTCCCCGTGTAGGAAGCCACCGGATATCCACGCTGCCGCAGAAACGCTGCGACCTCCTCAGCCGCCGCCACCGTCAGCGTGTAAATGATCCCGGAACCCTGCAGATCCCCGAGCCGCTCCCCCAGCCACGCGAGCCGGTGCGCCGCATTCGGCAGCTCCAGCACCCCCAGGCGAAGGCTTTCCCGGTCCAGCGGCCCCCGCAGCACCAAGGCGTCCTTGCCGCCGGTGCCCAATTGCTCCGCGACATCCGCGGTCACGCGGGCGTTGGCGGTGGCCGTCGTGGCGAGCACGGGAACTCCCGCCGGCAGCTCCGCCAGCATGGTGCGCAGCCGCCGGTAGTCAGGCCGGAAATCGTGGCCCCAGTCGGAAATGCAGTGCGCCTCGTCCACCACCAGCAGACCGGTCGTCGCCGCAAGCTTCGGCAGCACCTGATCACGAAAGTCCACGGAATTGAGACGCTCCGGGCTCACGAGAAGAACGTCGGTCTCCCCGCGCTCCACCTCCCCGTAGATCGTTTCCCACTCCTCGGGATTGGCGGAGTTGATCGTGCGCGCCTGGATTCCTGCGCGCGCCGCCGCCTCGACCTGGTTGCGCATCAACGCCAGCAGCGGCGAAATGATCACCGTGGGGCCGGCTCCACGCCGCCGCAGCAGCGCGGTGGCCACGAAATAGACTGCCGACTTCCCCCACCCGGTGCGCTGCACCACGAGCGCGCGGCGGCGCTCCTCGACGAGGGCCGCCACGGCCTGCCACTGGTCCTCCCGCAGCCGCGCCGACCCCGCGGGGGCGCCGACCAGCTCAGCGAGGACGGTGTCGGCTTCAGTGCGGAGCTCCAGGGTGTCCATGCCCCCATGCAACCCGATGGCACTGACAATCAGCGAATCCACCCACCGTGGCGGAGGGGTCACGAAGAGTGGATCCGCCCCACACGAACCGTGGCCCCGGATCAGCCGGGGGATCAGGTCCGCCGGACTCCCGATGTCCTCGCCCGGGCCGGGCGGCGCATGCCCCAGCTCCGACGCGCGCGAGCGGAGGGGGTGTTTCCGCTGGTCCTCGCAGTCCGGGCAGGACGCATGGCTTCGTTCGCCGTCGAACGGGAAGGGATACGGGCAGGGATATCCGTGTCATTCCGTCAGATACCCGTCAGCCGCGCCAATTGCTCGTTGCCGCCTGCCGATACGACAGGAAGAATTGGAGTCGCTCCCCGCACGGTCTCTTCGCGGGCCCGGAAGGGCTGTGCCGCGGCGCGCCCTCACTCGACCCTGCCCGCACCGTGGGCGCGTAGCGAAGGGAGGACCGTGACCTTCGGATTCGCTCCGTCCGCAGCCACTTCACTGTCGGCGTCCGCGGGCTCCGTCAACCACGTCGCCAGGATGCTCGAACCGGCCGAGTGGGCTGCGGCCGGCATACCACTGCTGCGCAGTCCGCGTGAGGTCGTCAGCGGGCTCCACGCACGGCACCGGCCGACCCCGGCGACCGCGGTCGTCGCCGTCCTCGACCATGAGGAACGGCTCACGGCCAGCGCCTCGTTCGCCCGGCGGTCCACCGTGGCCACGGACGGCTGGGAGTTCCGCAATGCCCTCCTGGCGCATCTGCGCCGGGTGATCCCGCACGATCTGCGCCGCCGCACTCCGGTGCGTACCGCCGTCCTGCTCTACTGCCGCGAGGGCGACGAGCGTTGGACGGAGGAGGACGGGGCGTGGATGTGGGGGCTGAGGGACGCCTGCACACTGCACGGCCTGCGCTGCGGGGCCTACATCACCTTGACCCGTGGAGGCTGGCAGGTGCTCGGCGAGGGCCGGGGTGGCCGCAGGCCGACGCTGCTGTCCACACCGTCGGCCCTGGCGGACACCTCCACCGACCATGACCCCGTTCCGCTGAGCACCGGGGGCGGGGCGGCCGAAGCCCTGCGGCGGACCGCCGCCCGGTGAAACGGGCCGTGGGTCCCGGCCGTCCTCGTGGACGGCCGGGACCCACGGACGGGACCCACCGACGGAGAGCTCAGACTCCCGCGCCGAGAGCCGAGTTGACCGTCTGCGGGTCCCCGCACACGATCAGCAGCGCACCGGCGCGCTCCCGCACACCGGACAGCGCGCGGGCAGCCGCCTCGTCGAGGTCACCGTTGACCGCGACAACGACCACGGCGCGGGTCGCGCAGCGGTCGGCGTTCGCCGTGCGGGCGAAGAAGACGTCGTCACCCGCGTCGTGCTGGGCCCAGTACGCGGCCTCTCCGAAGGAGAGCTCGTGAGCGGCCCAGACGTGCTGTTCGCCGGTGGTGAGCACCAGGATGTCGCCGGGTGCCCGCCCGGAGTCGAGCAGCAGGTCGACGGCTTCGTCGGCGGCGTCGACCGCACCGCCGGCCGGAGCCGGGATCAGCTGGAACTGTGCTGCGGAACGGTCTTCCGGCAGCTTCCGCCCGGCAGCAGCAGGAACGGCCGGAGCCGGAGCAGCGGGAGAGGCGGCAGCGGGGTGCGGGCGCGGCGCCGGGGGCGCGGGCCTCGCGGGGCCGCGGCCCGGGCTTCCGGGACGCGGTGTGGCCGCGGAACGCGGGCCGGGTACGGGACGGGGGGTCGGCGCGGTGCGGCCGGCGGCCGGCGTGACGCGGGGACCCTGGGCGCTCTCGGGAATCTGAGGCTCCTCGGGGATTGAGAGGCATGAATGGTTGTCTTTGACAGCCGACGCGAACACGCCGGCGGTTGGGGCGCCTGTGCGATCAGAAGTCGAAGCCGAGCTGACCCCCGCTTTCCAGTGCCGCCGCCTCGGCGGAGAATCGGACCTTCTTCAGGTGCTGCCACTTGGGCAGCGCGTCGAGGTAGGCCCAGCTGAGGCGATGGTGAGGCGTAGGTCCCCGCTCCTCCAGCGCGGCCCGGTGTACCGGTGACGGATAACCGGCGTTCGCGCCGAAGGCGAAGTCTGCGTACTGCCCCGTGTCCGCGCCCAGTTCGGCCATCATCGTGTCGCGGCGGACCTTGGCGATCACCGAGGCCGCGGCGACGGCGATGCAGGACTGGTCGCCTTTGATCACGGTACGGACGTTCCAGGGCGTTCCGAGGTAGTCGTGCTTGCCGTCGAGGATCACGGCGTCCGGTCGCACGGGCAGCGCGTCGAGCGCCCTGACGGCCGCCAGACGGAGCGCCGCGGTCATGCCGAGGTCGTCGATCTCCAGGGGTGACGCATGCCCCAGCCCGTAGGCCGTGACCCACTTTTCGAGCATGGGTGCGAGCTCCGCCCGGCGCTTCGGGCTGATCAGCTTGGAGTCGGTGAGGCCCTCAGGGGGTCGGCGGAGTCCGGTGACGGCCGCGCACACGGTGACGGGGCCGGCCCACGCTCCGCGTCCGACCTCGTCGACACCTGCGACTGTTCTGGCACCGGATGTGGCGCGCAGCGAGCGCTCGACGGTGTGCGTGGGTGGTTCGTACGGCATGGCGCCTGCCAGGTTACGCCGATGGATACGGCAAGAACACCCCGGGGCACCGTGCAGCGCCCCCGGACGTGTCCGGCCATATCCGGAACCCCACCGTCCGGTGCGCCGGGAGGGCCGCCGGAGGGGCCGGAGGCGGAGGTGAGTCCACCGCGCGGCCCCATCGGAGGTGGCGGACGGCCTGCTCAGTACGGGTCGTAGGAGTTCTCGCCCTCGTGCCCTTCCCGCCCGTCCGACTTCGTTCCGAGGCGGTAGCAATCGACCTCGTGGCTCTGCGCAGGGTGCTTCTCCAGGATGTCCCGGGCCCTGACCTCACCCCAGCTGGAGGCGTACCACGGAGCGTCCAGGGCGGTGAGTTCGCGCTGGAAGTTCTCCAGCGCACAGGACCGCAGCGGTTCCGGCAGTTCGTGCAGAGCCGGTACGGCGTCCGCGGAGAGCCCCTTGAGATAGTCGATGTCGATCGTCCTGTCGCTGCGGTACCGCTCGACGTTCTGCTGGGCGATCAGTCCGTCGGGCGAGATCAGACCGAAGGCGAGCACACCGACGGCCGCGCTCACGGCGATCGCACGCGGCAGAAGCCTGGCGCCGAAGACGCCGGCCGCGAGGATGAGGACCAGCACCACACCGAGCCAGAGCTCCACGGCGGCCACGGAGATCCGCAGCCGGGTCAGCCCGAAGGCATCGACGTAGAGGTCCATGCGGCGCAGCGCGGAGGCCACGACGACGAGCGTGAGGACGCACAGGGCGCCGAGGACGCTTCGGACCAGGACCCGGTCGCGAGGTCCGCCGCGCGGGGCCCAGCGCAGCGCGAGAGCGATGACGATCAGCGTCAGCACGGTGGCCCAGAGGAGCTGCCAGAAGCCCTGCCGGGCGTACTCGGCGGGCAGCAGGCCGGTCTCTTCCAGCACCTTGTCGTACCCGCCGAGGAGAACGACGAGCTGCAGCGCGATGAAGGCGGCGAAGAGCAGGTTGAGCACGATCAGCGGGAGGGCCCACTCGGCCCTGTTCCTGGCCTTGCCCGGCCGGACGGTGATGCCGTCCCAGCGCACCGGCGCGGCTGCGCTGTACGCGGCGGCAAGCGCTCCGACGAGTCCGAGTGCGAAGAGGAAGACGCGCCAGGGGCTGTCACCGACCGACACATCGGGGGTGAGGCTTCCCAGCAGGTCGGCGAAGGCGGCGTCCGCGGAGGCGAAGAGGGCGCCGAACACGACGAGCAGCACGACGGCCACCGCCGTGCTCCGCACCACGGTGCGTACCCGCCCCCGGGAGTCGTCCGCGCGGTCGCGCACCCCGCGCCATCCCCAGCGCACACCCGCCGCGACCGAGGGGAACAGCCCGAGCGACCCCAGCAGCACGCCCGGCCAGCTGCGGCTTCCGTGCAGGGCGAGCGAGCCCAGGGCGAGGGCCGACACCACGGCGAGGAACACCGGCCACCCCGCTTCCCGGAGCGCGGGAATCGCCAGGAGCGCCAGGCCGCCCACCGCCCAGACGGCGGTCCAGGGCCGCAGCCTTCGCCCCGCCGAGCGCGCGGCGAAGAACGCCCCCAGGGCGGCGGGCACGGCCACGATCAGCAGATTGGGCCCCAGGCCGTCGCCGAGCAGCAGGGCGCTGAGCAGGGCCGTGGCGAGGACCGCCCCGAGCGTCGCCGGCCCGATGGCGGGCGGGGCCGGAGGCCGGAGCCGTGTCAGCAGGCCGACCGGCTGGTGCCGTCCGGGGCGCTGCCAGACATCCGTCCCGGGCGGCGCCTTGAGGTAGGAGGGCACCGTCGGCACATCCGGGCCGTCGTTCTGCGGCGGAACCGGCGGGGTGGAGGCCCGCGCCGGCCTCCCCGCCGCCTTCGCCCGGCCGGCGCTCCCGGGCGCGGCGCCGGAAGCGGTGACGACCGCGTCCTCGCCGGACTCCGGTGACGCCTCGGGCCTGCTGGACGCGTCGGACGACTGATCGGACATGGGACCCCTCCCCCCACCGGGGTCCGCTCGCACGGCCACATCGCGGCGCGAAGGCCCCGGCGTCTCTAGGCGCACGCCCACCAAGATCGATGAGGGCGGCGTGGCCGAAAGAGTAAGTCCCGCGCGAGCGGTTCGGCCGGTCGGGGTCGTCGCTGTGGCAGGACCGTGACAGTAGAACTGGCACACCGGGGTCATAGGGGCGCCGGAACCGAGGTCATGGCCCGCCGGAACACCGGCGCAGCTCCGCCCGTCCCCTCCCCCGGCGGACGGTCAGCGGCGCGCCGGAGCCAGGGGGACCCAGTCGGGCAGTTCTTCCGTCCGCGCCAGCCAGTCGGCCGGAGGCGCACCGGCCGGCGCCGCGGCGACGATTCCGCCGACGATGGCGCAGGTGGTGTCCACGTCTCCGCCGGCCTGCGCCGTCGACCAGAACGCCTGTTCGAAGTCGCCGAGGTTCCGCGCCGCCGACCAGAGGGCGAACGGCACCGTGTCGTGCGCGCTCGTACGGCGGCCGTTGCCGAGCACCGCCGCGACCGTCCCCGCATCCCGGTAGTCGAGCATGTCGCGTGCCCTGCGCAGCCCGGCACCGACGGCGCTGCGCGGGACGAGGGCGACGACTCCGTCGATCAGGCCCTCGGGCGTCGGCGGACCTCCAGGTGCCGCGACGAGGGCGGCGGCCGCCGCGACGGCCATGGCGCCCACGACGGCTTCGCGGTGCTGGTGGGTGGTGTACGAGGAGATCTCGGCCTGGTGGGTGGCCTGCTCCGGGTCGTGCGCGTACCAGGCGCCCAGCGGCGCGATGCGCATCGCCGAGCCGTTCCCCCAGGAGCCCTGGCCCTGGAAGAGGGCCGAGGCCAGCTCCCGCCAGTCCCCGCCCTCACGGACCAGCCTGAGCAGCCGGTTCACCGCGGGCCCGTACCCCCGGTCGAAGTCGTGGTGCGAGGCGAAGGACAGCGCGAGGGCGTCCTGGTCGATGCGCTCGTGCACGGCCAGGACGGCGAGTACGGAGCACGCCATCTCGGTGTCGTCGGTCCACTGCCAGTCGGAGGGCGGCAGGTCCCGGCTCTTGAGCAGGGGGTAATGGGCGGGGACGAAGAACTGGGAGCCGAGGGCATCTCCCACGGACAGTCCACGCAGGCTGGCCAGTGCCCGTTCGAAACGGTCGGAAGCGGAGTCAGCGGTCATCGCTCTGCCACTCTATCCGGTGATGCCGTACGGCTCAGGGGTGCGCCACTGCTCGAAGGGCCGGTCGAGCGTATAGCGGCCGTCCTCACCGAGCAGCAGCGTCCTGGATTCGCCGTTCCCGGGATTGGACAGCGACTCGAACTCCGCCACCGACCAGTGGAACCAGCGCATGCAGAAGAGCCTCATGGTCAGCCCATGGGTGACCAGCAGGACGTTCGGCGGATGGTCGGAGTCCTCGAAGCTGCGGTGGAGGCTCTCCAGGAACGCGTCGACCCGGTCGTACACATCGGCCCCGGACTCGCCCTGTGCGAAGCGGTAGAAGAAGTGTCCGTACGCGTCCCGGTAGGCCTTCTGCAGCCTCACGTCGTCACGGTCCTGCCAATTGCCCCAGTCCTGCTCGCGCAGCCGGGGCTCCTCCCTGACACGCACGTGTTCCAGATCGAGGCCGAAGGCCCTGAACGTCTCGTGGGTGCGCCGGTAGGGCGAGATGTAGACGCTGACACGCTCGTCGCCGAACGTCTCACGCAGCCGTGAGCCCGCCGCCTGGGCCTGACGCAGGCCCTTCGCCGTGAGCCGGAGCGCATGGTCGGGCTCTCGTTCGTAGACCGTGTCATCGGCATTGCCCTCGGACTCACCGTGCCGGACGAGAACGATGCGTTGCGGTCGTGCCATGCACCCGACCCTAGATGCCGTCAGGCCCGATCGAGCGATTGTGCGGGCCCCATCGGGCGTATGTGACCAAGGAAACGCCGTAGGGGCACGGCCGTACGAGCGGTTCGCGGGGGGTCAGACCGTCCACGACGGTTCGAGCTCCACCACGTCCCCCGTGAGCGCCGCGACATCCTTCTCGGTCTCCGCACGCGCCGAGAGCCGGGCGACACCCTCGGGCCGGTACTTGCCGCGTTCGGCGCTCGACCGCCACATGGACAGCACCAGGAACTCATGCCCCGGGGCTTCCCCGAAGACCCCGCGCAGCATCCCGGGGGAACCGGCCATGGCCGGGTTCCACACCCGTTGCTGCATGAGCGCGTAGTGGTCGACCCGGTCCTCGTACACCTGGCTGTGCGCGACCCTGACCACGTCCGCGTCGGCGAAGTGCGGCTCGAACCCGGTCTTCACGTCGAAGCGGTACTCGAAGAGCTTGACCTGCATGTCCTTGTACGTGCCGGACTGCCCGGCGGCCAGCGGGTCGTGCCCGCGGGCCATGAAGGAGTCGTAGAAGACCCGGTTCTCCCAGAACGCGAACACATGGGCGACATCGGGCTGCCCCCGGCTCCACCCGCCGCTCTGACTCCGGAACCCGGGCTCACCGAGCAGCGCCGCCCACTTCCGCTGCCCCCGCTCGAAACCGCGGCGGTCCACCACGGTGCAGCGAATCCACTTGACCAGCACCGCGCCATCGTACGGCGCCCGGCGTGGCGCGGGTCACGCTCCGGACGGTCCGGGACCTGGAGGCGCCGACAACGTACAACTCCGGCCACACGATGGCCCGAACACGACGTCCGATTCCAACGCGGTTGGATCCACGGACAGTTACGGACATGATCTGAGGATGTAAGCGGTCCGTCGGTCCAGCAGCGAGGAGGCACGTCCGATGAGCACTCCCAACAAGGACATCGAGAAGGTCGAAGTGAGTGTCAAGTGGGACCCCAGCGACGTCGGGGAGCCCGCCAACGACCTCGACATCATCGCGGCCACGTACGGGACGGAGGCGCCCTACGGCGCCCCCGTCTATCTCGTGCACTTCGACAGCAGGTCACCGGACGGGACGATCACCCTGAACCGGGACAGCCGGACGGGGCAGGGCTTCGGCTTCGACGAGGTCATGACGCTCGAACTGGACCGGTTGTCGGACGCGTACTCCAGGGTCGTGGTCGGTGTGGCCATCCAGCAGCGTGACGGCCACAAGACGTTCGGACAGATAGAGCACACGGCCGTGCAGATCCGCGAGGGCTACACGAATCTGGCGGAGGACGACTTCTCCGGGGTGGCGGCCGCCACGGCCGCGGTCGTCGCGGAGTTCGTCCGGGACTCCACGGGCTCGTGGGGCTTCCTCGGGTCCGTCCGCGGGTTCGACGGCGACCCTGGTTCGTTCGCCGCGGTGATGGGGAACCGGTCGGACTGATGTCGTCCGTCGACCCCGCACAGGACGTTTCCAGCAGGACGTTCTCAGCTGTGGCCGGGGCCTTCGATGGACACCTTGGGCAGTCTTCTGGCGAGGGGTGCGGGCAGCCACCAGGCCCGGCTGCCGAGCATCTGCATGACCGCCGGGACGATGAGGCAGCGGATGACCACGGCGTCCAGCAGGATGGCCACCGCCAGCCCGAGCCCGAACTGCTGGAGCATCCGGTCGGAGCTGAGCACGAACGCGCCGAAGACCACGATCATGATGGCCGCGGCCGCCGTGATCACCTTGCCGGTGGAGGCCAGCCCCTCCCTCACGGAGCGCGAGGGGTCCTTGGTGCGCGTCCACTCCTCATGGATGCGTGAGACGAGGAAGACCTCGTAGTCCATGGACAGACCGAAGACGATGGCGAAGATCAGCGCGGGGATGAAGGCTTCGATGGGACCCGGCTCCGCTCCGAACCACCCGTGCTGGAACACCAGTGTGATCACCCCCAGGGCGGCGGAGATCGACAGCAGGTTCAGAACCGCGGCCTTGACGGGGATCCAGAGGGAGCGGAAGACCAGCAGCAGCAGGAGTGAGGACAGGCCGACGACGACGGCGACGAACAGCGGCATCCGGTCGGCGAGTGTCTCGGAGACGTCCTGGGAGGCGGCGGTGGCTCCGCCGACCAGGATGTCGGCGCCGGTGTCCCGCTCCAGTTCAGGAACGACGTCGTCGCGCAGCCGGTGCACGAGGTCGACGGTGCCTTCGTCCTGCGGGGACGTCGCCGGGTAGACGAACACGGTGGACAGGGCGCCGTCCTCGGAGGGCATCGCCGGGGCCGCCTCGGCGACCCCGGCGGTCCCGGACAACGTGGCCTGAACGGTCCGCCCGGCGCCCTCGTCGCCCTTGACCAGCACGATCAGCGGGCCGTTGAAGCCAGGACCGAAGCCCTCTGCGAGCAGGTCGTACGCCTGCCGTGAGGTGGTCTCCACAGGGTCGTTGCCGGAGTCGGCGAAGCCCAGGCGCATGCTCAGCGCCGGTGCCGAGAGGGCCAGCAGAGCGATGGCTCCGATCAGCAGGGTCGGGATCGGGCGGCGCTGCACGACTCGGGCCATGGCGCGCCAGCGGTCGCCTTCGGTCCTGCCCTTGGCGGTTGCCCTGGCTGCTCGCTCGATGACGTGACGCTGGATGCGCCTGCCGAAGAGTGCCAGCAGGGCGGGCAGCAGCACGAGGGACGCGGCCATGGTGATCAGGACGGTCACCGCCACCGCGAGGGCGATGCCCTGCAGTGAGCCGAGTCCGAGCGCGACGAGTCCCAGCAGGGCGACGATCACGGTGCAGCCCGCGAAGAAGACAGTGCGTCCGGCGGAGTCCAGGGCCTTGCGGCAGGCCTCGGCCGGCTGGACACCGTCGAGCAGCTCCTGCCGGTAGCGGTAGAAGATCAGCAGGGCGTAGTCGACGCCGACACCGAGCCCTACGAGCATCAGGATGGGCGGAGTGAAGTCGGCGACGGTGAAGACGTGCGAGGCGAGAGCGATCAGGCCGATCGCGCCGCCGACCGCGAAGAGCGCGGTGATCAGGGGCAGGGATGCCGCCAGCACGGAACCGAAGAGCAGTACGAGGATGACCAGGGCGGCCACGATCCCGGCGAGTTCGGCGGTCGGGCCTGCCTTGTCCTCCGCGTTGCGGGCGGCCTCGCCGCCGACCTCGACCTGGAGCCCGTCGGATTCGATGCCCCGGGCGGTGTCGATGATCTCGGCGACGTCCTCCTTGGGTACGTCCTCCGTCTTGCCGTCCAGGGTCACGGAGGCATAGGCGATCGTGCCGTCCTCGGACACGGCGGAGGCATCGGTGAACGGGCTCCGCACGTCGGCGACGCCCGCCATCCCCTTCACCTCGGCCAGCATCGGCAGGACGGCGTCCTTACGGCTGCCGATGCCGTCCGTGTCCTTGAACACGATCTCGACGCTGTCGCCGGCCTGGTCGGAGCCGTGCTCCCTGAACAGGTCGGTCGCGGCCTGGGAGTCGGTGCCCGGCAGCGAGAAGTCGTTACGGTACGCGGACCCTGCGACTGTGGAGCCCAGGGTGATGGCGGCCAGGACGGCCACCCAGAGCGCGAGGGCGGCCCAGCGGTGGCGCTGCGCCCAGCCGGCCAGCGCACCGAACCGGCCGATGGGCACGGAACCGGCCGGCGGGTCCGACGGGGGTGGGACAAGGGGCGCGACCGGGCCGCGGGGGGAAGACACGATGCCTACCTCGGATTCGAGCGAGTGTTGCCTGGCGTCACAGCCGCGCCCACCACCGCGCCGGTCAGCGCCGGAATCCCGATCGCCAGAGCGGCGGAAAGGCCGCTGACCGTGATCGAGAAGGTTCCGGCGGCGGTGACCAGCAGGATTCCCGCAGCGGTCCCCACCAGCGCGCCGACGAAGGCGGCACTGATCCGGGTGGAGGTGAGGGGCGATGACATGGCCTCGATCGTGCCCGTGTGCCCCGGCCGTGGGCGTCGGCCCACGGCTGACACCTGGCCTACCCCAGCCGGAGTACGAGCGGCCGCGCCGTACACCAGCGGATGTGGACCAGGAGCGGAGCATGTCCTCCCCGGGCAGACACCCTGGCCGCACGACGGCCACACGGCCGTGTCCGTGGCCGCGCCGCAGGAGAATGAGGGCGTGCCCCGTCTCGATCTGTCCCGATTCCGCGTGCCCGGCGGTCCCCGCGCCGACCTGGTGCTGGTCCTGGCCGTCCTGGTGCTGGTGGGCGTGGCGGAGGGGCAGCGGCTGGGCCCCGGCGGCCGCGCGCCGGACTCGCTGGTCGTGTCCTGGCTGCTCGTCATGGCGGTGTGCACGGCGCTGCTGATGCGGCGCCGGTACCCGGTGGCGGCGGGCTGGTGCACCGTGGTGGGGACCGGCGTCTACTACCTCCTGAGCACCGTGGACGGCCCCTTGGTCCTGGTGCCGGTCGTGGCGTTGTACGCGCTCGCGTCGCAAGGGCGCCTCCGGGCAGCAGTCGCCATGGCCGCGGTGATGGTCATCGGCGTCGGCGCGGGGGCCCTGGCGGGCACCGGCGACGTCAACGGCACGGCCGTGTTCATGCTCACCGGGTGGCTGATCGCCATCGTGGCCCTGGGGACCATGCGCCACGGCAGGGTCGCCTACGCCGAGGAGGAGGCGCAGCTGCGGGCCACACAGGAGCGACTGCGTATCGCCCGTGAACTGCACGACGTGATCGGCCACACCATGTCGATGATCAACGTGCAGGCGTCTGCCGCTCTCCACCGGCTGGAGAAGGACCCGGGCCAGGCTGCAGAGGCCTTGGCCGCCATCAAGGACGGCAGCAAGGCCGGCTTGAGGGAGCTGCGCACCACCCTCGGCGTACTGCGTCAGGTCGACGAGGAAGCACCGACCGCGCCCGCGCCGGGGCTCGCCGGCATCGACGACCTGGCCGCCGCGGCCGGTCCGGCGGGACCGGAGGTACGGATCGAGAGGAACGGGACCGAGGTCCGGCCGCCCGCCGCGGTCGATCTGGCCGCCTACCGCATCGTGCAGGAGTCACTGACCAACGCCGCCAGGCACGGCCGCGCCCGCCACGTCACCGTCCGGCTCTCCTACGAGGACACGCAGCTCACCGTGGTGGTCGAGGACGACGGCACGGGAACGTCCTCCGGCCGCGCCGGAACGGGTGGCAGCGGCATCGCCGGCATGACGGAGCGGGCGCGGGCGCTCGGCGGCACCCTGACCGCGCGGAAGCGGCAGGAGGGCGGTTTCGTCGTACACGCCCGGCTACCGTTCGCGGACCCACCCTCAGCCGATGAACGGAGCGATCGATGATCAGGATCGTGCTGGCGGACGACCAGCGACTCGTCCGCGCGGGGATCCGCTCGATCCTCGATGACGAGGACGACCTCGAAGTCGTCGCGGAGGCCGCCGACGGGCAGGCCGCGGTCTCCGCGTGCCGGGCGCTGCGGCCCGATGTGGTGCTGATGGACATCCGCATGCCGGGTACGGACGGACTCGAGGCCGCTCGGATCATCGCCGCGGACGGACGGCTGGCGACGGTGAAGGTGGTCATGCTGACGACCTTCGATCTCGACGACTACGTGTACGGGGCGCTGCGCGCCGGAGCAACGGGCTTCCTGGTCAAGGACACCGAACCGGAGGAACTTCTGCATGCCGTGCGGGTGGCCGTCCGGGGAGACGCGCTCATCAGCCCCTCGGTCACCCGGAGGCTCATCGCGGAGTTCGCGAACCGTGAGAGACCCCGTGCACCGGACTCGCGCCTCGACGTGCTCACCAACCGCGAACGTGAGGTGATGGAGCTGGTCGCCGCCGGATGCACCAACGACGAGATCGCCGCACGCCTGGTGCTGTCCCCCCTCACGGCGAAGACTCACGTCAGCCGCATCATGGCGAAGCTCGGGGCCCGGGACAGGTCCCAGGTTGTGGTCCTCGCCTACGAGTGCGGACTGGTGAGCCCCGGCCGGCCGCCCGCGTCCGGAACGTGATCCGACGGAAGGGAGGGGCGCCGGCCTCGGCCGGTGCCCCTCCCTTCCTGATCACGCCTCGTGTTCAGCTACGCCGAACGGTGCACAGCCGTCAGCTGCACCCGCTGGTCGAGCCGCAGCCCTCGCAGATGTAGCAGGACCCGGCGCGCTGCATCTTCGTACCGCACGAGAAGCACAGCGGCGCGTCCGCGCTGATACCGAGCTGCATCTCGACCAGCTCGGCCGAGGTGTGCGCGGCCTTGGGGGCCGGCTTCTCCGCTGCGCTCTCCAGGGGCGCCTCGACCGCCTTCAGCGGCTGGGCCTGCACGGGAGCGGACTGCGCCAGACTCTCGGAGTGGAGCTCCTCGTCCCCGAAGTCGGGCTCGTACGAACCGGTGTCGAGGTGACGCTGACGCTCCTCGGCCGAGTGGATGCCGAGCGCGGAGCGCGTCTCGAACGGCAGGAAGTCGAGCGCCAGGCGGCGGAAGATGTAGTCGACGATCGACTGCGCCATCCGCACGTCCGGGTCGTCCGTCATACCGGCCGGCTCGAAGCGCATGTTGGTGAACTTGGAGACGTACGTCTCCAGCGGCACGCCGTACTGCAGACCGACGGAGACCGCGATCGAGAAGGCGTCCATCATGCCCGCGAGGGTGGAACCCTGCTTGGACATCTTCAGGAAGACCTCACCGAGACCGTCGTCCGGGTAGGAGTTGGCGGTCATGTAACCCTCGGCGCCGCCGACCGTGAAGGAGGTGGTGATGCCGGGACGGCCCTTGGGCAGACGCTTGCGGACCGGGCGGTACTCGACGACCTTCTCGACCGCGGCACGGATGGTGTCCTCGGTCTTGGCCGTGACCTCGTCCTTCTTCTCCTCCCACTTCTTGGTGGAGAGGGGCTGGCCGACCTTGCAGTTGTCGCGGTAGATCGCGAGCGCCTTGACGCCCATCTTCCACGCCTCGAAGTAGACCTCCTCGACGTCCTCGACGGTGGCCGTCTCCGGCAGGTTCACCGTCTTGGACAGCGCGCCGGAGATCCACGGCTGGATGGCCGCCATCATCCGGACGTGGCCCATGGCCGAGATGGAACGCTCGCCCATGGCGCAGTCGAAGACCTCGTAGTGCTCGGTCTTGAGGCCGGGGGCGTCGATCACATTGCCGTTGTCGGCGATGTGGGCGACGATCGCCTCGATCTGCTCCGGCTGGTAGCCGAGACGGCGCAGGGCCTGCGGCACCGTGCCGTTGACGATCTGCATCGAGCCGCCGCCGACGAGCTTCTTGAACTTGACCAGGGCGAGGTCGGGCTCGAGGCCCGTCGTGTCGCAGGACATCGCGAGACCGATGGTGCCGGTCGGGGCGATGACCGACGCCTGGGCGTTGCGGAAGCCGTTCTTCGCGCCGAGGCGGATCACGTCCTGCCAGGCCTCCGTGGCGGCGGCCCAGACCGGCGAGTCCAGGTCGTCGGCGTGGACGGCCACGGCGTTGGCGTCCGAGTGCTGCTTCATGACGCGCTGGTGCGGCTCGGCGTTGCGGGCGTAGCCGTCGTACGGGCCGACGACCGCGGCGAGTTCGGCGGAGCGCCGGTAGGACGTACCGGTCATCAGCGAGGTGATGGCGCCGGCGAGCGCACGGCCGCCGTCGCTGTCGTACGCGTGCCCGGTGGCCATCAGCAGGGCGCCCAGGTTGGCGTAGCCGATGCCCAGCTGACGGTAGGCCCGGGTGTTCTCGCCGATCTTCTGAGTCGGGAAGTCCGCGAAGCAGATCGAGATGTCCATCGCGGTGATGACCAGCTCGACGACCTTCGAGAAGCGCTCGGCCTGGAAGGACTGGTGGCCCTCGCCGTCGTCCTTGAGGAACTTCATCAGGTTCAGCGAGGCGAGGTTGCACGAGGTGTTGTCCAGGTGCATGTACTCGCTGCACGGGTTCGAGCCGTTGATCCGGCCGGACTCCGGGCAGGTGTGCCAGGCGTTGATCGTGTCGTCGTACTGGATGCCCGGGTCGGCGCAGGCCCAGGCCGCCTCGGCCATCTTGCGGAAGAGGGACTTGGCCTCGACCTCTTCGATGACGTCACCGGTCATCCGGGCGCGCAGCCCGAACTTCCCGCCGGCCTCGACGGCCTTCATGAACTCGTCGTTGACCCGGACCGAGTTGTTGGCGTTCTGGTACTGGACGGACGTGATGTCGTCGCCGCCCAGGTCCATGTCGAAGCCCGCGTCGCGCAGGGCGCGGATCTTCTCCTCCTCCTTCACCTTGGTCTCGATGAAGTTCTCGATGTCGGGGTGGTCGACGTCGAGGATGACCATCTTGGCCGCACGGCGCGTGGCGCCGCCGGACTTGATGGTTCCCGCGGAGGCGTCGGCGCCCCGCATGAAGGAGACCGGGCCGGAGGCGTTGCCGCCGGAGGAGAGCAGCTCCTTGGAGGAGCGGATGCGGGACAGGTTCAGGCCGGCGCCGGAGCCGCCCTTGAAGATCATGCCCTCTTCCTTGTACCAGTCGAGGATCGACTCCATGGAGTCGTCGACGGCCAGGATGAAGCAGGCCGAGACCTGCTGCGGCTGGGGCGTTCCGACGTTGAACCACACCGGCGAGTTGAAGCTGAAGATCTGGTGCAGGAGGGCGTACGCCAGCTCGTGCTCGAAGATCTCGGCGTCGGCGGGGGAAGCGAAGTAGTTGTAGTCCTCGCCGGCCTTCCGGTACGTCTTGACGATCCGGTCGATCAGCTGTCGCAGACCGGTCTCGCGCTGCGGGGTGCCGACAGCCCCCCGGAAGTACTTGCTGGTGACGATGTTGACCGCGTTCACCGACCAGAAGTCGGGGAACTCGACGCCACGCTGCTCGAAGTTGATCGAGCCGTCGCGCCAGTTGGTCATGACGACGTCACGGCGCTCCCACGCGACCTCGTCGTACGGATGCACGCCGGGAGTCGTGTGGATGCGCTCGATGCGCAGGCCCTGCTTGGTCGCAGTCGACTTGGCTCCCTTGGTGCGGGAACCCCGTGCCGGGCCGCTCGCCGTCTCTGTCATGCCGCCTCCCATATGTGGGCAAAAACGCCCTGAAGTGCCCAGTTCTTCCCAGGGCACAGTGTGTGTCTGATGCTCCGGACGCCGCGCACAGCGTCTCGGAGCAGGTCTGGTGCCGCCTGCCGCCGGCTCCGCCGTCCCTGCCGGCCGGCTCGGTGATCAATCAGCGGCGACTGCGGCGGGGGCGGGAACCTCGAGGGTCTCGCCGCTCCCGCATTGCTCTTCGCGGGACCGCTGCTCGCGGAGCTCCGCGATGGCGGTCTCGAAGTCTTCGAGGGAGTTGAACGCCCGGTACACCGACGCGAAACGCAGGTACGCGACGAGGTCGAGCTCCTGCAAGGGGCCGAGTATGGCCAGACCCACGTCGTGCGTCGTCAGTTCGGCGCTCCCCGTGGCCCGCACGGCCTCCTCGACCCGTTGGCCGAGCTTCGCCAGGGCGTCCTCGGTGACGGGGCGGCCCTGGCACGCCTTGCGGACCCCCGAGATGACCTTGGTGCGACTGAAGGGTTCGGTCACGCCGCTGCGCTTGACCACCATCAGCGAGCAGGTCTCCACCGTCGTGAAGCGACGGGAGCAGTCGGGGCACTGGCGGCGCCGTCGGATCGACGTCCCGTCGTCCGTCGTGCGACTGTCCACGACCCGACTGTCGGGGTGCCTGCAGAAGGGGCAGTGCATCTCTCCGAACCCTCCCTCACAGCACGACTGAATAGCCCTCCGTGCCCTGTTCAGGGCCCCTGAGGACGGTCACCAGCATAGGCGATGAACTCGGCCCTGAGGGACCGGGTACCACTACTTATGGGCAGCGACAGCAGGACAACCACTACATCTAGGGTTTCGCTCCGCCCGTACCCTCGCGCGTGTCGCGCTCCCCCGGGGGGCCGGAAGGCAGCCTACGGCCCGGCACGAGGGTACGGGAAACGCGTGACCGCCGGAGCCGGGCCGCCCCGGGCGGAGCCGCCCGGTGCGGCTCCCCGGGGGCCCGCACCGGCCCGCCGCGGACGCACCCCCACGCTCGGGAACGGGCCGGCGGAACGCTAGCGTGGACCCCGGCCGCGGCACCCGGTTCCGGCCCGCCGGCCTTCAGCACATACACCTCTCACCAGGCGCGCGAGGGGCCTTTATTTGTTTTTCACTCGAACGTGTGTTTGGCGCAACCTTTCGAAAGCTACTACCGTTGCCTAACTAGGGAGACCATTCGAGAGGGGCCGACGTGACCACCACCGCAGACAGTGCCACCATCACTGCCCAGGACCACCGCTCCCAGAGCCGACTTGAGCCGGTGCATGCCATGAATGACTCAGTCATGAACGCGGAGGGGCCCGAGCCCACGCGAGCCGCACGCTCCTTGCCCGGACGACCTCCAGGAATCCGGGCGGACAGCTCCGGGCTCACGGACAGGCAGCGGCGTGTGATCGAGGTGATCCGGGACTCCGTGCAGCGGCGGGGTTATCCCCCGTCGATGCGCGAGATCGGCCAGGCGGTGGGACTCTCCAGCACCTCGTCCGTCGCCCACCAGCTGATGGCTCTGGAGCGCAAGGGCTTCCTGCGCCGCGACCCCCACCGGCCGCGGGCCTACGAGGTCCGGGGCTCGGACCAGCCCAGCACGCAGCCGACCGACACCACCGGGAAGCCCGCGGCCTCGTACGTGCCGCTGGTCGGCCGGATCGCCGCCGGCGGGCCGATCCTCGCCGAGGAGTCCGTCGAGGACGTCTTCCCGCTCCCCCGTCAGCTCGTCGGTGACGGCGAGCTCTTCGTGCTGAAGGTCGTCGGTGACTCGATGATCGAGGCAGCGATCATGGACGGCGACTGGGTCACGGTCCGGCGCCAGCCGGTCGCGGAGAACGGCGACATCGTGGCGGCCATGCTGGACGGCGAGGCCACCGTCAAGCGGTTCAAGCGCGAGGACGGCCATGTGTGGCTCCTCCCGCACAACTCCGCCTACCAGCCGATCCCCGGCGACGAGGCGACGATCCTGGGCAAGGTCGTGGCGGTGCTGCGGCGGGTGTGAGCTCCGCCGGTTCGGACTGGGCCCCGGGATCTCTGCGCCGATCCCGGGGCCCTGACGCGTCCGCCGCTCTCCGGTGGCGGCAGGCAGCTCCTCCAGCGGGCCGCCCGTGTCACCCGGCGGCCCGCTCGTGCTCACTGCGCGGCCTTGGCCGCCGCGTCGATGGCCGCGAGTGAGCGCCGTGCCTGATTACGGTCCGTGGTGTACCAGAAGTCGGGCAGCGAGGCGCGGAGGTAGCTGCCGTACCTGGCGTTGGCCAGCCGGGGGTCGAGCACCGCGACCACGCCCTTGTCGCCCATGGCCCGGACGAGCCGGCCCGCGCCCTGTGCCATCAGCAGCGCCGCATGGGTCGCCGCCACTGCCATGAACCCGTTGCCACCGGCCTCCTCGACGGCCTTCTGCCGGGCACTCATCAGCGGGTCGTCCGGCCGGGGGAACGGGATCCGGTCCATGACCACGAGCTGGCAGCTCGGGCCGGGGACATCGACGCCCTGCCAGAGGGACAGCGTCCCGAACAGACAGGTCTCGGGGTCCGCCGCGAAGTTCTTGATCAGCTCCCCGAGCGTCTCCTCGCCCTGCAGCAGGATCGGCTTGTCCTGTCGTCCGCGCAGTTCCTCGGCCGCCGCCTGGGCGGCCCGCATCGACGAGAACAGGCCCAGGGTGCGCCCGCCCGCCGCGTCCACCAGCTCGGCGAGCTCGTCGAGCATGTCCGTGCGGGACCCTTCCCGGCCGGGCGTGGCCAGGTGCCGGGCGACGTACAGGATGCCCTGCCTCGGGTAGTCGAACGGCGAGCCGACGTCGAGGCCCTTCCACTGCGGGATGTCGTCGCCCGCCGTGCCCTCGGGCGCGAGCCCCAGGGACGCCCCCACCCCGTTGAAATCGCCGCCGAGCTTGAGCGTCGCCGAGGTCAGCACCACCGAGCGGTCGGCGAAGAGCTTCTCGCGCAGCAGCCCGGACACGGACAGCGGAGCCACCCGGACCGACGCCCCGAAGCGGTCGTGCCGCTCGTACCAGACAACGTCGTACTCGGAGCCCTGGGTGATGCGCTCCGCGACACCGTGGATGGACTCGACCGAGGCCATGGCCTGCTTGCGCACCGCGTCCTCGTCCTGGACGTTCTTGTCACGGGTGGAGCCGAGCGCGGAGATCACCGTACGCGCGGCGTCGCGCAGCGCCATCAGTGCGTAGCCGAGGTCCTCCGGGACCTCTTCGAGGCGGCCGGGGAGCGCCAGCTCCATGACCCGCTCGAACCCCTCCGACGCGGTGAGCAGGGCGTCGGCCGCCTTCTCGTAGACCAGCTTCGCGGCACGGCGCACCGCGCGGTTCACCTGGCCTGGGGTGAGCTCCCCGGTGGCCACCCCGGTGACCCGGGAGACCAGCTCATGGGCCTCGTCGACGATGAGCACCTCGTGCTTGGGAAGCACCGGGGCGCCCTCGATCGCGTCGATCGCGAGCAGGGCGTGGTTGGTGACGACGACATCGGCGAGCTTGGCCCTCTCCCGGGCCGCCTCCGCGAAGCACTCGGCGCCGTACGCGCACTTCGTGGCGCCGAGGCACTCCCGCGAGGAGACGGAGATCTGGGACCAGGCCCGGTCCGAGACGCCCGGCGTCAGGTCGTCCCGGTCGCCGGTCTCCGTCTCGTCCGACCAGTCGCGCAGACGCAGCAGGTCCTGGCCCAGCTTGCTCGACGGTGCCGCTGCCTCGAACTGGTCGAAGAGCCCCTCCTCCTCGTCCTGCGGCGCCCCTTCGTGGAGCCGGTGCAGACAGAGGTAGTTCGACCGGCCCTTGAGCATCGCGAACTGCGGCCGTCGGCGCAGCAGCGGATGCAGCGCGTCGACCGTACGCGGGAGGTCCCGCTCGACCAGCTGGCGCTGGAGGGCCAGCGTCGCCGTGGCCACCACGACCCGCTCGCCGTGGGCCAGCGCCGGCACCAGGTAGCCGAGGGACTTGCCCGTGCCGGTGCCGGCCTGGACGAGCAGATGGGCGTTGTCGTCGACGGCCTCGGCGACGGCCTCGGCCATGGAGACCTGGCCGGGGCGCTCCGTACCGCCGACGGCGGTGACGGCGGCGTGGAGGAGCTCGGGGAGAGATGGCTTCGTCATAGCCCGACCACCCTACGGCGCCCCACTGACAGCATCGATCGGTCCCGGACTCACTCGGAGGGGTGCAGCGGGTTCGGGACGGTGCCGTGGACGGCCGCGTGCGGGCGGTTCGGCCGGTCGCGGTAGCCGTCCAGATGCAGACGGTTGCGGTTGAGACACAGGCGCTCGATCCTCGGCGTCAGCATGTCGAAGATCTCGAACCGCTCCTTGAGGTCGGGGAACCGTGCGTGGTGCCTCAGGATCTCGGCACGGACGAGTGACCAGAATTCACCCTCCGGTACGTCCAGTTGTTCCTCGCAGAGTGGGGACAGATAGCGGAACACACCCACGAAGAGCCCGGAGTGGATGAACTGGGTGAGGAAGGAGGGCTCCTCCGTGAGCAGGATGTCGCGGACGTCCTGGGGCATCGTGTCGTGCTCGGGCAGCGGCCTGGCGCTGACGTTCACGTCGTCGACGAAGTCCTTGATCGCGAGCCGCACCGGCACGTCGTTCTCGTCGAAGACGACGATGGCGTTCTCGCCGTGCGGGGAGAACACGGTGCCGTAGCGGTACAGGAAGTGCAGCAGGGGCGGCAGCAGCGCGGTGAAGAGCCGGGTCAGCCAGGCCGTCGGAGTCAGCCCGGAGCGGGCGACGAGCTCGGCGGTGAAGGAGCGGCCCTCGGGGTCCGTGTGCAGCAGCGAGGCCAGCGTACGGGCGCGTTCACCGGGCGCGAGCCGCGGCTGGAGGGGCTCCCTCCAGATCGCCCCGAGGATCTCCTTGAACTGGTACGGCGACTCCGGGAGGTGGTCGTAGAGCGGGTGCTCGACGGCCACCGAGGCGACCTCGCCGAGCAGGATCACGCCGCAGATGTCCCGGAGGAAGGGATCTCCGTCGCACAGCCCCTGGACCCATGCGGTGACGGCCGGGGCGGCGAGCGTGCGCTCGGTCGGCAGGCCGCGCCAGACGAGGGTGTTGAGGATCGACAGCGGCAGCTTGACCGTGTGCCGGTCGGGCCGGCCGACGTTGGTGAAGGTGCGGATGGACTGCTGCGGCAACCGGAGGTCGTCGTCGGCGTGCAGGGGCACGATCTCGCCGTCCGCGATCGCCGGGGCGAAGAGCGGGACGATCCACTCGTCCCACTGCCACGGGTGCACGGGAAGGAACAGGTAGTCCGCGGGTTCGAGACCTCGTCCGCGCAGGACGGCGTTGAAGGACGCGCGGACGCCCGGGTCGAGCTCATGGTCGTAGAGGTCCCCGGGGGTGGAGACACGGCCCACTCCCCGGTACCCCGCTATGCGGGTGCTGACGGCGATCCAGGGCAGTGGTGCGGCCGACCGGGCTTCCGGTGTGAAGCGTGCGGCGTCGGCGGCGGAGAACCCGAGGCGGCCCTTGTTCGCCACGAGCCAGGGGTGCCCTGTCTGGTGGCCTTCGAGCTCGGCGTACGGGAGTTCGGCGAGCTGCGCCGCGGTGAGTGCGGTGTGATCGAGGCGGGCGTCGGCGGTGAGTGTGGCGGTGAGCTCACGGATGAGGTGGCCGAGCGTGGCCCCGTCGAGCCCGAGGAGGCGGCGGCCGCGGGCGAGGAACCGCAGCGGGTCACGGAAGGGTGTGCCGTCGGCGCTCGCGTCCCCGCTGTCTCCGACGGCGGCCTCATGGATCGTCGCGGGGTCGACGCGCCAGCTGCCGTAGACACCGCGCCGGGCGTGGAAGCTCAGGGTCGCGCCGTCGTCGAGCGGCAGGGTGTAGTCACCGGTCCGCCCGGCGCCGCCGTCCGCCCGGGGCACCGGCTCGATGACTTCCTCGTAGGCGAACTCACCGAGCATCTTGGCGAGGAGCCTCGCCGCCACCCGGTCCCACACGGTCCGGTTGAGTTCCGGGGTGTCGAGCGGCGTATGAGGCTTCGCCGGATGGTGGCTCGCAGGATATGTCGGCACGGGGACTCCTCCGGGTGGGACCGATGGGGTTCGAGCGGGCTGTGCGGTGCGGCGCGTGGTTCACAGGCGGTCACGGTGTGCTCGGTCGCGGACCATCAGGGCGGCCCGCTTGTCGGGAAGGTCCACTTCCGCGCAGAAGCGGAAACCGGCGCTCAGGAAGGCGGACACGGACGGCGTGTTGCGCAGGTCCGGCTCCGCGACGACACGTCCGCAGAGCGGCCGGTTGTCGAGTACGAGGTCGGCGACCGCCCTGAGCAGTACGGTGCCGATGCCCCGCCCCCGGTTGCCCACACCGCCGATGAGGAGGTGGAGCCCCATGTCGTGGGGCCGCGCCGGGTAGTGGCGGGCGAGCGGGTCCAGATCCGCACGGTAGATCTCCCAGTAGCTCATGGGCGTACCGCCGAGCACTCCGAGGCAGGGGACGCTGCGGCCGTCCCCCGCGAGCTGCCGGCGGAGGTGTTCCGCGGTGATCTGCTCCGGTCCTGCGAGCTCCCAGAAGGCGGCGACCGCGGGATCGTTCATCCAGCGGCTGATCACCGCCAGGTCGCGATCGGGTTCCACCGCGACGAGTTGGAACACCCCGGCGGGCGTGGTGACCGGGTGCCACGCGCCGGGGTCGCCCACGAGGGCGGAGGCGTCGGCCTCCGAGGCGGTCACCGCGGGGCCGTCACCGAGCAGGGCGAGGAGCTCCTCGGTGAGCCGTAGCTCCAGGGTGTCCTCGGTGCCGGCGGCGCCGGACTGTACGGCACCGGTCCCGGTGTGGGCATCGGCTTGATGCACCGTGACGCTCTCCTCTCGTGGGTTCAGGCGATCATGCCTTGTCGCTGCGGAGCGGGTTGGCGATGGTGACGTACACGGACTGGGTGTCGACCGGTCCGACGAGTTCGTCGAGGCCGTGCATGCGGGTCAGCAGGTTGGCCTTGCAGCGGAGCTGGCCGGTCTCCAGGAGGTAGGCGGGCAGGGAGGAGCCCAGCCCGACGGCGCCTTCGAGGAAGCGGCGGAACGCGGCGAGGAGCAGCTGTTCGTCGGCGAGCCGCTGGGAGCCGAAGGCGCCGATCAGCCCGAACACGTTGTTGATGCCGAGGTAGTAGGCGAGCCGTTCGTCCGTGACGGCGTCGGAGACGAAGGTGTCACTCACGGCGCCGATGCCCGGGAGACGGCGTTCGAGCGCGTCCCGGTGGGACTCCCTGAAGTAGTAGCCCTGGTTGTCGCGGTACCTGCCGCCGACGGGCCAGCCGTCCGGGTCGAGGAGTACGAGCGTGTTCTGCTGGTGGGCCTCCAGGGCGACGCCCGCGTGGGCGTCGAGCCAGAGGACGGGGAGGACCACGCGGTCGAGGTAGCGCAGGAACCACTCGGCGCACACCGCCCCGATCGCCCTGCCGGTGCGGGCCGCCAGCGAGGAGACCGTGTCGGCGAGGCGCGAGTGCGTGCCGGGCCGGCCGGGCCACGGGCGGGGGGCGGTGAGTCCGGCGATGCACACCGCGTCGTCGGCCGGGCCGAACGGATTGTGGCGGAGCATCACGTCGAGGCCGGGGACGGGGCTGCCGTCGGGTTGGTCGACGGCCAGCCAGGCGGGGTCCCGGACGATGTCGAAGCCCGGGTGTGCCTCCTGCCACCGGTCGGCGAGGCCGGTGCGCAGCAGGCGGTGGACCTCGGCGCCGCGGTGGAGTTCCTTGCGGAGGTTCTCCCGGCGGGAGTTGGTGATGCGGACGCCCAGGGACAGCTTCAGCATGAGGTCGGAGCCGGGGCGGTGCACGGTGCGCACGGAGGAGGTGGGGTGCCAGTGCCTGCCGTACGGTCCGAGGTCGTGCAGGAGTCCCTTCTCGCACAGGGCGACGACCTCGGGACGGCGCAGGACCTCCGCGGCCTGCCAGGGGTGCAGCGGCAGGGCCGCGGTCCCTTCGGGGAGGCTCAGGCCCTCGGCGTGGGGTGCGAGGAGTGCCTCCGCGGCGACCGGCCTGCCGGCCTTCGTCCACGCCGAGTCCGTGGCCAGGACGGAACGGTCCACCGCCACCCAGTGGAGCGGGAAGGAGCCCCGCAACTCGGGTGAGTAGAGGAGCGTTTCGGACTCGGAGAGGCCTTCGCGGCTCTTGGGTGTGGGGTGCAGGGGGTGTCCGAGGACGAGGGACTGCTCGGCGGTGAGGAAGAGATCGGCCTCGGGCGGCGCGGTGGGGGTGCGCCGCCGGGCCCCGATGAAGGCCGCGGTGTGCCGTACGGAGTCGGCCACCCTGGCCACCAGGTCGACTGCGGAGTCGCGCTCGCTCTCGCGGCTCAGCAGCGAGGCGACGGTGACGGCGTCGGCGCCCGGGGCGCCGTCGGGGGCGTTCTCCAGGGCCGGCGTCCCGAAGCGGTGCCAGCCCGTCGCGGACCAGTGGGCGACCGGGACGAGCAGGGCGGTGCCGCTCGCCGGGAGCGGGATGCGCAGGGTGTCTCCCTGCGGGCGGGGCAGGTCGTTCTCCCTGGTCCAGCAGCGCAGCAGATTCTCCGTACCGGCGGAGTCCGCGGCGCGGAGCGGGTCCGGATGGTCCAGCGGGTCCTGCTCCGTGGGACCGGGGCGGTCCACCGGGGCGGCGTCCGCGGCACGCGGGGTTCCGTGCGGGCCGGCCTTCTGGCGCGGCACGGTCGTCGACTCGACGGCCAGGGGGCCCTCCGGCAGGTCATGTCCTCGCTGCTGGCTGGTGAGGGGGCCGTCGGCCTCGGGCGCAGGGGTGGGGTTCACGGCGGTCTTCCTTGTGAGGGGTCCGGGATCAGCGGGTCGGCCCGGCAGCGGCCCGGCGGTACGGAGAGCGCTCCGCCGCTCTCAGCGCGTCGGCGAGGCGGTCGACGACCGCCGTCGCCTGTTCGTCGGTGAGTGTGAGGGGAGGGAGCAGCCGGACCACGGCGTTGTGGCGTCCGCCGAGTTCGACGATGAGGCCGCGGTGCAGGCATTCCTGCTGCACCGCCGCGGCGAGGGCGGGATCGGGCGGCGGGGCGGAGCCGTTCTCGGTGGTGACGGTGAGCGGCTCGGCCTCGGGATCGACGAGCTCGATGCCGATCATCAGGCCGCGCCCGCGGACGTCACCGATGCTGGGGTGGTCCGCGCCGAGCGCCTGCAGCCTGGCGAGCATGCGTGCGCCCAGCGTCCCCGCACGTTCGGCGAGCCGGTTCTCCCGTACGTACGCGAGAGTCGCGGCGCCGGCCGCCATGGCGAGCTGGTTGCCCCGGAAGGTGCCCGCGTGGGCACCCGGCTGCCAGAGGTCGAGCTCGGCGCGGTAGACGATCACCGCGAGGGGCAGCGAGCCGCCGATGGCTTTCGAGAGCACCATCACGTCGGGCACGATACCGCTGTGCTCGACCGCCCAGAAAGTACCGGTCCTGCCGACGCCGGTCTGCACCTCGTCCGCGATCAGGGCGATGGACCGCTCCTGAGTGATCTCCCGCATCCGGCGCATCCAGCCGTCCGGGGCGGGATTCACCCCGCCCTCGCCCTGGACCGGCTCCAGGATCATGGCGGCCGGAGCGGGCACCCCGCCCTTGGGGTCGTCCAGGAGGTACTCCGTCCAGCGCGCGGCGATGTCCGCGCCCCGCTCCCCGCCGGCTCCGAAGGGGCAGCGGTAGTTGTGCGGGAAGGGGAGCCGCGTCACCCGGACGTCCGGGGCGCCGCCCGAAGCGGCCAGGGCACCGGCGGTCATCCCGTGGTACGCGCCGGTGAAGGCGAGGAGTTCGCTGCGGCCGCTCGCCGCCCGGACCAGCTTGAACGCCGCCTCGACGGCGTCCGTGCCCGCCGGGCCGCAGAACTGGATCCGGGCGTTGTCGGCCAACTCCCGGGGGAGGGTGGCGAACAGCTCGGTCGTGAACGCGTCCTTCACGGGCGTGGCGAGATCGAGTACGTGCAGCGGTGCGCCGGAGTCGATGACCTTCCTGATGGCTTCGAGCACCACCGGATGGTTGTGCCCGAGGGCCAGAGTTCCCGCGCCTGACAGACAGTCGAGATATCGCCTGCCGTCCGCGCCCTCGATGGTCATGCCCCGCGCGCGCACCGGCACGATCGGCAGGGACCGCGCATAGGTGCGGGCGGCCGATTCACGGAGCGCCTGGCGCCGCAGAATCCCCTCGTGCGCAGGGGGAAGTGCCACCGGAGCTGGTTCGGTCACGGCCACGGCTGTTCGGTCCTCCTGCTGTCACGGTTGCGTCGCGCATCGGTGCGTCCCCCTGGGGGCGGACTGCGCCGATGAACACTGTCCGGGTGTCCCCCGTACGTACCAACGACGCGGAAGGCGGAAGATCACGGGTAAATCGGAAGATCCTTGCGCAGCCGGAACCGTGGCCCTGCCGCGCACCGTCCCCATCGGCACCGGCATAGTAGGGGCCGCACTCGGGAAGGAGCCGCCGCTCCGAAGGTGTGCGTCATGGCCCGTGGACCGTGTCGCGCACCACCAAGTCCGCAGTGCGGTACCGAAGTCAGTGACGAAGTCCCAGGGGGATCACCAGATGCGACCCATGCGCCCGATCGATACCGCACACCGCGGGGGGAGCGTCCGCCGCGCCCCTCGGGTGTTCGCCGCAGCCGCCCTCGCCGCTGTTCTCACGCTCACCGCCACGGCCTGCGGGCCGGAGGAGGACGGCGCGATCAGCGAGCCCAGCAGTTCCACCGGCCAGTCCGCCGACGGGAAGGTCGCGATCCCGGACGATCTCAAGGACCGGCTCAAGGAGCACGGGATCGACCTCGACAAGTGGAGGGACGGCGAGTGGAAGAACTGGGACAAGGACACATGGCTGCGTGAGGCCAAGGACTACGTCAATCCCATCATCGAGGACCTCTGGGACCCGGACCGGATGCGGGAGGCCGAGAAGCCTCCGGAGAACCCGGTCGACAACGACATATCGGGCGACGAGGGCGTGACGGACCCGACCCCCGCACCGGTGGAGGCGGCGAACCTGCAGACGCCGTACAACGACAGCGCGCCGGAGTCGGGCAAGCTCCTGTTCGACGGTCCCGACGGTTCGATGGTCTGCTCGGCGACCGTGGTGCAGGACCCGGCCCACCCGGGCAAGTCCAACATGGTCTGGACCGCCGGACACTGTGTGCACGCGGGCAAGAGCGGCGGCTGGTACCGCAACATCGCGTTCGTCCCCTCGTACAACGACAGCGGCATGTCGACGGCCGAACTGCAGAACGCGTCCAAGGAGGAGGTCGCTCCGTACGGCGTGTGGTGGGGCCAGTGGGCGCAGACCTCCGAGCAGTGGATCGACCAGGGCGCCGCGACCGGCGGCCAGGGCGCCCCGTACGACTTCGCGGTGCTGCAGGTCGCCCCGGAGAAGGGATCGACGGGCAAGTCCCTGGAGGAGACCGTCGGTTCGGCGCTCCCGGTCGAGTTCGACGCCCCGGCCGTCCCCGAGATCGACAGCATGACGGCGACCGGCTACCCGGCGGCCCCGCCGTTCGACGGCCAGAAGGCGCTCCAGTGCACCGACAAGCCGGGCCGCCTCGCCGTCTTCGAGCAGCAGCCGACGATGTACCGCATCGGGTGCACGATGACCGGTGGTTCCTCCGGCGGCGGCTGGGTCGCGAAGGGCCGGGACGGTAAGCCGGCCCTGGTCTCCAACACCTCCATCGGCCCGGTGACGGCGGGCTGGCTGGCCGGCCCCCGTCTGGGCAAGGAGGCCAAGGGCATCTACGAGGCCGTCAGCAAGAAGTACGCGGGGCAGTAGGAGCACGCGCCGAGGGCCCCGGGTGCGGCGATCGCCGCACCCGGGGCCCTCGGGTGTCGTGGTGGCACACATGTCGTGGTGCCACGCGCGTCGCGTTGCCACGCGCAGGAGGCCGGGCTCCCCGTGAGGGGTGCCCGGCCTCCTGTACGTCTACGGCGTCAGTGGGCCACCGGCACGAAGACCGCGAGCTCCGCGGCGAGCTCCTCGTGGACCCGCGCCTTGAGCAGCGTGCCCTCCGGGGTGTGCTCCTCGGAGATCACCTCGCCCTCGGCGTGCACCCGGGAGACGAGCGCGCCCTGGATGTAGGGCACGAGCGCCTCGATCTCCACGGACGGCCGCGGCAGTTCGGCGTCGATGAGCGCGAGCAGCTCGTCGATACCGGCGCCGGTCCGCGCCGACACCGCGATCGCGTGCTTCTCGGTGCGCAGCAGGCGCTGCAGCACGAGCGGATCCGCCGCGTCCGCCTTGTTGATCACGACGACCTCGGGTACGTCGACGGCGCCGACCTCACGGATCACCTGGCGTACGGCGGCGAGCTGCTCCTCCGGCACCGGGTGGGAGCCGTCCACCACGTGGAGGATCAGGTCGGACTCGCCGACCTCCTCCATGGTGGAGCGGAACGCCTCGACCAGGTGGTGCGGCAGGTGCCGCACGAACCCGACGGTGTCGGCCAGGGTGTAGATCCGGCCGCTCGGCGTCTCGGCCCGGCGCACGGTCGGGTCGAGGGTCGCGAACAGGGAGTTCTCCACGAGGACACCCGCACCGGTGAGCCGGTTGAGCAGCGAGGACTTCCCGGCGTTGGTGTATCCGGCGATCGCCACCGAGGGCACCTTGTTGCGCTTGCGTTCCTGGCGCTTGATCTCCCGGCCGGTCTTCATCTCCGCGATCTCCCGGCGCATCTTCGCCATCTTCTCGCGGATCCGTCGCCGGTCGGTCTCGATCTTGGTCTCACCGGGACCACGGGTGGCCATGCCGCCACCGCCGCTGGAACCGCCGCCGCCCATCTGGCGGGAGAGCGACTGACCCCAGCCACGCAGGCGCGGGAGCATGTACTGCATCTGTGCCAGCGAGACCTGCGCCTTGCCCTCCCGGGACTTGGCGTGCTGGGCGAAGATGTCGAGGATCAGGGCGGTCCGGTCGACCACCTTGACCTTGACGACGTCCTCCAGGTGGATCAGCTGGCCGGGGCTGAGCTCTCCGTCACAGACGACGGTGTCGGCCCCGGACTCGAGAACGATGTCGCGCAGCTCCAGCGCCTTGCCCGAACCGATGTAGGTGGCCGGGTCGGGCTTGTCGCGCCGCTGGAACACGGCGTCGAGCACCTGGGCACCCGCCGTCTCGGCGAGGGCCGCGAGCTCCGCGAGGGAGATCTCCGCGTCGTGGACGGTCCCCGATGTCCAGACACCGACGAGAACCACGCGCTCCAGGCGCAGCTGCCGGTACTCGACCTCGGTGACGTCCTCGAGCTCGGTGGAGAGACCTGCCACGCGGCGCAGCGCAGCACGCTCGGAGCGGTCGAACTGCTCGCCGTCCCGCTCTCCGTCGATCTCGTGGCTCCAGGCGACGTCCTCTTCCATCAGGGCGTCGGCCCGAAGGCTCTCGGTGAGGCTCTCGGAGGTGGCTTCCGTGGCACTCTGCGCGTCCTGCGCGTCCTGGGGAAGGGAAGAAGAGGAGGTCATTGGATCCTTACGTCGATAGAAGTCCGATACGTCAGTCACAACGCGTGATCCCGCCGGAAGATTCCCGGGGAAGGGGGTCCACCGGCCGGCCGCCGTGCCGACGCGTCGATAGTGGCATGTCCCCGCCCGGATCGTCACTCGGGTTTCGGTGCCCGCGCAGGCCCCTGCGCGGGCACCGCGTTCCGGGGTGTCTCGGTGCGCCAGTCCGGGTGGCCCGGCATCGGCGGGGTCTTCTTCCCGTACAGCCACCCGTCGAAGAACGCCGTCAGGTCCCGGCCCGCGATCCTCGACGCCAGGTCCGTGAACTGCCGGGTGGTCGCGGAGCCGTTCCGGTGGACACGGACCCAGGTCCGCTCCAGGCGGTCGAAGGCGGCCTGTCCGATCTCCGCGCGCAGCGCGTACAGGACGAGCGCGCTCCCGTCGTACACGACCGGCCTGAACAGGCTGATCTTGTGGTCGGGGGTGGGCGGGTCCGGGTGGGCGGGCGGGCCGCCCGCGGCGCGCCAGGTGTCGGAGCGGGCGTACGCCTCGCGCATCCGCCGCTCCATCGGCTTCTGCGCGTGCTCCTCGGCGTAACGGGCCTCGTACCAGGTGGCGTGTCCCTCGTTGAGCCAGAGGTCGGACCAGGACCCCGGGGAGACGCTGTTGCCGAACCACTGGTGGGCGAGCTCGTGCACCATGACCGAGTCGACGTACCACTCGGGGTACCCGGTCCCGGTGAACAGGGAGCGTTCGAAGAGCGAGAGGGTCTGTGTCTCCAGTTCGAAGCCCGTCTCGGTGTCCGCGACCAGGAGTCCGTACGTCTCGAACGGGTATGGGCCGACCTGCTTCTCCATCCAGTCCAGCTGCGCCGGGGTCTTCTTCAGCCAGGGCTCCAGCTTCTCGCGGTCGGCCGCGGGCACCACGTCGCGTACGGGCAGTCCACGCGGTCCGGTGCGGTGGAGGACGGCGGAACGGCCGATGGACACCTGGGCCAGCTCCGTCGCCATGGGGTGCTCGGTGCGGTAGGTCCAGGTGGTCGTGCCCGCATGGTTCCGCTTCCCTGCGGGAAGGCCGCCCGCCACGACCGTGAGGTCCTTCGGCGCGGTCACCCGGAAGGTGAAGAACGCCTTGTCTGCAGGGTGGTCGTTGCCGGGGAAGACCCGGTGCGCGGCATCGGCCTGGTTCGCCATCGCGAGACCGTCTGCGGTCGGTACCCAGCCCCCGACGGCCGTGTCGCCCGAGGGGTCGCTCGTGTGCCGGACGGTGATGCGCACGGGCACCCCGGCCGGGAGCCGGAAGGGCGCGTCGACGATCAGGTCCTCGCCCGCGGTGGCGAAGCGCGACGTCAGACCGTCGACTTCGACCGAGCGGACGGCGCCACGCGCGAAGTCGAGGTTGATCCGCTCCAGCGGCGCGGTGGTGCGCGCGTCGATCGTGGTGACGGCGTCGAGGGGCTCGGTGTTACGGCCCTTGTAGGTGAGCGAGATGTCGTACGAGAGGACGTCGTAGCCCGGGTTGCCGAGGTGAGGGAAGAGACGGTCGCCGATGCCGAGCGGTCCGGGGGCGGGCAGCGTGGCGGCGACGAGGGTGACCGACGCGGTGGCCAGCAGTGCGGCACGCAGTCGGCGGGAGGTGAGCGGCATGGACTACGGCTACCAGCGCGTCCCGTCCACGCGGGGGTGGCGCGCGCCGCACCACCCGAACGGGTCGCCGGGGAGCGGCAGGGAGCGGCCCGGGAGGGGCGGCCGGTCAGCCCGTGGCGGCGGGCTGCTGGGCGCGGCTCACGTCGTACACGCCGGGTACGTCACGCATCGCCCGCATGAGGCTCGGCAGCCCCGCCGCGTCCGGCAGCTGCAGTGTGTAGGTGTGCCGGACGCGCTGTTCGCTGGGCGGCTCGACGGTCGCCGAGACGATGGCGGCGTCCGCGGTCGCGATGGCTTCGGTGAGGTCGGCGAGGAGCCGGGGGCGCCCGAAGGACTCGGCGACGAGGGTGACCCGGTAGTCGGGGGTGCCGCTCCGGTCTCCCGGGTCGTTCCAGCGTGCCCCGACGGCCTCGCGGCCGATCGCCCGCATCCGGGCCACCGCCGGGCACTCCTCGCGGTGCACCGTGACCGCCCCGCCGCGCACCGTGAAGCCGATGATGCCGTCCGGCGGGACGGGGGTGCAGCAGCCGGCGAGCCGGACGGGGGCGCCCGGCGTGTCCACCGCCACGATGGGCGGCCGCCCGGCCGTCCTGCCCCGGCTGCCCGACGCGTCGTCGACGGGCTGGGTCTGCGGTCTCGGTGCGTCCGGCCGGCTCTTGTGGGGCCCCTGTGTGCCGTCCGGATGGGTGTCGAGCCATGCCGTGATCGCGATCCGGGCGGCAGGGGTACGCACGTGGTCCAGCCACTCCGGGGAGGGCCCGGACGAGGCGTCCTGGGCGAGCAGCAGCTGTACGGTGTCGCCGTCGTTCAGCACGGTGCTCAGGGTGGCCAGCCGGCCGTTGACCCGGGCTCCGATGCAGCCGTGCGCCTCGTCGCCGTACTGCGCGTAGGCGGCGTCGACGCAGCTGGCGCCCGCGGGGAGGCCGAGCGTCCCGCCGTCGGTGCGGAAGACGGTGATCTCCCGGTCCTGCGCGAGGTCGGCGCGGAGCGTGGCCCAGAACTGGTCGGAGTCGGTGGCCGACTCCTGCCAGTCCAGGAGTCGGGAGAGCCAGCCGGGCCTGGTCGGGTCGGCGCGCTCACCGTCCGCGGGCTCGGCCTGGTGCACGGCGGTGGTGCCGTCCTGGGTGTACGGGTTGCCGAGTGCGACGACACCCGCTTCGGCGACCTTGTGCATCCGGTGCGTACGGATCAGCACTTCGGCGACGGCGCCCTCGGGCCCGACGACCGCCGTGTGCAGCGACTGGTAGAGGTTGAACTTGGGGGCCGCGATGAAGTCCTTGAACTCGGAGATGACCGGGGTGAAACAGGTGTGCAGCTCCCCCAGGACCCCGTAACAGTCGGCGTCCTCCCCGACCAGCACCAGCAGCCGTCCGAAGTCGGTGCCGCGCATCTCTCCGCGTTTGATCCGCACCCGGTGCACCGAGACGAAGTGGCGCGGTCTGATGAGCACCTCGGCGCTGATGCCGGCTTCCCGCAGGGTCGATCTGACGCTGTCCGCGATGTCGGTGAGCGGGTCCTGCGCGCCGCTCCAGGACGAGATCAGGGCCTCGGTGCGCGCGTACTCGTCGGGGTGCAGAATCGCGAAGACGAGATCCTCGAGCTCCGTCTTGAGGGCCTGCACGCCGAGGCGTTCGGCGAGCGGGATGAGCACGTCCCGGGTGACCTTGGCGATCCTGGCCTGCTTCTCGGGACGCATGACGCCGAGTGTCCGCATGTTGTGCAGCCGGTCGGCCAGTTTGATCGACATGACCCGCACGTCGTTCCCGGTGGCGACGAGCATCTTGCGGAAGGTCTCGGGCTCGGCGGCGGCCCCGTAGTCGACCTTCTCCAGCTTGGTGACTCCGTCGACGAGGTAACAGACCTCGTCGCCGAACTCCTCCCGCACCTGATCGAGGGTCACCTCGGTGTCCTCGACCGTGTCGTGGAGGAGCGAGGCCGTCAGGGTCGTCGTCTCCGCGCCTAGTTCGGCGAGGATCAGGGTCACCGCCAGGGGATGGGTGATGTACGGCTCGCCGCTCTTGCGCATCTGGCCGCGGTGGGAGGTCTCGGCGAGGACGTACGCCTTGTGCAGAATGGCGAGGTCGGCGTCCGGGTAGTGCGCCCGATGGGCCTCGGCGACATGCCCGATGGCGTCGGGCAGCCGGTCACGGGAGACCGGCCCGAGCAGGGCGACACGGCCCAGCCTGCGCAGGTCGATCCGTGGACGACCGCGCTTGCGAAGGGGAGCACCTGGATTGGTGGCCTCTGCGCTCATGGGGCACCTCCGGCAACGTCGACCGGCGGTGAGTGCGGATACACCCCCGAGCCGGTGCTTGATGCTATCGACCCCACCACGTGGCACAGTCCAGCTCTCGCCCAGCGTGAAACGGATCACCCATTCGAGCGAAGCTCTAACCGATCATCGTTTCGAGCCAGTCGGGGTCGATCACGCCTTCCGCGACGATCTCGGCGGGCCCGGTCATGTCGATCCCACCGTCGGGGTGTTCGGTGATCACCAGGGTGCCGCCGGGCAGGTCCACCGTGTACGACACCGGGGAGCCGGTCCGGGCCGGGTCCACACCGTCCCTGCGGGCGGCGGCGACGGCGACCGCGCAGGCGCCGGTGCCGCAGGACCTGGTCTCGCCGGAACCGCGCTCGTGGACGCGCATCGCGACGTGGCGGGGCCCGCGGTCCGCGACGAATTCGATGTTGACCCCGTCGGGATAGACGGACTGCGGGCCGAACGGCGGTACGGAGCGGAGCTCTCCGGCGTGGGCCAGGTCCTCGACGAACGCGACGGCGTGCGGATTGCCCATGTTCACGTTGCGGGCCTCCCAGCTGCGGCCGTCCACGGTGACGGTGACGCCGTCCTCGGGCAGCAGGGCGCGCCCCATGGAGACCGTGATGGCGCCGTCCTTGGCGATGTGCACCAGCTTGACACCGCCCCGGGTGGCGACGGCCAGATCGCCTTCGGCGACGAATCCGGCGCGCTGCAGGTAGCGGGCGAAGACACGCACCCCGTTGCCGCACATCTCGGCGACCGAGCCGTCCGCGTTGCGGTAGTCCATGAACCATTCGGCCTGCTCGGCCATCGCCCGCGCCTCGGGGTGCGCGGCGGACCGCACGACGTGCAGCAGCCCGTCGCCGCCGATGCCCGCCCGGCGGTCGCAGAGCCGGGCGACGACGGGGACCGGCAGGTCGAGGGCGTTGTCCGGGTCGGGAACGATCACGAAGTCGTTCTCGGTGCCATGACCCTTGAGGAAGGTGATCCGCGAAGTGCTCACGAGGCAACTGTACGAGGCTCCGCCGACAGCCGGCGGGGCCGGGCCATGTCCTGGGCCCGGGGCGCCGGTCAGCGGAGGCGGGCCACGCGCCAGACGGCCAGGGCCACCAGGACGACGCAGACGGCCACGTACAGCGTGGCCACGCGCCAGTCGGGGCGTTCGCTGGACCCCCTGGCCGGGAGGCCGGGCCAGGTGTGGCCGACACGACGCGCGGCCATCATGCCCCAGCCCGCGGCGCAGCAGCTGATCAGCAGTCCCAGCATCGCCACGACGGCGCCGCCGCCGCCGAACTCGAAGGCGAGCGGGAAGGCGAACATCAGGGAGCCGACCGCCGCCAGCACCACGATGGGTGCGAGCTGCCAGATCCGCAGCCGCCGGGCGGGGCGGAGCTCGACCTCGACCTCGGGGGCCACATCGAGCTCGTCCGGCCCGTCAGGGCTCAGGCGTCCTGCCAGGTGCTGCGTGTCCGGTGCGTCTCTGTCTGTGTCGCGAGGGCCGGCCTCCATCGCCACGCGCCCTCCCAACTCGGACTCCACTGGTCGATCGATGCTCGATGATGGCACGGCCCCGGCCGCCGAAATGACGGGCGGAGCTTCCCGATGCCATCACGTGATCAGGCTGTTATAGCCCCCCTTGAAGGTCTATGCAGGTCAGGCACCTGCTGCTCGTCGGCGAGTCAGCAAGAGGTCAGCAATAGCCGCAGGTCAGCGGCGGATTGACCGCTCGCGACCAGCCAGAAAAGGAACCGTGCCGAACAAGCTTGCGCGGGGTAGGGGGAGCTTCTTCAAGCCCTGCGAATGCCGCCGGCCATCGGGCTGCGCGCACCTCTGCACGATCCGCTTCCGCAACACCCGGGGCGAGCAGTCCGAGGAGTCCGGCTTCCCCACCCAGGACGCCGCCATCGAACGCCTGACCGGGCTCTGCACGGCCCGCAGGACCACACCGTGGACCATCACCGAACAGCGGTAAACCCTCGGCGAGATGGCCTTCGAGGAGTACGCGAAGGCATGGTTCGCGCGTGAGCGCGGCCCCACCGGCAGCACGTGAGCGGCGACCGGGCGACGTCTCCGGCTCCGGGGCGCACTCGCACCTTACGGAGCCCTGACATCGCGGCCGAGGGCTGATCCCGGGGGACCGGGTGAGGTCACAGCAATCGGTCGACCAGCCCGTCGACGTAGTCCGGGGTGGGCGGTCCGACGCCGAGCAGGACGCGTACGTACATCGGGGCCATGACGTGGTCCAGCACGTCGAGTGCGTCGGGTGCGCGCTCGCCGCGTTCGGTGGCGCGGTCGAGCATGGACTGCAGTTGCCGGGTGCGCTCGGCGAGGAGGTCGTCACGCGCCTTCAGGCCCTGGGGGCCGCTCCTGGACAGGGCGACGGCCAGGGTCACCACCGCCAGGCCGTCGGGGCCGGTGATCTCGCGGGCCACTTGGGCTGCGTACGTACGCAGGTCGCCGGCCAGGCTCCCCGTGTCGGGCATCGGTGACTGCGTGTTGAGGCGGGTGAGGGCCACGTCGGTGAGCAGGGTTTCCAGGCCGCCCCACCTGCGGTAGATGCTGCTGTCGGCCACACCCGCGCGGGCTGCGACCTCGCCGACCGTGAAGTTGCCGTAGCCGCGCTCACTGATCAGTTCGGTGACGGCCCGGTGCACCTCCGCGCCGACGCGGGCGCTGCGCCCACCGGGCCGTCGGGCTCGCTGTCGTTCGTCCATGCCCTCACCTTAACGCAGTTGGCACTTGCGTTTACGAGGCGACCCTCCGTACAGTTTCCTAACGCAGCCAATGGCTGCGTTAGTGCGCTCGGAGGTCGACCGTGTCGGCCGTGGAGAGGCGCAACCGACGATGGAGAGGAATTCCCTTGGTTGCATCGCCTGCTTCCGTAGGCAGTCGGCAGAGCCGGGCCGTGCTGCTCGCGGTGACCTGTTCGGGTCAGTTCATGGTTCTGCTCGACAACACGATCGTGGGAGCGGCGCTGCCCGATATGCAGCACCGGCTGCATACGCAACTGACCGGTCTTCAGTGGATCGTTGACGCGTATGTGCTGCTGGTCGCCATGCTGCTGCTGTCCGGTGGTGTCTTCGCCGACCGGTTCGGCCGTAAGCGGGTGTACCTGACCGGCGTGGCGGTGTTCACCGTCGCGTCGGTGCTGTGCAGCCTCGCGCCCTCGGTCGGCTGGCTGGTCGCCGGCAGGGTGCTGCAGGGCATCGGGGCCGCGGCGCTGAGCCCTGCCTCGCTGGCCCTGCTCGTCGCCGCGTGTCCCGTACCGCAGGAACGGATCAGGGCGATCGGGCTGTGGGCCGGGTTCAGTGGACTCGGCCTGGCCGTGGGCCCCGTGGCCGGCGGCGTGCTGACGGATGTGTTCGGCTGGCCCGCCATCTTCTTGGTCAATCTGCCCATCGGTGCGGTCCTGCTGGCGGTCGGCCTGCGGAGCCTTGAAGAGACCCGCAATCCGAGCGCCCCGGCGATCGATGTCCCGGGGACGGTGCTGTCCGTTCTGGGGGTGGGGGCGCTGACCTACGGGCTGATCGAGGGCGGTGCCCGCGGCTGGACGTCGCCGGTGATCCTGGGCGGCTTCGCGGCGGGGGTGATCCTCCTCGCCCTCTTCGTCGCCGTCGAAGCGCGACGTTCCGCTCCGATGCTGCCGCTGCGGCTGTTCCAGCAGCGCCTGTTCACCGTGTCCAACACCGCCATGGTCGTGGTGGGGTTCGCGCTCATGGGTTCGTCGTTCTTCTTCTCCCAGTTCTTCGTGTACGTCCAGGGCAGCTCGATCCTGCGCGCCGGCCTGCAGACCCTGCCGATGTCGCTCGGCATGGTGATCGTCAGCCCGTACGCGGGCAGGCTCGCCGCCCGGCACGGCTTCCGCGTCGTGGTCACCACCGGCCTGGCCCTGGCCGGTCTGGGACTGCTTGCGCTCGGTACGGTGCACGCCGACACCGGCTACGCGAACGTGTGGTGGCGGCTCGGAGTCGTCGGCATCGGCTTCGCCCTGACCCTGTCCCCGCTCACTGGAGCCGCCATCCAGGCAGTCAGCCCACAGGAAGGCGGCCTCGCATCAGGCATCAGCAGCACCACCCGGCAGATCGGCGCGGTACTCGGCGTGGCGGTACTCGGAGCCGTCGTCCGCACCCGGCAGACCGGCGGCGCCTCCTTCGAGACCGGCCTCAACGACGCCTTCCTCGCTGCCGGCACCGTCACTCTGGCCACCGCCGTGTTCACCGGCCTGTGGCTGGCGAGGTCCAAGTCCACGGAAGGCTCCGCGGCGGCGCAACGTTCCACCGATCCAGATGCGGTCACCACCTCGAACGAGGCATCCGCGAACAGCCGTTGACAACAACAGCCGCCTCGGACGGCCACCGCACCGCGCCGGGAGCACCCACAGCCCAGCCGACGCGTGGCCGGCCCGGCTCTCCCCGCTCCCCTACGGCCACGTAACCCTCGGCCGTTGCTCCGAACCGATCTGTGCCGGCTCGGGAGCGTACTTCGACTCGGCCCTCCGCCGGCCGTCTCCGGGCGGCTGCGGAGCAATGACTTCACAGCGCCGGGTCTGCGCGTCGAAGGCCAGGGAGGGCGGAGGGGGTTGCCCAGCCGCGCAGTACTGCATCAACCGTCGACCGGAACGCGGTCTCCGCTGCGGTGCTGTCGAGGCTCCCGGCGAGTTCGAGGGTCACGACGGCCGGCCGCCGGACATCACCGACGACATGCTGCACACCGTGCTGCGACGCCGCGCCGGACCCGGCCTCGCTCACCCTGACCGAGCGTCACTCTGATCACAGAGAGCTACGTTTCGCTTCGTCGTAGCCTCGGGTGAACGGGGCCGAGGCCGTGCGACGTGGCCGGCGTTCAGTTCCACGTGGCTGCCGGTGAAGCGGGTTCGCATGCGGCGGTCGTGGGTGACGACGACGACCGCGCCTTGGTAGCAGGCCAGGGCTCCTTCCAGTTCTTCGACCAGGACGGGGGAGAGATGGTTGGTGGGCTCGTCCAGCAGCAACAGGTCGATGGGTTCGCTGACGAGGCGGGCCAGTTCGATCCGGCGTCTTTGTCCATAGGACAGTTCGCTCACTTTCAGGCGCAGGTCGGCAGGGCTGAACAGGCCGAGGGACAACAGATGGTCGATGCGCTCGTCCGGTTCGCCTCCGCGGCCGTGGACGAACGCCTGTGGGACGGTCAGGCCAGGAGGCCACGGTGTCTCCTCCTGTCTCAGGTGCCCGACTCGGCCCCGCGTGCGCACCGTCCCCTCATCGGGCTGCAGCTCACCCGCCAGCACGCGCAGGAGCGTCGTCTTGCCGGCCCCGTTGGGCCCGGTGACCAACAGCCGCTCGTCGCCGCCGATCCGCAGCGAGGGTACGTGCAGCCGGTCCTCGACACGGATGCCGGTGAGTTCCGCCGCGGCCTGCGACGTCTGACCGTCGGCGGTGGTCATCCGTGCGGCGAAGACCAGCGGTTCGGGCGGTGGCGCGGCAGGGTTGTCCGTCAGCCGTTCGACACGTTCCTTCGCATTGCGGATACGGACCATCGCACCGTGACCACGGCCGCGGGCACGGAAGCCGCCGTGGCCGAACACGGCGAACGGCAGCTTGCGAGGGACCGCCTCCAGCCGTGCCACGTTCGTGGCGGCCAACTTCTGGCTGCGGGCCAGCTCCGCGCACCAGTCCGCGTACTGCTGCAGGCGGCGCCGTCGCTCAGCGGCCTTGGCGGCAAGGTAGCCGTTGTAGCCGTCGCCGTGACGCGTCACCTTGCCTTCGCCGACCTCCAGGATCGTGGTGGTGACCCGTTCCAGGAACACCCGGTCATGGGTGACTGCGAGCACCGTGCCGTGATGCGCCCGCAGGTGTGCCTCCAGCCAGCCCACCGCCCGGTCGTCCAGATCGTTGGTCGGCTCGTCCAGCAGGAGCAGCTCCGGCCGGGACGCCAAGGTCGCGGCCAGCGCCAGCCGTGATCGCTCACCGCCCGAGAGCGTGCCCAGGGCCCGATCACGAGCCAGACCCGGCAGGCCGAGCCCGTGCAGGGCGATGTCCACCCGGGCGTCGGCTTCGTAGCCGGCGCGCGCCTCGTACTGGGCGACCAGGCGGGCGTAGGTGTCCAGCGCGGCGGCGAGCTCCGCCCCCGCCAGGCCCGTGAGTCCGGCTTCGGCGTGGTGCGTCCGCGCTTCGAGTTCACGCAGGTCGGCAAGTGCCATGTCCACTGCGTCCTGGACGGTGGCCTCGGGGGGCAGGGCCAACGACTGGGCCAGATAGCCCGAGCCGCCTGGTGCGATCACGGTCAGTTCGCCGTTGTCGGGCCGGTCCTGCCCAGCGATCAGTCGCAGCAGGGTGGATTTTCCGGCTCCGTTGTCGCCGATGATGCCGGCCCTCTCGCCCGGCTTGATGCTGAAGGACACGTCGTCCAGCACGACGTGGTCGTCGTAGCGGCGGGTGACGTTCTGAAGAGATAGTTGTGCGGTAAGCATGGAATCCCCTGTTCTCGGCCGGGCCGATCGGCACGGGTGGACGGACGCATCCGCGCACGCCGGAAACACTCCGCGGCACGCCGGACGGACGGCATCACGGGAGGGACGGAAGCACGGATGGGAGCGCGCGACGACGGAGCCGAGCTCAACGCGGCCGCACGGGGACTATCACAGAGAACCCATGCGCAGCACCGTAGGCGGGGAGTCCGTGGGGCTGCAAGCCGTTTTCTTCGGTGAGGTGGCAGAAGCCCACCGGCTTGGGAGCAGCGCGATCAGCGTCAGCCGCGTGGGCGCCGTCACCACCCCGTCCGCCGCGGGCCCGGAGCCCATGGACCTGGTCGCGCCCAGCCGTCGGCAGGCTTTGATCAACTTCCGTGAGCCGTACTCCGCCCCGCGGCCCGGAATGGAGAAGCACGCCGCGGACGCCGCGGGGCGGCGATCAGCGCGTCCCTGCCCTCCTGCGCCGATTTCCCCGCCGGCCGGGCCCGTCCGAGCCGCTGGCAGTCAGAGACCGGCTGTGACCGTGGCTCGCCGATGGCCTGGGGGCAACTTCGGTGCTCGGCCTCAGGCGGGAAACGTCATGGGCGCAGGGTGCGGTGGCGGGCAAGGTCTCAGCAACGCGGCGATGCCTTCCCGGTTGTCGGGCAGTCCGGCCGCGCGGAACCACAGCGTGTTCCCGCCGATGCCGCCTGTCGCCTCGTCGGTGTCCACGAAGGCCCGCAACAGGTCGCGTTGGGCGGAAGAGAGCGGGCGGGCCGGGTCGTAGCCACCGGCAAAGGCTCTGAGGAGGATCGGCCCGCGTTCGAAGTCGACGAACGACGTGTCCTCCGCGGCCACGATGGCGACCGCCACCGGTGCCACCTCCTCGAAGGTTTCGGCCAAGGCGAGCGCGCAGCGCAGCACGGTGAACCGGAACCACCCGTCGAGCCCGGGCAGCGGCTCGGGAAACCAGCCGTCCGTCGTCCGCGGGTCCCGCAGGGCGTCGAGGAGGACGGCGAGAGCGCGCGGCCGGTCGGCAGGGGCGGGACCGAGCGCGGCGCAGACCCGTACAGCTGGGTCGGAGTCGGCGAGCAGGTCGGAGATGTCCGCCCCCCACACGCCGAGCGCCCTCGCCATACTCGCTCGCTCCCGTCGCCCTGCCACGGCGCCCAGCCGTGCCCGCAGCAGCGTGGCGGCCCGCGGCACCCGGTCGGCGAGTCCTGGGGCCAGGAGGAGCGGCATGGCGGCGCCGAGCGCGGCCTCTCGGATGTGGGGATCGGGAGAGGAGAGGAACGGCTCGACGGCGTCGTACAGGTCGGGGCGTATCTCCCGGCACTCGTGCAGTGCAGCGAGCTCGACCGGGTCGCGCTCACGCCGCGCCACGTCGTCCCAGGGCGCCCACAGCCAGTCGGTTCGGGCGCGCACCGGATCCTCCCCATAGGCGGCCGACTCGGCGACCTGCCCCAGCCAGTCGAGCAGGGCGGCCCGCAAACTGCGCGACGGTCCGTCGTCCCACGGGAAGTGCCCCTCGTGCTCGGCGAGGCTTATGGGGTGGTCGAGGATCGCGGCGACGAACAGCGCCGCGGGCGCGGTGACGGTGTACAGCGAGCCCTGGTGCAGCACGCCCATGTCCAACGCGGCCAACGCCTCGGACCGAACCTCGGGATCTTCGTCCACGAGGGAGCACAGAGAGACTGGTATGTCCTCGGCGGAGCCGTAGGCGTGCCGCAGGGACCCCCAGTTCGTTCCCCCCAGCAGTTCTCGGGCCGCCGCCGGCAGCCCGCTCAGGATCCGCGTCATGCGGGCACTCTCGCCATCCGTCATGCCCGCACTCTGCCAGCACCCACCGACAACGCCCCGGCCCGGCGCATCTCGGACACCCACCGCGCCGAGCATGGAACCCCGATCACCGCCGCCCACCTGGGAAGCCGCATGGGTGTCGCCCTGCCAGTGGCCACCGCCGCTCTCGCTCAATTCTGAGCCCCGGCCCTCACCGGCCTCATCCCCTCGCTGAACCCCACGCCCGCCCATGGGCCTGGTTCGTCATGCGCCGAGCAGCACCAACACGCCTTCCAGTTCTGCTGGTTGCTGCTCGGGGCCACCCACCCGAACAGAAGGGACACGCCCCGAATGGTCACCCTGGCCCTGCGCCACGTGGCAAGCCCCGCCGTACGGGACCTGCTCCACCTCGTCAACCACCCCGACTTCGACCGCGCACAACAGCAGATCGAACACCTCGGCGGCTGCACCGAACCCATCCGCCTGACCGGCCACAGCACCACCGTCGACACCACGACCGGCGAAGTGCTGCGCTCCTACACATCCTCCGCCGAGCCGACGGGCAGCCTGCTCACCACGTGCGGCAACCGCCGCTCCTCCCGCTGCCCGGCCTGCTCCCGCCGCTACGCCGCCGACACCTACCACCTCATCCGCGCCGGCCTCACCGGCGGCAAGACCGTGCCCGACACCGTCCGCACCCACCCCCGCGTCTTCGCCACCCTCACCCCACCGTCCTTCGGCTCCGTCCACAACCGCCTCACCACCCCCTGCGGCGACATCCGGCCCTGCCGCTGCCGCAAGCTCCACGAACCCACGGACGCTCTGATCGGGACGCCGCTGAATCCCGCGACGTACGACTACGCGGGCGCGGTCCTCTTCAACGCCCACGCCGGAGCCTTGTGGGCACGCTTCACCACCTACCTGCGCCGCGAACTTGCCGCCGGGCTCGGCATGACCCAGAAGGCCGCCCACGGGGTCCTGCGAGTCTCCTTCGCCAAGGTCGCCGAGTACCAGAAGCGCGGCCTGGTCCACTTCCACGCCGTGATCCGCCTCGACGGCCCGGACGGCACCAGTCAACCCCCGCCGCCGTACGCCACCGTCGCCGTGCTCACCGACGCCGTCCGTGCGGCCGCCTCGCGGGTCCGCATCACGGTCGAGTCGGACGCGGTCGGGGAACGCGAACTCACCTGGGGCGAACAGCTCGACGTACGCGAGATCACGGCCTTCGGCGCCGACGCCGAGTTCACCGACCAGGCCGTGGCCGCATACGTGGCCAAGTCCGCCGACGTCTCCGGCACCCTCGACCGAGCGCTGTTCTGCCGCCCCTGCCAGGACGCGGAGCCACCCTCCTGCCCCACGGAACCCCGCTCCCCTGCACCGCCTGCGACGGAACCGGACAGGCCCGCCCCCTGCCCCGCCTCTCGGTCGCCCGGCATGTACGGCAGATGATCCGCACCTGCTGGGAGCTGGGCAGGCTACCCGAGTTCGCCCACCTGAAGCTCTGGAAATGGGCTCACATGCTCGGCTTTCGGGGCCACTTCTCCACCAAGTCCCGCTCCTACTCCACCACTCTCGGCGCGCTGCGCGACGCCCGCCGCGCCTGGCGCACAGAACAGGCCCGTATCCATGCTGGCCTGCCCGAGCACGACCCGGACACCACGCTCGTCCTCGGCCACTGGGCCTACATCGGCACCGGCTACAGCCCCGGCGCCGCACTCCTCGCCGCCGCCGTCTGGCACCGCAGAGAACTCGCACGGCAGTTCATCGCGGAAGGGAGCTGCTGCTGACCGCACCTGCCCCGGTCACGCCCCGCCAGCCGGTGAGTACACCGAAGGAACTGCTGACGGTGCCACAGGTCATGGCTCGCCTCCAGCTCGGCCGCTCCGCCGTCTACGACCTGCTCCGCACCCGCCAGCTCGCCTCGCTCACCCTCGGCCGCGCCCGCCGCATCCCCACCCACGCCCTCAGCAACTTCATCCGCACCCGCCTCGACCAGGAAGCCGCGTAATGACCACGCCCCAGCAGCCCCTCCCGCCGCGTGCGTGCCAACGGCGACGGGACCGTCTATCAGCGCAAGGACAGCCGGTGGGAGGCCGCCGGATACGTCCTCGCCCCCGGCAGCACCCGCCGGCGTGTCCGTGTCTACGGCACTACCCGCAAGGAAGCGCTGGCCAAGCTCACCGAGAAGATCGCCGCCAGCAACCGTGGTGTCCCCGCTCCGTCCGCGCAGGGCAGCCTGGCTACGTACCTGACGTACTGGCTTCAGAACGTCGCCGTCCATCAGCTCCGCGAGAACACCCACACCCGCTACACCGCCGTCGCACGGCTATACTTCATCCCCGGCCTCGGCAAGAAGAAGCTCGCAAAGCTCACCGCCAAGGATGTCCGCACCTGGCTCAACCAGCTCCGCACCACCTGCCAGTGCTGCACCCGAGGCCTCGACACCGCTCGCGATGAGCCCCTCTGCTGTGGCGCCGGAAAGTGCTGTTCCAAGCGGCTCTCGCCCCTGACCCTGGCCTACGTGCACTCAGTCCTCAAGTCCGCCCTGGAGCACGCCGTGCGTGAGGAGGAGATCCCGCGCAACGTCGCCCGCAACGTCCGCACCGGCACACCCCGCCCCCGCCGCTTCGAACCCCTCACCGCCAACGAAGCGCGCGCATTCCTGGCCTCCGCCAACGGCCACCGGTTGCAGCCACTGTTCGAACTCGCTTTGCACACCGGGCTCCGCAAGGGCGAACTCCTCGGCCTGCACTGGGGAGACCTCGACCTCACCGGTGGCACCGCCAGCATCCGACGCACCCTCCAGGGCACCAACACCGCCGGTCTAACCGCCCTCCCGACCAAGACCCAGAGCTCCGAACGGCGCATCGCCCTGCCGACGCCATGCCTGCGCTCTCTCGAACAGCACCGCAACCTCGGCCACGCCCACATCGGCGTCACCGCCACCGTGTACGCCCACGTCCGACTCCGCCTCCAGCGCGACGCCATCGACCTTCTTGGCAACGCCCTCCGCAACTCCGCCGAGACCACAGGCAAGCCCGACGACGGCGACGAATCACCCCTCTGTGCCGCACCCGTCCGCTGACGTTGCCGTCAACTGCTGCCGTCAGAGACACCGCCGGGTCCTATCGGATTTCTATGAGATAGGACCCCGCGGTGTATCCCAGGACTCCTGTCCGTCGTTTTTACTCGGCACCTAAAGGACATCTTCGCCATCCAAAAGACATCACCGCCGAGAGGCTTCGACGAGCTCGAGAGCTGTTTTCTTATTGATTCTCCAGTCGCCCCCAAGCGAAGATCCGATAAGTGGAATCACCGCTCCGAGATAGCGTTCGTTGAATCGACTGAAAGATCCCGAATGTTTTTCGATCGGACGCCGCGGCGACTACACCGATCGTTACACCTGACTGGCCATACTATCGCAACCCTAATTCGCGCCAAAAATATCATCCAACCTTGACGGCCAATCAGCATTCGCAAGCTCCGCCGCGATAAGCAGGTCTCGCCAATCGGTCTCCATCAGCTCAATCGCGCCGAGAAGTTTGTCCACACTCCCGTCCGCCAAAATTACGACTGCGGCCGTTATCTTTTCCTCCGCAGCTTCATGAAACACCCTGACCTCGGCCTCTTCCAGCAGGGAGGAAACCGAAGTCGCTTCAGCCCCGTACTGCCCTTCGAGCCTAGCGGCAATGCGACTTGTGATCACCGTGGATCCTCCGCAACTGGACGACGAGCCAACTATCTTGTACACCTACCCCCTGAGTCACCCCTGCGGAGGAAGCAAATAGTCTCCGCTCCGCGTGTAACCCGCCTCACTAAACTGCCTTAGCTCCCTGGCGAATACAGTTGGACGTCCCCCCACGGTCAGATTCCCTTCCACCGGCGAGGCGACATACACCGGCTTGCGAGCCTCGATTACCCCCTGAATCCATCGATCATTGTCCTCGACGGAAGTCCATTTACCTGGCGGGAGATCAAGCACTTCGGGGCGTCATATTGCTCGCGCGCACGCCTCCAAAGTCAGCAAGTGGCGAGATCTACGCGGAATTCACGCATTAGTCCCAAAATCGAATCCAGGAAGGCGTGATCAAGAGATTCTTGCGACGCGTGAAAGTTTCGCCAAACAATCCTCGCCGGAGGGCCCTCGCCGAAACTCGAAGAAATACAGTCCGCGAGAGCGTCGAGATTCGATCCAAAGTACCCACCCGGCCCGTTGACCGCCTCACCCAACGCACAGTAGAACCCCGACTTCGTGGAAATTTGCCCACCGTCCAAATGGACAACCTCCTCCACTCCATAGCGAGCAGCCCTACGGTTCGATGCAAACCAGGAATTCTGAACGACGTGCAGCCATGCACTCTGACAGTTCGCCGGCCACCGAACCCATTCACCCTCCTCCAGGGCGATCCCTGATGCCCAACGCGACCAAACCCTCTCAGCTTCGGGATACTCGCAGCGATTACCAAAAACCCGGTAAGCGACTCTCGAAATACTTCCGCCTGGCTCCTCTACGGCCGTATCGCCGAGTACAACCCGCCCAATGAAGTACTCACCAATCTTCTCCCGTTGACGATTCATGACCGCCATCACTGCATCTTCGACCCTCCGCCTACCCTTCTCGACCTCATGGGCCCTCAGAAAGACAACTTCCGGTGCCTCTTCTTCCGGGTCGACAAAAAAACCCTCTACTCCTTCAGCGGCAACAAGCACCCCCCCGGACTCTTCATCCGATACCACGTACAGCGGAAAATCCACCTTTCCCGCTACCGGCAGTTCGCCAGCCATGTCTAATCCCCAAACCGGAACTGGTGCAGCGACAATCAAGTCGCTGCACCAGTTAACCAATAGAGCTACTAATTCCACCCCGAGTCAGGGAAATGGGGTGCACTGAAGCGTTGAATCTTCGTGTAATGCGTGGACGTCCACCCATATACCTTGACGCCGTTCGGCAGCTCCTTCTCCAGGATTCTGTCAGTTTCCGGCCTGCCCGGCACGCGGTACTCCTTGGATCCTGCCCACCACGAGTGTTCACGTCCCCCGTACGTGTCGTGCGATGGAATCCGCCCTGCCTTCACGTCGTCGTAGGCTGAAGCGATCTTGTTATTCATCCCCCTGGGCAGGGGATCCGACAGCTTCCCATTGGGGCAGTTGCTGTTGTGAACCAAGACCGGCGTCTGACCAGCGAGCACATAGTACGTGTGGAGCTCGTGGACGGTGAAGTTGTAGGTTTTGGTGTGCTTGATGAAGGACTTGTTCCCGGTGATCTCGACTGTTGCGCCGGTATCGGTCCGCAGCGTCGTTCCTGGGGACTGTAAAACGATCTCGTTTGACAGACCCTCCTGCGATCAGGCTGTAACCGCTCGTTCGACCAACGCCAGCGCCCGCTGCGGGAGTTCTCCGCGGTCTTCCTCGGCACCACTCAGCCACCGGACGCGCGGGTCGCGCCGGAACCATGAGTCCTGGCGGCGCGCGAAGCGTTTGGTGGCGCGTACGGTCTCGGTGCGCGCCTCGTCCTCGGTGCACTCCCCCGCGAGCGCCGCGAGCACCTGCTGGTAGCCCAGCGCCCGCGAGGCGGTGCGCCCCTCGCGCAGGCCCCGGGTCTCCAGGTCGCGCACCTCGTCCACGAGCCCGGCCTCCCACATCCGGTCCACGCGGGTACGGATCCGTTCGTCGAGTTCGGGGCGACCGACGTCGACACCGATCTGCAGGGCGTCGTAGACCGCTTCCCCGGTGGGGAGGTTGGCCGTGAAGGGCTTGCCGGTGATCTCGATGACCTCCAGGGCGCGCACGATCCGGCGGCCGTTCCCGGCCAGGATGGCGCGGGCGGCCTCGGGGTCCTCGGCGGCGAGCCGGGCGTGCAGGGCGCCGGAGCCGTGCTCCGTGAGCTCCTGTTCGAGCCGGGCGCGTACGTCGGGGTCCGTCCCGGGGAAGTCGAGGGCGTCGACGGCGCCCTTCACGTAGAGACCCGAACCGCCCACCAGGACGGGGGTACGCCCTTCGGCCAGCAGCCGGTCGATCTCGGTTCGGGCGAGCCTCTGGTACTCGGCGACGCTCGCGGCCTCGGTGACGTCCCAGATGTCCAGGAGGTGGTGCGGAACGCCGGCCCGCTCCGGGAGCGTCAGCTTCGCCGTGCCGATGTCCATGCCGCGGTAGAGCTGCATGGAGTCGGCGTTGACCACTTCACCGCCGAGCTGCTGGGCGAGGAACACTCCCAGATCGGACTTTCCGGCTGCGGTGGGACCGACGACGGTGATGACGCGGGGGGTGGGAGCTGGTCTTCTCACCGGGACAGTCTCCCAAACTTCGGGTCCTCCCCCGACCGGACGGGACCGGAGCGGGTAGGGGCGGACCGGAGGAGGCCGCGTCGCCCTCCGGTCCCCCAGGTACGGACGGACACGGCGAGTAACGCGAGTTTGCTCACAGACGGGTAAAATGTGACCACAGTCCCCCAGCACGGAAGGTGACCCATGGGTTTCCTGGACAACCTGAAGGCCAAGCTGGCCCCGGCCAAGGAGAAGGTCGGCGACCTCGCGCAGCAGCACGGGGGCAAGATCGACCAGGGCCTCGACAAGGCTGCCCGTACGGTCGACGAGAAGACCAAGGGCAAGTACAGCGACAAGATCGTGTCCGGCACGCAGAAGGCCAAGGACGCGGTCGACCGCCTGGGCCAGAAGAACGAGGGCGGCACACCGCCGCCGCCGCCCGCATCCTGACCCGGGTCGCAGCGGAATCGAGGGCCGTGGAGCGAAGTCGCTCCACGGCCCTCGTGCGTGCCGGTGGCCGGATCAGAACCAGGCGGCGACGACGTACCCCACGCCGTACGGGGCGTCCTCGTACAGCAGCCGCCCGTCGAGGCCCGCGCCCTGGGCCGCGCCCGCGAGCACCTGCCAGGGCGCCCGGCCCGCCGCCTTCAGTTCGTACGCGAGCGACTCGTCCAGAGCGCTCAGCGCGGCCACGTCGGCTGCGCCCAGCGCGCGTGCCGCCGCCGCGTCGAAGTCCGCCGCCCGCTCGTCCAGGTAGCCGGGCGCCTTGACCGTACGGCAGGCACTGCCGTCGCCCATGACCAGCAGGGCCACCCGCTCCGCCCCGGCCGCCAGGTCCGCTCCTGCCCGCAGGCAGCGGTCGGCGGCGAGGGACTCGTCCACGCCGAGCCCTTCGACCGGGGCGCCGTCCCACCGGGTGCGGCCCAGCAGCCAGGCGCCGACGGCGAGGGACGCGGGGAGCGGGCGCTGCGGCGCGGCGGACCCGGCGGGCGGCTCGCCCAGCCGCACGGTCAGGCCGACGCCGAATCCGGCGAAGGATCCGGCCGATCCCGGGGGGAACGGGCCGCGGCCGGCCGGTTCGGCGGGGCCGGTCACGACCAGCAGATCCGGTTGCGCGGCGGCGAGCACGCCGACCGCGTCGAGGCACGCGTTCCTCGCGGCGTCGAGCTCGGGCCCGGCTCCCGCGGCCACCTCGGGGACCAGGATCGGCGGGCAGGGGCAGACGGCTGCGGCGACAAGCATGCCGGTCAGCGTACTCAGGCCGGCCGGTCTCAGTCGCAGCCGCACCCCGGGGTGGCGGCCACGGGCAGCGGGGCGGGCGCGCCGATCCCGGGCAGTCCCAGCATGACTCCGGCGGGCTGGGCGGCGGGAGCCGCGGTGCGCTTCTCCCAGGCATCCCCGGACCGTGTGCGCCGGACACCCAGGGGGGTGCCCTCGGCGAGCAGGTGGTGCGGGGCGGCGTAGCTGATCTCGACCGTCACCACGTCGCCGGGGCGTACGTCCTGGGAGGGCTTGGTGAAGTGGACCAGACGGTTGTCGGGGGCGCGGCCGGAGAGCCGGTGGGTGGCGCCGTCCTTGCGGCCCTCGCCCTCCGCGACCATGACGTCCAGGGTGCGGCCGACCTGCTTCTTGTTCTCGTCCCAGGAGATCTGCTCCTGGAGGGCGGACAGGCGCATGTAGCGCTCCTGGACGACCTCCTTGGGGATCTGCCCCTCCATGTCGGCGGCGGGTGTCCCGGGGCGCTTGGAGTACTGGAAGGTGAAGGCGTTCGCGAAGCGGGCCTCGCGCACGGCGTGCATGGTCTGCTCGAAGTCCTCCTCGGTCTCCCCGGGGAAGCCGACGATGATGTCGGTGGAGATGGCGGCGTCCGGCATGGCGGCGCGCACCTTCTCGATGATCCCGAGGAAGCGCTCCTGGCGGTACGAGCGGCGCATGGCCTTGAGGACCGTGTCCGAGCCCGACTGCATCGGCATGTGCAGCTGGGGCATCACGTTCGGGGTCTCGGCCATCGCCGCGATCACGTCGTCGGTGAAGTCGCGCGGGTGGGGCGAGGTGAAGCGGACGCGCTCCAGGCCCTCGATCGTGCCGCAGGCACGCAGCAGCTTGGAGAAGGCCTCGCGGTCGCCGATGTCGGAACCGTAGGCGTTGACGTTCTGGCCGAGCAGGGTGATCTCGCTGACGCCCTCGGCGACCAGCGCCTCGATCTCGGCCAGGATGTCGCCGGTGCGGCGGTCCTTCTCCTTGCCGCGCAGTGCCGGGACGATACAGAAGGTGCAGGTGTTGTTGCAGCCGACGGAGATCGACACCCAGGCGGCGTACGCGGACTCACGGCGGGTGGGCAGCGTCGAGGGGAACGCCTCCAGGGACTCCGCGATCTCGACCTGCGCCTCCTCCTGGACCCGCGCGCGCTCCAGTAGCACCGGCAGCTTGCCGATGTTGTGCGTACCGAAGACGACGTCCACCCAGGGGGCGCGCCGCACGATGGTGTCGCGGTCCTTCTGCGCCAGACAGCCGCCGACGGCGATCTGCATCCCGGGGCGCTTGGTCTTCATGGGGGCGAGGCGGCCGAGGTTGCCGTAGAGCTTGTTGTCGGCGTTCTCACGCACCGCGCAGGTGTTGAAGACGACGACGTCGGCGTCACCGTCGGAGCCGTCGGGTGCGCGCACGTATCCGGCGTCCTCCAGGAGCCCCGACAAGCGTTCGGAGTCGTGGACGTTCATCTGGCACCCGTAAGTGCGTACCTCGTAGCTCTTCTGGACGTCCACTGCTTCGCTCCGGTTGCCGCTGGTCATGGGACAAGGGTAGGCGGTGACCGCGCCTCTCCCGCCGCCGGAGCCCGTGCCCCGGGTCCGGCCTGGCCAGGACGGGGCACGGCCTGGCAGGATCGCGCCATGCTGCACGCACTGTCCCGGTTCGGCCGACGACGCACCCTTCTGGGGGGCGCCGCCGCCCTTGTCGTGCTCGGGCTGCTGCTGTGGTGGGTGCTGCCGCTCGGCGAGGAGGAGCCCAGCGGTTCGCTCACGTTCTCCACGGGCGTACGGAGCGGGGTCTACCAGCGCTACGGGCAGCGGCTCGAGGGTGCGCTGGCCAAGGACATGCCCAAGGTGTCGATACGGCTGCAGACCAGCGAGGGCTCGCAGCAGAACATCGAACGGGTCGCGACGGGGAAGGCCGACTTCACCATCGCCACCGCCGACGCGGTCGCCACCTATCTGCAGAGCGGGAAACCGGGGGCCGGGCGGCTGCGCGGCTGCGTCCGGCTGTACGACGACTACATCCAGCTGGTCGTGCCCCGGGACTCCGGGATCCGCAAGGTCTCCGACCTGCGGGGCAAGCGGGTCGGAGTGGGGCAGAAGGGGTCGGGGGTGCTCCTCGTCGCGGACCGGCTGATGAGGGCGGCGGGCGTCGATCCGGCCACGGACATCACTCCCGTCCAGGCGGGGATCGACACGATGCCGGCGAGGCTGGCGGACGACCGGCTGGACGCGTTCTTCTGGTCCGGCGGGCTGCCGACCGCCGCCGTGCAGAGCCTCTCGGAGAAGTTCGCGATCCGGCTGGTGCCGCTGGAGGACGCGCTGGTCTCCGAGCTCCAGGCCGTCGGCGGGTCCACGCGCTACTACCGCTCGGCCGTGATGCCGGCCGACGCCTACCCGCAGGCGCAGCAGGGGCAGGCCGTGCCGACGGTCGCGGTCTCCAACCTGCTGATCACCACGGACCGTACGGATCCGCTGACGACCGAGGCGTTCACCCGGACCGTGATCGACAGCCGGGACCGGATCGGCCGCGAGGTGCACTCGGCGCAGCTGGTGGACCTGCGGACGGCCATCTACACCGATCCGCTGCCGCTGCACGAGGGCGCCAGGCGCTACTACCGCTCGGCCAAGCCCTGACGGTCCGGTGCCGGGCTCAGGCGTGCGGCGGGTTGCGCGGCACGGTGACCGTCACCCGCAGGCCGTGCGGTTCGTGCGTCCCGTAGCGGATCGATCCGCCGCCCGCGGCGAGCAGGGCACGCGAGATGGACAGGCCGAGACCGGATCCCTTGATGTTCTGGTGGCGCCCGCTGCGCCAGAAGCGGTCGCCGACGCGTTCCAGCTCCTGTTCGGTCAGGCCGGGCCCCCGGTCGGCGACGACGACCGTGGCGCTTTCGCCCTCGGAGCCCGCCGTGACCCGGACCTCCTGGCCCTCGGGGGTGAATTTGAGCGCGTTGTCGATGACGGCGTCCAGTGCGCTGGAGAGGGCGATCGGGTCCGCCCAGCCGGTCACCGCCGGAGCCCCGTCCAGCGTCAGCCGTACGCCCTTCTCCTCGGCCAGCGGACGCCATGAGGCGACCCGTTCACCGGCGAGCGCGGCGATGTCCGTGAGCTGGAGATCCGCCTCGGTGTGCTCGGCCAGCGCCAGGTCCAGCAGGTCGTCGAGGACCTGGGCGAGCCGCTTGCCCTCCGTGCGGACCGAGGCGATCTCCTCGTTGCCCTCGGGCAGTTCGAGGGCGAGGAGCTCGATCCGGAGCAGCAGCGCGGCCAGCGGGTTGCGCAACTGGTGCGAGGCGTCGGCGACGAAGGCACGCTGCTGCTCCAGCACGTCCTCGACGTTGTCGGCCATCTCGTTGAACGAGCGGGCGAGCCTGCGGAGTTCGGGCGGTCCGCCGGACGCGGCGACCCGGGACCTCATCCGGCCGCTGGCGATGTCGTGGGTCGCCGCGTCCAGGACCCTGACCGGCAGGAGCACCCATCCGGTGAGCCGGAACGCGGCGCCGACCGCCACCAGCATGGCCAGGGCCTCGCCGAGGGCGATGAGCAGCCAGCCGCGCAGGGTCCTGGACCGCATGTCGCCGGTGGGCGAGTCGGTCACGACGACGGCGACGACGTCCCCGTCGCGTACGACCGGGGAGGCGACGACGATCCGGCCGTCCTGCCAGGGCCAGACCTGGGACGGGTCGTGGGAGCGGCGGCCGAGGAGGGCTTCCTTGAAGGCCTCCCGGCCCTCTCCCTCGACGGGCAGGGTCCAGGAGCCGGGGGCCTTGGCGAGGGCCCTGTCGTCGCGGTAGAAGACTCCGGCCCGGATCCCGTACACCGAGTCGTAGGCCTCGAGCTCGGTCTGCAGGATCCGCTGCCGTTCGTCGGTGCCCCGGACGGGTTCGTCGACGAACTGGGCCAGCGCGCCGAAGCGCGCCGTGTCGTCGATCCGGTCGATGACGACCCGCTGCTGTTCGGCGGCGGCCACGCGTACGGCCAGCGGGAAGCCCAGGGCGAGCAGTACGGCGGCCATCAGGACGATGAGCAGGGGGAGCAGCCTGGTGCGCACGGGGGCGTACGTCCTCAGGCCGACGGAGCGACGAGCCGGTAGCCCACGCCTCGCACGGTCTCGACCAGTGCGGGGAGCCGCAGCTTGGAGCGGAGCGACGCGACGTGCACCTCCAGGGTGCGTCCCGTTCCCTCCCAGCTCGTCCGCCACACCTCGCTGATGATCTGCTCCCGGCGGAAGACCACACCGGGACGCTGGGCGAGCAGCGCGAGCAGGTCGAACTCCTTGCGGGTGAGCTGGACCTCCTGGCCGTCGACGCTGACCCTGCGGGTGGGCAGCTCGATGTGGACCGGGCCGAGCCGCAGGACCGCGAGCGGGGTCGGCCCGGTGTCCTCACCGGTCGCCCTGCGCCGGGCCACGGCGTGGATGCGGGCCAGCAGTTCACCGGTGTCGTACGGCTTCACGACGTAGTCGTCGGCGCCGAGGTTGAGGCCGTGGATCCTGGAGCGGACGTCGGACCGCGCGGTCACCATGATGACCGGGATCGCCGAGCGCTTGCGGATCTTCCCGCACACCTCGTAGCCGTCCTGGTCGGGCAGCCCGAGGTCCAGGAGCACGACCCCGAAGGGCTCCTTCTCGGCCGGCAGCAGCGCCTGCAGGGCCTCCTCGCCGCTGCGGGCGTGCACGACCTGGAAGCCGTGGCGTGAGAGCACGGCGGACAGGGCGGCGGCGACGTGGTCGTCGTCCTCGACGAGCAGCAGTCTCATGGCCCCCCTCTCCCTCATGTTCTTCCCGGGTCTTCCCGTGATCCTCGCGGCGACAGGGAACCGTGCGTGACGGTCCACCGGTGTTCCGTCCGGCGAACCTTTCCGTACCGCGGCGATTCATGTCATTCCCGTACCAGGGCATCCACGCCGATGACGGGTACGTCAGTCAAGCCCCCACCGGTTACCACCAGGTTTCCGTTACCCACCCGGTACGCCGCCGAGCGCCCCGTGGCGTCCCCTTCACACGGAGTGTCCGGTTGCGGCCGGATCGTTATGCTCAATTTCCGCTCAGATGTAATGACGCTGGTAGCACTGCGTCACTAGGGTCCTTGCCTAACCGAGGAGGACGGAGCAAGAAGCCGATGAGCGGAGTTTCAGTGACCAAGGCCGCCGAGGATGCCGCACCTGCGGGAGACGACCTTGTCGTACTGAGCAACGTCAACAAGCACTTCGGCGCGCTGCATGTGCTCCAGGACATCGATCTGACCATCGCCCGTGGCGAGGTCGTCGTAGTCATCGGGCCCTCCGGGTCCGGGAAGTCCACGCTGTGCCGCACGATCAACCGCTTGGAGACGGTCGACTCGGGTGCGATCGCGATCGACGGCAAGCCCCTGCCCCAGGAGGGCAAGGAGCTGGCGAGGCTGCGTGCCGATGTCGGCATGGTCTTCCAGTCGTTCAATCTCTTCGCACACAAGACGGTGCTCGAGAACGTGATGCTGGGCCAGGTCAAGGTCCGCGGAACGGACAAGAAGGCCGCCGAGGAGAAGGCCCGGAACCTGCTCGACCGCGTGGGGGTCGGCGTGCAGGCGGACAAGTACCCGGCGCAGCTCTCGGGCGGTCAGCAGCAGCGCGTCGCGATCGCTCGTGCGCTGGCGATGGACCCCAAGGTCATGCTCTTCGACGAGCCCACGTCGGCTCTCGACCCGGAGATGATCAACGAGGTGCTCGAGGTCATGCAGCAGCTGGCCCGGGAGGGGATGACCATGGTCGTCGTCACCCACGAGATGGGCTTCGCCCGCTCGGCCGCCAACCGCGTGGTCTTCATGGCGGACGGGAAGATCGTCGAAGAGGCGACTCCTGACCAGTTCTTCAGCAATCCGCGCAGCGACCGGGCCAAGGACTTCCTGTCGAAGATTCTTCACCACTGATACCGACGACCTACGACACGAGGATTGTTCACATGAAGCTCCGTAAGTCGGCCGCCGTTGCGGCCATCGCCGTGCTCGCCCTGACCGCGACCGCCTGTGGCGGCAAGGAGGGCTCCGCCGGCGACAAGCCGTCGGGCGTCAAGCCCGGTTCGTCCGAGGCTCCCGAGCTGCCGAAGTACACCGTGGCGACCGGTGTCGACCTGGACTCGCCGGCCTTCAAGGAGGCGAAGAAGCGCGGCAAGCTGGTCATCGGTGCCAAGGCCGACCAGCCGTACCTCGGCTTCGAGGACCAGTCGACGAAGGAGCGCTCCGGCTTCGACGTCGAGATCGCCCGGATGATCGCGGCCGACCTCGGTTTCTCGGAGAAGCAGATCGAGTGGAAGACGGTCGACTCCGGCATCCGTGAGACGGCCATCTCCAAGGGCCAGGTCGACTACTTCGTCGGCACCTACACGATCAACGACGAGCGCAAGAAGCAGGTCGGCTTCGCGGGCCCGTACTACAAGGCCGGCGCGGACCTGCTGGTGCGCAAGGACGAGACCTCCATCACCGGCAAGGAGTCGGTGAAGGACAAGAAGGTCTGCTCGATCGTGGGTTCCACCCCGCTCCAGGAGATCAAGAAGCCCGAGTACGGCGCGAAGGTCGTCGAGCTGGCCAAGTACTCGGACTGCGTGCAGCAGCTCCTGACCAAGCAGGTCGACGCCGTCACCACCGACGACTCGATCCTCAAGGGGTACGCCGCCGCCAACTCCGGCAAGCTCAAGGTCGTCGGCAAGCCGTTCACCGACGAGCCGTACGGCGTCGGCATGAACAAGGACGACAAGGTGCTCCGCGAGGCGATCAACAAGTCGCTGGAGACCCACGTCCAGGACGGCACGTACAAGAAGATCTACGAGGCGACCCTGGGCCTGTCCGGTTCGGACTACACCGAGCCGCCGGCCATCGAGCGCTACTGACGCAGCCCCGTCGCTGACGTCCTGTCACTGACGCCACACACGTGAGTGAGGCGTCCCGTACGCCGCCGAGACCGATCACGGCGGCGTACGGGGCGCCGCTTCCCCTGCCCTGATGCCGCTGACCGCCGACGCGGAGACCCCATGAACGTATTGCTCGACAACTTCCCGGAATACCGCGACGGCTTCATAGGCACCGTGTCGATCACCGCCATCAGCTCGGTCATCGCTCTGGTCCTGGGTGTCGCGATAGCCGGCTTCCGTGTGTCGCCCGTGCCCCCGCTGCGCTTCTTCGGCACCGCCTGGGTGACCCTGCTGCGCAACACCCCGCTGACGCTGCTCTTCCTGATCTTCTTCTTCGTGGTGCCGGAGATCCTCTTCCCGGGCATGAGCCCGTTCCTGCTCGGCTCGCTGGCACTCGGCTTCTACACCTCCTCCTTCGTGTGCGAGGCGGTCCGCTCGGGCATCAACACCGTCCCCCTGGGGCAGGCCGAGGCCGCTCGCTCCATCGGTATGACGTTCGCCCAGACGCTGCGGATCGTGGTTCTCCCGCAGGCCACCAGGTCGGTCATCCCGCCGCTGAGCAGCATCTTCATCGCGCTCACCAAGAACTCGGCGATCGCCGGCGCCTTCAGCGTCACCGAACTCTTCGGGTGGCAGAAGCTCATGAGTGACCGGGGCTACGAGATCATGCCCGTCTTCATCTGGGTGGCCCTCGGCTACCTGGTCGTCACGTTCGCCATCAGCGGTCTCTTCCGTCTGCTGGAGCGCCGTATGGAGGTCGCCCGATGAGTGCCAGCGTTCTCTACGACGCCCCGGGTCCCAAGGCGGCCGTCCGCAACCGGATCTACGCCGTGGCCGGAAGCCTCGCCATCCTGGCCCTGATCGCGATCAGCCTGGTGCGGCTGTCCGACAAGGGGCACCTCGCCCCCGAGATGTGGGACATCTTCAACTACGCGGGCATCCGGCAGAACATCGCCGACGCCGTGCTCGCCACGCTCAAGGCCTTCGGCCTTGCCGCGGTCGGTTCGCTGATCCTCGGCGTCCTGCTCGCCGTCGGCCGGCTCTCCGACCACAAGCCGGTCCGCTGGACCGCCACCACGTTCATCGAACTCTTCCGTTCGATCCCGCTGCTGATCACCATCTACGCCATCTGGGTCGGCTTCCTCACCGACTACTCGATGTGGGCCCTGGCGCTCGGACTGTCCGTCTACAACGGCTGTGTCCAGGCCGAGGTGCTGCGCGCGGGCATCAACTCCGTGCCCAAGGGCCAGAGCGAGGCCGCCTATGCCCTCGGGATGAGCAAGACCCAGGTCATGGTCAGCGTGCTGATTCCGCAGGCTGTCCGCGCGATGCTGCCGACGATCATCAGCCAGTTGGTGGTGACCCTCAAGGACACCTCGCTCGGCTTCATCATCCTGTACCCGGAGCTGCTCCAGACCGCGCGTCTGATCGCCTCGAACACGCAGGTCAACAGCCAGTACCCGTACGTCTCGACGATCGCGGTCATCGGCACGATCTATGTGGCGATGTGTCTGCTGCTGTCGGCGCTGGCCACCTGGATCGAGAAGCGCGGCCGCCGGGCGAAGACCGGTATCGCGATCGCCGCGGCCGCCGAGACCCCCGGGATCCTTCCCGTCGGCAGCCTCGCGGCGCCCCGCGCCGAGGACGGTCCGGCAGACGGGCCCGGCGCGAACGACGGGATCAGCAAGACGGACTGACGGGCCGTACGTCCGGTCCTCCCGCGACGGGAGACGGGCCGACCCCTCCTCCCCTTCATGACAGCCCCGCCGGTGCAGCACCGGCGGGGCTGTCCGGGTTCACGGAGGCGCGCTCGGCGCAGCTCCGGGTCTCGGCCGCAGGCACTCTCCCCGTGCGCGCCCCGCACTTCGGGCGCTGCTCTCCTCGAACGCCCTTGGGGCGCGGGAGCTGCATGGGTTGCGTGAGGTGGCGACGCGGGCGTCCCGTCCCGCTGTCGCTTGACGCAGGCACCGGCAGTGGGTTGCATTCGTTCTGTGATCGCGTCCCGAACCACCGCCGCCGCATCCTCCTCGTCCCCTCCGGCGTCCACGACCTCGACGGCCACTCCCACCGGCGCCGGAGGGTTCACACCGTGGACCCGGTGATCGTCGTCGGCGCCGGCCCGGTCGGGCTGGCGCTGTCGCTCGCCCTCGCGGCTCAGGGTGTCCCCTGCGTCCTTCTCGACGAAGGGCCGGGGAAGGACGAACCGCGCCCCGCCCGCACCGTCGTGCTGCGTGAGGACACCGCGGACCTGGTGGAACGGCTCGGCTGCCCGGCGCTCCACGACGAAGGGCTGCGGTGGGCCGGCTGGCGGTCGGTGCGGCGTAAGCAACTGGTGCGGGCCGTACCGCTGGGCGAGGGGGAGGGCACGGTTCCGCTGCCCTCCCCCGTCCATCTGCCGCAGCACGCGCTCACCGGCGGACTGCGCGCCGCGGTCGCCGCGCACGACCTGGTCACCATGGTGCCGTTCAGCAGGATCGACACTTTGGAGCAGGACGCGCACGGAGTCACGGTGCACACCCGGGAGCCCGGATCGACCTGGTGGCGCGGGAGTTACCTGGTGGGCTGCGACGGCGCGCGGTCCACCGTACGCAAGCTCCTCGACATCAGGTTCCCGGGCCGAACTGCGGTCGAGCGGCACGCTGTCGCAGCACTGCGCGCCCAACTGCCCTGGCCGGGCGAGGCGGTGCTGCACCGTGCTCCGCCCTGGCGCACCGGCGGTGCCGAGGTCACCGCCCGGCCGCTGCCCGACGGTGTCTGGCGGCTGGACTGGCTGCTTCCGCCGCGCGGCGAACTCGTCACCCCCGACGCCCTGATCACCAGGATCCGAGACACGCTGGAGGGCTGGTGCGGTGAGACGCCGGCCTACGAGCTACTGGACACGGGCGTGTACACCCTGCACCACCGGCTGGCCAGGCGCTGGCGGTCCAAGCGTGCCTTCCTCGCCGGGGACGCCGCACATCTGCTGGGCGCACTCGGCACCCAGGGCCTGGACGAAGGGCTTCGGGACGCCGAGAACCTCGCCTGGAAGCTGGCACAGGCCTGGCACCAGAGCGCCTCCGAGCTGCTGCTCGACAGCTACCAGGCCGAGCGCAGGGCCGCCGTCGCCTCGCGGCTGCGCGCCGCCGACCAGTCCCTGCCGATACTGCGGGGCGGGGCCGGCCTGCGGACGCTCGTGCCGGGAGCGGCGCGCGGGCACGACACGTTGCTGGCCGACGGCCATCTGGGCTGTGGGCCCCTGGGCGCGCCCCCCTCGTACACGCACTCCCCCCTTTCACCTCAACGCACCGAGGCCCACGCGTCGGTGGGGACGGCCCCCGGCGCTCCGGTGACCGATGTGCGGGTGACCGCGCCCGACGGGAAGACGGTGCGGCTGCGCGACCGGCTGGGCCTGGGGCACCTGCTGGTGATCCTGGTCGCACCGGGCACGGGGGTGTGGGACAGGCGCCACTGGCTGACCGCGGGTGTCATGCCCCGGCTCGTCGAAGCAGTGGGCGCCCTCCCCGTCGACGCCGAGCTGCTGGTGACCGAGAGCTACCCCGGGGCGACGGCCCACACGGTGTTGCTGGTCAGGCCGGACGGACATCTCGTCACGGCCTTCAGCGGGGTGCGGCCGGCCGAGCTGTTCGCGGCGGCAGACACGGCGCGCGGGGGTGGCGCGGACACGGCGCACGGTGACCAGGCACGCACCACCACGAGCTCCGACCGGACCGCGGACGTCAATTGACCCTCGCAGGCGCACATGGTGTACTCCAGATCATGACCGACACCGATGTGCGCCTGTGGCGGAGGGTCCATATGGACCTCGTCCGCTATGCGGGCTGCGTGTGTCGCCCGTCCTGCTGATTCGCCTCTCCCCGCACGCCGTGCTGTTCGCCGCGCGGCCGTGCTTCCACGCGAACTTCTCAGGACGGTCCCTGTGTCTGCATCCTTCCCCACCCTTCCCACGCCCGCGTCCGCCGTCGGGACGGGCCCGTCGGCCCCGACCGTCGCGGAACTGCTCGACTTCGTCCGCCGGACCGCGGAGGACGCCGAGCTCGTCGCCTCGCTCCCGCTCGATCCCGAGGGGCGTACCTGGCTCAGGCTCGAGGGCCCCGGCGGCAGCGAGGCCTGGCTGATCAGCTGGCCGCCCGGCACCGGCACGGGCTGGCACGACCACGCCGAATCGACGGGGGCATTCACCGTGGCAGCGGGCGCCCTGAGGGAACACTCGCTGGCCGCGCGGCTGCCCACCGCGGGCTGGACGACCCTCGAACTGAGCGAGGGCATCGACCGTGACCGGCACCTGGCGACCGGCCAGGGCAGGGCCTTCGGGCGGCACCACGTCCACGAGGTGCTCAATGAATCCGGCCACGAGCACGCCATCTCGGTGCACGCGTACTACCCGCCCCTGCCGCAGATCCGCCGCTACAGCCGCACGGGAGCGGTGCTGCGCCTGGAGCAGACCGAGCGCCCGGAGGACTGGCAGTGAGCGACGGGGGCCGGGACCGTCAGGATGAAGGCCCTCGGGATGAGGGCCGTCAGGAGCCGGTCGGCATCGACGCACTGCTCGACCGGGTACGGGCCGGCTACGAGCGGGTCGGGCCCGAGGAGGCCGCGGCCGCGGCCTCCGACGGTGCACTGCTGGTCGACATCCGTTACGCCGCGCTGCGCGAGAAGGACGGCCTGATCCCCGGCGCTCTGGTCGTGGAGCGCAACGAGCTGGAGTGGCGGCTCGATCCGCAGGGGAGCCACCGGGCCCCGCAGGCGGTGAGCCACGATCTGAGGGTCGTGGTGATCTGCAACGAGGGCTACGCCTCAAGTCTCGCCGTCGCCTCCCTGCGTCAGCTGGGACTCCACCGGGCCACGGATCTGGCCGGCGGCTTCCAGGCATGGCGCGCGGCCGGGCTCCCGGTCGCTCTCTGACCGCGAGCACCGGCTCCCCGGTCTCCTCGCCGACGGCCCCGTGACCGGCCCGGTGAACGAACGACCCATGGGCCCCATGACCGGTCCGGCGGCCGGAGCGCCATTCGGTCCTGTCACCGGTCATCCGGCCGCTGACAGGACCGAATGGTGCTCCGGCCCACCCGAACGCTGCTCTCCGGTGGAGCAATCACCGCGCGCGACGGACATTCACCTCATCACTGAGGACCGGAATGTACGGAGATGTCGCGCCGATGGAAACCGTTCAGCTCACCCCGGACCAGCTCGACGCACAGGCCTCCCGGCTCCATGACACCGACGCGTGGCAGCACATCGTCACGGGCTGGGAGCAGACCGCCCGGGAGCCCGCACCCCCGGCGTCCGTACCGGACCGCGAGACGCCGACCGCGACCGCGACCCCGCACCCGCACCCGCACCCGCACCCGCACCCGCACCCGGCCGACTGGCGGGGTCTGCTGTCCGTTCCCGTCGACCGGCTCGTCGAGGACTCCCTGCGGGCCTTGCCCCCGCGGCAGCCACGCGAGCGCCCGCTTCCCGGGCGCCTCGGTGCCCTGCTGCCCGAGCGTCTGCACGCCTGGCGTCGCATCGGGCAGCCCGATGTGCGCCCGTCCATCCATCTGGGCTACGCACGGCAGATCCTGACCGAGTGGGGCTGGCAGAACACCCCGCACCGCCTGCGCAACGCCCGTGGCGCGCGTTGCCTCTGCGGGGCGATGCTGGCCGCCCACCGCCTCGGCTACGGATCGCTCGGCACCGTCGACCGTGCCGGTGCCTGGGTCATCACCGAACTGCGCTCGCAGGGCTGGTCCGGTCTGATCGGCCCCTGGAACAGGCACCCGGGCCGCACCGCCGCCGACGCCCTGGCTCTGATCGACGCCACTATCCTCCGGGCGTCCCTGGCAGGGCACTGACTCGCCCGCCGCTCCTGCTCGGCCTGATGGGGGCGGCGGAGCAGACGGGCAGCCAAGCACACGGACCACCCGGGCAGACGCCGCCTGCGGAGGAGCATGGCCCGGCCTGCGCCCGCCCACCCCAGCAGCGGCACGGTCGGTCCACGTCACCCCGGCCCCTGCCCGGGGCGGCACCGCCGACCGAGGCCCGCACCTGCCCACTCCGGACGCAGGTCCTCGGCGGTGGCCCCCTCCGCCACCGCCGCAGACCCGCTCACGTGACCTACGGGCTCGTCCCCCGCGTCCCCCGCTCCCGGCTCCCCGTTCCGCCGAGCACCACGACCACCCCCGCACCCGCCCGGCCCAGCGTTCCCCCGCTTTCCCGGGTTCGTTTCTCCCCGGTTCGTTTCTCCCCCGGTTCGTTTCTTCCCCCGTTCGCCGGTCAGAAGGGCTCGTCCAGCCCTTCCGTGTCCTCCCCCTCCGCCTCGATCGCCTGACGCACCACGCGCAAGGCCATCCCCTCGCCGTACCCCTTACGCGCGAGCATGCCCGCCAGTCGGCGCAGACGCTTGTCGCGGTCCAGCCCCCGGGTGGAGCGGAGCTTTCGTGCGACGAGCTCCCTGGCGGTCTCCTCCTCCTGTTCGGGGTCGAGCTGCCCGACCGCCTCGTCGATCACCGTCGGGTCCACCCCCTTGGTGCGCAGCTCCCTCACGAGGGCACGTCGGGCCAGGCCTCGGCCGTGGTGCCGGGACTCGACCCAGGCGTCCGCGAACGCCGCGTCGTCGATCAGCCCCACGTCCTCGAACCGCGAGAGCACTTCCTCCGCCGCCTCGTCGGGGATCTCCCGCTTGCGCAGCGCGTCAGCCAGCTGCTTACGGGTGCGCGGAGTCCCGGTCAGCAGCCTGAGACAGATGTTGCGCGCCTGCTCGACCGGGTCTCGCGGTTCCCCCTTCTCGGCCCTCGACGAGGAAGGGGAACCGCTGCTTCTGGAACGGGAGCGGGAACGACGGCCCGCTCCCTCGCCGAACCCGGCCCCCCGGCCGGGCTCCGGGGGACGCCCGGACGGTTCTGCGGCGTACTCGGTGCCAGGACCCTCACCGACGTCGGTGCCCGGCCACTCCGTGCGACGCGTCACGGCCTAGCTCTTGGCCGCTGCGGCCTTGGCGGGCTTGGCCTTGGTCGCGGGAGCCGGTACCGACTTGGCCGCCCCGTCGGCCGGAGCACCCGCGGTGGCCGCTGCATCGGCCGCGGGCTCCGCCGTGGCATCCTCCGGACGGACACCGACCCCGAGCTTGTCGAGGATCTTCTTCTCGATCTCGTTGGCCAGGTCCGGGTTGTCCTTGAGGAAGTTGCGGGAGTTCTCCTTGCCCTGGCCGAGCTGGTCGCCCTCGTACGTGTACCAGGCGCCGGCCTTGCGGACGAAGCCGTGCTCCACGCCCATGTCGATCAGACCGCCCTCACGGCTGATGCCCTGGCCGTAGAGGATGTCGAACTCGGCCTGCTTGAACGGCGGCGCCACCTTGTTCTTGACGACCTTGACGCGGGTGCGGTTGCCCACCGCGTCGGTGCCGTCCTTCAGCGTCTCGATCCGGCGGATGTCCAGACGCACCGACGCGTAGAACTTCAGCGCCCGGCCACCGGTCGTGGTCTCCGGCGAGCCGAACATCACGCCGATCTTCTCGCGCAGCTGGTTGATGAAGATCGCCGTGGTCTTGGACTGGTTGAGCGCGCTGGTGATCTTCCGGAGCGCCTGGCTCATCAGACGCGCCTGCAGACCCACGTGCGAGTCACCCATCTCGCCCTCGATCTCCGCACGGGGCACCAGGGCCGCGACGGAGTCGATGACGATCAGGTCGAGCGCGCCGGAGCGGACCAGCATGTCCACGATCTCCAGCGCCTGCTCGCCGTTGTCCGGCTGCGAGAGGATGAGGCTGTCGATGTCGACGCCGAGCTTCTTCGCGTACTCCGGGTCCAGGGCGTGCTCCGCGTCGATGAACGCCACCGAGCCGCCGAGCTTCTGCGCGTTCGCCACGGCGTGCAGCGTCAGCGTCGTCTTACCGGAGGACTCCGGTCCGTACACCTCCACCACACGGCCGCGCGGCAGCCCGCCGACGCCGAGCGCCACGTCGAGCGCGGTGGACCCGGTGGGGATCACCTCGATCGGCTCGTTCGGCCGCTCGCCGAGGCGCATCACCGCACCCTTGCCGAATTGCCGTTCAATCTGTGCGAGTGCGGCGTCCAGCGCCTTCTCGCGGTCAGTTCCTGCCATGGGTTCCACCCGATTTGCTTGAGTCGATCGCTTCACGTGACAGACGCTAACCCCTGCCACTGACAATGGGCCTCGACGTCCTCCCGGCCTGTGGACAACTCCACGGTCGGGCCCGGAAAAACCCGGCCGGAATCCCATGAGAATGGATGTTCGATTTTAGTGTCAAGCGCACCACGCCGGGCCGACACGGCCGAGAGTAGCGCCTTATAGCATCCGACATCGAGCAAGTCAATGAAGCGTGACGTGTCTCATGTCGTCACGAGTCGCCGTCGGCCCGGTCTGCATCGTCCCCGCCACCCCTCACGGCGCGGCGGAGCCTCGACACCACCGGCTCTCCACGGCGCCAGCGGTGGCCGCCGTGCACCCTCGGGTCGTCCGTCACGTCGTAGCGCTTCACGTAGGCGCCCAGGAACGCCTGGAGAGTCGCGACCGCCGGAATGGCGATCAGGGCCCCGACGGCACCCATCAGCGCGGTGCCCGCGACCACCGAGCCGAAGGCCACCGCGGGATGGATGTCGACGGTCTTCGACGTGAGCTTCGGCTGCAGCACGTAGTTCTCGAACTGCTGGTAGACCACGACGAAACCGAGGACCCACAGCGCGTACCAGGGGTTGACCGTGAAGGCGATCAGCATCGGCAGCGCGCCCGCCAGGTATGTACCGATCGTGGGGATGAACTGCGAGACGAGGCCGACCCAGACCGCCAGCGCCGGCGCGTAGGGGACACCGAGGGCCACCAGCAGGACGTAGTGCGCCACTCCGGAGATCAGCGCCATCAGCCCGCGCGAGTAGATGTAGCCACCGGTCTTGTCGACCGCGATCTCCCAGGCGCGCAGCACCTCTGCCTGCCGGGCGGGCGGCAGTACGGAGCACAGCGCACGCCGCAGCCGGGGCCCGTCGGCAGCGAAGTAGAACGAGAACAGGAAGATCATCAGCAGCCGGAACAGTCCGCCGAGCACGGTGGTGGAGACGTCGAGCACGCCCGTCGCACTGTTCTGCACGTACCTCTGGAGCCAGTCGGAATGCAGCAGGCTGTCCTGCACCTCGACGCGGGAGAGCTCCGTGTGGAAGGTCTGGTTGACCCAGTTGATCACCGAGTCGAGGTACTTGGGGAACTCCTCGACCATGTCGACGATCTGGCCGGCGAGCATTGAACCGAGCAGGACGACGAAGCCGACCCCGGCGATCAGCACGGCGAGGAAGACCAGGAAGGTGGCGAGCCCCCGGCGCAGCCCGTGTCCGGCCATGCGGCTGACGGCTGGCTCGATGGCCAGCGCCAGGAAGAAGGCGATCAGGATGTTGGTCAGCAGCCCGATGAGCTGGTAGAAGGCCCAGCTGCCCAGGTGGAAGCACCCGTAGAGCGCCAGGGCCATGACCATCGCGCGTGGCAGCCAGGCAGGCATGCGGACAGGGCCGGTACCCGGCGGCGGATTCGGTGGTGCGGCCGGCGGGACGGGCGGCAGGCCGGGCGGCTGGGTCTGGGCGGTCTCGTCTGTCGGTGCCACGGGACAAGTCTCGCTCACCGCGGTGACAGCCGGCCGCCCGGCCCGGCAGCGGATGGGCGGGGGACGCACGTCGAGCGGCTGCGCGCCGGGCGGACCGCGTGGTTCAGCGCTTGTCCGGAGGCACGCCGACCGCCGAGCAGACCCCGCGCCAGACGTCCTTGGCCTCCCAGCCCGCCGCCAGGGCCTCGTGCACCGTCCGGCCGCCGAGCTCCGCCATGACGTGATCGCGCGCGAAGGAGTCGGCGTACGTCTCGCCGAAGTGGTCCGCCATCCGTTCCCAGAAAATCGTCAACCGCATGCCCTCAGTATCCCGCTCCTGAGAGTGCAGCCGGGCCGGGAGCACCCTGCCGGAGGCACTTTCCCCTCTACGGTCGGTCCATGGCTGGAACCGGAGCAAATCCCCTCGCCCGCGCCGAGCAGTTCGTCTGGCTCACCGCACGCGTCCTCGAACAGCGGCGGTTCGCCCATCTCTTCCTGGAAGGGGACGCGGACATCGTCGAAACCGCGCTCGCCGCCTATCGGAACGAGGACGGTGGCTACGGTCACGCGCTCGAACCCGATCTCCGCGGGCCGGTGAGTCAACCACTGCACACCGCTCACGCACTGAGCGTCCTCGACTCGATCGGTCGCTGCGGTGGTCTGCGCGTGGAGCGGATCTGCCGCTATCTGACGGACGTGTCGACCAAGGAGGGCGCGCTGCCCGCACTCCACCCCTCCCAGCGCGGCTACCCCGCGGCGCCCTTCATCCCCGTCGTCGACGACCCGCCCGCCGAGCTGCTGGCGACGGGCCCGGTCGTCGGGCTGCTGCACCGCAACCAGGTCTGGCACGCCTGGCTGTTCCGGGCCACCGACTTCTGCTGGGCCGCCGTCGACGCCCTGGAGCAGTCCCATCCGTACGAGATCGAGGCGGCCGTCGCCTTCCTGGACGGCGTCCCCGACCGTGCGCGTGCCGAGTCGGCCGCCGACCGCCTGGGGCAACTGGTGCGTGAGCAGCGGCTGGTGGTGCTCGATCCCGTGCACCGCGCGGAGTACCCGGTGGCTCCTGGTTACGCCCCCGGGGAACACCACTTCCCTTACGACTACGCCCGCACACCCGGGTCGCTCGCCCGCCGCTGGTTCAGCGACGGCGAACTGGAGAGGTCCCTGGACCACCTGGCGGCCGAACAGGAGGAGGACGGCGGCTGGCCGGTCAACTGGCGCCAGTGGGCACCGGGGACGGCCCTGGAGGGCCGTCCCATCGTGACGCTCAAGGCGCTCCAGACCCTCCGGGCGTACGGCCGTGGGCCGCGCTGAGCCGTCCCGCCTCAGAGCAGGGCGCGCGCGACCGCGGTGACCGCCACTGCGACGCCGACGACGACGAGGAAGGGAGCCCGCAGGACGAGGGCGAGCGCCGCCGCGGCGAGCCCCGCCGCCCTGGCGTCCAGCACCAGCTGCTGTCCGTCGGCGAAGGTCTGCTGGGCGGTGAGGGCCGCGAGCAGCGCCACCGGCATCAGCGCCGCCAGTCGTTGCACCAGGGGACGCTCCAGGACCCCGGCGGGGACGAGGAGCCCCAGGAGCTTCGCGAGGTAGCAGCCTACGGCGGTGAGCCCGATGGCGATCCAGATGTTCATCGGCCCTCCCCGGGCTGCGCGCCTTCGGTGGCGGTGTCGTCCGTGGCGCTCTTGTCCCGGCCCTTCAGGAAGAGGACGAGCGGAGCCGCCAGCGCGGACACGAGGACGGGCGCGCCCGCCGGCAGCAGCGGCAGGAGGCCCAGTGCCAGCAGGATCGCGAGTCCCGCTGCGACGCGTTCCGTGGTGCTCTTCAGCATCGGCGCGAGCAGGGCGAGGAACACGGCCGGGCCGGCCGCGTCCAGCCCCCAGGCGTCGGTGTCGCCGAGCGCCTCGGCCCCGAGCGCGCCGACCAGCGTGGTCAGGTTCCAGAGGACGTAGAGGGTGAGCCCGGTGACGGTGAAGCCGATACGAGCGGCACGCCTGGCGGGCTGGGCCAGGGTGACGGCGGTCGTCTCGTCGATGACCCAGTGGGCGGCGAGGGGGCGCAGGAAGCGCGGTACGGCGAGCAGCTGCGACAGACGCAGTCCGTAGAAGGCGTTGCGGATACCCAGGAAGAACGCTCCGGCCGCTGCGGTGTAGGGGTTGCCGCCCGCCGCGAGGGCGCCCACGAGAGCGAACTGGGAGGCGCCGGTGAAGACGAGGAGACTCAACGCGCAGGTCTGGAGGAGGGTCAGTCCGGATCCTGCCGAGGTCACGCCGAAGGCGAATCCGGAGAGACCCACGGCTATGCCCACGCCGAGTGCGTCCCGGACGACGGCGCCGTCCGGCTTCTCCATGCCCGCGCCCTGCGCACGGGGTGCGCGGGTGTTCTGAGGGGATGCTGTCTGTTCTGCCACGTCCGGAACGCTACGGGGAGACATCGCTGCCGGTCTTGTACGTTCTTGCACGCTCGCGCTGATAGGCGCCCGGGGGCACCCCGACGATCCGGGTGAAGTGACGGTTGAGATGGGGCTGGTCGGTGAAGCCGACTGCGGCGGCGGCCTCGGCGGGTGCGGTCCCCGCGTCGAGCATCCGTCGCGCACGGCGCACCCGGGCGTCGGTGAGCCAGGTGTGCGGGGGCATCCCGTACTGCTTCTTGAAGGCCCGCAGCAGCGCGAACGGACTGCTGCCCAGCTCGGCGGCGAGCGCTTCCAGGGTGGGCGGGCGCTCCATCCGCTCCTCCAGTGCGTTCCGGGCCCGGGCCGCGTCACGGGCACCGGCGAATCGTGCGGCCTTGGCGGGAAGCACGCTGCCGTGGCGGTCGAGCAGCCGGGCGACCAGGACCCGCAGGACGCTGTCGGCGGCCAGGGCGTTGCCCTCCTCGGCCGCCCGGTGGACCTCGGTGATCAGCCGGGCCGCATACGGATCCCGCACGCCGCTCTCGGCGAAGCCGACCGTGCCGCGCAGGCTCGTCAGGTCGGCCGCGATGTCGTTGATCACCTGGGCGGACGGGTAGAGCGTGGCGTACACCCATCCTTCGGGCACCCCGGCGCGGGCGGTGTGCGGCACCTCCGGGTTGATCATGACCACGGTGCCGGGTTCGGCGTGCAGGGTGCCGTCGGGAAGGCCGACGTCCTCGACACCGCTGGTGATCGTGGCGAAGACATAGCCCTCGTGGCTGTGGCGCGGAAAGGTGTGGCGAACGTACCGGGCGCGCAGCAGATCGAGGTCGGGCAGCTCCGCGTACTGCCAGTGCCTCGCCCATTCCCGTGTCGTGTCCGCCTCCGCCATGTTCGTCATTCTCGCAGGTCCGGGCAGGTGACGGAGTCCGGGAAAGTGCGCGGCGGGCAGGCGGCCGGGAGTCCGGGAAGGTGCGCGGCAGGCACGTCCACCGGCCGTTGTCAGTGGCGGGGTGCACGATGGGGGTCATGGCCGGTTCCGCACTCGATTCGTTCTCACCCGCGACCCGCAGCTGGTTCGCGGCGGCCTTCGACGCGCCCACCGCGGCGCAGGAGGGTGCCTGGCGGGCCATCGGCGAGGGTTCGGACGTGCTGGTCGTCGCGCCGACCGGATCGGGCAAGACGCTGGCCGCCTTCCTCGCCTCCCTGGACCGGCTGGCGGCCGTTCCGCCCCCCGCCGAGACGAAGAAGCGCTGCCGCGTGCTGTACGTGTCACCGATGAAGGCGCTCGCCGTGGACGTGGAGCGAAATCTGCGCTCACCACTGACCGGGATCCGTCAGGAGTCGGTGCGACTCGGCCTGCCGGAGCCGGAGGTGCGGGTGGGGATCCGCTCCGGCGACACCCCTCCGGCCGAGCGCCGCTCGATGGCGACGAAGCCCCCGGACATCCTGATCACCACCCCTGAATCCCTGTTCCTGATGCTCACCTCATCCACCCGGGACGCGCTCGCCGGGGTCGAGACGGTGATCATCGACGAGGTGCATGCAGTCGCGGGCACCAAGCGCGGTGCGCACCTGGCCGTGTCCCTGGAGCGGCTGGACGAGCTGCTGCCGCGGCCCGCCCGGCGCATCGGGCTGTCGGCGACGGTCCGCCCGGTCGACGAGGTCGCGCGGTTCCTCTCACCGCAGCGGAAGGTGGAGATCGTCCAGCCCCCGTCCACGAAGGAGTTCGACCTCTCCGTCGTGGTGCCGGTGGAGGATCTCGGCGAGCTGGGCGGCTCCCCCGCCACGGGCGACGAGGGCGGCCAGGCGGAGAAGCCGTCGATCTGGCCCCATGTCGAGGAGCGGATCGCCGATCTCGTGCAGTCGCACCGCTCCACGATCGTCTTCGCCAATTCCCGGCGGCTGGCGGAGCGCCTGTGCAACCGGCTGAACGAGATCGCCTACGAGCGGGCGACCGGCTCCGCGTTCGAGGAGGAGCCGGGAGCGGGCCGGCCGCTGCCCGAGACCCACTCCCCCGCCGAGATCATGGCCCAGTCCGGGGCCGCGAAAGGGGCGCCGCCCGTCCTCGCCCGTGCGCACCACGGCTCGGTCTCCAAGGAGCAGCGCTCCCAGGTCGAGGAGGACCTCAAGGCGGGAAGGCTGCCCGCCGTGGTCGCCACCTCCAGCCTGGAGCTGGGGATCGACATGGGCGCGGTCGACCTGGTGATCCAGGTCGAGTCGCCGCCGTCCGTGGCCTCCGGGCTGCAGCGGGTGGGGCGCGCCGGCCACCAGGTCGGCGCCGTGTCGACCGGGGTGGTCTTCCCCAAGTACCGCGGTGACCTGGTGCAGGCGGCCGTCGTGACCGAGCGGATGCGCGAGGGTGCCATCGAGGCCCTGCGGATCCCGTCCAACCCGCTGGACGTGCTCGCCCAGCAGATCGTCGCCACGGTCGCGCTCGACAGCTGGCAGGCCGACGACCTGCTCGCCCTCGCCCGCCGTGCGGCCCCCTTCGCCTCACTCCCCGAGTCGGCGTTCACCGCCGTGCTCGACATGCTCGCCGGGCGCTATCCGTCCGACGCCTTCGCGGAGCTGCGGCCCCGTGTCGTGTGGGACCGCGTCACCGGTGCGGTCACGGGCCGGCCCGGCGCCCAGCGGCTCGCCGTCACCTCGGGCGGCACCATTCCCGACCGCGGGCTCTTCGGCGTCTTCCTGGCGGGCGCCGATCCGAAGAAGGGCGGCGGACGCGTCGGTGAGCTGGACGAGGAGATGGTCTACGAGTCGCGGGTGGGGGACGTCTTCACCCTGGGCACCACGTCCTGGCGGATCGAGGACATCACCAGGGACAGGGTCCTGGTCTCGCCCGCCCCAGGGGTCCCGGGCCGGCTGCCGTTCTGGAAGGGCGACCAGCTGGGCCGTCCGCTGGAGCTCGGCCGCGCGCTGGGGGCGTTCCTCCGGGAGATCGGCGGGCTGTCAGCTGAGGACGCCCGGCTCCGGCTGCTCGCCGCCGGGCTGGACGCCTGGGCCGCGGACAACATCCTGTCCTACCTCGACGAGCAGCGCCGCGCCTGCGGCCACGTCCCCGACGACCGGACCGTCCTGGTCGAGAGGTTCCGGGACGAGCTGGGCGACTGGCGGATCGTGGTGCACTCGCCGTTCGGCGCCCAGGTGCACGCCCCGTGGGCACTCGCCCTGTCCGCCCGGCTCGGCGAGCGGTACGGCATGGACGCACAGGTCATGCACGCGGACGACGGCATCGTACTCCGACTGCCCGACGCCGACCTGATGGGGCTCGACCTCCTCGACTTCGACCCGGTCCAGGCGAATGCGGGCGGAGACGCGGGAGGCGGCGCCGGTGGTCCGGGGTTCCCCGCCGCCGGATACGACAGTGACCAGCCCCCCGTCGGCGCCACCGACGTGGTGTTCGACAAGGGCGAGATCGGCCAGGTCGTCACCGAACAGGTCGGCGGATCCGCCCTGTTCGCCTCCCGGTTCCGCGAATGCGCCGCGCGCGCCCTGCTGTTGCCCCGGCGCAGTCCGGGAAAGCGCACCCCCTTGTGGCAGCAGCGCCAGCGCGCCTCCCAGCTGCTCCAGGTGGCCTCCGAGTTCGGCTCGTTCCCGATCGTCCTCGAAGCCGTCCGCGAATGCCTTCAGGACGTCTTCGACGTCCCCGGGCTCACCGAGCTGATGGGCGATCTGGAGGCGCGCCGCATCCGCCTGGTCGAGGTGACGACGCCCGAGCCGTCCCCGTTCGCACGCTCCCTCCTCTTCGGCTATGTCGCGCAGTTCCTGTACGAGGGCGACTCGCCCCTCGCCGAGCGGCGGGCCGCGGCGCTCTCGCTCGACTCCCATCTCCTGGCCGAGCTGCTCGGCCAGGCGGAGCTGCGGGAGCTGCTCGACGCCGACGTACTCGGCGAACTGGAGCGGGAGCTCCAGTGGCTGACCGACGACAGGAAGATCAAGGACGCCGAGGGCGTCGCCGATCTCCTGCGCGTGCTCGGCCCCCTCACCGATGCCGAACTGGCGGAGCGTGGCGCGGAGCCCTCTTGGGCCCCGGAGCTGGAGACCTCCCGGCGCGCCATCCAGGTCCGCATCGGCGGAGCGGCTCACTGGGCGGCCGTCGAGGACGCGGGCCGGCTGCGCGACGCACTCGGCACCGCGCTTCCGGTGGGCGTCCCCGAGGCGTTCACCGAGCCGGTCAAGGACCCGCTCGGTGACCTGCTCGCCCGGTTCGCCCGTACGCACGGCCCGTTCACCACCACGCAGGCCGCGAGCCGGTTCGGCCTCGGCACCGCCGTCACGGACGGCGCACTGCAGCGGCTCGGCGCGTCGGGCCGCGTCGTCCAGGGCGAATTCCATCCCGCCGGCATCGGCCAGGAGTGGTGCGACGCCACGGTCCTGCGGCGGCTGCGCCGCCGTTCGCTCGCCGCGCTCCGCCAGGAGCTGGAGCCTGTTCCGCCCGCCGCGCTGGCCGGTTTCCTCCCCCAGTGGCAGCACCTCGGCGACAACAGCCTGCGGGGCATCGACGGACTGGCCCGCGCCATCGAGCAGTTGCAGGGCGCCCCGGTCCCCGCGTCCGCCCTGGAGAAGCTGATCCTGCCGAGCCGGGTCACGGGGTACACCCCGGCGATGCTCGACGAACTCACCACCACCGGCGAGGTCGTCTGGGCCTGCGCCGGCGCCCTCCCCGGAAAGGACGGCTGGCTCTCCGTCTACCTGGCCGACAGTGCTCCGCTGCTGCTCCCTCCGCCCCTCCCCCTGGAGGAGACCGCGTTGCACGAGTCGGTGCTCACCGTGCTCTCCGGCGGATTCGGGGTCTTCTTCCGGCAGATCGCCGATCAGGTCCGGGCCACCACCCACCCCGACTGCACCGATCCCCAGCTGGCCGACGCGCTCTGGGACCTGGTCTGGTCCGGCCGTCTCACCAACGACACGCTCGCCCCCCTGCGTTCGCTCCTCGGTTCGGGGCGGACGGCCGGCTCCACGGCACACCGCGCGAGACGCAATGTGCCGCGCGGCCGTTACGGGTCATTGACCGCGGCCGCCCGTCCCGCATCCCGCACCGGCCCACCGACCGTGTCCGGACGCTGGTCGCTGCTGCCACCGGCAGAGCCCGAGCCGACCCATCGCGCGCACGCCCTGGCCCGGACGCTGCTCGACCGCCACGGCGTGGTGACCCGCGGTGCGGTGCAGGCCGAGGGCGTCGAGGGCGGGTTCTCGGCGGTCTACCGCGTCCTCGCCGCGTTCGAGGACAGCGGCCAGGCCCGCCGCGGGTATGTCGTCGAGGGGCTGGGGGCAGCCCAGTTCGCCATGGACGGTGCCGTGGACCGGCTCAGGGCGGCCTCCACCGCACGTGACCGTGCGGATCCCGGTTCGGCCCCCCGCGCGCTGGTCCTCGCGGCGGCCGACCCCGCCAACGCGTACGGTGCGGCCCTGCCCTGGCCCGAGTCGCCGGACGGCGCGGGACACAAGCCGGGCCGCAAGGCGGGCGCGCTGGTGGTCCTCGTGGACGGCGAGCTCACGCTCTACATGGAGCGCGGCGGCAAGTCCCTCCTCGCATGGCCCACCGACCCCGCCGACCGGGCGCTCCACACCGCGGCGGAGGCACTCGCGAAGGCCGCCCGCGCGGGGACGCTGGGCACGGTCACGGTGGAGCGCACCAACGGCGCCTCCTCCCTCACCTCACCGCTCGGCCGCACTCTGGAGGCCGCAGGCTTCCTCGCCACGCCTCGAGGTCTGCGCCTGCGCGCCTGAGGACGGCTTGAGGCCCGGCCGGGGAACCACGAGCGGCTCCGTCCGCGCATGATGGATGCATGCCCGAAGGTGACACCGTCCTGCAGACCGCCCGGCGTCTCGACGCGGCACTCGCCGGCCAGGTCCTGACGGTCTCCGACCTGCGGGTTCCACGGTTCGCCACGGCCGACCTGACCGGCCGGACCGTCCTGGGCGTCACAGCGCGCGGCAAGCATCTGCTCACCCGCTTCCAGGGCGGCCTCACCCTCCACAGCCATCTGCGCATGGACGGCGCCTGGCGCGTGTACGACCCGGGCGAGCGCTGGCGCGGCGGCCCGGCACACCAGATCCGCGCCGTGCTCGCCACCGCGGAGCGCACCGCCGTCGGCTACCGGCTGCCCGTCCTCGAACTGCTGCGCACCGAGGACGAAGGGAAGGCCGTGGGCCACCTCGGCCCCGATCTGCTGGGCCCGGACTGGGACCCGGACACGGCTCTGCGCAACGTCCTCGCCGATCCCGGACGCCGGGTCGGCGACGCGCTCCTGGACCAGCGCAACCTGGCCGGTATCGGCAATGTCTACATGTGCGAGCTCTGCTTCATGGCCCGTGTGACGCCATGGCTCCCGGTGGGCGAGCTGCCCCCGGCCGTCGTCACCCGCCTCGTCAGTACGGCCGAACAGCTTCTGGTGGCCAACCGGGACCGTCCGGTGCGGACCACGACCGGAGCGACCGCGGCCATGTCCCGGGCAACCTCGGCCATGTCCCGCAGCCGTACACGGGAGCGTCTTTTCGTCTACGGGCGGGCCGGCCGCCCCTGTCTGCGCTGCCGCACACCCATCCGCGTGGCGGACCGCGACGACCGACCCACCTACTGGTGTCCGCACTGCCAGTCCGGGCCCACCGGCTGAAACCCGCAAGGCCCACCAGAGCCCAGGGCGCCCGCACCGGCACACGTAGCAGGGCTAGGAGGGTATGTCCGACCGTTCCGCCATGGGGTCCTCGGCAGCCGGCTCCGGCCGCACCGCGGACGCCACATGGACGGGCAGGAGACTCAGCCCCCATCCCCCGGCCGCCACCGCGCCCTCGACCAGTCCGGCGTGTTCCGGCTCCAGAAACAGCCGCAGCACGGCCCACCACCACATCCCGCCGAGGACGAGCGCCGGCACCCATCGCCGCACCATGGCTGCCTCCTCCGGCCGACGCTAGTACGGCACGATCTCCTGACGGGAGGGCGCATCGGTGCACTACCGGCGCGTACGGTGCGAGCGGAACGGCAGTGCGCGCTCTCCCCCGGGGCTGCTGCGGGAAGAGGTGCATCCCGGCCCTTCCCCGAAGTTTCTCCCGGGTCGGCGCCGACTGCATCCCGCGGCTCCGGGAGACACCGACGTGCCCGGCATCCCGTATCCCCGGACATGCCGGTGCCCCCGGGATCGGGATCCGCGGGGGCACACCGGTGGGGCGTCTCTCTCACTTGTCGTCGTCGGTGAGGGAATCCTTCACGCCCTTGGCGCGGTCTCCGGTGGCGCCCAGGGCGCCCTCCGCCTTGGCCTTGGCCTGGTCGGACTTGCCTTCGGCCTCCTTGCGACGGTCTCCGGTGACCTTGCCGGTCGCTTCCTTGGCCTTGCCCTTGAGCTTGTCCATGGCCTTCTTGTCCGTCACGGCGATTCCTCCTAAGTCACGAGTTCAGGCCTCAGTCACGAGTTCAGGCCTCAGCTACGAGTTCAGGCGGGTTCAAGCACTCTCCGCCTGGAACATCCACGCGTGCTTCTCCAGATCCGCGGTGAGCGTGATCAGGATGTCCTGGCTGACGGGGTCCGGTTCGTCGGTCGCCTCGATCCGCTCCCGCATGCGGTCGATGACCACGCGGAGAGCGTCGACGAGGACACGTACCGCGTCGACGTCCTTGATCCAGCCGTCGGGTACGACATCGATCGCAGTGGTCTTCGCGAGCGTCCGGGACCGGCCGTCCGGGTTGATGCCGACCGCGGAAGCCCTCTCCGCGACCGTGTCCGAGTGCTGCCGCGCCGTGTCGACGACCTCGTCGAGCTGAAGGTGCACGGAGCGGAAGCGCGGGCCGACCACGTTCCAGTGGACCTGCTTGGCCACCAGGGAGAGGTCGACGAGGTCGACCAGCGCGCCTTGCAGCGCGTCTCCCACGACCTTGCGGTCAGCGTCCGACAGGGCGCTCTTCACGACAGACATGCACTTCTCCGTTCAGGTAGCTCTTCGACTTACCATCTGTCCACAATGTCACATATGAGGCGAACCGGGCATCCGGGTGGTTGTCCCGGAGAATCGCCCTCCGGCCTCACTGCGCGCCTGCCCCGCGAACGGCCCCGCACACACCGGGCACACGAAAGCCCCGGCCGGCCCGTGAGGGCCGGCCGGGGCTTCGTTCACCACGAACCGTGCGGTCAGGCGGCGACGACATCCACCGCTTCCGCGGGCGCCTTGATGGTCACCCGTCCCGTCGGTACGCCGGCGACCGACGCAACAGAGACGGAATTGAGCATCGGGCGTACCGGAACAGGTACCGCATCACTGGCTGCTGCCGACTCGGCCAGCTCGGCCAGGGACAGTTCATCGCTCACTTCACGCATGAGCTCGGACATCCGTACGTCCAACGCGTCGCAAATGGCGGAGAGCAGTTCGGAGGATGCCTCCTTCTGCCCCCGCTCCACCTCGGAGAGATAGCCGAGCGAGACTCGGGCGGACGAGGAGACTTCGCGCAGAGTACGGCCTTGGCGCTGGCGCTGCCGACGCAGCACGTCACCAAGCAGGCGACGGAGCAGAATCATCGGTGGCTCCCTCCTCGGACCGCGTAGCCGCATCCTTCACGCCCCACCGTACCGCCTTGCGCTGCGGCCGTGCGGGGAGCGATGTCGTGTTCACTCAGGGCTGCAAACATCAAGTCCCCCCGTTCTGTTCCGTATCCTGTGCCCTCGCGTTTTCGCCGAGTTCGCCGGAGAGCAGTTCGAGCAGGCTCCGTACACTCTCCTTACGGATGTCCGCCCTCCCGCCGTTCAACCTCAGCTCGGCGACTTTCTGTACGCCGCCCGGCCCGGAAACGGCTATGAAGACCGTTCCCACGGGCTTGCCGTCCTGCGGCTCGGGGCCGGCGACCCCGGTGGTCGAGATGCCCCAGTCAGCGCCGAGAGCCCGGCGCACGCCGTCGGCCATTCCCAGGGCGACGGCCGGGTCCACCGCTCCGCGCTCGGCCAGGAGTGTGCCGTCGACTCCGAGCAGATCACGCTTCAGGGGCGTGGCGTACGCCGTGACGGACCCGCGGAAGCACTGCGAGGCGCCGGGCACGGAGGTGAGCTCGGCGGCCACCAGACCGCCGGTGAGGGACTCGGCGACCCCGAGCGTCTCACCGCGCCCCTGGAGCTGCCGCAGAACCCCGGCCGCGGCGGACGTCACCGCTCCGCCTCCGCGGGGCCGCGGCTGCCTGCCACGCGCTCCCCGACGGATTCCGCGAGAGGCTCCGCCGTGCCCTCAGCCGTCCCGTCGGCATCATCCGTGGTGATCCGCGCCACCGCGACGCCGTCCACGGCCGCTGCCGCCGTGACCGCTTCCATGGCGGCGGCCCGCTCGGCGGCGAGCCCGCGGCGGCGCAGCACGACGGCCTGGCGTACGTAGTCGAGGCCGGTGACGACCGTCAGGACGACGGCCGCCATCATCACCCAGAAGCGCAGGGTCGCCAGGGGGCCCGTCAGCGCCAGGACGTACATGCCCACGGCGATGCCCTGGGCGAGGGTCTTCACCTTCCCGCCGCGGCTGGCGGGGATCACCGAGTGCCGGATGACCCAGAACCGCATGAGTGTGATGCCGAGCTCACGGAAGAGGATCACACCCGTGATCCACCACGGCAGATCCCCGAGCGAGGACAGGCAGATCAGGGCCGCGCCCATGATCGCCTTGTCCGCGATGGGGTCGGCGATCTTCCCGAAATCGGTGACCAGGTTGTACGTGCGTGCCAGATGGCCGTCGAACACATCCGTGATCATCGCGATGGCGAAGGCCGCCCAGGCGAACGACCGCCAGACCGGGTCGTAGCCGCCGTCGTGCAGGAGGAGCATGACAAAGCCCGGGACGAGCAGCAGCCGCACCATCGTGAGGATGTTCGCGATGTTCCACAGACCGGCCTGGTTGACGGCCGCCGCGCCCAGCTTGCCGCCGCGGGGCGCCGGCGTCGCGCCGGAGCCGCCTGCCGCGGATGCCGGGGCTCCCGTCATCTGGCTGCCTCCGCAAGCTCGTGGTGTTCGGCCACGAGGTCCACTCCCTCGGTGCCCACTGCCTTCGCTTCGACCATACGGCCCGGCGTGAGCCCTTCGCGTGCGGTGAAGACGACCTGGCCGTCCGTTTCCGGCGCCTGGTGGGCGGCCCGGCCCACCGCCACGGGCCCGTCCTCGTCCGACTCCACGGACTCGACGAGGACCTGGAGGGTTTCCCCGACCCGCTCCTCGGCGCGCTGCGAGGTCAGCTCCTCCGCGAGCTGCGAGATGTGCGCGAGGCGCTCGGCGATGACGTCGGCGTCCAGCTTGTTCTCGTAGCCGACCGCCTCGGTGCCTTCCTCGTCGGAGTAGCCGAAGACCCCGATGGCGTCCAGCCGCGCGCCGGTCAGGAAGCGTTCCAGCTCGGCGAGGTCGGCCTCCGTCTCACCGGGGAAGCCCACGATGAAGTTCGACCGCGCACCGGCCTCGGGCGCCTTGGACCGAATGGTGTCCAGGAGTTCGAGGAAGCGGTCCGTGTCGCCGAACCGCCGCATCGCGCGCAGCACCCCGGGGGCGGAGTGCTGGAAGGAGAGGTCGAAGTAGGGGGCGACCTTGGGCGTCGAGGTGAGTACGTCGATCAGCCCCGGCCGCATCTCGGCGGGCTGCAGGTAGCTGACGCGGATGCGCTCGATCCCGTCGACGTCGGCGAGCTCGGGCAGCAGGGTCTCCAGCAGCCTGATGTCCCCGAGGTCCTTGCCGTACGAGGTGTTGTTCTCGGAGACGAGCATGACCTCCTTGACGCCCTGCTCGGCGAGCCAGCGGGTCTCTCCGAGGACGTCGGAGGGGCGCCGTGAGATGAACGAGCCGCGGAAGGACGGGATGGCGCAGAACGAGCAGCGCCGGTCACAGCCCGAGGCGAGCTTCACCGAGGCGACCGGGCTGGTCCCCAGCCTCCGGCGCAGCGGTGCCCGCGGCCCGGAGACGGGCGCGACGCCCTCCGGAAGGTCGGCGGGGGCGGGTGCGATCTCCTGGGCGTGCCCCGGCAGCGCGACGGCGGCGTCCTGCCGCTCGGCCGGGCTGATCGGCAGCAGCTTGCGCCGGTCGCGCGGGGTGTGGGAGGCGTGGATGCCACCGTTGAGGATGGTCTGCAGACGGTCGGAGATGTCGGCGTAGTCGTCGAATCCGAGGACTCCGTCCGCTTCCGGCAGCGCCTCGGCCAGATCCTTGCCGTAGCGCTCGGCCATGCAGCCGACGGCCACGACGGCCTGGGTTCTGCCGTGATCCTTCAGATCGTTGGCTTCGAGCAGGGCGTCGACGGAGTCCTTCTTGGCGGCCTCCACGAACCCACAGGTGTTGACGACGGCGACATCAGCGTCCGTGGCGTTCTCGACGAGCTCCCAGCCGTCCGCTGCCAAGCGGCCTGCGAGCTCCTCCGAGTCCACCTCGTTACGGGCGCAGCCAAGAGTGACAAGGGCGACGGTACGGCGTTCGGGCATGGACTCAAGACTACTTTGTCCCGGCAGTCCCCCTGCCGTGCAGGGTTCACTGCTACGGGGAGTGACCGAACAGTCGGTGAATCGGCGGGAAAGCAGGACGGTGGGTACCCGGCGCCTGCCGGGTACCCACCGTCGGGAAAGCACGGGTGGAGAGGTCAGCCGACCTCGGGGTCACCCTTGGTGTACGAGAGCCGTTCGACCTGACCGGATTCGAACTGGTCGTCGACCTTCTTGCCGTTGACGAAGAGATCGATCGCTCCGGCGTCCCCGAGGACGAGGTCGATCCGCTCCTTGTCCTGGAAGGTCTTGGAGTCGCCCTGGGCCAGCAGACCGTCGAAGAGCAGCCGCCCGTTGTGGTCCTTGGCGGAGATCCAGCTCTTGCCCTCGGTGGCGCTCAGCCTGACCGTCACCTTGTCCCGCGGAGCCGCGGCGATGGCACTTTCGGAGGGTACGGGCTTGGGGTCGGCGGGCTTGGTCGTGGTGGGCTTGGGAGTGGTCTTGTCGGGAGTCGAACCCTCGGCGACCTGTGCCGAGCCCGATCCCTCGTCCTCACCGCTGAAGAGCGTGAAGCCGACGAAGCCGACCACGGCGACGATCGCGGCGACCATGGCCGCGGTCCAGTTGGGCCGACGGGGTTCGGAGCGGATCCGCTCCGCCTCGAACAGCGGCGCCGCGGGCGTGGGCGCGGGACGGCCGCCGTGCTCGGCGTCGAACTCCGCGATCAGTGGGTCGGGGTCGAGCCGGACGGCTCGGGCGAGCATACGGATATGGCCGCGGGCGTACACGTCGCCGCCGCAGCGGGAGAAGTCGTCCTCCTCGATCGCGTGCACGATGGGGATGCGCACCCGGGTGGAGCTGCTGACTTCCTCGACCGTCAGACCTGCGGCGATACGAGCCTGCTGAAGCGCGCGACCGATCGAAGGCCGGTCGTCTTCGGGGGAGTTGCCGATGGACACGGGGGCGCCTTTCGAGCGTGAGCCACCTGCTGGATGTTCAGTCTAGGGGTGGTACGAAAGGGTGGGGCAACCGGGAGCGACGACTTTGTACGCCATCGGGTTCGCCGGGAAGCCCCTCGGGCAGGACAGGGGACGGAGCACCGGACGGATCATCCCGTTGCTCCTCCTTTCAACTTGACGTACGGCCGGGCGAAACGGTTGCCCGCAAAACTCTTACGAAGCGGTTTCCCCACGAATGACGGCCAACACACCGTCGAGCTCGTCCGGTTTCACCATGACATCGCGCGCCTTGGAACCCTCGCTGGGACCCACGATGTTGCGCGACTCCATCAGGTCCATCAGCCGACCGGCCTTCGCGAAGCCGACCCGCAGCTTCCGCTGGAGCATCGAGGTCGACCCGAACTGCGTCGACACGACCAGCTCGGCCGCCTGACAGAGCAGATCGAGATCGTCGCCGATGTCCTCGTCGATCTCCTTCTTCTGCTTGGTGCCGACCACGACATCGTCGCGGAAGACCGGCGCCATCTGATCCTTGCAGTGCTGGACGACGGCCGCGACCTCGGCCTCGGTGACGAAGGCCCCCTGCATACGGGTCGGCTTGTTCGCCCCCATGGGCAGGAACAGGCCGTCACCCTTTCCGATGAGTTTCTCGGCACCGGGCTGATCGAGGATGACCCGGCTGTCGGCGAGCGACGAGGTGGCGAAGGCGAGCCGGGAGGGCACGTTCGCCTTGATCAGCCCGGTCACGACATCGACGGAGGGGCGCTGCGTGGCGAGCACCAGGTGGATGCCGGCCGCACGCGCCAGCTGGGTGATGCGGACGATGGAGTCCTCGACGTCGCGCGGGGCCACCATCATGAGGTCCGCCAGCTCGTCGACGATGACCAGCAGGTACGGGTAGGGCGAGAGCTCGCGCTCGCTCCCCTCGGGCGTCTTGGCCTTGCCCGTGCGCACCGCGTGGTTGAAGTCGTCGATGTGCCGGAAGCCGTAGGCCGCTAGGTCGTCGTAGCGGAGGTCCATCTCCCGCACGACCCACTGGAGCGCCTCGGCGGCCTTCTTCGGGTTGGTGATGATGGGCGTGATGAGGTGCGGGATGCCCTCGTAGGCGGTGAGCTCGACGCGCTTCGGGTCGACGAGCACCATCCGCACGTCCTCCGGAGTCGCCCGCACCATGACCGAGGTGATCAGACAGTTGATGCAGGAGGACTTGCCGGAACCGGTCGCACCGGCGACCAGGACGTGCGGCATGTTCGCCAGGTTGGCCATCTCGTAGCCGCCCTCGACGTTCTTGCCGAGCGCGACGAGCATCGGGTGGTCGTCCTCGGCCGCGTCCGCGAGCCGCAGCACGTCGCCGAGGTTGACCATCTCCCGGTCGGAGTTGGGGATTTCGATGCCGACGGCGGACTTGCCCGGGATCGGGGAGATGATGCGGACGTCCGGGCTGGCGACGGCATAGGCGATGTTCTTGGTGAGGGCGGTGATCCGCTCGACCTTGACGGCGGGGCCGAGCTCCACCTCGTACCGGGTGACGGTCGGGCCGCGGGTGAAGCCGGTGACGGCCGCGTCGACCTTGAACTCCGTGAAGACGGTGGTCAGCGAGGCGACGACCGCGTCGTTGGCGGCGCTGCGCGTCTTCCCGGGGCCGCCACGCTCCAGCAGGTCCAGCGAGGGCAGCGAGTAGGTGATGTCACCGGAGAGCTGGAGCTGCTCCGCCCGGGCGGGCAGTGCCCCGGACCGCTCGGGGGCGGGCTTCGTCAGATCGGGCACGCCGTCGCCGGAGGACGAGGTGTTCTTCTCCCCGCGCCCTTCGCCGGACGGTGCCTTCTCCGCCGACCGCGCGCCGGGCACCGGAGTGCCGGTCCGCTCCCGGTCCGGTGATACGCCCTGGGTCAGATCGGCGACGACCGGCGACGGCGGCATGCCGTTGAGCACCGCACCGTCGAGGGCGGCAGCCGCCGCGGCCGCGACGTCCACGGCGTCCATGGTGCGGTTCATCGCGGGCTGGGCGGACGGTTTACGGGGCCGGCGCCGCTTGGCCAACGCCTCGCCCTCGGCCTGGTCCGGGTCGTACACGCCGTCCGTCTCCGAGCGGCGCCCCGAGGAACGCCGCGAGCGCTCGGGCAGCGCCTCGCGCCACTGTTCGTCGTACCGCTCGTCGTCGCTCCCGTCCTCCTCGCCCGGTACGTACACCGGGTCGACGATGCCGAGTCTGACGCCGAGCTGGCGCAGCCGCCGGGGGATGGCGTTCACCGGGGTGGCGGTGACGACCAGCAGCCCGAAGACCGTCAGCAGCAGAAGGAGCGGGACCGCGAGGACCTCGCCCATCGTGAAGACGAGGGGCTGGGAAGCGGCCCAGCCGATCAGACCGCCCGCGTCCTGCATGGCACCGGTGCCGTCCTCGCGCCCCGGCGATCCACAGGCGATGTGGACCTGGCCGAGCACACCGATGACGAGGGCGGAGAGCCCGATGACGATACGACCGTTGGCCTCGGGCTTCTCCGGATAGAGGATCAGCCGCACCGCGACGGCACCCAGCAGTATCGGCACCAGCAGATCGAGCCGGCCGAACGCCCCGGTGACGAGCATCTCGACGAGATCGCCGACGGGCCCCCGCAGATGCGACCAGGTGCCCGCCGCCACGACCAGCGCCAGCCCCAGGAGCAGCAGGGCGAGCCCGTCCTTGCGGTGCGCCGGGTCAAGTCCCTTCGCACCGCGCCCTATGGAGCGGAAGACCGCCCCGACGCCGTGCGCGGTACCCAGCCAGAGCGCGCGGACGAGCCGGTACACGCCCCCTGTGGGGGACGGCGCCGGCTTGGGCGCGGGTTTCTTCGCGGCCGCCTTCTTGGCCGGTGCCTTCTTGGCGGGCGCCGTCTTCTTCGCCGCCGCCTTCTTGGCTGGCGCGGCTTTCTTCGCCGGTCCCTGGGTACGGCCGGCGCGCTTCGCGGTGCCCGCCGCACCCAGGGAACCCTTGCCGGACGTACGTGAGGCCATGTGACTGAGGTTACCGGTGTCGACGCCGGTGGACACGTGTGCCTACGGCTTCACCCGTCCGTGTCGCCCGTACGCGGGCGTCGAACTGACGGCCCCTCAGCCGACGCGGGTCAGCTCTGCGAGGGCAGGGGGGCCGCGGAGCCGCCCGCACCGGGCTCCAGCGCGTCGAGCGCGCGGCGCAGTCCGGTGAGCTTGCGCTCCAGATGGGCGGCGGTGGCCACGGCGGCGGCGTCCGCCGATTCGTCGTCCAACTGCTTGGAGAGGGCCTCGGCCTGCTCCTCGACCGCGGCGAGCCGCGCCGACAGCTCGGCGAGCAGACCGGCCGGCTCCTTCTCGTGCGCGCCCTGATGGGCGCCGCCCTCGAGCTGGAGCCGCAGCAGCGCCGCCTGTTCGCGAAGCTGGCAGTTCTTCATGTACAGCTCGACGAAGACCGAGACCTTGGCGCGCAGCACCCAGGGGTCGAAGGGCTTCGAGATGTAGTCCACCGCACCCGCCGCGTAACCGCGGAAGGTGTGATGCGGACCGTGGTTGATCGCGGTCAGGAAGATGATCGGGATGTCCCGGGTCCGCTCCCGCCGCTTGATGTGCGCGGCCGTCTCGAATCCGTCCATGCCGGGCATCTGTACGTCCAGCAGAATCACGGCAAAATCGTCCGTGAGCAGCGCTTTGAGCGCTTCCTCCCCTGACGATGCCCGTACCAGTGTCTGATCGAGCGCAGAGAGGATGGCCTCCAGCGCCAGCAGATTCTCCGGCCGGTCATCGACCAGGAGGATCTTGGCCTTCTGCACCATGGCCCGTCCTCCTCGCCCCGGAATCGCACCGGGTGCCGCCCCAGGGGACGACTCCCTTACGCCGTCCGTCCTTGTGCCGGTCATGGTAGCTGCACCCCGCCCGTCACCACACCCTGTCACCGCGATGTCACTGTGCACATAGCGAAAACGCGGTCGAAGACCAGAAGGTTCCCCGGAATCCGCTCACTCACACCCTCCCGCGCACAGCCTGCCGACGGATTCCTGCGTACCGCTCCCCGCGCTGTCACTCTCCGCGCATCCACTTCTCCATCACCGACAGCAGATGGTCGGAGTCGACCGGCTTCGTCACGTAGTCGGAGGCTCCGCAGTCGATCGCCTTCTCGCGGTCGCCCTTCATGGCCTTGGCGGTCAGCGCGACGATCGGCAGCCCCGCGAACTGAGGCATCCGGCGGATCGCCGTCGTGGTCGCGTAACCGTCCATCTCGGGCATCATGATGTCCATCAGAACGATCGTCACATCATCGTGCTGTTCGAGGACTTCGATGCCCTCGCGCCCGTTCTCCGCGTACAGCACCGACAGCCCGTGCTGCTCCAGCACGCTGGTGAGGGCGAAGACGTTGCGGATGTCGTCGTCGACGATCAGCACCTTCTCGCCGTGGAAGCGGAACGTCCTGCGGGGTTCCTGCTCCTCCTGAGCGCTCTGCACCCACTCCTCGGGGGCCGCGCTCTCCTCCTCGGACCTGCCGTTGGCCAGGGCGGGGCGCTGTGCCGTACCCCCCAGCGCCTTGCGACGGCGCCGGAACACCCCTGCGGAGTTAGCGGGGTCGCCCAGTGGCTGCTCGGTCCCGTTGCCCTGCGACGCCTCCAGGTGCAGGGCGCCCTCCGCGGAACCCGCGTGGACCTCGATGGGACCGGGGCCCATCTGCGGATAGCCCTGCGGAGGGAGCTCGCTCGGGTGCAGGGGCAGGTACAGCGTGAAGGTCGAGCCACGTCCCGGCTCGCTCGCCGCGTGGATCTCACCGCCCAGCAGACGCGCGATCTCCCGGCTGATGGAGAGGCCGAGGCCCGTCCCCCCGTACTTGCGGCTGGTCGTACCGTCCGCCTGCTTGAACGCCTCGAAGATCACCAGCATCTTGCTGGACGCGATGCCGATCCCGGTGTCGGTGACCGAGAAGGCGATCAGGTCGCCGTCGGCGTCACGCAGCGAGCCGGCCTCCAGCAGGTGTTCCCTGATGGCGTTCGGCACATCGGCCCCGGCCGGCCGGATGACCAGTTCGACGGCGCCGCTGTCGGTGAACTTCACCGCGTTGGACAGGAGGTTGCGCAGGACCTGGAGCAGCCTCTGCTCGTCCGTGTGCAGCGTCGCGGGGAGCTCCGGGGACACCCGTACGGAGAAGTCGAGCCCCTTCTCCGCGGTGAGCGGCCGGAACGTGGCCTCCACGTAGTCGACCAGCTGCACCAGGGCGATGCGCGTCGGGCTGACGTCCATCTTGCCCGCCTCGACCTTGGACAGGTCGAGGATGTCGTTGATCAGCTGGAGCAGGTCGGAACCCGCCCCGTGGATCGTCTCGGCGAACTCCACCTGCTTCGGCGAGAGGTTGCCCTCGGCGTTGTCCGCGAGCAACTTGGCCAGGATGAGCAGCGAGTTGAGCGGCGTACGCAGCTCGTGCGACATGTTGGCCAGGAACTCGGACTTGTAGCGCATCGAGACGGCGAGCTGCTCGGCGCGCTCCTCCAGGACCTGCCGCGCCTCCTCGATCTCGGTGTTCTTCACCTCGATGTCGCGGTTCTGCTGGGCCAGCAGCTCCGCCTTCTCCTCCAGCTCGGCGTTGGACGCCTGGAGCGCCTTCTGCCGGTTCTCGAGCTCCTGCGAACGGTCGCGCAGCTGCTCGGTGAGCTCCTGGGACTGCTCGAGGAGCTTCTCGGTCTTCGTGTTGACGCTGATCGTGTTGACGCTGGTGGCGATCATCTCGGCGAGCTGGTTGAGGAAGTCCCGCTGGATGTGCGTGAACGGCTGGAACGACGCCAGTTCGATGACCCCGAGCACCTGGCCCTCGAAGAGCACCGGAAGCACGATCACATGCGCGGGCGGCGCCTCGCCGAGCCCGGAGGAGATCTTCAGGTACCCCGGTGGCACATTGTCCACCTGGATGGTCCGCTTCTCCTCGGCCGCCGTGCCGATGAGCGTCTCACCGGGCCGGAAGGAGGTCGGCATGGAGCCCGCCGAGTAGCCGTAACTACCGCGCATGCGCAGCTCGTACGAGCTCTCCCTGCCGCCGTCCGACCCGACCTCGTCGCCGTCACCGGTGGTCATGGCCAGGAAGAACGCACCGTGCTGGGCGGAGACGACCGGCGTCAGCTCGCTCATGATCAGCGAGGCGACGTCGTCCAGGTCGCGGCGGCCCTGCATCAGACCGGAGATCCGGGCGAGGTTGCCCTTGAGCCAGTCCTGCTCCTTGTTGGCGAGCGTGGTGTCGCGGAGGTTCGCGATCATCGTGTTGATGTTGTCCTGCAGCACCTGGATCTCGCCGGCCGCATCGACGTCGATCTTGAGGTTGAGATCGCCACGGGTCACCGCGGTCGCGACGGCCGCGATGGCGCGCACCTGACGGGTCAGGTTCCCTGCCATCTCGTTCACCGACTCGGTGAGGTCGCGCCACGTTCCGTCGACGTCCCGGACCCGGGCCTGGCCACCCAGCTGGCCCTCGGTACCCACCTCGCGGGCGACCCTGGTCACCTGCTCGGCGAACGAGGAGAGCTGGTCGACCATCGTGTTGATGGTGTTCTTCAGCTCCAGGATCTCACCGCGCGCATCGATGTCGATCTTCTTGGTGAGATCGCCCTTGGCGATGGCCGTGGTCACCGTGGCGATCTGGCGCACCTGACCGGTCAGGTTGGACGCCATCGAGTTCACCGACTCGGTGAGGTCCTTCCAGGTGCCCGAGACACCCGGTACGCGCGCCTGGCCGCCCAGCTCCCCCTCGGTGCCCACCTCGCGGGCCACCCGGGTCACCTCGTCGGCGAACGAGGACAGGGTCGTCACCATCGTGTTGACGGTGTCGGCGAGTTCGGCGACCTCGCCACGCGCCTCGACCGTCACCTTCTTCGTCAGGTCGCCGTTGGCGACCGCGGACGAGACCCGGGAGATGTTCCGCACCTGACTGGTCAGGTTGTTGGCCATCAGGTTGACGTTCTCGCTGAGGTCCTTCCAGATGCCGGTCGCACCGCGCACCCGGGCCTGACCGCCGAGGATGCCCTCGGTACCCACCTCACGGGCGACCCGGCTCACCTCGTCGCCGAAGTTCATCAGCTGGTCGACCATCGTGTTGACCGTCGTCACCAGTTCGAGGATCTCGCCCTTGGCGTCGACGGTGATCTTCTTGGAGAGATCGCCCTTCGCGACCGCCGTGGTGACCTCGGCGATGTTGCGCACCTGGAGCGTCAGGTTGTTCGCCATGCCGTTGACGGACTGGGTGAGATCCTTCCACGTACCGGAGACGCCCTGCACCTCCGCCTGCCCGCCGAGGATCCCCTCCGTGCCCACCTCACGGGCCACCCGGGTCACCTGCTCCGCGAAGTTCGACAGCTGGTCGACCATCGTGTTGAGGGTGTTCTTCAGCTCCAGGATCTCGCCCCGGGCGTCCACATCGATCTTCTGCGACAGGTCACCCCGCGCCACCGCGGTGGCGACCTGCGCGATGTTGCGGACCTGGGCGGTGAGGTTCCCCGCCATGCCGTTCACCGAGTCGGTCAGATCACGCCACACGCCTGCCACACCGGGCACCTGGGCCTGACCGCCGAGACGGCCGTCCGTACCCACCTCGCGGGCGACCCGGGTCACCTGGTCGGCGAAGGCGGAGAGTTGGTCGACCATCGTGTTGATGGTGTTCTTCAGCTCCAGGATCTCGCCCCGGGCGTCCACATCGATCTTCTGCGACAGGTCACCCCGCGCCACCGCAGTGGTCACCTGGGCGATCTGGCGCACCTGGGACGTCAGGTTCCCGGCCATGAAGTTGACGGAGTCGGTGAGTTCCTTCCACGTGCCGGAGACACCGTCCACACGTGCCTGACCGCCCAGGCGGCCCTCCGTGCCCACGTCCCTGGCCATCCGTGTCACCTGGTCGGCGAAGTTGGACAGCTGCGCCACCATCGTGTTGACGGTGTTCTTCAGCTCCAGCATCTCGCCGGCCACGTCGACGGTGACCTTCTGCGACAGATCACCGTTGGCGACGGCCGTGGTCACCTGCGCGATGTCACGCACCTGGCCCGTGAGGTTACGGAACGCGGTGTTCACCGAGTCGGTGAGGTCCTTCCACGTCCCCGCCGCCCCCGGCACCTCGGCCTGGCCGCCGAGACGGCCCTCGACACCGACCTCCCGGGCGACCCGGGTCACCTCCGAACCGAAGGCCTGGAGCTGGTCCACCATCGTGTTGACGGTGTTCTTCAGCTCCAGCATCTCGCCGGCCACGTCGACGGTGACCTTCTGCGTCATGTCACCACTGGCCACCGCGGTGGTCACCTGGGCGATGTCACGCACCTGTGTCGTCAGGTTCCGGAAGACCGTGTTCACCGAGTCGGTGAGGTCCTTCCAGGTGCCCGCGGCACCCGGCACCTGGGCCTGGCCGCCGAGCAGGCCCTCGCCACCGACCTCGCTGGCCACGCGTGTCACTTCATCCGCGAAGGTACGCAGCGTCTCGGTCATCTGGTTGATCGTCTCGGCGAGCTGCGCGACCTCGCCGCGGGCGCTCACCGTGACCTTCTGCGACAGGTCGCCGTTGGCGACGGCGGTCGTCACCTCGGCGATGCCGCGCACCTGGGACGTGAGGTTGCCGGCCATCGTGTTGACGGAGTCGGTGAGGTCCTTCCAGACCCCCGCCACCCCCGGGACCGTCGCCTGCCCGCCCAGTTCGCCCTCGGTGCCCACCTCACGCGCGACCCGGGTCACCTCGGAGGAGAACGACGACAGCTGGTCCACCATCGTGTTGACGGTGTTCTTGAGCTGGAGCATCTCACCGGCCACATGGACGGTGACCTTCCGTGACAGGTCCCCCTTGGCCACGGCAGTCGTCACCAGGGCGATGTCGCGCACCTGTGCGGTGAGCCGGTAGGCCATGGTGTTGACGGAGTCCGTGAGGTCCTTCCACGACCCGGACATGCCGCGCACCTGTGCCTGGCCGCCCAGCTTGCCCTCGGTGCCCACCTCGACCGCGACCCGCGTCACCTGCTCGGTGAACGCGGAGAGCTGGTCGACCAGGTTGTTGACCGTGCGGGCGACCTTGAGGAACTCCCCGCGCAGCGGGCGTACGGTCTCGTCCGGAGCGTGGGTGCGCAGTTCCATCCGCTGCTCGAGATCACCGTCGGCGACCGCGGAGAGTACCCGTCCGACTTCGGACACGGGTCGCGCCAGGTCGTCGACGAGCTCGTTGGAGGCATCGATCGCAGCGGCCCAGGAGCCCTCGCAGGCGCCGGTCTCCAGACGCTCGGTGAGCTTCCCCTCGCGCCCGACCACGCGCCGCACACGGGCGAGCTCGCCCGTCAGATGCAGATTGCGGTCGGCCACCTCGTTGAAGACCGCGGCGATCTCCGTGAGTACGCCGTCGCCGGAGACGGTGAGCCGCCTGCGGAAGTTGCCGTCACGCATCGCCACGAGGGCCGCGAGCAGTCTGTTCAGAGCCGCCGCGTCCACATCGATGGTCCCATTGCGCTGCTTTTTCACGGACTGCCCGCCTTTTGTGCGCGTTCCTGAACCCCGCGCCGCCACGCCAGACTCCACCGTGTCCCTCCCGCAGGGGTTGACCGTATCGCTCGGGCCGTTACTCGGGCCGCTGTCGGAAGCTTGCCCACTTCCACTTTGGCTCACCGCCACAGCACACCGTCAACGGGTGACTATGCGGTCGTCAAATCGTTGAAACGTACCAGGCCGGAGCGGGAGGGCGAGGAAGATCTCATGGTCGTCCCATTTCCCTCACCGGGGGACCCATAGTTGTGCGCCCGGCGCACAACCACTGGGTGGCCTGCGTACCCAAGTCTGCCCTCGTGTACGCGGGAGGCCTGGCGAACGTCTAGCCTGGCAGACGAATCGAAGCGGCGATATACGGGCACAGGACTCGGGGAAGCGACGAGACACCATATGGGGAGTGCTGTGATCACCGCGCGCGCGGCTGCCACCTTCGATCCGGTCGGACGCTCGGTCGCAACCGCCCGCGCATTCGTCCGCGACACCCTTCAGGGGTGGGGGTACACGGACGTCGTTGACGACGCCGTCGTTCTTACCAGTGAACTCGTGACCAACGCGGTCGTTCACGCGGGTACGGCCGCCGACGTGCTCTGTCTGCGCACGGAGGACGGCGTACGCGTCGAGGTCTCGGACCACTACCCGGAGCGGGAGGTCCCGCTCCAGAGCTCCGGCCTCGACTTCGGCAGCCCGGACCGGGAGGGCGGCCGCGGCCTGCTCCTCTGCGCGGCGCTCGCTTCCCGCTGGGGCGTCGAGTACACCCCGACGCACAAACATGTCTGGTTCCAGCTCGACCTTCCCGAACGCCCGGTGGGTATCCGCTCGGCGAGCCCGGTCCTGCCCACCGCTCTCCTGCCGGTGGCGGAACAGCGGGTGCGGGTGGCCGTCGTCCAGACCGACGGCTCCGGCTCCATCGCCTCGTGGAACGACGACGCCACCTTCCTCTTCGGTTACGCCGCCGAGCAGGTCTCCGGCAAGCAGCTCACTGACTTCGTGGCCTGGCCGCACACCCCGGGCACCAACACCGGCATCGCCGACGCACTGCAACTCTCCCGCTGGGAGGGCAGCTACGGCATCCGCGGCGCCGACGGCCGGGTCATCCCTGTGTACGCCTCGCATCTCAGAGTCCGCGACGCCGACGGCGCCCCCTCCACCGTCTGTCTCCTCGTACGCGACTACGAACGCGCTGTGCTCCAGACGCCGGTGCGCGCCCCCGTCTCCGACTCCTCGGCCGAGAACCGCAGTACGGATCCGTTCGAGATCTTCATCGGCTCACCGGCCCCGGACGATCTCGACGGACTGCTGCAGCGCACGGTCGAGCGGGCGCGCGACATGTTGGACGCCGACGCCGCCTTCCTTCTGCTGGCCACCGACGACGAGACCGAGCTGGAGGTCCGCGCGACCACCGGCCTTCCCTCGGCCCGCCAGCGCTTCGCACGCGTCCCTGTCGAGGCCGGCACGGGCCGCTACGGCTCCGCCCGCATGCCCGCCGTCCACGAGGACCTCACCGTCGTCCCGGGCGCCGTACCGCTGCTCAGCGACACGGGGATGCGCTCCGTCGTCACGGTCCCGCTCAAGGTCGAGGGCCGCCTCACCGGCTCCCTCGGGGTCGCGGCCGAAGCGGCGGGCCGGTACTCCAACGAGGAGGCCCTGCGCCTGCAGTTCGCCGCGGACCGCATCGCACTGGCCGTCGAGTCGGCCAGGCTGGGCGAGCTGGAACGCCTGCGCCGGGGCTCGCTGTCCTTCCTCGTCGAGGCGTCCGACCTGCTGGCGGGAACGCTGGACAGGGACCAGACTCTGGCGCTGATGGCACAGATGACCGTGCCTACGCTGGCCACCTGGTGTGCCGTCTACACCATCGCGGACCAGTCCTCGGAGCCGTATCTGTCCTACGTCCTCCACGAGGACGAGGAGCGCATCGACGGTCTGAAGGCCCTGCTCTCGTCCATCGACCCGCCCGACCCGGTCCCGGCGCCCGGCGCCCGCATCTGGCCGGCGCCCACGGAGGCCGGTCACCAGGCCGCCCTGCGCACGTCCAAGCGCACCCTGGGCCGGGACGCGCCCCTGAGCATGGGAGCGGCCGCCCGCACCACGCTGGCCACTGCGGTCGCCGTGGGGGGCGAGACCGTGGTCCTGCCGCTGGTGGCGAGGAACCGCGTCATCGGCATGCTCACCCTCGGCAAGCCGTCCGACGAACACTTCCGCCAGGAGATCCTCGAACTGGCCGAGGACCTGTCCCGAAGGGCCGCGCTGGCCCTCGACAACGCCCGCCTGTACTCGGAGCGCATGGCCATCAGCCAGTCCCTCCAGCGGAGCCTGCTCCCGCCCGGCCTGCCCGATGTGCCCAACGTGGAGATCGAGGTCATCTACCGCGCGGCGGGCGAGGGCAACGAGGTCGGTGGCGACTTCTACGACGTGTTCCCCATCCGCGACGGCGCCTACGGCTTCGCCATCGGCGACGTCTGCGGTACGGGCCCGGAGGCGGCAGCCGTCACGGGCCTCGCCCGTCATGCCCTGCGCCTGCTCGCCCGTGAGGGGTTCGGCGGCCCCGCGGTGCTGGAGCGGCTGAACGCCGCCATCCTGGACGAGGGCGCGCGCAGCCGCTTCCTCACGCTGCTCTACGGGGAGTTGTGGCCCCAGGAGGACGGCAGCGCCCTCCTGAAGGTGGTCTGCGCCGGCCACCCTCTCCCCCTGCGTCTGCGCCAGGACGGCTCCGTGGAGGCGGCGGCCGAACCGCAGCCGCTGCTGGGTGTCATCGAGGACCTCGAGCTCTACGAGCAGGAGGTCACCCTGGAGCCGGGCGATGTCCTGCTGTGTGTGACCGACGGCGTCACCGAGCGCCGCGAGGGCGCTCGCATGCTGGGTGATGACGGCCTGGCCGATGTCCTCGCCATGTGCACGGGCCTCACGGCCGGCGCGGTGGCCGGACGCATCCTGCGGGCCGTCGAGCGCTTCGCCGCGGAGCCCGCATCCGACGACATGGCCATCCTGGCCATGCGCGTCCCGGAGCCGCAGAACCTCTAGCGCGGCCTTGGCCGGCGCTCTGCGTCGGCCCGGGGCCTCGGGCATGAGAAAGGCCCCCGCCAGTGGCGGGGGCCTTTCTCTGTGCTGAGCCCCAATGCGGAATCGAACCGCAGACCTTCTCCTTACCATGGAGACGCTCTACCGACTGAGCTATTGGGGCCTGCTGCCTTGCGGCAACGAGGTAAAGCATACCCCGAACTCAGGGGTGCTCAGAACCACCAGTTCATGGCTTCTCCGGATGTGTCGCGGCGGAGGTGTTGCGGCCGACCAGGTTCCGCCGGCACCAGCACTCGCTGTCTCCCCCGCGCCCCCGGATCTGCGGGGCTCATGACGGGAGCCGTGAACGCAGAAAAGCCCCGTGCCACAAGGGCACGGGGCTTTCCCGGAATAATTGTTCGGCGGCGTCCTACTCTCCCACAGGGTCCCCCCTGCAGT